>DJQB01000012.1:0-166535 GCA_002439875.1 Bacteroidales bacterium UBA6397
AAATTGTTAACTTAACAACCTAGGTAATAAACATATAATAACCATGACCAACGACCAAAACAGCATGCAGCCAATGGCAGGCGATTCCAAGATTGTTCTTTACCAACCCAATGAGAGCATCAGCCTCGAAGTAAAACTGGATGCCGAACATGAGACCGTGTGGTTGACACAGCCACAAATCGCATATTTGTTTGGAACCAAGCGTCCAGCCATCACTAAACACTTGGGTAATATTTTTCACAGCGGTGAACTTGACCAGAATGCAGTATGTTCCATTTTGGAACGTACTGCCGCGGATGGTAAAGTTTATAAGACTCAATATTATAACCTTGATGCCATTATTTCCGTAGGTTACCGTGTCAACAGCATCAATGCGACTGCGTTTCGCAGATGGGCTACCGGAGTGTTACGAAACTACCTTCTCAAGGGATATTCAGTCAACCAACAGTTCTTTGCCTTGCAAAGGCAGATAGACGCAAGGTTCGATGAACATTCAAAACGAATGACCCGAATCGAGGACACTCAGGCGGGGCAGCAACGGCAGCTTGATTTCTTCATCAGAACTTCCACCCCTCCTGCGGAGATGGTGTTCTTTGAGGGCGACTTCTATACCGCCCGTGTGGCACTAGAGAATCTTATTCGTACAGCCTCGAAGCGGGCTATCGTCATAGACGCATATGTGTCAACACTCACGCTAGACATGCTCAGCGTCCGTGGCAAAGAAGTCGATGGCATAATATACACCGCAGGTGTCGGACAGAGTATGCGACGCCTTATGAACGAGCATGACCGCCTGTTCCCTGGAACACATGTGGACATACGCAAGTGGCGCAAGGAGTCGCACGACCGATGGCTCATCATTGATGAACGGCTATACCACTGCGGACACTCACTTGACGCCAATGGCGGTCACAAAATCTCGGCCATCACGCTTATGGGGACATCACCGGATGTGATTCTTTCACAAGTTGAGTAGACACCTTTATCCTATCCACCAGCTGGGATAGCGAACGTTTAAGACAAGACGAATTTCAAGCAATATTGAAAAGCCGTTGATCCTTCAGCGGCCAAGCGACAGCCTACTAAAAAGTGGGCGTGCACTGATAAAACATCTAATAGAGAATGAATGATGAATCCTTGAGGTCCCGAACCTTGAAGGGCACATTCTGGAGCGCGGCTGACGCGTTTCTGGGGCAGGGAGTGTCGTTTCTCGTCGGCATTGTACTGGCGAGGCTGCTGTCCCCGGACGAATATGGCCTGATTGGAATATGCCTGATCTTCACCACCGTCCTTAACGGGATCGTGGACAGTGGATTCAGCAGCGCCCTGATCAGGAAAAAGGAGGTGAGCCAGTGTGATTACAACACGATGTTCTTCACCAACTTGGGAATCAGCTGCGTGTTGTACTCGTCGCTGTTCTTCTGCGCCCCGCTCATATCCATCTTCTTCGGCCGCGCGGAATTGATCCCGCTGGTCAGAGCCATGGGATGCGTGCTGTTCCTCAACGCCCTGTCGATCACCCAGTACACCTCGCTCACGAAAAGGCTTGATTTCAAGACCAAGACCAAGGCTTCTTTCACCTCCGCTGTCGGTAGCGGTGTAATAGGCATCGCGATGGCCTATATGGGCTTCGGAGTCTGGTCACTCGTGGCGCAGCAGTTGTCCAAACAACTTCTGTACACGGTCTGCCTATGGGTCCTTAACAGGTGGAAGCCAAGCCGGGATTTCAGCAAGGAGAGCTTCCGCTACATGTGGGGGTTCGGTTCCAAGATGATGCTGAGCGGGCTTCTGAACAACATCTGGAACGAACTCTATAAAGTCGTTGTAGGGAAATTCTACAGTCCAGCCACTTTGGGGCAATATTCAAGAAGCACTGAATATGCAGGCCTCTTTTCCTCCAACCTGACTTCTATAGTTCAGAGGGTCTCCTACCCTGCATTGGCCGAGATACAGGACGACAAGGAGAGGATGGTGGCGGCATACCGGAAAGTGATTAAGATAACAATGTTCGTGACCTGCACCAGCATGTTCAGCCTCGGAGCCATCGCAGAGCCGCTAATCTATTGTCTCATCGGCCCCCAATGGCACGAGGCCGCGACCTATCTTCCGTTGATCTGCCTGAGCATGGTTTTATATCCGCTTCACTCCATCAACCTGAACATGCTTCAGATTCAGGGACGAAGCGACATATTCCTGTACTTGGAGATCATTAAGAAGTTCATTGGACTAATTCCGCTGACAATAGGAGCCATTTTCAACATATATTGGATGCTGGTCGCCTCCATTTTTTCCGGCATTATCGCATTCTTCTTGAACTCGTACTACACCGGGAAGAAACTGGGCTACTCCTCATGGATGCAGTTGAAGGATGTCGCCCCCGATTTCGGTATCGCCACAGCGGTCGCGCTGTCGGTATATTCCCTAAAGTACCTGCCAATCAGCAATTGGTGCATCCTGCCGATGCAGGTCGCTGTAGGAATTGCGGTTCTTCTCCTGATCTGCGAGAAAACGAAGCTGAACGAATATTTAGAGATTAAGAATATTGTCATTAACAAAGGAAAAAGAGTCAATGGAAAAAGAGTATAAGTGGAAAGTGGCTGTTGTTTGCTGTACATATAACCAGTCTCAATATATAACTGACGCCCTTGACGGTTTTGTGATGCAAGAGACAGACTTTCCTTTCGTGTGCTGTATAATAGATGATGCCTCAACTGACGGAGAACAGAGCGTGATCAGAAGATACGTTGAAGACAATTTTGATTTGAAAGAGAAAGGTGTCGCTTTTGAAACGGAGACGGACGATGCTACGATAACATTTTCAAGACATAAAACAAATGCGAATTGCTTTTTCGCTGTCTTTTGCTTGAAAAAGAATCTGTATCATAATCTGGATAAAAAATACGGTCTTATTGCCGAGTATGAAAACAACGCCAAGTATATCGCACTATGCGAAGGCGATGACTACTGGACTTCAAAGAATAAACTCCAGGTTCAGAATGATATTCTTGATCTCCATGAAGAACTTGACATGTGTGCCTGTAGTGCATCATGCGTTTCAAATAAAGGCTCCATTATAGGACATATCTCACCTTCCGACCAGCAAGTTATCTTCAATGTTGAAGAAACCATAATAGGCGGAGGTGGAATGTTCTCAACAAATTCGCTTTTATTCAGAACTGAATTATATCTGCGCCCCAAGGATTTTTATCAATGCTACAGATTAGATTACTATCTCCAGATAGAAGGAGCTTTAAGGGGAGGAATATATTATATCCCCGAAGAAATGTGTGTCTATCGAGTAAATGCCAATCAGTCATGGACGATGAGGATGAGCAATAATCCGAATCTATATTGTTCTCATATCTTGAAAATGTTGACTACACTTGACATTCTTGATAAAGGAACAGATTACATGTATCATGATTCAATAGACAAGAAGAAAAAGATAGAGCTTTTCGATCTATTCCAGGCAGGATTCAGAGGCACTTATTTCGATTTTGCAATTGACAAATCCAGGCTCATTGACAGATTGAAAATGTGCTGCTATGTCTTAAAGAAAATGCTGATTGGGTAGTAGCCATGTATATCACCTTCATTTAGTTTCAGTGCAATAAAATGGATGAAGAGTTAACGCCTTACTCATTATTATTGAAAGTACGTTATGCCTATTATCTTATTCTTTATAAATCCATTAATATCGCTGATAAGTGCCTTTTTGATGGATATACGAAAGCATAGAAAGGTTTTCTATGCTTTCGTAATAATATTTTCCTTATATTTTGGATACTCCCTTACACCCAAAAGTCCTAACCTTGATAGTTTCCGAATAATCGAATTATTTCAAAGTTGGGATTCTATTTTCCCTTCTATTACAGACTTTATTCATGAATTTGTAAAGTTTGATAATCCATATGTAAAAGATCTATTCGAAGGACTTATTTTCTTTTTGGTTCATTCATTCTCTGAGAATTATCATTTTATTTTTCTCTGTTGTGCCTTTGTTTTTTCCTTCTATAAACTTAAGGTCTTTGATTACTTCCTTCGAGATTATAAATATGACAGTCTACACATCATTTTAACTATCTTTTTCTTTGCAAGCATACCTTTATTTGAGATTAATGGCTTTAGATTCTTCACAGCTTCATGGGTGGCATTATTTGCGACATTAAGAATAATAGTAGATAACAACAAACGGTATTTGTATTTACTGGCTTTAACACCGTTAATTCATATTACATTCTTATTTTATTTGCTCACGTTCGTTCTTTCATATGCCGCTTCGAAAAAAATTAATGAGAGAATCATTGCTTTTATGTTTATTGTTAGTGTAATTGTAAGTATGCTGTGGAACACACTTCCTAATATCGGTAATATGGGTGACAGTGTGTTTGGGCATTTGCTGAGTTCCTATATAAATAATGATTATAAAGCTGAAATAGATACCGCTGTACAAGAGTCGCATTTCATAAAACTCTTTAGTCCCTTAAGGTATTTGTATTACAATATCATTGCTCTTATCTTGTATTCCAATTGTAAAGACAGTGAACAAAAAAAGTTCATGACATTTCTTTTGGCTTGTCTCTCTATAGCGAATGTTGTAGGATTCATACCGTCTATGTCAAGATTTTTTGCAGTATTGACTCCTCTGATTCTAATTCAATTTAATAAAGTGGTTAATTACAATAAGAAGATTAGACTACTAGTGTATTTGTTGCCTTTGGTTGAAATGTTTAGGATATATCAGATTTATTTCGATCTATATCCAGAGGTTCTTCCTAACGGGTTCTTAACGAACATTCTTCTTATTAAATAGAAGTTGCTAATGAATATCTTATTAATCATCCCATGCAACACTGGCACAATAGCAAGTGTATCGCATAACTTATATTTAGGTCTACGTAAGCAAGCTGGGGTAAAAGTATACACAGCTTGCCTAGGAGAGTACGAAGACAGTGGATATCAATTTGAAGACATATTCAAGTTGGGGCAAGGGAAACAGGGAATTCTTTCGAAATTGAAATCGCGAATATTCAAGTTAAGGAAAATAAAGAAAGAGAATAACGTACATCTCTCAATAGCCACGCTATTGGGATGCATCTACTGGGATGTGCTCAGCAGTTTCAAGGAAAAAAAGATTGGCGTTTTCCACACTCGTCTGTCTCAAATGAGGTATCAAGGCCTCATATATTACTGGCTACACTTATTGGCAAATATGTTTCTGATACCTAGGTTGGATAAAATGATAGCGGTAAACAAAAGTGCCTTTCTTGATTTAAAACATCGGCATAAGAAAGCCCATCATATAGAGTTAGTATATAACATCCACAACTTTGAGAAGATTCAACACCTTGCCTCAATAGTAATAGAAAACAATGCTGAAAGAGAACTCTTTCAAGGACACGTAATTTTGTATGTAGGAAACTTATACTATCACTTAAAGGGAACAGATCGGCTCATTAAAGCATTCGCTAAAGTGGTAAAAATTCACCCCGACTATAAATTAG
Organism: Bacteroidales bacterium UBA6397; assembly: GCA_002439875.1. Taxonomy (GTDB): domain Bacteria; phylum Bacteroidota; class Bacteroidia; order Bacteroidales; family UBA932; genus Cryptobacteroides. The sequence goes on from DJQB01000012.1 coordinate 5,505, forward strand.
TTATTATAGGCGGAGACCCAGACGGTTCTCTTGTCAAATTAAAGAAAGCAGCAAATCAATTTGGTGCATCAAATTCTATATTCTTCCTTGGAAGGAAAAACAATCCTTATCAATATATGAAACTGGCAGAGATGTTGGTTTCTCCGTCCCGTGATGAAGGGTTGCCAGGTGTCATTATTGAATCTCTCTCTTTGGATACTAAGGTTGTTGCCACTAATTCATCTATTGGCGTTTGGGAAATCATGCAGTGTGATGAGAGGTTTGATGATAATTTAAATGAGGTGCAAGAAACCGAATTCGGCTTTATTACCCCAAACAAACTAGATGACGATGATGCTACTGTTAATTTCCTAGCTCAGGGTATAGACAGATGCATTGGTAAGACGTTTAATATTAGAGAAAAGTTTGATAAAAACAGATTCTCAGAAGATTGCATTATCACTCACTTTATATTATAACGATTATGAACAGACTCATATTCCGCTTATTGTATTACCCACTTGTATCCATGCTCAAGATTGTCGATATGATTACACCACGCGCTTACATGAAGTGTTTCGTTCACATACTGAGAAAATCGGGCATGAAAATAAATGGTATGCCAAGATACATCAGCAGCGATGCTTGGTTTGACAACTTTGCCGCAATCACGTTATCCGAGCGTACTGTTATATCAAAGCAATGTGTATTCTTAACACACGATTATAGCCCTACTACGGCATTTTTCACCCCCCCACTGAAAGTAAATATACCAATACAGATGCAAGAATTGATGGGACTATAACAATAAAAGAAAACGTTTTTGTAGGATTTCGAGCGGTAATACTGCCTAATACAACTATAGGTAAAAACAGCATAATTGGTGCAGGAAGTATTGTGAAAGGGAATATACCCGAAGGTAGTGTAGTAGTTGGTAATCCAGCAAAAGTGTTATGCAGCATTGATGAGTATAAAAGAAAATGCATAAAGAATGCAGATAATATGATTTGGGATTAGACTGTTAAAAACATATGCCGAAATTACTACAAATCAACGCCAGCGCCAACCGGGGGCGGTTCTTGTGGTCGGGAAACTTGACTGATTCGATTATTTGTCTTATTTTTACGCAGATAATCAAAAGGCGACGGCTATGGCAAGGAAATTATACCCTATAGGAATTCAGACCTTTGAGCGCATCCGCAAAGAGGACAAGTTCTACATCGACAAGACGGAGTACGTTTACCGCATGACTCACACGGACGGCACGTACTTCTTCTTGAGCCGTCCTCGCCGTTTCGGCAAGTCACTGCTGGTGTCAACCTTCCAGAGCTACTTTGAGGGAAGGAAGGATCTCTTCGAGGGGCTTGCTATCGGGAAGCTGGAGAAGGAGTGGGAGACGTACCCTGTGTTGCACTTCAGTCTGGCCGGAGGAAAGCACATGGAAAAGGATCAGTTGGAGCGCTATCTATTGTTTATCATGAATGACAATGAGAAACGTTTCGGTGTCGAATGCGATTCTCCGGATCCGAACGTGCGGCTTCTCAATCTGATAAGGACGGTGCATCAGCAGACAGGCAAACAGATTGTTGTTCTGATTGATGAATATGATGCGCCTTTGCTCGACGTAGCTCACGAAAGGGAGCGCCTTGATGTGCTAAGGAATACGATGCGCAACTTTTACAGTCCTCTGAAGGATTGCGAGCCGATGCTCCGCTTCGTGTTCCTGACCGGAATCACCAAGTTCTCTCAGTTGAGCATCTTCAGCGAGCTGAACAACATCAAGAATGTGAGCATGGACGAACCTTATGCAGGTGTCTGCGGAATCACAGAAGATGAATTACTTGGGCAAATGAGGGGAGACATAGACGAGCTTTCGGGGAAACTGATGTTAAGTCGTGAGGAAACCATTGCAGAGCTGAAGAACCACTATGACGGCTATCATTTCTGCTGGCCTTCACCTGACGTGTTCAACCCTTTCAGTCTGCTGAACTGCTTCGCTGATGGTAAGATGAACTCTTACTGGTTCGGATCCGGAACCCCGACCTACCTCATCCACAAAATGAGGGAATTTGATGTGAAGCCATCGCAACTGGGCGAGGTAAGGGCTAAGAAGGCATCATTCGATGTTGCGACAGAGAGCATGACCTCGCTGGTTCCGTTGCTTTACCAGAGCGGATATCTCACCATCAAGGACTATGACGAAAGGCTGGATGTCTACACTCTCGACATCCCTAACAATGAGATTAGGGTGGGACTGTTTGACAGTCTGCTACCCGGCTATCTGGATTCGCAGGTAGACACTGGAAGAGTCGTCATTGCAGACATCTCTGCATGCCTGAACGACAGGGACGCAGATGGAGCCATGCGCCTTTTGAGAGACTTTCTGGAAACCGTTCCATATTGCGACAACACCCATTTCGAAGGGAATTACCAGCAGATGCTCTACATCATCTTCGCCTTGCTGACAGACTATGACATTCAAGTGGAGCAACACACGGCCAAAGGCCGAATAGACATCACGCTGGAGACCTCGGACACCATCTACGTGATGGAACTGAAGTTCAGCGGGAGCGCTGAGGAAGCCTTGGCGCAGATTGATGCCAAGCGCTACACCGACGCCTTTAAAATGAAGGGGAAAGAAATCGTTGAGGTTGGCATGAACGTCTCCGTGAATGATGGGGTGACCACCTTGGACTGGAAAATAAAATAGGAAGTTTTCTTCTATTAGTAGCGAGGGCTGACATCATAGCAAATAGGGGTTCGCACGGGCGGGTTTCTAAGGATATGGGAGTTTACAGTTCACTAGACACTGCTCACTTTTCGAATTAACGGAATGCGAGAAATAGGCGAAAGTATTGTTACAACGGGCAAAAAAAATTATATTTGCGATATGTAGCCAAGTAGCCACGATCATTCATTGCCGAAGGAAGATGATGACATGAAACTGATTACGATAAATAAAGAGCGCATCAAGTATCTGCTGTCGTTGTTCAAGATGACAGCGGAGGAATTATTGCGTGACGCTGGAAAGGGGCTGAAAAAGCCTCTGCTTTGGGAGGATGTTTATCGTGATTCTATTCCCTTGAACACGTTGAAGCGTGTGGATTCAGTCTTTCATAAAGGGTTGATTTATTATGTAGATCCTGAGACTCCCAAAATGAACAAGGAGGTCAGCGTGTTCTTTCGCAAGGAATCTTTTGAGGCTAATTTGAGTTTCGGTGCAAGGCTGAGAGTCCGGGAGTTCGAGGATTTGAAGACTCGCCTGAACACAATTTCAAAGCTCTCTGATGTGAGGCTTCGTAGGACACTTCCTTCATGCACCTTGAAGGACAATCCATGTGAAGTCGCATATTCAATCAGAGACCTAGTTTTGCCTGTCTTCACCGCAGAGAAGCGGACGTTTCTTCGCAATTTCATCAACAAGCTTGGAGAAATGAATGTCATGGTCTTCGAGTTCGTTGACATCAAGCAAAAGAAATACAAAGCGAATGTGGACGGGTTCTATCTGAGCCCTAACGCCATTGTTCTGAAGAGGAGGCAAGAATCATTCAGCAGGGAAATATTCACTCTGGCTCATGAGTTGGGGCATTACCTGCTGAATAAGGAGGAGATTGAAGAAGTTGATGTCACGGCATTGACCAATTTGAAGATCTCTGATGTGGAAAGATGGTGCAATATGTTTTCCTATCACTTGCTCATTGGAAAGGAACAGGCCGGAAAGTTGGACGCTGTCAGAACATTCGATGCTTCTAATGACTATGGACATGACCTTGTCAAGGAAATATCACAGGAAACCAATGTGAGCAGACTTGCCATATTCACTAATCTCTTAGTTCAAAAGAAGTTGTCATACGAATCGTATGTCGACATTAAAGAGGAGCTTGAAAATCAGTGGCGCGAGAAAGAAGTTAGGATAGCACGCAAAAGAGAACTGGAAAGGGAAAGTGGCTCGGTGTCCCAGGGAAGAAATCCTCAACCTATCAGAGCAGAGATCGTGAAAGACATCTACACGGTCGCTCTTTCGTCCGGTGTCATAGGTGAGCAGGAATACTGTAAGGCTTTGAAAATAAAGCCTGAGAGCATAAACGCATTCAGAGGAGTATGAAAACGGTCGCGGACACTTCCTCGTTGGTAGCCATGGCAAGGTACTATCATCCTTTTGATACGGTTGATAGTTTGAATTCCTATTTGCTGTCAGAGATTCAGAATGGATCCTTGATCATTTTGGACAAAGTCTTGGCAGAATCAAAGTTCGTGTCTCAAGGTCTGGCATATTCATCGTTTTCATGTTTGCAAGGGAAAAGGATTGCCGTTTCCACGGAGGAATTGGCACCCAAAAGAGCGTTCTACAATATGGTTGACAACAATTTTGTTGATCGGATAATGAAGAAGATGAAGTTTTCAGATGACGAAGTCGGATATCTGAATGAACGCGAGGCATTTCTTTATGGTACAGACTGCGCTATCATTGTCTATGCAATGAACAATAGTACAGACATTGATCCGATTCGTGTCCTTACAGAAGAGAATCCTAACCAGAACGATGGAAAACTATTCAAAAAGATCCCTTCAATCTGCGGGCAATTGGGAATTACCACTGTGAATGCCGTAGATTATCTTAAGCAAGCAGATTCATTAAGAATAGATATTAAAGGACTATAGCATCTTATCATAAGGGAGTAAGACGCTGCCACAGAACCTTGGCAAGTTCTATCTAATCCGCGCCAGAAAAATCAAGGAATATAACGGAGGATGGTTTCTACGACTCCGTTCGAGGATTCCTATAGTAAAGCAGAACCACCTGTTTCACAGCATATTATGCCATCACTTTTACAAATCAACGTCACCGCCAACTGGGGGTCGCACGGGAGGATTGCGGAGGAGATCGGGAGGTTGGCGATAAGCGAGGGATGGGAGAGTTTCATCGCTTATGGAAGAGGTGAACCGTCTAGCGAATCAAACCTAATCAAGATTGGAGGTAAAGAGTCAATGTACATCAATGCTCTCAAAGCCAGGCTGTTTGACAACGAGGGGTTGAATGCCAAGGCTGACACGGAGCGGCTTATAAAGGAGATTGACAGAATCAAGCCGGACATTGTGCACCTGCACAACATCCATGGATACTACCTTCACTACCCCACCCTATTCAATTACCTCAAGGACAAGAATTTGCCTACCGTCTGGACATTACACGACTGCTGGACATTCACTGGACACTGCTCTCATTTCGAGTTGGTAGGATGCGAGAAATGGAAAAGCGGATGCCATGGCTGCCCGCAACTTAAGGAATATCCGAAATCGTTCGGTTTTGACGGGAGCGAGCGCAATTACTGGCTGAAAAAGGAATATTTTACAAGCCTTCAAAGGCTTACCCTTGTGCCTGTCTCGGAATGGTTGGGCAACCTGCTTTCATCATCTTTCTTTGGTCAGAAAGATAGAATTGTAATCCGCAACGGGATTGACACTGACATCTTTAACCTCAATACTAGCCAAGCTGAAACACGTCTAAGAATGGGATGCCAGCCAACCAGACATCTGATACTCGGTGCGGCAAGCGTTTGGACAAAGCGGAAAGGTTTTCACGACTTCATCAAACTCAGGAATCTATTGTCAGAAGACGAGTTCGAAATCATGATGATCGGACTGACAAAGAAGCAGATAGATGAGCTCCCACAAGGGATTAAAGGGATATGCCGGACCAATGATATTCATGAAATGGCGGAAATATATTCAGCAGCGGACGTGTTCGTGAATCCGACCTACGAGGACACGTTTCCCACCACGAACCTGGAGGCGCTGGCCTGCGGGACTCCGGTTGTTACTTACGACACTGGGGGCAGTCCGGAGGCGATTGATTCCGAAACGGGGGCCGTTGTGGAGCAAGGGAACGTCCGGCAGCTGAAAGACGCTGTCATTCAGATCTGTCAGGCGGATGGCGATTCATACCGGCAAAAATGCAGGGCCAGAGCGGTGTCCTTATTTGACAAGAGAGACCGGTATCAGGATTATCTGCGGCTGTACGATAATATTCTTTCAGGAAAGTAATAACCTTCAATGTTTGGGCATTCGCTATAATATTGCTATTTTTGCATAAAATGAATGAGTTATGGAAGTGTCTAACGTTCTGGTCAATGTTCCGAAAGGAGATCTCCCATTCCTTCGCAAAATGGCCAAAAGGATGGGATGGACTATTAGTTCCACCAAGAAGAGTGGTGTTGAGATAGGACTCGAAGATATTGATGCCGGACGCATCCATCATGCCGCAAACGCAGAGGATATGATCTCACAAATTCTTGGTTGATGTACAGTATTGTCTATACCAATCAATTTAAGAAGTCTCTAAAGCGATGTGTCAAAAGGGGCTTGGATGTTTCTTTGCTTGTCGCTGCCGTTAATATATTACAGGAAAAAGGTTCGTTGCCCGCAAGCTATGGTTCACATAGGTTAAAGGGGCGATATACAGGTTGTTGGGAATGCCATCTTGAGCCAGACTGGCTGATGGTATGGCGACAGGACGACACAATTTTGGAGTTGATTTTCGTTGACACCGGAACACACTCCGACTTGTTTTAACAGGAGTAATTCTACCTGAATATAAAATTGTGAAAGACCGAGGAATCATAACCTCTATCTAACCGTCTTATTTTCAAAACCGCTATCTTGAGCTAAATTCTCTCATCATGCTCCTTGGAGCAGTGGTGAGTGTCACTATTGGCTAAGATGGTTAAAACTATATGCGGCCATACGATAATATTCTTTTAAGAAAGCGATTCACATTATGAAGATAACAATCATCACCGCGACGTTCAATAGCGCGGGGACGGTACGGGACACGTTTGAGAGTGTGCTTAGGCAGACATATTCGGAAATTGAATATCTTGTTGTGGATGGGGCGTCGAGGGATGGGACGGTTGACATCATCAAGGAATATGAGCCTCGGTTCAAGGGGAGGATGAGATGGGTGAGCGAGAGGGATTCGGGAATATACGATGCGATGAACAAGGGGCTTGGGATGGCGACAGGAGACGTTGTGGGGATTCTGAACTCGGATGATTTCTACACCTCGGACGATGTTCTGGAGACGGTCGCCGCCGAGATGGGCAAGACTGGAGTTGACGCTGTCTATGGGGACGTGCATTTTGTCAATCCGGATGATCTTGGAAAATGCGTCCGATACTATTCTTCTAAAGTGTTCAAGCCATCACTGATGCGCCTAGGTTTCATTCCAGCGCATCCTTCGTTTTACTGCAGGCGCTCAGCCTACGAGAAGTTCGGAGGTTTTGATCTTAATTTCAAGGTAGCAGCCGATTTTGAAAACATTCTGCGGCTTATCTACGTCGGTCACATCAAGACCCTGTACATCGAGAAAGACTTCGTCACAATGAGGACGGGCGGGGCCTCGACTTCGGGGATCAAGAGTCATGTACAAATAATGAAAGATCATTTGAAGGCACTTAAGAAGAATGGCGTCTCCTCAAACATATTCTTGTTGAGCATGCGCTATTTTTATAAGATATATGAACTGCTCAAGGGCCAAAGTGGTCCAAGATAACAAAATGGCTAAAAGTTTGATTATATGAGAGTGCCGCAAAGCACTCTCTTTCTTTTTCGAATAACCGCTCACCATTCCTCTAACCAATCATGAATCAAATCGTTATTGCCGCGCTCCTCGGAGCGGTGGCGTGTGTTATTGTTACCTTAATATATCCATTTGTGCTGCGATACGCAATCAAGCATCATATCGTTGACAATCCCAATGCGCGCAAACTTCAAAGGACTCCAGTTCCGGTGTTCGGTGGAGTAGCCGTGTTCGGAGGTTTGCTGCCAATGATGCTGACTGCGGGGATATTCTTTGACAAGACAACGATAGCTGTTAACCTCTGCTCAATCTCGATCATGCTGGCGATTGGCGTTTGGGATGACAGGAGGGACATTTCAGCAGCGTTCCGCTTTTTTGTCGAGATACTCGTTGTAGTGCTGATGATGCTAGCTTCCGGGTGCATCATTGATGACTTTCACGGACTGTGGGGGATTCATGGTCTGCCATGGTACATTTCATGGCCACTGTCAATTATTGCCTGTGTCGGCATCATAAATGCGATTAATCTGATTGACGGAGTCAACGGCTACTCGTCTGGCTACGTGATCATCTCTTGCATTTTGTTCGCGGCTTTTTTCTTCCACTGCGGAATGAACACCCTTGGATGCCTTGCCCTCATCGGAGCTGGAGCACTAATTCCGTTCTACTTACACAATGTTTTCGGAGTAAAATCCAAAATGTTCATCGGTGACGGAGGAACACTGATGATGGGAACAGCAGTTGCTTTCTTTGTAGCGAGTTGCTTATCATCCGCAAGTCTTACACAAGACCTCGTAAATCAAAATTTCGGATTAATCGCTTTCACACTGGCGGTTCTTAACATTCCGGTGTTCGACACACTTAGGGTGATGTCTGTCAGGATAATAAGAGGGCACTCCCCTTTCCACCCTGACAAAACACATCTTCATCACCTTTTCATAGATTTGGGCTTCTCGCATTCCGGTACAACCACAGCAATACTTTTAATGAATATCCTGACAGTACTCGTTTGGTTTCTTTCATGGAAACTCGGTGCGCCAATAGACATGCAGACCTATATTGTGGTCGCACTAGGAATTCTCAACACCTTCGTTTTCTATAAGTTCATGAGAATCCAAGCCAACCGAGATTCAAGAATATACAAGGCCATGCTCCACTTAGGCAGCCTCACCCACATCGGCCACACCCGATTCTGGACATTCATGCGCGAAATGGTGGACCGGATGGGATAGTGATGTTTATCGGTCAATCGATCATTCCTTGTTGATTTCAAGATCTTGTTCAAAACTTTCTGCGCTATTGTTTTCGGGAAAAAGTTCTGACAGATTTTAGGTTTGGAATTGATTTAAGGCTGATTGAAATTCTGTACGAATTTTGTATATTTGTGAAAATAACATAAATGTGTATGAAAAAGTCATTTTATAGGACAGATTATCTTTTTTCTAAGGGCTCATTCCTAATTGGGATAGGTAGCCTTGGCGGACTTTTCACACCATACTATTCTTTCAACGAGTCCTCATCGGATGAGCAAGCAGACAGAACTGCTATTGAATCTGATTTTGGTGTTATTGGCCAGGATCTATACTCCATAATAAAGTAATAACTAATAAACCCTAATGACTATGAACGAGGAAACTATTCAAAACGACAAAATCGTAGAAGGTTACAAAGAGCATCAAGAGTCAGAAAGTCCGGATAAGATTATTATGGATGCAGTCCCAGACGACCGGAAGAAGGAAGTAAAAGAGGCTTTGATGGTCATTCGCAGTGAGATGTTTTCAGGTCCGATTCCTCCTCCTGAATCCTTGGCACGTTACGAACAGATACAACCTGGCTCCGCAGACAGGATTCTTAAAATGGCCGAAAAACAACAAGAGCATAGAATGTGTCTTGAGTCAAAGGTTATTGGTAGTCAAGTAGAACAAAGCAAACGTGGTCAATTATTTGGATTCATCATTGTCTTCGTCTGCGTAGCGGTCGCAATATTCTTTGCACTACATCTTGGGATGACAACATTCGCTGCGTCATTCCTTAGTGTTACTATGGTTGTCATCGTAGGCTTGTTCATAAATGGAAAAAAACTGATAAATAAAGATCTTGAGGCAAAAAGCAAGGATCAAAAAAAGTGACCAGATCCTCCTTGATGCTGTCAGACTTTGTCATTGACTATGAGAAAGAGCACTTTCCGATAGAGAGACCAGCGGCGATGCTCATGCTTTGAATCCGTGAATCGCCATTTGGCGCGGCAAAAAGATAGACACATAAAAGAGGGTGCGGAAGCACTCTCTTTTTATTTTACGTCACAAAATACTTCTTGCACTCTGTTATAAAACAGTCACAAAATACACATATTCACCAATGAAAACCGCCCTAATCACCGGCATCACGGGCCAGGATGGCTCGTACCTTGCCGAGTTGCTGCTGTCAAAGGGATATGACGTGCACGGGACGATCCGCCGTTCTTCGGTGGACTACCGTGAGAGGATCGCACACCTTGAGGGGCAGCCAAATTTCCATCTACATTACGCCGACCTCGGGGACTCGATGAGTCTGATCCAGGTTATGAACAAGGTCCGTCCGGACGAGGTGTACAACCTTGCGGCGCAGAGCCATGTTCAGGTGTCGTTCGACTCTCCGGAGTTCACGGCTGATGTCGATGCGACCGGTGTACTTCGCATCCTTGAGGCGATCCGCCAGGCCGGACTCGCAGAGACGTGCAGGATGTACCAGGCGTCGACTTCGGAGCTCTATGGCAAGGTGGAGGAGGTGCCCCAGAATGAGAACACCCCGTTCCACCCATACAGTCCGTATGCCGTCGCCAAGCAGTATGGGTACTGGATTGTCAGGGAGTACCGGGATGCCTACAACATGTTCTGCTGTAACGGCATACTCTTCAATCATGAGAGCGAACGTCGCGGTGAGACGTTCGTCACAAGGAAGATCACTCTCGCTGCCGCGCGGATCCGTCAGGGAAAACAGGAGAAACTCTACCTCGGCAACCTCTCGTCGCTGCGGGACTGGGGGTACGCCAAGGACTATGTGGAGTGCATGTGGCTGATCCTTCAGAATGAGAGGCCGGATGACTATGTGATCGCTACCGGCGTCCAGCACAGCGTCAGGGAATTCTGCCAGTTGGCGTTCCACGAAGTTGGAATCGAGCTTGAGTTCATCGGTGAGGGTGCGGACGAAAAAGGAATAGACAAGGCGACTGGCAGAGTGCTTGTCGAGGTGTCACCGGACTTCTACCGCCCAACGGATGTGGTCAACCTTTGGGGCGACCCGACCAAGGCGAAGGCCACTCTTGGATGGAACCCGACCAAGACATCCTTAGAGGAACTCGTCCGCATCATGGTGGAGCATGACATGCGCAAAGTCGCTGCTGATGGAGCAGCTGAGGATGTGCGTAAGATGAATCTTGTTGAATATCTTGAAAAAGGAATTGTGAAATGATGGATAAGAACGCTAAAATCTATGTGGCCGGCCACCGAGGAATGGTGGGGTCAGCGATTGTCCGTGAGCTGCATCGGCAGGGCTATGATAATCTTGTACTGAGAACGCACAAGGAACTCGACCTTTGCGACCAACGGGCCGTGGAGGCCTTCTTCGAGGCCGAGAGGCCTGAATATGTGTTCCTTGCAGCCGCCAAGGTTGGTGGGATAGTGGCCAACGAGGAGGCTCAGGCCGACTTCATGTACATGAATATGATTCTGGAGATGAACGTCATCCATTCCGCGTGGACTAACGGGTGCCGCAAGCTGGAGTTTCTCGGCTCATCGTGCATCTACCCACGCATGGCTCCACAGCCGATGAAGGAGTCCTGTCTTCTGACCGGACCGTTGGAGAAGACGAACGAAGCCTACGCCCTCGCCAAGATCTCCGGCCTTAAGTACTGCGAGTTCTTGAACCGCCAGTACGGCACTGACTACATCTCGGTGATGCCTACGAACCTCTACGGGCCCAATGACAACTACCACCCGACCCACTCCCACGTGCTTCCGGCCTTAATCAGGCGTTTTCATGAGGCGAAGGTGTCCGGTGCTCAGTCCGTGACCTGCTGGGGTGACGGCTCGCCGTTGAGGGAGTTCCTCTATGTGGATGACCTCGCCAATCTCTGCGTGTTCCTGATGAACAACTATTCCGGCAGCGAGACGGTCAACGCCGGCACTGGTAAGGAGATAACGATCAAGGAACTGACGGCCCTCGTCGCCAGGGTTGTCGGGTACAGTGGCGAGATCCTTTGGGATTCGACCAAACCGAACGGCACACCGCGCAAGCTTTTGGATGTCTCCAAAGCCACGTCACTCGGCTGGACCTACAGGACTGAGCTGGAGGACGGCATCCGTCTCGCCTACGAGGACTTCCTCCACAACCCGATGAGGGCGGAAAGGTAGATATTCCAAGAAGAAATCATGGTGGGCGACAACTCTTCGGGTTGTGCCGCCTGAGGAAATATTAACATGCCACACAAGAAAGTATTCGTCTCCGGCTGCTATGACCTCCTGCATAGCGGCCATGTGGAGTTTTTCCGGGAGGCTTCGGCCTACGGGGATCTCTATGTCGGCATCGGATCCGACGCGACAATCCTTGATTATAAGCACCATAAGACCGTCTATAGTGAGCGGGAACGGCTTTTCATGGTGAAGTCGATCCGCTACGTGAAAGATGCGTTCATCAACCGGGGGCACGGAATAATGGACTTCGCGCCGACGGTAGAGGAACTGAGGCCGGACATATTCGTGGTCAATGAGGATGGTTCCAACGAGGACAAGCGCCGCTTCTGCGAGTCAAGGGGCATTGAATATGTAGTCCTCCAGCGGAAACCATCGGAGGGACTGGCGGCACGGTCCAGCACGGATTTGAAGAAATCCGAATCTTCGATCCCAACCCGCCTTGACCTTGCCGGGACGTGGATCGACCAGCCGTACGTGTCGTGTCTGGCACCAGGATGGGCAATCACAGTCTCGCTGGAACCGAACTTTGAGGTGAGGGAGCGTTGCGGCCTCTCTACGTCGACCCGCAACGCCATCCGCAAGATCTGGCCGTACCAGCTTCCGAACATGGATCCGGAGATGCTGGCGAAGTTGGTTTTCTGCTTCGAGAACGACCCGGAACGCTCGGACGGAGTGATTTCAGGGGCGCAGGATGCCATAGGAATATGTGTGCCGGGGCTTGCGCGTCACTATTACGACCAGCGATTCTGGCCTGTCAAAATCGAGACATGTTCTGACGAGAAAGTTCTCTCATGGCTTGAGGAGCATCTCTGCCTGATTCCGATGTTCCCACGTCGCCCCGGCTGCTCTGTGGTCGAAGGGAAGGACATTACCCTTCCGAAGGTCAAGGCTTTGGCAAAGGCTGCGGATGACTGCTGGAGCGCGATTCTGGACATGGATCTGGACCGTTTCGCAGCCGCCTACAAGGCCTCGTTCGAGGCACAGGTAGCGATGTTCCCTGGCATGGTCAACCCGATGTCAAGCGATGGCGACGTTACCGATGGTGTGCCATCACACATTCATAAGGAAGCCACCGGGATTGCCGACGGACTTTCAGGACAAACTTCCGGTGAGGCGTTCCTTCCGACCGTGCAGGCCTACATTGACAAATATTCCCGGATGCCGGGTGTCCTTGCGTGGAAGATGCCGGGGGCTGGCGGTGGTGGCTACCTCGCCCTTGTCTGCACCTCGCGCCACACCTTCCCTGAAGGTGCCATCGAGATCACCGTCAGGCGCGGCGGGATGTAGCCTGATATACTTCGCGCGTGAGAAAGCCATTATCACGCACGGCACTGACTTTCAACCAACTGCCGTGAGCAATAAAGCTGATCCTGCGCACCGGAACAAGTGCCAACCTATCTTCGTGCGTGAATGTAAGAGACCCACGCGCGGCAACCTTTAATCCCATAAACAACAATGAAACGCTACTGCCAAACCCTTGAGCTGGTCGGAGACAACCAGATGATCGAGAATTACATAGAGGCGCACCGCCACGTCTGGCCCGAGATCCAGGCAGGGATCCGCTCCGTCGGTATCCTCGACATGCAGATCTACCGCCTTGATCGCAAGGTGTTCATGATCATGGACACCACCGATGACTTCGATTTCGTCAAAGACAACGCCCGCCTCGCCACACTCCCTCGCCAGGCCGAATGGGAGGCCTACGTCGCCCGCTTCCAAGGCTGCGACCCGTCCATGACCTCGACACAGAAATGGCATCTCATGGAAAAGATCTTCCAGTTGGAAAAATAGAGGTGATCTCACTTTGCCAAACAGGACTTCATTCGCAAACACAACGTAGTTGCTTTCCCTAAGTAACCTTCAAAAAATAAACGCTATGATCTCAGTCACTCAATTCTTGAACGAGAAGATGGACGGAATCCTCCGCATGGAGAGGGACAATGAAGACAAAGTCCATCTGTTTCATGTAAACGACAGTTGGTCAGCGGTGGAGAAGTCGGCCTACTTTCTGTCGCAGATGGTGGCGTGCGAAGTCATCACACTGCTGGCCAAGGGGCATGAAGAAGCACCCGATGGTCAGATTGTACTGGCAAGCGTGTCAACGGAACGGCTTAAAGGAGCGGAGAACGAATATTCAACCCTTTGGCACGGAGACGACTATCTGGTCCTGAAGCCAAGGAATATACCCACACACTACAACGAATGGCATCAGGAGAACATCGTCGACGACATTGATGACGAGGACTTCGAGGAATGAAAGAGTCCAGTCCACAAAGCGTGGCGGTTAAGAAATTATCAGTGAATATTCTAACATACCCTTCCTCTACCTCGGACAGGTAGGAGAAGGGTATGTTGTTTAATTAGTTGTCAGCAGGTTGACCGCCACGGGATCTAAAGCGAATTCTCCAGTCTGGACTTGGCGTAGTCAAGGGTGACGGTGAAGACTTTCTTGCTGGACGACGGGGCGTCGTACATGGCGTCATCGAAGATCCGCTCGCAGATGGAGCGCAGGCCACGGGCACCGAGTTTGTTTCTGATGGCCGTGTCAACTATCAGTTCCTTGACTCCGTCCTCGATCTTGAGAGTCATTCCGTCTATCTCGAACAGTTTTGCGTACTGCTTGAGAATCGCGTTCTTCGGCTCGGTCAGAATCCTCAGCAAGGCATCCCTGTCCAGGGCATCAAGATAGGTGATGACCGGCAAACGGCCTATTATCTCGGGGATTAGACCGTAAGCCCTCAAGTCCTGGGCATCGACATATTTCAGAAGATTCTGCTTGTCTATGGCCTGTTTCTGAGCGGCTCCGAAACCGATCACCTGAGTGTTGAGTCTCTGGGCGATGCGCCGTTCGATTCCCTCGAACGCGCCGCCACAGATGAACAGGATGTTCTGTGTGTTGACATGGATAAACTCCTGCTCCGGGTGTTTGCGGCCACCTTTAGGCGGAACATTGATGACATTGCCTTCGAGAAGTTTCAGCATAGCCTGCTGGACTCCCTCGCCGGACACGTCACGGGTGATGGACGGATTGTCGCTCTTGCGGGCGATCTTGTCGATCTCGTCGATGAACACGATTCCCCTTTCAGCCTTGGCCACATCGAAATCAGCCTCCTGAAGAAGTCTTGTGAGGATGCTCTCGACATCCTCACCGACATAGCCGGCCTCGGTCAGGACGGTAGCGTCCACGATTGTGAAAGGGACATCCAAGAGTTTCGCTATCGTCTTAGCCAGCAAAGTCTTTCCGGTTCCGGTCGGACCGACCAGCAGGATATTCGATTTCTCCAGTTCGACACCGTCGTCAGGACGGTCGACCAGATTGTGGTTGATCCTCTTGTAGTGGTTGTAGACAGCGACAGCCAACATCTTCTTAGCGCGATCCTGCCCGATGACATATTCATCAAGGAATTCCTTGATTTCCACAGGCTTCTTCAAGCCCTCAAGCCGGCCAAGCGGCCTGCCGTCCTTGGAGGCTGAGCCAAGAGTGTCACGGAGGTAGTCATGCGCAAGCTCCACACAGTCGCTGCAGATAAACCCGTCCACTCCCTGAAGCAGGAACGGAACCTCACGCTCCGACCTGCCGCAGAACATACAATGCTTAGTTGTACCTGAGTTCTTTTTCTGAGGCATTACCTTGATTTCTTAGCAAGTATCTCATCGACCATCCCGTAGTCCAAGGCTTCCTGAGAAGTCATCCAGAAGTCCCTGTCAGCATCAGCAAACACCTTGTCATAAGGCTGTCCGGAATGATAAGAGATGATGTCGTAGAGTTCCTTACGGGTCTTCTCAATCTCTTTTGCTGCAATCATGATGTCGGAAGCCTGACCTTGGGCTCCTCCGAGAGGCTGATGGATCAGCACCCTTGAATGCGGCAGACATGAACGCTTGCCCTTTTCCCCGGCGCAAAGCAGTACCGAGCCCATTGAGGCAGCCATTCCGGTACAGATCGTGGCCACGTCAGGCTCTACGAGCTGCATAGTGTCATAGATCGCCAGACCGGAAGTCACCTGACCGCCAGGGGTGTTGATGTACAGTGAGATGTCCGCTGACGAATCAGTGGATGCAAGGAACAGCAACTGCGCCTGGATGATGTTCGCCACATCATCATCAATCGGAACGCCAAGGAATATGATCCTGTCCATCATCAGGCGGCTGAACACGTCCATCGAGGCAACATTCAGCTTCCTCTCCTCGATGATGGTCGGATTGATGTAGGCATCCGTGGCTCTTTGATAGCGGTCAAGGGTCATGGAGCTAAGCCCCAGACCCTTGGTAGCATATTTCTGAAATTCCTTGTTCATAATTACTTAAGCTCGCGGAACTTCTCTTCGGAGATCTTTTTGTCCTGAAGAGTGACCTTCTCCCTAACGGCAGCGATCACCTTCTCGTTCTCGACGTTCTCTTCGATGTTACGCATCTGCCTCTCGTCCTTGAGCATCTGGGCGGCGGCATCGGTGAGAAGTTCCTCAGGGACATTGCCCATTCCGTACATGGCGTACTGGTAGGCGGCATAAGCCTTTGCGGCCTCAAGCATGTCCTTGTCCTCAACCTTGAGCCCGAGCTTTTTCATCAGGAAGCCTCGTACAAGTTGCCAGCGGAAATCACCGAGGAATCCGTCGAACTCCTTCTCGATGTCTTCCTTGGAGAACTTCTCCTTGTTGTTCTCGTAGAGCCATCTCTTGAGGAATGTCTCTGGAACTTTCACATCGGCTTTGTCCACGAGGTATTTGCGGAGATCCTGAGAGAGTCTGTAGTCTGCCTCTTGCTTGTAGTTTGCCTGAAGTCTCTCGGTGATCTTGGCATCAAACTCCTCCGGGGACTTCACTACATCCTTTCCAAAGATCTTGTCGTAAGTCTCCTGATTCTCCGCAGCCGGAACGAATGTCTTGACATTCACCACGGTCACATGCCAAACTGGTTCAAGGGCGGCAAGTTCCTCTTTCTTCATCTTGAGCATAGAAGTCCTGTCGGTCTCGTTGGTGAAGGCCTCATTGACGTTGACGTCGAACTGGTCGTCAGCTTTAGCTCCAAGGAAGCTATTTCTGGCATCACCCTCGACTTTGTTGACAGCCACATAGACACCCTCGACTGACTTTTCACCCTGCGAGAAATCAACTACCAGATAATCATCCTCTCCTGCGGTCTCACCTTCCTCAAGCTGTCCGTACTGACGGAGAAGGCTGTCCTTCAAAGCAGCCTTTGCCTTGTCAGTAACTTCAATCTGGTAATATGGGAGTTTGTCTTCCTTCCCAACCTCAACATTTATTTCAGGAGAAAGTCCGAGGTCAAACTTAAACTCGAAGTCGTTACCGTCCTTCCACTCCTGCTCCTTCTGGGACTCACTGGTCAAAGGCTCGCCAAGAATGTGCAGATTGTTGTCCTTTATAAACTTGTCGAGCTGCTCGGAAATGACACCGTTGATGGCCTCGTAAAGAGCCTGCTCACCGTAGATCTTCTTCACAAGAGTGGCGGGAACCATTCCCTTGCGGAAACCCTTGAAGTCAGCGTTCCTTCTGTAAGCGGAGAGTCTCTTCCTCTCCTGCTCAACATAGTCCTCCGCCTTCAGGGCGATCGTCAGTTCGATGTTAAGATCATCGATTTGATTTTTTGTTACTTCCATAATCTGTCAATATTATTATAAATTAATTATTCTTTCTCTGAGGGTAAACCACACGTTCATGGTAAATCTGTGAAAGATAGGTTTTCAGCGTCTCTTTCACTATGTTAAGCTCCTTAATGGAAATATCGGCCTCGTCAAACTGACCGATCTTCATCTTCGACGCGACAATATTCTCCACAAATGCAGAGAACGTGGCGGCCGAGTTGTCTTTCAATGTTCTGGACGCCGCTTCCAGGGTGTCACAGATCATGAGGATTATCTGCTCCTTAGTCTGTGGCTTGCGCCCCGGGTAGAAGAAATCCGCGACATCGTTCGGGTCTCCACCATCGTTGAGGTACTTGTTGTAGAAGTATGAGGTGTTGGACGTGCCGTGATGTGTCAGGATAAAGTCCTGGATAACATCGGGAAGCCTGTACTCGGCCGCAAGTTCCAATCCGTCGGAGACGTGCTTGATGATGGCCCTCGCGCTTTCCTTCGGAGACAGATGATCGTGATAGTGGACACCGCCGGGAGACATACTCTCGTTCTCGATGAAACAGAGCGGGTTCTTCATCTTCCCGATGTCGTGATAGAGGGCTCCGGCACGAACCAGGAGCACATTCGCGTCAATGGCCCGCGCCGCTGCGTCACACATATTCATCACCTGAAGGGAATGCTGGAAAGTGCCGGGCGCCTTATGCTCCAACTCCCTGAGAAGCTTGTTGTTCGTGTCGCAAAGTTCCCTAAGCCTTGAACTGGAGACCAAATTGAACATCCTCTCGAACAGGTAGATGAGAGGGTAGCCGGCGACAATGAGCATCGAGCCTATGAACATGTAGAGAACGGCGATGTAAGGGTCATCGTTGACCATGTCGATCAGCCTGAATCCGAAATAGGTCACAATCTGGCACACGAACACGATCCCGGCCATGAAGAATTGCTGCCATCCCTGGCTGAAGAACTTGAACACGAAGACCGCGACTATGCTCGCGAGAAGGAACATCACGAAAAGCACTGTCCCGTTCTCGGCGAAGACAAGCAACGGAAGGAAAGACACGCAGCAGATCGGGAAGATCACCTTGTTCTTGAAGAACGCCTCAAGGTACAAGGCGGTCAGCGTGAACGGCACCATATAGAGGCAACGCGGGGCGAACTTGTTGACGGCCAATGCAAGGACAGAGACTATGAGGAAAATGAATATTAGATACCAGAACTTGCGGTGATCCAGAAACAGCTTCCTGTTCAGGAAGTAGATCATCAGGAAGAACATCAGCACAAGTACAAATGCTATGAAGGCGTTGCCGAGCCAAAAAAGGATCCTCGGTCCGCCATACCCCATGCTATTCTCGTACTCAACCTTGTAGGAATCAAGAATCTGGGCTATCTCGGCGGTTACAATCTCCCCTTCCGAGACAATCAACTGCCCGGCGCTCACAAAACCCTGTGTTGTGGAGACCTGTCCGGATGATTCGGAGTGGACCAGCTCTGTCGTCTTTGCGTCATAGTCGAGATTAGGGACTATGAAATCATAGATTCCGGCAGTCCTGAGGACCGAATCAGCATTTATCCTCGGATACCTCGAGGTCACCATGGAAAGCAGACGGTTCTTAGCCTCAGACTCCTTGAAAACCTCCTCCACAGGTTTCTTGACGGCTCTCTTGTCCCTCTGGATGTACAGAACCGCGACGGAAGGATCCGCATGCCCGTCCAGCTTCACTCCCTCGTCAGGCACCACTCCATTGGAATAAATTCCGTCCATTGAAGACACAATCAAAGGGCGAAGGTATGAATATGCCCCCATATCTATGCCCTCCGCGGCCTTGCGGCAGTTATCGACAATGTCCTGACGGTACCTGTAATACGGTATGACAATCGACTTACTCCTGCTCCTCTCTTCACGGATCTGCTCGTCGGTCTTAAGGATAGGAAAATCGAACTGCGCCAGCAAGGTCTCATGAGACCACGGCGAACCTTTCCTGTAGTCATAGTTGAACTTGGCTGTCCTCGGAAACACCAATGTGAGAATCAGAAAAAGTACGGCCAGGGGAGTAAGAACCTTGTAGTTTATGGACACGCGCGGCAGTTTCATTCTTGCATTCCGTTATTTGAACGGGCTCCCAGCCTCTTTGGCGATGAACCCGTAAGTCAGTTTGTCAGTAAGTCTGGGGAACAACCTGTGAGCAAGCACCGTGACCTTTCCAAGACCGGTGAGTATCATCTGCGACCTCCTCTTCTCCAATCCCTTGGCAAGGTACTCGGCGCACTTCTCGGCGCTCATAAGCTTGTCCTCCTTCAATGGAGTCTCACCCTGAGGGCTTCCGTCAGCCGTCAGGGCGGCCTTGCGGACATTTGAGTCAGTGTAGCCCGGAGCGAAGACAAGCACATTGAGTCCGTCCTTAAGGTGCTCGATCCGGATGGTGTCAAGAAATCCGCGGACCGCGTACTTGGACGCAGAATATCCAGTCCTGGCCGGGAGAGCGGTGAATCCGGCGATCGAAATCACACCCACAACCTGTCCCTTGCTCTTAAGAAGGTAAGGCAGGGCGAACTTCGTGCACTGCACTGTGCCCCAGAAATTCACATCCATCAGAGAGTGGATTACACTGAGATCCAAGTCCTTGAACATAGCCCTCATCGAGATTCCGGCATTATTGACAAGGATGTCGATGCGGCCATATTCCTGAACTGTACGTTCAATCAGATTCCGGCAGTCGCCTTCTTTCGTCACGTCGGTCTTCACGCACAAAACCTTACGCGAGTCAGTGTTCACAGACGGAGCCATTTCTTGAAGCTTGTCCAGCGACCTTGCCGCCATCACAACATTCGCACCGAACGAGCCAAAGAGACGAGCAGAAGCCAACCCTATTCCAGAGCTGGCTCCAGTAATGATAATGACCTTATCCTCGAAATACTCAGGATGCATACAAGTCACCGCTCAGCAAATAATTACATAATAGTCTTAACAGCAATGTCGTCTCCGTCGTAGGCACCGGCATCGAGTTTCTGCTTGATTTCCTTGAAAGCGTTGAGAGTGTACGCGATGTCTTCGTCAGTGTGAGCGGCTGTACATACGATTCTGAATATCACCATTCCCTTAGGGATGACAGGGTAGATGACCATCGAGCAGAAGATGCGGTAGTTCTCACGGAGATCCATAGCGATCTTTGTCGCCTGGGCCACACCACCTCCGTCAATGTGGATAGGAATCACGCAGGCCTGCGCCTCACCGATGTCGAATCCGAGTTTCTTGAAGCCTTCCTGAAGAGTGTGGGTAACGTGCCAGCACTTCTTGCGGAGTTCATCGCCTTCAGGAGACATGATGATCTCCAGGCGCTTGATGTTGCCGTACACGAAAGCCATAGGCTGGGACTTCGCGTACATCTGCGAACGCATGTTCAGACGCAGGTAGTTTATGATCTTACGAGGGCCAGCTATGAAACCACCGATCGAGGCCATCGACTTCGCGAACGCTCCGATGTAAAGGTCGATGCCGTCCATGCAGTGCAGCTCCTCGGAAGTTCCGCGTCCGTGCTCGCCAAGAAGGCCGAATCCGTGCGCATCGTCAATGAATATGCGGAAACTGTATTTCTTCTTGAGCTCAACGATCTTGTCCAGGATGCCCATCGCTCCGGTCATTCCGAAGACTCCCTCAGTGATGAGAAGGACTCCTCCACCGCTTTCATCAGCCTCCTTGCATGCTCTCGAGAGAACCTTCTCACAGTCAACGATGTTGTTGTGACGGTACTTGTACTTACTGCCGATGTGAAGACGGATTCCGTCAAGAAGGCAGGCATGCGACTCAGCGTCATAAACAATCACATCGTGACGCGCGGTAAGGCAGTCAATCGCTGAGACAATTCCCTGATAGCCGAAGTTGAACAGGAAAGCGTCCTCCTTCTTCTCGAAATCAGCGAACATCTTCTCCAACTTCTCGTGCAGGGCAGTGTGTCCGGAAAGCATACGGCTTCCCATCGGATAGGCCAGTCCCCACTTTGCGGCGCCCTCGGCGTCAGCCTTGCGAACCTCCGGATGGTTCGCTAGTCCAAGATAGTTGTTCAGACTCCAGTTCAGAACCTCTTTCCCATTGAAAATCATGTGAGGACCAAGCTCACCCTCGAGTTTCGGGTACATATAATAACCGAATCCCTGATTGAAGTATTGTCCGATAGGACCGCCCGAGTCCCTTTCGATTCTGTCAAAAATGTCAAGCATTTGTATTCTGTTTTAATTATTTATGCGTCAATGTTCGCGTAGTGCGCGTTCTCCTCTATGAACTGCCTTCTCGGAGGGACATCGTCACCCATCAGCATCGAGAATGTCCTCTCGGCCTCGGCGGCGTTGTCGATCGTGATCTTGCGCAGACGCCTTCTGGCTGGATCCATTGTGGTGTCCCAAAGCTGCTGGTCACTCATCTCGCCAAGACCTTTGTACCTCTGGACGGTCACACCCTTGTCAGAGCCTTTACCGAGACGGGCCGTCGCCTCGAATCTCTGCTCGTCGGTCCAGCAATACACTTCCTCCTTGCCTTTCTTCACAAGGTAAAGCGGAGGGGTCGCGAGATAGACATAACCGCTCTTGATCAGATCGAACATATAGCGGAAGAAGAACGTCAGTATAAGGCAGGCGATGTGGCTGCCATCGACATCGGCATCGGTCATGATGATGACCTTGTGGTAACGCAGCTTGCTCAGATCCATCTTCTTTTCGCCGTTCTCATCCTCCTGGGCCACAGTGACACCAAGGGCCGTGTAGATGTTCCTGACCTCGACGCTGTCGAAAGCGCGGTCGCCGGCGGCCTTCTCAACATTCAGAATCTTTCCCCTCAACGGCAGGATAGCCTGGATCCTTCTATCACGTCCCTGCTTCGCCGTTCCTCCGGCGGAGTCTCCCTCGACAAGGAAGAGTTCGCACTTCTCCGGATTCCTCTCCGAGCAGTCTGCAAGCTTGCCAGGCATTCCGGCTCCTGTCATCGCTGACTTTCTCTGCACCATCTCACGGGCCTTTCGTGCGGCGTTGCGGGCTGTGGCGGCAAGCACAATCTTTTCAATAATCAGTTTACCCTCCTTAGGATGTTCCTCAAGGTACTGATCCATAGCGGCGGAAGTAGCCTGCGACACGGCAGAGGTGGCCTCCGGATTGCCAAGTTTTGTCTTGGTCTGTCCCTCGAACTGAGGCTCGGCGATCTTCACCGAGACAACGGCGGTCAAGCCCTCGCGGAAATCCTCAGGAGCGAGGTCTCCCTTGAACTTGGCCAGAAGATTGTTCTTCTCTGCGTAGTTCTTCAGGGAGCGCGAAAGACCCATCTTGAAGCCCTGAAGGTGGGTTCCTCCCTCTATGGTGTTGATGTTGTTGACATACGAATATATCTTCTCGGAGAACCCGTTGTTGTACGAGAGAGCGATGTCGATCGGAATCACCTTGTCGCTCTGCACGCACACAGGCTCAGGAATCAGCTGCGTGGCTCCGGCGTCAAGATATTCAATGAACTCCTTCAACCCCTCTTTAGAGTAGAATACATCTCCCCGGTAAAGCTGCCTGCCTGTCGGCTTGGAGTTTCCGTTCTCGTCAGTGACATATTCATCGACAAGTTCCCTCTCGTCGGTGATGGTGATCTTGATGCCTTTGTTCAAGTAGGCCAGCTCACGCATCCTCGCGGCAAGCGTGTCATATTTATAGACAGTTGTCTGGGTGAATATGGTAGGATCCGGATGGAATGTTATGATGGTTCCGGTGTCGTTGCAGTCCCCGACTATCTCGACAGGACCGAGCGGCTTCCCTTTTGAATATTTCTGCACGAAAATATGCCCCTCGCGGTGAACCTCCGCCACCAGACTGTCCGAGAGGGCGTTCACACAGGAGACACCGACTCCGTGCAGACCGCCGGACACTTTATAGCTGTCCTTATTGAACTTTCCTCCGGCATGAAGGACGGTCATGACGACCTCAAGAGCAGAGCGATGCTCCTTAGGATGCATTCCTGTGGGAATTCCACGTCCATTATCCGACACCCTTATCGAGTTGTCAGGAAGGATAGTGACACCGATCTCGGTGCAGTACCCAGCCATGGCCTCGTCGATACCGTTATCAACCACCTCATAGACAAGATGATGGAGTCCCCTCTCGCCAATGTCGCCAATGTACATCGAAGGTCTTTTCCTCACCGCCTCAAGGCCTTCCAGCACCTGGATGCTGCTCGCGGAATATTGCTCTTCCGCTTTCTTCATCTCTTCGTTCTCAATCATATTCTATAGCCTGTTTTCATCAAGTTTATATGGTCTGCCCATAAAACAGACAAATTTAATAAAAATTGAGGGCAATGCGAAATTTATTTCCACATTGCCCTATACGGAACTAATATTCCTTAAAGATTGATCGTGACTCCGGCGGTGACCCAAAGTCCTTTCTCGGCGTAGAACGGATTCCTCTGAATCGTCTGACACAACAGATTACCAGACTCAAGCCACAGCTCAAGCTTCCGGTTGAACTTGTAACCGCAGTTCAGACCCAAATCGACATGACCCGGCACACGCACCTTGGCATCACCCGCCGGAACTTCCTCCGACTCGCACCAGCCCTCACGCCAAGACGACGCCTCAACAGCAAGCCCGGCATAAAGACGTGAGGTCAGGTTATACACCGCCCTCAGCCCACCGCTGTACTTAGGAAGAGCGAAACCACGATTCTTCGCATCCTTGCCGGGGAAAGACACACTCCGGTAGCGGAAATCAGCGTCGACCATGACACGACTTGAGTTCCATCCAAGCAAGACATCGGCATAGACAAGATTGATGTCCGAATATGTCAGCGAAGGCAAAAGACGTCCGTCGGCCGCGAACACCCCGGACTCCATCAAGGCATTCCCGTACAGCCCGACTCCCCCGTTCACATCAAACTGAAGCGACGAGGCGACATTGCCCCTCACACCGATCTTGGCGTTCAACTTCTCCACAGTGTTGTCAACCAAGGGGGTCAGGGCCTCGTACTCCGGAACGGCAAGAAACGAATGATTCAGATGATGGTTCCCCGAAATCTGAGATGAATATGTGTTCACGCGGCTCCCGCCGGTCGCGTCAGCGTAAAGTGACACGCTCTCCCCCGCCGCGAAGCTCACATGAGCGTCCGGATAGACAATCTGCCCGACATCTCCTGTCATTTTGCGGAAATAGTCCTTGGCGTCATTTCTGAAGACATATTCAAACCTGACACCCAAGCCAAGATTCCAGCGGCCGGATTTCAGCCTGTAACTCGGAATCAAAGCGATACGCCCGATATTCCCCCCGTAGAATCCACGGTAGGAGGCCGATTCAGCCTCGAATCCAACCAGAACGCTCCTACGGCTGTCCATCACAGGACCGGCCAAACCGTCAAGAAAGACCCAACTCTCGTTCTGCCTGTCAGTCTCCGCCCCGTCCGGGAACGCGAATGACTTATAGTCCAGTCCGTCATTCGCCAAACGTCCCCTAAGCCCTATGTCATAAAGGAAATATGACTCGGAATCATTGTTCGAACGAACCCTGGCGTTGAAGTCCAAGGCGTTATATGAGCGTGACAGGACAGTGTCCTGGGCGGCGAGGCCATAGTAACCGGCTCCGAATGACATAATCGCCTTATCCCAGCAGTACAGGCCATCAAAGCCGGCGGATGTCAACGCGTCATGACCGCTGAAACGCCCGCCTGTCTTCTTCAGACGGAAGATCCCGTCTTCCTCAAGCGCGGGGCCGACCTTGTGATAATCCCCGAAATAGGACTTATGAGAGGCATAGACGCTCATCTGGAACGGGCCTTTCATCTCAGGACTGTACACAAAGTCAACCTGAGGATGGAAAGCATAGCCGGCGCCGGCCTTGAGATAAAGCTTACGTCCTCTCCAGGCATCCTTGGCCGGCCTCATGTTCAGCATATAAGGCTTGAAACTATAAGCTCCCTGATAGGGCTTCTCAAAGACCTCGTAGTCAAAATCCAGATCGAAGTGAAGCAGCGAATCCGGCACGTTCATCTCCAACAGAGGCTTGTGCGCCTCGGAAGCGTTGCCTTGGTAGGTGTTTGTGACCTCGACGGTCGGGTTGAAATTCTGTCCGAAAGAGGCCGCCGCAGACATCAGAAGAGCCGCGGAGACGGCATATACTTTTTTCATATTCATTTCTACATCAATTCTTTAAGCTTATCAAGCCGCATCTTGACGTTGTCAAGCACGTCATCCGTCTTACCGGCGGCAGGCTTGTAGCCGCTCATGATGCTTTCAAAAGTGGCCTTCGCCTGGGCAAGATTGTCCTGCTCGGCGAAAGAATCGCCCAGAACGATGAACGCCTTGGCCAGCCAATAGCTCTGGTCTCCAG
Organism: Bacteroidales bacterium UBA6397; assembly: GCA_002439875.1. Classification (GTDB taxonomy): domain Bacteria; phylum Bacteroidota; class Bacteroidia; order Bacteroidales; family UBA932; genus Cryptobacteroides. The sequence continues at coordinate 31,446 of DJQB01000012.1, forward strand.
CCTTGTCGGCGAACGCATAGACCTTCTTCTCGACGGTGTCATACTTTCCTTTGTCGTAGGCGTCCTGTATGATCATATAGGCAGCCTCCGCCCCCTCGGCGGTGGACGGAGCCGAACTGAGGCTTGTGAATATCTCAAACGCCGCCTCGCGCTCGTTCATCGAGAGCAATGACTTGGCCTTGAAGTAGTCAGCCTCACGGAGTTCGGCGGCCGTACTCCTTACGTCAGCCTTAACCTTGTCCGCGCATGACAGTGCCGAAGCCCAGTCGCCGGCCTTGTAGGCGGAACGCAACATGCCGATCCTTGCCGTGTGCCTGTTGTTCTCGATCATGGCATCCTCAAGCAGAGACGAATAACCACCGAACGCATCCTTGTAACGCTGCAGATCATAGGACAGCCTTGAGAAATTCAGCATGGCAGTCTCGGCGAACGTTGAGCCGACTCCTTTCTCTATTGACTTCCTGTACCAATCGCAGGCCTGTTCCTTCTTGCCAGTGTTCCTGTAACACTCGGCCACATAAAATTCAGCCAAAGGGGCTTTCTGCCCAGACGGATAGCGCTCAAGATAGGTCTGAAGAGAAGCCAAAGCCTTACCATAGTTTTCTGTGAGGAAGACCTGCTCCGCGGCGTTGAAGTACATCGTTTCTTTCTCGCCGTCAGACTTGTCTTTGATCACCCCGGCCTTGTCGGCGAAATCAATGTACTCGTCGGCGCGTCCCTGGGACTGATAGATCGACTCGATGGCCAGAAGGGCGTCCCGGGCGTATTCCGTGCCAGGCATCTCGGCTATCACCTGCTTATAGTAGCCAAGAGATTGGTCGTACTCAGACATATTCCTTGAAATCATTCCAAGCTCGATCAGGGAGCGGGCGGCAATGGTCTTGTCATTTTCGGACGAGCGCAGTTTCGTGAAAACGGCGACCGCGTCATCATTCCTGCCAGCCGAGACATACGCTCTTCCGAGTTCGAACATCGCGTCAGGATAGTATTCAGCGGACGGAGACGCACCCGGAGCCTTTGAGAGAACCGCGATCTTGCCGTCCATGTCTCCCAGAAGTCCATAGGCGATTCCGGCGCGATAGTTCGGGTAGAGATTGTCCGTGAATGGGAAACGCTTCATGGCGCTCTCATATTCAGAGACGGCCGCCTTGTAATCCTTGCGGATGAAGTCGCAGTCGGCGCGGCGCACGGCGGCGTCCTCGCCCTCGGTCAGGTTGCGGCCTTGGAGATATTCATCAAACCACTTGGCGGCATTGGCGTAGTCGCCGAGACGGAAGTAGCAGTAAGCCAGGTCGTAAGGTATCAGACGACCTTCCGTCTTGCCCTCCAGGGCGGAGTTGTTGTACAGATCCTTGAAAGTGTCCAGCGCCTTGTCGAACTGGTCGCTTCTATAGTAAGACTCGCCGAGCCAGTACCTTGAAAGCTGGGAGAACGGGGAGCGCCTGTCGGCGTAGAACGATGATGCCCTGAGGAATGGAACAGCATCCCTCCAAGAGCCTGTCTCCACTAGCTGCTCCGCACGCAGATAGTTGGCTTTCATGTAATTGGCCTTCTGATCATTGTCAAGCATGTCTATGTTGGAATACGCCTCCACAGCTCCCGCGTAGTCATGGTTGTAGAGCGATGCCAGCGCCATATAGCTGTAGATCCTCTCCCCTTTCTTCTTATCGGAATATTTGGAGAGATATTCATTGAAAACAGACGGATTGTGGTTCAGGTCGAAGGACAGCTTGGCGTAGTTGAAATGCGCGTCCTCCTGGATGTCCGGATTGAACGACCACCGGGAAGCGTCCTTGAAAGCGTCCAGCGCCGCCACTTTGTTTCCAGTCTTGATGTAGCTGTAGGCCAGATTGTAGTTGGCTATCTGACCGATGGAGTCAGTCCTGTTCCTCATCATGGAATAGTTGTCTATGGCTCCTTTGTAGTCGCCGGTGGCGTAGAGGACAGAACCAGCGTAGAAATAGTCATCGCGGTCCATGTCGTTCTCCCCGCTCCGGGCGACATCGTAATACTCCTTGGCCTTGACGGTGTTGCCTTTTGCCAGATAGGACTCGGAGATTATCCTCGCGAGATGCCTCTGCCGCTCCTTGGGGGCGCTCTCATAAATCTTGACGCCGTTCTTCAGGACATAAGAGTAGTCCTTCTTCATAAAGCGGCACTCCAACATGTAGGAAGCTGACATCTCCGCGAAACGGGGATCCCTCGCGGATTTCTCGAACCAGTCGTAGGCCTCGTCGAAATTCTTCTCGGTGTAGTTGATGTAGCCGAGGGAATACCTCGACGGAGCGGTGTAGTCCGAATGAGCCATCTTGTCGGCTTTCTCAAACAAAGACTTGGCCTTAGGCAGATTCCCCTCCTCAAAGTATGAATATGCCTCCTTGAAAGAATATTCGGCGACCAGCCCGGCTGGCAGCCTGTTTCCGTCAATCTTATCGAATTCAGCCACGGCGGATTTGTAGTCCTGACGGTCGAAATAGTTCAAAGCTTTGTAGAAATGAATCTGAGGCACAAGGACCGAGTAAGGATGCGTCCTGACATATTCATCAGCCAAGGTCTCGCCGCCCCTTTCCTGAAGCCTTACGGCGCACAGCGCCTCGTAGCCTCCGGCCATAAAGTCTCCGCTTCCCGCATAGATGGCTCCGAATATTCCGCCGGCCCTCTCGAACATTCCATGCTCGTAGAGTTCAGTGGCGAGACGGTACCGGTCCGGTCCTGCTTCCTGCGCCGACACGGCCGTCCACACACCAAGTGACAGCGCTGCCATAAGCGCTGCGGCAAGTTTGCTTCTCATATAGTCTCCAATCATTTTCATCAGCGAAAAATATTCTACAAATTTACTTAAGGAAAATGAAAAATAACACACATTTATCCTAAATATACACGAAAAATAAAGTATATTTGCGTTACTATGGAAGTAAACGCGCATTCAGCATCAAAAAGCGAGCCGCTTGTCTCGTTCAGGGACGCGGACATCTTGAACGGGGAAAGCACCGTGATCTACGGGCTTGACATGGACATATTCCCTGGAGACTTCATCTACATCGTCGGCAAGGTCGGGACCGGCAAGACCTCGATCATCCGCACGATGATCGGCGAGAACCCGCTTGAGAAGGGCGCCGGAGAGGTCTGTGGCTTCAGACTCAACGGTTTGAAGGACAAAGACATTCCTTATCTCCGTCGTAGGATCGGAGTCGTGTTCCAGGATTTCCAGCTGCTGATGGACAGGACGGTCGAGAGCAATCTGGAGTTCGTGCTGAAAGCCACCGGGTGGAAGGATCGTAACGAGATCGATAAGAGGATTATCGAAGTGCTCGCCGATGTGGGAATGGAGAACAAGGCGCACAAGATGCCTCACCAGCTCTCCGGAGGCGAGCAGCAAAGAATCGCCATCGCCCGTTCCCTGCTGAACAGACCAAGGCTCATCATCGCGGACGAGCCGACCGGCAATCTGGACAACGAGACGGCCGACGGAATCCTCCGGCTGCTGACTGGAATCAACAAGGAGGACGGCACGGCCATCGTGATGGTGACACACAACAGGACCATCTTCGAGAAATACCCCGGCAGGGTCTTCGTCTGCAAGGATGAGAGATGCAAGGAGAACCTTGACGACGAAGTCATTGACCTGGCCCTGAACATTTAGTCTCTATGGTGAAAAAAGACAGGTACCGGCACATACTATCCTGGTTCCAGGCCAACCAGCCGGAAGTCAGGACTGAGCTGCACTACGACTCCCCCTTCCAACTTCTTGTGGCGGTGATCTTAAGCGCGCAATGCACGGATAAAAGGGTGAATATGGTTGCGCCTGAACTGTTCAGAAGGTTTCCAAAACCTGAGGATCTGGCCGCCGCATCATCCGAAGAAGTGCTTGAAGTGATAAAAAGCATTTCCTACCCCAACAGCAAGGCCGCGCACCTGATCGGAACGGCTCAAAAATTGTCGCGGGAATATGCCGGTGAAGTCCCGTCGGACATTGACCGGCTTATGACGCTCCCGGGAGTCGGACGGAAGACGGCCAACGTGCTCGCTTCCGTGATTTATGACAAACCTGTCATTGCTGTCGACACGCATGTTTTCCGTGTCTCCCACAGGATGGGGCTTTCTGACGGAAAAACAGTGGATGTTGTCGAGAAAGAACTCGAGGCACACATTCCTGAAGCGTTGAGGGCCAAAGCCCACCATTGGCTCATCCTTCACGGACGCTACACATGCACGGCGAGGAACCCTAAATGTGAAGACTGCCCGCTGCGGGACTGGTGCCGCGACTATGAACAAAAGCACAGAATGATATTATGATACAGTTTTCCCCTGAGAACATACTCCTCATCGGATCAATCCTGATCTTCACGGCGATACTCATCAGCCGGGCTGGGTTCAAGTTCGGAATCCCGGTCCTGCTCCTGTTCATCGTCGTTGGAATGGCGTTCGGAATCGATGGTCTTGGCCTTGCGTTCGACAATTTCCACATCGCGCAGTTCATCGGAACCATAGCTCTCTGTGTCATACTGTACTGCGGCGGTCTTGAGACAAAATTCGACACGATAAAGCCAGTGCTGAAAGAGGGGATCGTGTTGTCCACCGTCGGGGTATTCCTGACGGCCCTGTTCACGGGCGGATTCATCTTTTTACTGACAAGAGTGGGACACCTTTCCGAGGGAATGTCCATCGTGATGTGCTTCCTGCTTGCGGCCGTGATGTCCTCCACAGACTCCGCGTCAGTTTTCAACATCCTGAGGAACGCCAAGATGAAGCTGAAGGAGAACCTACAGCCTGTCCTTGAGCTGGAGTCCGGATCCAACGACCCGATGGCCTACGTCATCACTATCGTGCTGATCCAGTGCGCCCGGCAGCTTTTCGAGCCGGCCTCCGGATCCGACATAGACTACCCCCGGATGATCGGAAACGCATTGCTGACATTCTCGATGCAACTTGGAATCGGGGCGATCATGGGCGCCGGCCTCGGCAAGGCGTTCTCATGGGCTCTCGGAAAGCTAAGTCTGAACGGAGCGTCCCTCTACGCCATCCTCGTGCTAAGCATAGGATTCTTTATCTACTCAATCACCGGACTTGTCAACGGCAACGGATTCCTTGCGATCTACCTCGCCGGCGTGATCATCGGCAACAAGCCAATGGCTCACAAAAGAGAGGTCTTCAGGTTCAGCGACACTGTCACATGGCTGATGCAGATGGGGATGTTCCTCACGCTTGGGCTTCTCGTGAACCCCAAGGAGATGCTGTCCGTGGCTCCCGTGGCCCTTCTTATCGGAATATTCCTGACCTTTGTCGGACGTCCTCTGGCCGTGTTCATATCTCTTCTTCCTTTCAGGGAATTGTCATTCAAGGCTCGGGTGTTCATCTCCTGGGTGGGTCTGAAAGGGGCCACTCCGATCATCTTCGCCATCTTCACGGTCGTGGCCGGCATCCCGGGCTCCGACCAAATCTTCAACATCGTCTTTTTCATAACCATGGTGTCGATGTTGTTCCAGGGAATGAGCATTCCTGCGGTGGCCCGCAAACTGAAACTTGCCCTGCCTCAGGAGAAGGCGCCGGAGACATTCGGAATCGAGATTCCCGAAGAGGCCGGCAAGCTGATGGATCACAGGCTTACTGAATCCGATCTGGCAGCCGGGGACACGTTGAAAGAAGTGGCTCTTCCGGAAGGCACTCGTGTCGTGATGATAAAGAGGGACGGCGAGCTGATCGTTCCGGACGGCTCGGTAAAACTAAAAGTCGGGGACAAGCTGCTTATGATTATGGGCAACCAGTTTGACGAATCGGAATAATGATGTAAATTTGCAACCCGGTTTCCGGATGCCGAGCCTATGGTTGCTGAGTTTGTCGAAGTGACCGGGCAATTGGAATAAACCAAAATCTTTTAGGAATATGAAAAGAATAGTACTTATCCGTCACGGCGAAAGCCAGTGGAACAAGGAGAACAGGTTCACAGGCTGGACCAACGTCGACCTCAGCGAGAAGGGTGTTCAGGAAGCCCTCGACGCGGGAAAGACCCTCAAAGAGGCAGGAATCACCTTCGAGGTCGCCTACACCTCTTACCTCAAGAGAGCCATCAAGACTCTGAATAACGTCCTCGACGCTATGGATCTCGATTGGATTCCTGTTAAGAAGACCTGGAGGCTCAACGAGAAGCACTACGGAATGCTTCAGGGTCTGAACAAGGCCGAGACCGCACAGAAGTACGGTGACGAGCAGGTGCTCATCTGGCGCCGGAGTTTCGATGTGGCTCCGCACAAACTTCCGGAGGACGATCCTAACAGTGCGACCAAGGATCCACGCTACGCTCTCGTTCCAGACCAGTACATTCCTCGCACAGAGGCTCTCAAGAACTGCATCGAGCGCGTTATGCCTTACTGGGAGTGTGAGATTTTCCCAGCCCTCAAGTTGCACGACAACATCGTGGTTGTGGCTCACGGCAACAGCCTTCGTGGTGTCGTGAAGCATCTCAAGGGGATCTCTGACACCGACATCGTCAGTCTGAACATTCCTACAGCCACTCCTTACGTGTTCGAGTTCGATGATGATCTCAACCTCGTAAAGGATTACTATCTCGCTGACCCTGAGGAGCTCAAGCGCAAACAAGAGGCCGTCGCGAAACAGGGGAAGGCTAAATAATTTCCAATTATTCAGCCCCGACTTTCCAGTCATCACCTTTCAGAATCTTCTCCCCCCCCCAGCCCCTGCGGGACAGCCCGGAGTGGCATGGGGGAAGTTTTTCACGAACCGCATATGTCGCTTCGCTCCGAGGACTTACCTTAAAGGGACATTCAATTCCCGGACGATTGTAACCAAAATGTAACACGGCTGCAACCGTCCGGTAACATTTTATGTTGAATTTTGCATTGGCAATAATAAAGGTCACTTCGACAAGCTCAGTGACCGACCGGCAAACTTCGGTCGCTGAGCTTATCGAAGTTTTCAAGCGGTAAACAATAATAATATGAGCGAGATTTACCTTGTGTTTGTGGTGTTTCTGTTCGTGCTGGCCGTGTTCGACCTGATGGTCGGGGTCAGCAACGATGCTGTAAACTTTCTGAATTCGGCGATAGGCGCCAAGGTGGCCAGATTCAGGACAATAATCATAGTGGCCGCGGTCGGTGTGTTCCTTGGAGCCACAATGAGCAACGGAATGATGGAGGTCGCCCGGCACGGAATATTCCACCCTTCAATGTTTTCTCTGAAGGAATTGATGTTCATATTCCTCGCCGTGATGATCTCCGATGTCATACTTCTGGACATATTCAACAACCTCGGACTTCCAACATCCACAACGGTCTCGATGGTGTTTGAGCTGCTTGGAGGCACGACAGCGTTTGTGCTGCTGAAGCTGGCCAACGACACGACCGGACTCACGGTGGGCGACCTGATGAACACGGAGAAGGCTCTCGGCATGATCATGGCCATCTTCGTCTCAGTCGCCATAGCATTCTTCTTCGGAATCGTCCTGCAGTACATCTCCCGACTGGTGTTCACATTCACCTACAAGAAGAACCTCAAATGGAAGATCGGAATATTCGGGGGCATCGCCACGACAGCCATCTTCTACTTCATGCTGTTCAAAGGCATCAAGAGCATGTCCTTCGTCACTCCGGAAATTCAGGAATATATTCAAAGCAACACGCTCACATTCCTAGGAATATGCTTTCTTGCGTCAACAGCCGTGATGCAGATTCTGTATTTCCTGAAAGTCAACGTGTTCAAGATTCTGGTGTTGATGGGCACTTTCGCCCTTGCGATGGCCTTCGCCGGCAACGACCTCGTCAACTTCATCGGAGTTCCTCTGGCTGGATACTCTTCCTACACTGACTATATCGCGAACGGAACAGGTGACCCTTCAACATTCATGATGTCTTCGCTTGACGGGCCGGCCAAGAGTCCTCTCATATTCCTTGTTGCCGCCGGCGCCATCATGGTGCTCTCTCTTGCGACATCGAAAAAGGCCCGCAATGTGATCAGGACCTCGGTTGACCTTTCCCGTCAGAACGAGGGAGACGAGATGTTCGGCTCATCGAAGATCGCCAGAGTTCTGGTAAGATTCTCGAACAACACCGCGAATTTCTTCAGTGATGTCGTACCGGATGGTGTCAAGGCATGGTGCGAGAAGCGCTTCAACTCGGATGAGGCCAAACTTCCAGAAGGTGCGGCCTTCGATGAGGTAAGAGCCACTGTCAACCTGGTTGTAGCCGGACTGCTGATCGCCCTTGGAACCTCACTTAAACTCCCACTTTCAACCACTTACGTCACATTTATGGTGGCGATGGGTTCTTCACTGGCCGACCGTGCATGGGGACGCGAGAGCGCTGTCTATAGAGTGACCGGAGTAGTGTCCGTCATCGGTGGTTGGTTCATCACCGCGGGAGCCGCCTTCATTCTCTGCTTCCTCGTGGCGATGCTGATGCACCTCGGAGGCTTCGTGGCAGCCTGCATAATGATGGTACTTGCAATCTTTCTGCTGATCCGCAGCAACATCCGCTACAGGAAAAAGGCTGAGGAAGAGAACGGTGATGTCACATTCAACCAGATGATGCTCAGCACGGACAAGGGTGAGATACTCAAACTCCTGAGCAAACACATCTCAGAAAGCCAGGCAGACTTCCTTGAATATGTCAACACAACCTTCAGGCAGATCACCGACGGGTTCATCAAGGAGAATCTGGGGATGCTGCAGAAGGCCGAGAGCACCATGAGACGCAAGAGGGAGGAACTGAAGAACTGCCGTCGCAAGGAAATGATTGGTTTCAGGAGGATTGACCCTGAGGCCGCGATGGAGAAGAACACATGGTTCCACCTCGGACGAAACTCCTGTGAGGAGATCCTTTACTGCCTGAGGCGAATAGCTGATCCATGCGAGGAGCACGTTGACAACAACTTCGAGCCACTGAGCCAAGAACAGATTAAGGAATTTATTCCGTTAAGAGACACGGTTCTGTTTCTCCTTCGGCGCACCGAGAAGATTCTTCAGACAGACTCCTACAATGAGGTAGACGAGGTCCGCCGCGAGGCCGAGGAACTGAAGGATTGCCTTGAGAAAGCTCGTGAGGCTCAGATGAAGAGAATGCAGTCCACCAAGGAGAACATCACCGTGGCCTACCTCTACTTGAATCTTCTTCAGGAGACCCGTGAACTCACCAGTTCCCTCCGCCACCTACTCCGCGCCTCAAAAGGTTTCCGGGAATAATTAGAGAGGCATGCGGAGCAAAAACCCCTCCGTGCTTCGCACCCAAGGCTTCAGAGAATAGGATAGTATAGTATAAATAGTATAAATAGTATAAGTTGTCTCGGATGAGGCAACTTATTTATTTAGCGCTTGCTTAAAAATACTTAGGCAAAGTGAATATAAACTCAAGCCCCCCTGTTACTCCGAGTCTGACAGAAATGCTACCACGATGAAGCAAAACAGCGTTCTTGACTATCGCAAGACCAAGGCCCGTGCCCCCCATCTTGCGCGAGCGCCCTTTGTCGATGCGATAGAATCTCTCGAAAAGATGAGGAATATGCTCAGGTGATACACCCGGTCCATTGTCCGAGAAACTGAACGTGTAGAAATCCGCATCTTCCGACAACATCTGCACGGTGATTGTCACGCCGACTCCACCGTAGGCGATGGAGTTGTCTGTCAGGTTTCTGAATATTGAATATAGCAGCGAAGGGTTGCCGTTAACCTCGACCTCCGGCTCAACCAGAACTCTGAACGTCACTTGATTCGCTTCCATCTGCATGGACACGTCCTTCCGGATGGACTGAAGCAGTTCCTGAATATTCACTCTTTCAAACTCATACCCTTGAGGAGCGTCATCAAGATTGTTGAGAGTCGAGATGTCGGCCAAAAGACTTGACAGGCGGCGACTCTGCGCATAGCACCGCTGAATGAACTGATCTTTTGTCTCCGCATCAATGTCAGGATTGGTCACGATTGTCTCAAGGTAACCCTGAATGCTGCTGACAGGAGTCTTAAGCTCATGGGCCACATTCTGCGTCAATTGCCTCTTCAGGCGGGCCTTATCCTCCTCGCTGTCACGTAGTTTGTTATACATTCCGACCTTTCCCTTCTCAATGGAATCCTTAAGACGGACATAGCGTCCCAGCATCACAATCAACACAAGGACCAGCAAGGCGATGACTATTGACAGAACTATGGTCATTTTTCCTCGTAAAAATAGCCGAACCCGTGACGTGAGACTATCCTCTCACCATATTCACCGATCTTCTTGCGCAGACGGGTGATGTTGACATCCACCGTCCTGTCAGTGACGATCACATCGTCGGGCCAGACTTTTGAAAGAATATCCTCCCTCGGGAAAACCTTCCCTTTATTTGTAAACAAGAGTTTGAATATCTCATATTCAATCCTTGTCAGGGACACAGCCGCACCGTCCACCGTCACGACTTTCTTCTCATCATCTATGAATATGCCGGTGTTGGTGTCAGCACTTGCGGCGCCGCTGCGTCTAAGCACCGCCCTTACGCGCGAGAGCACCTCCCGAATCGAGAAAGGCTTGGAAATGTAGTCGTCCGCACCCAGATCAAGTCCCTCTACAGCATCATCCTCCGTGTCGCGTGCGGTGATGAAAATCACGGGGATTCCGGCGGTCTCCGGATCAGACTTCAACTTCCCGGTCATTTCAAAACCAGACATTCCGCCCATCATCACATCCAGAAGAAGCAGATTGAAGGACTTGACATCCAACGCCAGGGCCTCTTCCGCGGAATTGGAGGTCACGACATCGTACCCCTCTTTGGAAAGGTTGAATTTGAGGATCGCGCAGATGTCCTCTTCGTCATCGACAACAAGAATTCGGACTGCCATGTAAAAAAAATTTGAATCAACTCCGCTAAGGTAAACACTTTTTTCCTAAATTTGGGCAAACACATGACTAATATGCCGAAGATTTCAAAACGCGGGGAAAAAATCCCTGCATCGCCAATCAGGAAACTGACCCCGTTTTCTGACGCGGCAAAAGCCAAAGGGGTGAAAGTTTACCATCTGAACATCGGACAGCCGGATCTTCCGACTCCTCAAAAGGCCTTGGATTCCCTGAAAACAATAACACGCACGACATTGGAATACAGCCCAAGCCAAGGACTCAAATCACTAAGGGACAAACTTGTAGACTATTACAGCAAGTTCGGGATCAAAGTCACCGACAATGAGATCATAGTGACCACCGGCGGCTCCGAAGCCCTTCTTCTGACATTCCTCGCGTGTCTGAATCCCGGTGACGAGATCATCATGACCGAGCCTGGGTACGCCAACTACATCTCATTCGCCGTCACGGCCGGAGTGACAGTGAAGACCGTCACATCGAAGATCGAGGACGGATTCGCGCTGCCTTCCGTGGAAGATTTCGAGAAAGCGATAACTGAGAGGACAAAGGCTATCCTCATCTGCAACCCCAACAATCCGACAGGATACCTCTACTCCGAGGAGGAGCTCTACAGGCTGCGCGACATCGTCCGCGAACATGACCTGTATCTTTTCTCCGACGAGGTGTACCGCGAGTTCCGCTACACGGACGCTCCTTATCTCTCGGCGCTCAACCTTGAGGGAATAGAAAATAACGTCATCGTGATAGACTCTGTGTCAAAGAGGTACTCCGAATGCGGCACAAGGATAGGAATGATAGTCAGCCACAACGCCGAAGCCATGAAGACAATGCTTAAATTCTGCCAGGCACGACTTAGCCCTCCTCTCCTAGGACAGATTGTGGCAGAAGCATCCATTGAAGGCACAGAGGAATATTCAAAAGCATGCTTTGACGAGTACCTCGCGCGTCGTGACTTCTTCATTGCGGGTTTAAACAAGATTCCCGGGGTGTACTCGCCAATGCCTAACGGTGCATTCTACACAGTCGCCTCTCTCCCTGTCGAGAATGCAGAAGATTTCTGTTCATGGTGTCTCACAGACTTCTCCTATAAAGACTCGGGCACACCGGAAAGTTTTAGCGGAGAGACCGTGATGATGGCACCGGCTGCCGGTTTCTACAGTACTAAGGGCCTTGGCAAAAACCAAGTCCGCATGGCATACGTTCTTAAAAAGGAGGATTTGGAACGTTCGCTCATCGTCCTTGAAAAAGCCCTTGAGGCCTACAGAGCCAGATAGTAACTCTCTCATTTTAATCGTTTTATGTGACGTTTCATCACTTGAAAGCTTGCTTTTTTGGATTTTTTGTCTAAATTCGCTGCTTTAAAAATAACACCTAAAACTTGTCGCACTACACCAAATAGTGCGACAAGTTGTTTTATAACAAGTATTTAGGATAATTATAATATGAAACGTATCGCTACATTTCTGTTGATTCTCCTTTGCGGTATCGCCCTCTACGGACAGAGCGCGAAAAAGGTCTCCGGTGTCGTCAAGGACGATACCGGGAATCCTTTACCTGGAGCCACGGTGACCGTCAAAGGCCAGTCAAAGAAGGTCTATGCGCTGACGGACCTTGACGGCCGTTACACAATCTCGATTCCGGGGCTCACTGAGGACACCGAACTGGAGTTCTCCTATCTTGGCATGAAGCCTTCCGAAGTCAAAGTGGGCAAACGTTCCGTGGTGGATGTCGTGATGTCCACTGATGGCAACGTACTTGACGAGGTCGTCATCGTCGCCGGCTACGGCCTGGCGCAGAAACGTTCGGACATGACAGGATCGGCCTTTCAGGTTGATTCCAAGAAGCTTGAGAAACTACCGGCGGCCCGCATTGACAACCTGCTTGACGGGATGGTCCCCGGTCTGACGATCGAAGAGAAGGATGGCTCCACCGGAGGCCGCTCACAGTACAGAATCCGCGTACGCGGTGACGCGTCACTGAGTGCCAGTTCCGAGCCTTTGTGGATCATAGACGGAGTGCCGGTCTACACCGGCACAAGAACCACCTCCACCCTTTCCGGGATGAGCTACAGTGTCAGTCCCTTGTCCTTCATCAACCCGGACGACATTGAATCCATGACAGTTCTTAAAGACGCCGCGACCACCGCGCTTTATGGAGCGGATGGAGCCAACGGTGTCATTCTGGTGACGACAAAATCCGGAGATGGAGACTCGAAACTACGCGTGAACGCCTCTGTAAGGTACGGTGTGTCTCAGGTTGACCGCTCCACACTCCTTAGGCTCTGCTCTACGGAACAGTGGTGGTCACTTGCTGAGGAGGCCTGGACCAACGCTGGCTACTCAATGGACAATTTCCCTTATCAGGACAACGAGCACAATTCCTACTCAACGACAAGCACCGACTGGTACGATGTGTATTTCGGTACCGGATCAAACGCACAGTACAATGTTTCTGTCAGCAGTGGAAGTTCCAAAGCAAAACACTACCTCTCACTTAGTTATTACAATGAAAAGACGGTCGTGAAAGGCAACCGGCAGCAAAGATTCTCCGCAAGGGACAGGTCTTCCTACAGATTCAGCAAGAAACTTTCCACTGATGTGAATATGGCGGTGTCCTACAATGTGAACGACATACTGTCCGTGTCCAGACAAGAGCTGCGCGTCATTCCTATCATTTCTCCTTACGATGAAGACGGCGTTACCCCGAGAATGTACAATTATTTCAGCAAGGAGGTCAACAGTTATGCCCCGCAGATGTACAAGTTCGTCTATAGTTCTGTGGCTGACAGAAAATTCAACGACAACCAGCAGCGGACATTGGCCGTGGATGGGGACATCTCTTTAAAGTATGAGATCATAGAGGGGCTTACCGCAACCGCACAGGCCGGTGCGAACATTCTTTCCGGCCTGGAACTTCTCTATTACTCAAAACACACTACCAGCGGCCTGACAGACCTAGACCAAGACGGACGCTCACAAAGAAGCGCGGCCTATGCCTTCACATGGAACAATATCGATCGGTTGAATTTCAACCGACGTTTCGGAAAACACACCGTCGGAGCATTGGCCGGAATCGAGTTTGTCAACAAGGAAAACCGCAACCTTTACGCCCAAGGAAACGGCTTCGCCAATGACAATCTGAAGGAAATCAAGTTCGCCCAGACGGGAACGCTCACCGGCTACTCCGGTGCAAGCAACAGCAGGTCGCTGTCCTACATGCTCCAGGGAACATATTCATTTGACAACAGGTACTATCTTTCCCTGTCGTGGCGTCGCCAAGGATATTCCTCTTTCAGCACCTATTCCAGATGGGGTGATTTCTCCTCTGTCGGACTGTCATGGAACGCCCACAATGAGAAATGGTACAATATTCCCTGGATGGACAAACTCAAGATCAAGGCATCATTCGGAAACAGCGGCAACTCAAGGGTTGACACCAGTGCCGCCTATGGGTCGTATTCCTACAATTCAGGAGATTACTATGGCGGAATCATGGGAGCTACCCAAAGTTCGGCTCCTAATCCGGGTCTGAGTTGGGAGAACACCTACATACTCAATGCAGGAATCAATTTTGGGTTCCTCAATGGAAGGGTGGATCTTGAGGTCGAGGCCTACGACAAGTACACGACAGGACTTCTCTACAGCGGCCGGGTCTCATCAATCATCACAGATGCAACCGTGACCAGAAATGTCGGGGCAATCGAAAACCAAGGACTGGAATTCACGTTGTCAACCAGTTTGTTTGACAATCCAAAGTTCAAGTGGAACTTGGATTTCAACGGCTCTCTCAACAGGAATGTCATCCGTGAGCTGTACAAGGACATGCACACAGGTTTCTTCGACAGCGTCTGGATGGTTGGAGCCAGCAAAAGCGACTGGTGGCTCAGCAGATGGGCAGGTGTTGATCCGGCCACCGGCAGTCCTATGTGGTACACAGTCGATGGTGATCTTACGTTCAATTATTCGTATGACAACCGCGTTCTGTTGCCAGAGTACAGCAAGGAGCCGGACCTTAGCGGAGGCCTTTCCAACACGTTCTCTTTCGGGCCTTTCAGCGCAAGGGTCATGATGACCTACTCAATCGGAGGGTGGACTATGACATCCTACACACAAAACGATGGACACGACATCATCAATTTCAACACAGTTGTCGAAGATCTCGACCATTGGAGAAAGCCAGGAGACGTGTCCCAAAACCCGAAGTATGTTTACAAGAGTTCCAACCTGTCCACAATGTCATCCACAAGGTTTTTGTACAACAAGACCAATGTGCAACTGAAGAACATCACTTTGAGCTATACATTCCCGGAATCCATCTGCCGCAAGGCTCATCTTTCAGGAGCGACTCTCTCTTTGATGGGGGACAACCTCTACCTCTGGACTCCAGGGCAGAGCAAATCCCACAACAGCTACAAGACTCTGATTTACACGATGGGCATGACACGCTCGGTATCGGGACAACTTTCACTTAATTTCTAGACTGTCATGAAAAAGAATATTCTTCTGTCAATCATAGCCTCAGGTACGATGGCACTTGCGTCATGCACCGGATTTCTGAACGTGGACAATCTCGGCAAGAGCACTATCGAGAGCTTTTTCTCCGATATAGATGGATTGAAAGCTGCTGGGATCGGTCTCCACAGGACTATCTTGAATTTTTACGACGACTCCTACCTGCGTTTCGGAGACATCGGGGGCGACACGCAAAACGCATCCAGAGTCAGCAGCGATGAGGCCTTGCTAAGAATGTACGATTTCGACTACTACGCTGAAGACAATGGCGGCTACCCGTACACAATCTGGAAGAACGGCTATGCGATAGCCACCAACGCCAACAACATCCTCTACTATGGAGAAAAGCTTCGGGACAAATACCCTGAGTACGAAAGCGAGATCAAGACTCATTTCGGCTACGCCTATTTCGCACGCGCGCTTGCTGTCTTCGACCTTTGCAACTGCTATGCTATGCCTTACGGCTACACGGCTGATGCCTCACATCTTGGGGTTGTCGCCATTGATTACATTCCAGGATTCGAAGACAGACTTTCACGCCACACGATAAAGGAATGCTACGAAAGAATCATAAAGGATCTCAACTCCTCGCTGGAATGCTTCGGCAACGATGACATGAAAGACCCTACCTACATCTCCGGACTGGCTTGCGAGGCTCTGCTTGCAAGGGTTTACCTCTATATGGGAGACTATGCGAACGCAGCGAAATATTCGTCAATAGTGATGGCGAAAGTTCCCCTCGCGAAGCATGATGAATATGTCGGGATGTTCCGCAAGGCCCAGGAAAATCCGGGAGAGGGAATATTCCGTCTGAACACCTACGACAGCGGTACCGGCATGAGGGCTCTGTACAACCCGACCGCCAACCAGAAGCTTCAGCCAGCCCCGGAGTTCATCGCCAAGTTCGAGGACTCCGACGTACGCAAGACTCTGTTCACCTTCATCGGAGAAAAAGAGGATGGAGAGCAGTACGAGGGTAAGGAATATACAACTGTCTGCAAATACCTTCCAATAAAAGCCGGCGTCTCGGACGAGAAGAACAGGCGCTCGGATTTCTTCGTGCTTCGTGTCTCTGAAATGTATCTCATCCATGCCGAGGCTCTGTGCAAAGGCGCATCCAACGATTTGTCAGCAGCTGTCGAGGACATCAAGGCTCTCCGAGCCAGAGCCTTTGGCACGACTCCTGACAAGATCGCTCTGAACTGGACATCTGCCTCAGACCTTGACTCCATCATCCAGGAGGAAAGGGCTAAGGAGCTCTGCTTCGAGGGGCATCGATTCTTCGACATCAAGAGGAGAATGGAGAACATAATCCGCCCTCAAAGCACGACATCCAAAACAAAATCACTGACTTGGCCCGACATTCGCTACGCCCTGCCGATCAGCCAGCTTGAGCTTCAGGCCAACGACTACATGGTACAGAACGAAGGCTACACCGGAAGAAAAACAATCGGAGAATGATGAAAAAGTTTTCAGGAATATTCATGGCCGCCCTGCTGTGCTGCGGCTGCAACTGGCACGAGGATGTCTATTTCGACACCCCGTTCGCCTACATCTTTGATAATGCGCGAGGTTCGACCGCCACGATAGACAGCAGGTTCGGCAAAGGTGTTGAGAGTGTGCTGACAGAGCTTAAAGTCTCGATCAGCGTAAGTGAGGCATACTTCTCCGAGCCGGTTTCCGTCGAGTACGAAGTGGTCGCAGGGAATGGCCTTAAAGAAGGCATCGACTACAAAATTCAGCCTTCGACAGCCAGCCCGTTGACATTCAGCCCGGGGACATACACCCTTCCTGTCCGCATCATGTGGCTCAGGACAGACGCTCCGGATTCATCCAAGGAGAACACCTTGACAATCCGGCTTTCAGGAAGCAGCGTGGATGGGATGGAATTAGGCTATCCTGGCCCTTCGCACAAAGGACAGGCTTTTGTGTTTACGAAAATTTAGTTAGTTATTACATTAATCATTAATTACCAGTATTATGAAACGAATCTTGGCGTTTGTCAGCATCACGCTGACCCTCGTTGCCGGAACAGTTTCCTGCAACAACGACCCGAAGGCGGACGGAGTGGCTCAGATCACATCCTTCTCGCTTCAGTCATCTGTTAACTCAACTCTTAGCTCTAATGTCGATGGAATCATCGACGAGCAGGCCAAGACCATCAGTCTCGTGCTGCCGGAAGGTTCCGGAAGCAGCTTCATCCCGACATTCACCGTGACAGATGACGATGTTGTCAAGGCCGGCACTACGGTTGTCACCAGCGGTGTGACCTCCATCAGCGTCACCGATGGCGCGAAACTGTCCGTCACCGATGAGGTGTCGGAACTCAGCGTAGCCTACACCCTCTCCGTCAAGGAGAACGACGGGGCTGCAGAGCTTAAATCAGTCTCATTCCTAAAGGCAGACAACAGTGTCCTGACAGCGGACGTCACCCCTGAGGCCATCGCCTCCGAGATGGTCGTTCGTGTTCCTTCCGCCGCGTTCAAGCAGGAACTGACCCTCACTGCAGAGGCTGGTCTGAACGATGTTGTGAAGGTAAACGGCAAAGAAACGGATGGCGGCAAGATCAAGGTTGACACCAGTTTCCCAATCGACATCACTGTGACCGATGAGGTGGCCAAGACGACCGCCAGCTACACCCTCAAGGTCGGCAAGGTGCTTGAATATGTTGTCACGAAAGTCGGCAGCATCACTGATGGGACAAAGATTTTCCCGACCTTTGACATCAAGGTCAATCCTAAGGACGGAACACCATGGATCGCCTACTACAGGGAATTGGAGGGTGACAAATACGATAGAGTGGCAGTTGTCAGACTTGACGGAACCTCATTCACTTATGTTGGAGAATCTTGCATTTCAGCCGACATAAAGGATGCAAAGAATCCCGTTCTCGCCTTTGCTGGTGATGGTACAGCATTCTTGAAATACGCAGGTGGAGAAGTAACTAATAGGAACACCGTTAAAAAGTTCTCATCATCTTCTTGGGAGGTTTGTGGCAAAGAAGCGCTCAATAGTAGTAATATCAATGCGTCTTACCCAAGCCCGCTATACATCCAAAGCGATGGCCAGCCAGCGTTCTTCTTCACCTCCAATGCAGGGGAAACAAAGCGTTCTATAGTGTCTGCCTACTTCAACGGAAGCAATTGGGTTGAGACTCCGGCATCAGCAAGTGGAATCGCTCCTAAATACGGAGAACCTAGTGGTAAAGCGGGTGCTTTCTATGGTTCCACCATTGCCGAGCACAATGGCAAGACTTACATGCTGTCATCATTCAATGGATGGGGCTATATGGTGTACGAAGTCGGGAGAGAATGCGCCCTCACACCTATTGTTTACGACTACAAGCCTGGCGCCTCATCCTACGGAGTTCCAAGCAACATGGCCATTAGTTCCGACGGGGAAGACTTGTTAATATTCGCTGAAGACATCTCAAATTCAAAAATGCAGGTTTACAAAGTAGATTTTACAGGCAAGACCCTAAAGGAATATGGCACTGGACTGAAAGTTACATTAGACAGATACGATAGTGCCGAGGAATCCGCCACATTCTCTTCCTCACCTGATGGACTTAAAGTCGTGGCAATTGAAGATTCTGACAAAAATACTTATTTCAAGTACCTTAACAACAATCTTCAATGGGAAGATTTCGAAATAACGGAAAAGCCAGCTGCTATCTCTGCGACAGGAGACTATCACATTGTTTTCAGCGCAGATGGGACTGGATACTTCGCCTACACTTCCTCCAACGGGATTGAGGTTTACAAGGTTGCCCTTGAGTCCGACATCCTTCCTGAATAGATACAAGCATATTCATAGATCATGAAACTGCTCGCCTCCATCGCCCTACTGCTTCAGTGCGCGCTCAGAGTCGCCTTTGTCGGTGATCCCCAGGCTGATGGAAGCGGGCAGGTCGTTTATAACCAAAGGAGCATATTCAAAGAGCTTCGTTCCAGAAAGGATCTTGACTTGGTGATTGTCTTGGGAGACATCGTCAACGATGACGTCAGTCTTCTGGACCCGTCCATCGCAAGTCTTGACTCCCTGAGAGTTCCGTGGTTCGCGGTCCCCGGCAACCATGACCGTGATGTCGAGCCGGGCGCGCCCCGCTGCCTCAAGACCTGGAGGGCGAAGATCGGCTACGTCGACACCTCGTTCGTTGTCAAAGGAGTGCGCTTCGTGCTGATGAACAATGTCCGCACTAAAGGCCTCAGGGACTATGAGGGAGGACTTGGCGAAGCCCAGAAATCATGGCTCGACTCGCTTGTCAGAGAGTCATCCAAGGTCAAACGCCTTGTCCTGGCCACGCATATTCCCGTGTCGGAAATGACCGGGCGTGACAGTCTTATGAATATCCTCGCTCCGGTGGCAGGCAAGACCACCGTGTTCTGCGGTCACACTCACACAGTGAGACGTCACCAGATAGAACCCGGAATAGAGGAGAACATCTGCGGTGCCGCATGCGGGAGTTGGTGGAGAGGGGTTAAGGAAGAGAACGGACTTCCATATGCACTAATGAGATGCGGATCACCAAGAGGGTATTTCATCGCAGACTTCAAGGGCAAAGGCTACAGACTAGACTACAAACCGGTTCTTCGTGTGGAAAGAGCTTCCGCTACAATGGTTGACAGTGTCTCGAACCTTGTCGCGGTCAACATATTCGGAGGAAGTGAGGATGGTCGTGTTGAGTACCGCGCTGCTGGTTCCCGCAAATGGCGGGAAGCCTCAAAGAGTGAAAAAGTAGCTCCTGAGGTCGTCAAGGTCTCCGATTGGAATCATTCCAAGACAAAGGACTATAGAAAAGCCCACAAAACGGAGTTCATCCCGATGATTCTCCGTCCGTCGCCTCACCTTTGGGAAGTCACGGACTCCACGTCCCCGCCAGGCTCGATTGTCAAGATCCGCTACAAGGACCCACACATGAAGGAGACGATGAGAATCAGGCTTCAACGATAGGTTTCAGACGCGTTCCGGCACCGGAAAGATTGTCATTGTTTTGAAGAGAAACCGAGACCTTGATTTAATCTTTTTCGAGCGGCGTGACAGAGAGACAAGCCCGTTGACATAGGTTCGGGCGATCTTCTTACTCATATACTCTTAATGGAGCCATCGCTCTAGTCAAAACCAGGAAGTCGCTCAAGGAGGAGAGCTATGGCCATGTCGCCTGATTTCTACTGGCAGAAAGCCGGGTGTAAAGGTATCAGGATAAGTATAAGTGTAGGATATATACAAGATGCAAGGAGAATTTTCCGACAAATGCTATATCTATATCTCTAAAACAGCGTGGATTTTAGGGATGAGGAGCGAGAGGACATATTCATACTCCATGAAATGGGTGCCGTCGTAGAGGGTCCAGGTGCCATCGCCGAAATATTTTTTCCATGTGCGGATCGAGACGATGCCACTGCGGCGGTAATGGTCACGGATACCGAAAAATGCGTGGAAATAGTCTTTGCTGCCGTTGCGGGGGGTATTACGCAAAGCGTCACTAAGAAACCATTGCCATTTTTTCAAATGTTCATAGGTGAAATGCAATTTCTGGCGGTCACCGGGCTTTGGTTGGTAAATCCTGTCGAACAGAGATGTCACGCCTGGTATCAGTGTCAACCAGGCCAAGGCAACGAAATATCGTGGAGCGTTCAGCGAGGGTGAGACGAACAGATGCGGATAGCCCCTCAGCGCGACGGCGTGCGTGGCGCCCATGCTCTCCCCTATCACAAGGTCCGGGCGGACTTCCTCGGCCCAAGCGGCCAACTGGCCGTGGGCGACTTCCGGATCGAAATCATAAGTCCTTATCACGACCTCGAAATCAGGCCCCAGATTACTCTTCAGAATGGACGGGATGCGGCTGTCTCCGCCCCCGCCCATTCCGTGGACATAAAGTATGACGTGCTTCCTGAATTCAGCCATATTCCCAAAAAGGATCCAGACTATTTTTTTGTCACCAAGTCGCTCATCGCCAGATTGATGAGGATGTACCCCAGGAAACTGGTCAGGAATATGAACGACCAATGGGAACGTTCGACAAGCGCGATGACGACCGCCAGTCCCACAATGACAAGGAATGCGATTCTCTTCGCGGTTTCCAATTTCGAGGCTTTCTTTCCACCTCCGAATTTCATCGAAAACATGGGAATCCCGCAGACAAGAAGGTAGCACAAGACCAATGTCAGGACCGGGATGAAAACCGGACTTTCGCACCAATGCGCAAGAAAGCAGTCCGGTCTCACGGTCACGAGGGTCGCCAGCGAGCCGCAGACCATCGCCGCCGCCGGGGTCGGAAGCCCGATGAAGCTGTCGTGCTGACGTTCGTCAAGGTTGAACTTCGCGAGTCTCAAGGCGGAAAAAGCGGCAAGAACAAGCGGTAAATATTTAAGAATCAAGATGTCTGTCCCACTGATCCGGTAAAGCATCACTGCCGGAAGGACTCCGAAACTGACATCATCCGCCAGCGAGTCCAACTCCTTTCCTATTTCCGAATATGCCCCCAGAAGTCTTGCGGCGAGCCCATCGCAGAAATCAAAGACGGCTGCAAGTATCATCAATCCGAATCCGAGCTCAAGTCTGCCGTTCAAAGAAGCGATTACCCCAAGAACTCCGCAGAGGAGGTTCATAGAGGTAATCGTGTTGGGAATATGTCTGACTATATTCATTTACTTTATTCCAAGTTTTTTCTTAAGATCCTTGGAGAGGGCGTCCTTGTGGACGAGGATGTCCATCGACTTGGCGCGGACGAAAGAGTCGGAGCAGTACCAGATTCCGCCGTACTTGCTTTCCGTACCCCAAGAATTCTTGATCATCAAGTACTTGGTCCCGTTCTGATCCTTAGCCACACCGAAGATCTGCATTCCGTGGTCATCAGTGGTGGTCTTGTTGTCAAAGCCCGCCTGACGGGATTCCTGGGTCACGGAAGCTTCCTTTGGAAGATCACCCGCAGCGTCCTCTTTCTTTTCTCCGGACTTGCCTACCCAACGCTCCTGATCAGAGCCTGTGGTCGCCTTCACATCCTCAAGAAGCACTCCGATGCCGTTTCTGGTGAATCCTTTCTCGCTCACGTCGGTTCCCCACGCAAGGGTATAACCCTTGTCGATTGAACTGTAAATCACCTCCATAAACTCTTCGAGAGGAATGTTGTAGGCGGAATCCCATCTCCAGTTGTCGGCGAGTTCAATGATGAACGAGGTGTAGAAGGGATGGTGGGTGAATGATGTGAGGGTCACATAATCCGACGGTACGATGCCCATCTCATCCCTGTAGGAAGCGGCAGTGTAGGTCTTTCCGTTACATTCAAAGGTTTCAGGAACCTCACCGAGGTAATTATCCACGATGGCGTCGAAGCCTTTCTTCCAATTGGTGGAAAGGGTTCTGTTAGGGTTCTTGGCGATGGCCTCCACGTAGGCCTTTGTTGTGGCGTCCAGTTCTCCGTGGATCGGAAGCGGCTGGAGTCCAGGCATAGCGTTTTGTGGCACAAGACCGTAGTCCTCAATCACATGGAGAACGTCATCAGCCTCCGAGCCTGCCGCGAAATTGATGTGGCCGTCCGTGCGGACATATTTCACCGCCCTGTCCTTGTAGGAATGTGAGACAACGAACATCTCGGAGAAATCCGGGTAGAGTGTCGTGTCCTTGATGTTCTTTATCCTGATCGCCTCCGACTCAAGGAAACCGAGCGTCGAGAAGCACCAGCAGGTTCCGGAACGGTACTGGTTCTTGACCGGGGTGACCGGGTTCTCCTTGACAACAGTGAACTTGTAATCGGCTTCTGGCTGAGCCGGCTTAGGTTGCGCAAAGGCAGCGACCGGAAGAAGCGCCACGGCAACCGCAGCGATGATGATTTTCTTCATATTCTTAAATTTTAATAGTTTTCAGTCTATTTCCAAGTTCCACATTATATTAATATGTTTTCGACTGAACTGAAACCGTCTTGCAGACAGATGTCCGCACCGGGACGGCTCGTGTCTTGCAAATGTAATAAAATTACCTTGATAAAAGAAAGGGAGGGCTTGGTTTTTCGGTAGCGGGTGGAACATTGATGCGAATATTTATTAAATTTGCAGACGATTTTCAATTAGAAAATGTCGTATTGAGTCATATTAAGATGAATAACGACTATGAAATATCTGAAAATGATCTCTGGATCAAGTTCGCGGAAAGAGATTCCGAAGCGTTTTCCCGTATTTATGATCTGTATGTCGACGAGATGTACCGCTACGGGATGAAAATCGTTTCCGACAGGGACTTGCTGACGGATGCCATTCATGATGTTTTCGTGAAGTTGTTCAGTGCGGTAAGGCTTCCCGCGGACATCAAGAGTCCCAAGGCTTATCTGTTCAAGTCTCTCCGCGGGCAGATTTACGACAACCTGAAGCGGGAGAGCAGACTCCCTTCCATAAGCCTTGACGACATACCTTTCAACGTCGAGTGGAGGCTCTCGGATGACGCCGCGTGCGAATTAGAGAATCGTACCGAGACAGAGGAAAAGTACAGACGCGCGCTGTCAGCGATGACGGACAGGCAGAAGGAGACCGTTTACCTTCATTATACATTAGGATTCTCTTTCGAGGAGACCGCCGCGCTGATGGACATGAACGTCCAGTCCGTGCGGAACCTCTTGTCCAGGGCTCTCGCGAAGGTCAGAAAAATAATGTCTCTGGCTGTTTTCCTGCAGTTGTTTGTCTGATTTTGAAAAAAATGTGAGGCCGCATGAGTATAAAATACGTGCTTATGCGGTCTATAGTTTGTTCTTTTGGTGGAGTGACGCTCTGCCAACGAATTAGGATAAACTGATAACTGATTAAGAATGAACATAAAAGACGAGTTGAAAGACGAGATGTTCTCTGTCATGGAGCCTGTCGAGGAACACATCAGCGAATCGGACAAGAGAAGATTGTGGATTTCGATTTTCCGGGATTACAAGATCATCGGAAGGCGCGATAGACGCATCAAGTTCCTTTTCAGGATCATAGCTGCGTCTGTGGGCGTGGCTGCGGCCATTGCTGCGGGAGTGTTTGTACATGACGAATTTGTCTCAAACGAAGCGCAGGATGATTTCGGACTTCAGCTGGTGGCGGACTATTCTCCTGAAAAATCCGGGGAGATCAGGCTCGTCCTTCCGGGTGACACCCTCAATGTCGGTGGCAATGCGGAGATATCCTACAGTGGAGACTTGCTGTCGATAAGTTCCGACGGGGCGACATACTCGCATGACATCACTGCAGGCAACGATATTCACAAGTTGTCGGTGCCTTACGGAAAGACAGCCCGCCTGAAACTGTCAGACGGTACGAGCCTGCATCTTAACGCTGGGTCGGTCATCGCGTTCAAGGCGGGTATGTCCGGAAAGAAGAGGACATTGTACCTCAACGGTGAGGCTTATCTTGATGTGGCTCGGGACGAAAGCCGCCCTTTCGAGGTCATAACTGACAGGATGAGCGTCTCCGTGTTCGGTACAAGTTTCAATGTGGAGGCCTACCACGGTGAGGAGAGCCAGAGTGTGGTGCTCGTCTCCGGAAAGGTCAAGGTCGGTTCAGACCAGATGGACGGAGAATACCTGATGACACCAAGACAGAGGCTGAGCCTTGGCCGGTCAGGGGGTGCGGCCGTGGAGACAGTGGATCCGGAAGACTATGTTTGCTGGACAAATAATTTCTTGAAATTCAATCATTCAGACATTGCGGACGTGCTTAGGCGGCTCGCCCGTCACTACAACGCGGAATTTACATGTGATGAGACCGTCAAGGGACTGTCCATCACAGGCAATATGGATGTCTCAGTGGACTGCGAGGACGCTTTGGAAAACCTTTCCATCGTTTCTGGCATAACCTATCGCAAGGATAAAGACGGTGTCTACTCCATAACTATGGGAGGACACGAAATTTTATAATCATTTAACTCTATAACCAATCTAATTCTTCTGATAATGAGCAGAATAAGGAAACTTGTCGGAATTGTCCGCAGGGTGGCCTGTTGTGTCATGAGCATCGCGCTGCTTGCCTCGGGTGCGGCAGCGCAGACAAAGGGTATCACATTCTCTATGAATAACGTACCCGCCAAAAAGGTGCTCGAAAAGATCGAGCGGGATTACGGCTATGTCTTTCTCTACAACGAGGAGCAGGTCAAACTTGACAGGAACGTGAGTGTCAGCGTGAAGGACGCCGGCATCACCGAGGTCATGGACAAAGTCCTTTGGAAAGGACTGGACTACAAGGTGAGAGGCCGCCAGGTCACGATCACTAAAGCACCCGTTGCCCCACCTCAGCGTACAGAAACCCAGAATGCCAAGAAGACGGAACGGCCGGGCAAGGTCACGGGAGTCGTCACTGACGGGAACGGTGAACCGCTTATCGGGGCCGGTGTCATGCTGAAAGGGACCAGGACCGGAACCACGACGGACATCGATGGACGTTTCTCCATTGATGTGAAAGGAGATGGCGCGGTGCTTGAAGTGTCCTACATCAATTTTGTCACCCAGGATATTCCGATAAAAGGGAAGTCCGACTTCCACATCACGTTGCAGGAAGATGCGATGTCCATCCAGGAGACAATCGTGGTTGGCTACGGCACGCAGAAAAAGGAGAGCGTCGTGGGGGCCATAGCGCAGACAAAGGGAGAGCAGCTGATGAAGACCGGTGTGCAGGGAAATGTGGGTCAGATGCTTTCAGGACTCATGCCCGGCCTGTCAACCCAGACTGCGTCTGACATGCCTGGCAACGATGACCCGACCATCACCATCCGAGGCCTTTCATCATGGAACGGAGCCTCCCCTTTGATACTCATCGACGGAGTGGAACGCAAGATGTCGGACATCGACGCCGGACAGATTGAAAGCATCTCCGTGCTGAAGGACGCCTCAGCGACAGCCGTGTTCGGTGTGAAAGGAGCGGAAGGTGTCATCCTCATCACAACAAAACGTGGAAAGGAGGGAAGGGCAAGCGTCTCCTTCTCGGCCAACACCACTTTCAAGGTTATCGGTGAGATGCCTGACATCCAGGATGCCTATGACACCTACCGTTATCAGAATGAATTGGTGGAGAAGTCTCTCCCTTACGATGAGGCAAGCTGGGGTTACTTTTCCCCGGTCGGTGAGACCAATAAATACCGTCATCCGGCATCACGCGCGGAGTCCGACCTTTATCCGAATGTCAACTGGCCTGACGCCATCACCAAGGATTTCGCCATGACACAGAGGTATGACCTCAATGTGACGGGCGGAGCCAAGTTCGCCAAGTATTTCGCCGCTGTTTCCTATCTGAAGGATGACGACCTGCTCAAGTCCGGAGGCAATGATGATCTGCCGTTCAAGCCCCAGTTCGGATTTGAGCATTACAACATAAGGCTTAATGTGGACCTTAACTTCACACCCACGACAACCGTCAGCGTCAATCTCGCCGGCTCTCTCAGGATGAGGGATGAGGTTCCGACACAATACGGAGAGATCTGGGACGCGTTCTATAGCCTGCCTCCGTCCATATTCCCGATACAGTATGAGGACGGGGCTTACGGCAGCCCTTATGGAGGCACAGAAAAGAACCCGGTCGCTGTTCTTAGCGGATCAACCAATTTCCAGAAGAAGAACACGGCTCAGATGATGTCAGACATCACACTGAAGCAGAAATTGGACTTCGTCACAAAAGGCCTTTCCGCGTCGGGCACTTTCTCGTTTGACACCCGCTTCTTCTCCTTAAGGGATTTCGGATGGTCGAGTGTGCTCTCCAAAGCGGTTGACAGAAACACAGGTTCAGTGATCTACTACCCCGCCACAGGCGACAACGACATGGACTATTATCCAACACCGCCTTGGTTCGATGGCGAGAAACTGTCGGTCAACAGCACTGTGCGCCGCACCTATTACAAAGTTCAGGCGGACTATGCCCGCAGCTTCGGCAAGCATGACGTGACCGGACTTGCCCTTATGAGCCGCGAGCAGATGGCGGAGGGCAGTGAGTTTCCCCATTACCGTGAGGACTGGGTAGGAAGATTCACCTACGCCTACAATAACCGTTATTTCGTGGAGGCCAACGGCTCGTACAACGGTTCCGAAAAATTCGCCTCAAAATACCGCTTCGGATTTTTCCCGTCCTTGGGTTTGGGCTGGCAGATTTCGGATGAGCATTTCTTCAAGCCTCTGGACAAGGTTGTTGACAAACTGAAGTTCCGCTATTCCATCGGTCAGGTCGGAAGTGACAATTTCGCGGCGCAGCGTTGGGCTTACATGAGCACATGGAGCGTCGGAGACAACAACGCCAAGGGTGTGTTCGGCACTGTCTTCCAAGGACCTTATGGCAATTCTCCGGGAGCCAGCTACCTGCAGTACAAAGAGGCCCAGGTTGGCAATCCGGAGTTGCAGTGGGAAGTCTCCACAAAGCAGAACATAGGCATCGAGTTCGCCTTTTTCAACCATCTGATTTCCGGTTCCCTTGACGTGTTCCAGGACAACAGGGACAAGGTTTTCCTGTCAGCGGCCCAGCGCGCGAGCAGCGTTCCGGGATATTTCGGTGCAGCCCCTGTCGCGGCGAACTTAGGCAAGGTGCGCAACCGGGGATTCGAACTTGACGTGACACTGCGCCGTTCGTTCAGCGAATGGAACACATGGATTCGTTACACCTTCGCGCATGCAAAGGAAGTGGTTCTGGCCATGGATGATCCGGAGCTTATACCTGACTACCAGAAAAACGAGGGCTTCAGGATCAACCAGCCCAAGACTTACGTTGACCAGGACAAGTTCATCACAAGCTGGGACGATGTCTATGGACGGGTAGGTGGAGAAAACAACACGACAAGACTTCCGGGCAGCGTGGCGAACATTGACTACAATGCCGACGGTGTCATCAATGAGAACGACAAGATACCTTATGGTTATCCTGAGCGTCCAGAGAACACCTACAACATCTTCCTCGGCTTCGACTACAAGGGACTTAGCGCCCAGGTTCACTTCCTTGGCGTCTATAATATCTCTCGTAATTTCGCACCGACACTCACGAAAAGCGCATTGGCTCCTTACGCGACTCCGAGGCTGTGGGATTATTGGACTCCGGACAACACTGACGCGTTGTATGCTTTGGGCGGAGGTAACTCGACACGCGGGGTATGGCTGGACGGATCATACCTGCGTTTCAAAAGCGCTGAAATCTCCTATACCTTCACCGGTAAGATACTCGACAAATTACGTATGTCGTCTTTGAAACTGACAGCAGCAGGCCACAACCTGTTCTTTTGGTCCAAGATGCCTGAAGAGCGTGAGGAGTACAACTACACGAACCGCTACCCGCCTGTGAAAAGGTTCAGTTTTGGCCTTAATGTCACATTCTAAAACGCGATGAGATCATGATTAAGAACATATATAAAACACTTCTACTAATCTGCTTGTCAGCCGGCTGCCTGACCGCGGTCTCGTGCAGCGACTATCTGGACAAGTCTCCCGACGCCGGACTGACCGAGGAGGACATATTCGGCTCCTTCGAAAAGTTCCAAGGGTACATAGAGAACGCATATTACTGCATGAACGACCCCATCACCTACGGCCCTTTCAATTTTGCCGATGATGTGGTTTCCACCAAGGCTTGGTACATCGACAACATCACCAACGATTACCGTACGTTCTACGACATCAACCAAGTCTATTTCTATGCCCAGAAGAATCTGAGCGGCAATGACAGGTACGACTCGGATCCATGGGCGCAAGGAGGCAACAACGGCGCCACCCGTCTCGGCTACTGGGAAGGGGGCTGGCTCGGAATCCGTAAGGCCAACATCGCCCTTGAGCATCTTGACATGCTGAAAACCCCATACGGCAATGTGGATATTGAGGAACAGCGCAATCTTATCGAAGGGCAGGCATTGATGCTGAGAGCGATACTGCATTTCAACATCATCCGCATCTGGGGAGGCATGCCTTACATCACGAAGTCTCTTTCCGCTGACGAGGAGCTGCGTTATCCGCGTCTTAGCTACCATGAATCTTCCGACAAGATAGAAGAGGACCTGATTCGCGCGGCTGAGCTTCTGCCGGATGACTGGCAGGACACTCCTACGGGTCAGATGACCTACGGCACCAACAAGGATCGCTTTACCAGAGGCGCTGCCTACGCGATTCTGGGCAAGGCCATGCTCTATGCGGCAAGTCCGCTTATGAACGGCACCTCGACAGGTTCCTACACCTACAACGAGGAGTATCTCCACAAGGCTGTCAAGTATCTGGGCAAAGTCATGGAGAAGTCGGAAATCATGGGAGGCAGCGTTTATGGGCTGGAAGACTGGGAAGACTACTCTGGTCTTTTCTACCGCCGCAATTCCGAGATCCCATGTTCGGGCAAAGAGGGCGTTTTGAATGTCCCTTTGGTACAGGCGCAATGCCAGCAGATAGGTGACTGCAACAAACGTATGGGGGCATGGGTGGATGTCTGCGGCGCCACGGAAAACTACGTGCAGAACTTCGGCATGAGCAACGGTGAACCGTTCGACCCGTCTGTCTATGACAATCCTACCATCAACCCTTGGGCCGACCGCGATCCGCGTTTCTACACCAACATAGTGACAGACGGCTCTTTGCTGATGCAGCGGAACAACGAGAAGTGGATGGCTGAACTCTATGTCGGTGGCATAGACTACGGTGAGGAAAAAGGCACCATCACAGGCTACATGTGGAAGAAATACCGTGATGAGTTCATCTACCCGTCAGGAGAGAACTGGCATGCCCAGCGCCTCCCTGTGATCAGACTGGCGGATGTGTACTTGATGTACGCTGAGGCGGCCAATGAACTGTACGGCCCGGACGGCACTCCCACTGAATGCAAAGTCACTGCCGTGCAGGCTTTGAAGGCGGTGAGAGACAGGGTGAGGAACTCAGACGGCACTTCTCTTCCGACTCCGGCGCATCTTGTCGCATCCAAAGAAGAACTCAGGGAAACAATACGCAGGGAAAGAGCCGTGGAACTTTGCTACGAGAACCACAGGTGGTATGACACCCGCCGCTGGTACGTGGCTCACCTGCCGGAGTACAAGGACATAAAGGTCCTTGAATATGACAAGGACCACACCTACTATAAGGTAAAACCGTACCACACACCGCGCATATTCGAGCAGAGGCACTACTGGTTCCCGTTGAAACGCGAGCAATCCTATCTGTACGAGGGCTTCTACCAGAATCCCGGTTGGGAATAATCATAAACAGACCATTGCATAATGAAAAGAAAAGAACACAACCATATATCCCGGATGTCCGCGAACAGCCTTAGGGGCTTATTTGTCTCGGCTCTGCTGATGGGCGGCATTGTGTGTTCGGCCCAGGAGGACAATGTCATCGCAAACGGCGCCGACACTCTCAGACTGGTGTTCAAGACCGTCTCCGGGAAACTGGCACCAGGAAGCGTCACATCCATTGACATGCCCCGGATAGTCAAGAAAGACAATTATTCCGGAGTCTCCACCCTTGTGTCATCCTACGGAGCGGGCATCCAGTCAGGACTGAACCTTTACGGCATAGGTGATGTCCTCGTGCTGATAGACGGCCAGCCCCGTGACATAGACAACCTGCAGCCGGAGGAGATAGAAAGCATCACACTGATGAAGGACATCAACTCGACTGTCCTTTACGGTTCCCAGGCTAAGAACGGAGTTCTCTCCATCGTCACCAAACGAGGCAAAGTCGCCAAAAGGGACATCCGCTTCGGAGTGGAGACTGGAGTGCAGGTGCCGATCAGGCTTCCGGAATATTTGGGTTCACGCGAATACATGACCCTCTACAACGAGGCATTCCTCAACGACTCTCCGGACAGCCGCCCTCCGTTCAGACCGGCCGACATAGCGAAATATGACGGCAGCAATCCTTACCGCTATCCTGATGTGGACTACTACAGCTCGGACTTCCTTAAACCGATGACCAATTCCACAAGGGTGCTGGGCGAGTTCACCAGCGGAAACGATGTGGCGCGTTTCTACGCCAACATAGGTTGGGAGAATCACGACAAGCTCTACAAGGTTGACGAATATAGTACCGGCTACAACCGTTTCAAGATTCGAAGCAACATTGACTTCAACATCACTCCGTCCCTGAAGAGCTTTGTCGATGCGTTCTTCGTCTTTGACCTTGACCAGAACCCTCGTACCGATTTCTTCACACTGGCTTCGACCCTTCGTCCGAATGACTACGCTCCGCTGCTGCCAGTCGATCTTATTGAAGATCCTTCAATTCTGGAGGGTGTGGACATCATTGACGGCAAAGGAATATTGGGCGGACATACCGAGTCCGGGAAAAACAGCTACGGCAAGAACATCTACGGTGAATTGAACCGCAACGGCTACCAGCGCGATTACCGCAGGACAATGCAGTTCAACATAGGACTCGTGTATGACCTTTCCAAAATAATGAAAGGCCTCTCGTTACGGGGAACAATGAACATAGACACCTATGGTGGCTATTCCGAGGCAATACAGAACACTTACGCCCTGTACGAGCCGGTTTGGAGCGACGCCACAGGCAAGATATTCAAGATCAACCGCATCAACCAGGACACCAAGACAGGTGTGATGACCCTGCAGTCAGGCACGTTCAGCCGAGGGATAGGAGCGAACATAGCCGCCGACTACAAGCGTACCTTCAATGGAAAGCACACTGTCTCGGCTTCGGTTCTCGGCTTCTACAGTTACCGTTCATTAGAAAACAGCGTGTACTCTGACAGGAACTCCCACATAGGATTCAATGCGGCTTACAGCTACAATGACAGGTTTATGGTGGATTTCAGCGGAGCCTTGATCCATTCCCTGAAATTGGCTTCCGGACACAGGAACGCCTTCTCCCCGACATTGGGCTTGAGCTGGATTCCGGTGGGAGCCGCAGGGAGGAATGATTCCTACTGGATCAATTTTCTGAAGCTCAAGGCTTCAGCTGGCATTCTGCACACCGACACAGATTTAGGCTACAATCTTTGGAAGTACACCTATTGGGGATCCGGATTCTTCGGCACCGGGGACAATGGCGGCTACAGCTTCGAGGCACGTCAGGCAGTGGAAGGCAACTACGACCTTGGCATGGAGAAGATGAAAAAGCTCAATGCCGGCATTGAGACCCGCCTCGCGGGGAATTCCCTGTCACTGAACGCGAATTTATTCTATGTCATCCACGATGATCTGGTGATGCAGAGAAAAAGCTACTACCCGCAGATGATCGCCTCGCATATTCCTTACGAGAATTACGGCAGAAATGACTATAAAGGCTTGGATCTGTCCGCGGGATATGTGAAGAATTTCGGAGAGGTGAAATTCAGTTCCATGCTTAACGTGCTCTATGCCACATCCAAGGTGGTGCGTACTGACGAGGCTTACAAAAACGCCTACCAGAACCGGACCGGCAAGGCTCTCGATACCTTCTGGGGTCTGCGCAGCCGAGGCTTCTTCAAGACTGACGAGCAGGCCGAGGCTTCCAACCAGCTTTTCGGAAGCGTGAAGAAGGGAGACCTCCGATACGCTGACAAAGACGGAGACGGGTACGTCAATGATGACGATGTGATCGCCTTGGGCAATTACAATCCCCGTTGGGTAGGCACCCTGAACATGAGCGCGGAATGGAAAGGACTTACCCTGTTCGTTTCCGCCTCCACACGCCTCAAATACAACTGGGTGATGAGCGGTGACTATTTCCGCGTCAACGGAGACATGAAATACTCCGAGATCGTGAGAGGACGCTGGACAGAGGAAACGGCCGAGACCGCGACCTATCCACGCCTTTCCGCCCAGGCCAATGAAAACAACTTCCGTGATTCGGACTTCTGGATGCGTGACGGAAACTGCTTCTCGCTGGATCGCCTGCAGCTGAGCTATCTTCTGCCTTCTTCACTGTCCGCGGGTTCCATTGTGAAGGACATCCGTGTCTACCTCAGAGGAGACAACCTCTGGTTCATCTCCGAGGAGGCCAAGTACCGCCAGACTGGGTACTGGAACACACGCAACGTGGCTGTAGGTCTTAACGTGTCATTTTGATAAAGAACTATGAACATGAAATTTTTCAATAATATCTGCTTGATGGTCGCCGCGGTGTTCCCGCTATACTCCTGCGACAGCATGTTTACTCTGGAGGAGGACAACAACTATGACATCGGGGAGGTGAACGAGATCCCGGAAAGGGTCCTGGGCTTTCTGGACATAGCCTACACGGCTCTGCCGACAGACTATTCCTACACTGAATGCGCCACAGACGACGCTGTGATGAACGAGTACAACAACGAGTACCACCGCATGGTGAACGGCGGCTGGGGTCCTACCTTCGACCCGCTGTCTGTCTGGGAGTCTTCCTATAAGGCCATTGACGGCATCAACCGTTTTTTTGAGATCCTTCCGAAAACCACTATCTCAAAAGACCCTGAAGACGATCTGGCTTACCGCAACCGCTGGACAGGCGAGGCCCGCGGCATGCGTGCCTACCATCACTTCGTCTTGCTGCGCCATTACGGCGGAGTGGGTGTCTCCGGCAGAAAGCTGGGAATACCTTATCTTGACAGAAGCCTTGACCGGGACAGTGAGGAATGGAAGCAGCTGCGCCGTCCTTCTTTCCAGTCAACGGTAGAGTCCATCTCCAAGGATCTTGATGTGGCCATCAGGCTGCTCCCGGAGAAGTACGAAGGCGATGACAGGGTGACGGGATGGAAAAACAGAAACCGCATGGACAAGCGCATCGCATTGGCGATCAAGGCTCAGCTTTACATGCATGCGGCCAGCCCCGCCTACAACGATGGCTATTACAACGTGGAGTATTGCGACTCCGCCATGAAATATTCCGCCAGGCTGATAGAGTTGAACGGCGGTCTTGCGGGATTGGGCTATACCGACAATTCCATCTTCTGGGAAAGCGACAACATCCCTCAGGATGTGCTGTGGCGCACCAACCAGACTGACGGTACTGAAATCGCCGATTCACGCGAGGCGCGCAACTATCCTCCGTCACGTTACGGCAAGGGACAGGTGAATCCCACCCAGGATTTTGTGGATGCGTTCCCCGACAAGGACGGCTATCCGATAACGCAAAGTTCGGTCTATAACCCAGGCCAGCCTTACCTCAACCGTGACCCACGCCTCGCGCGAACTGTCATCTATAACGGGGCGTCATTCGGAATAGCTCCGAGCACCATTGCGGGAGACAAGATCTACACGGCCAAAGAGGACACCAAGGACGGAATCGAGAACCCGGAAGCTACGCGCACCGGCTACTATCTGCGCAAGACCCTGCGCCCGGACTTTGTGATAAACGATCCCAACCGTTGGCCGATAGGTCAGAAGACCATCCGCCCGCTTATCCGCTTCACCGAGATCTATCTCATCTATGCGGAAGCCGCCACAGCCTCTTATGACGCCGACGGTGCATCCGATTATGCGGACTACACTGCCCGCGACATCATCAAGGCCATAAGACAGAGGGCCGGTCTGGGACGTTCCGACAGTTACGCCTCGACTCTGCCGGCATCCGAGTTCATGGACTTGGTGAGGAACGAAAGGCGCCTGGAACTGTCATTTGAAGGATTCCGCTTCTATGACCTGCGCCGCTGGAAAGCAAAGATCAACGGACCTGTGTCCTGCGTGCTTTTCCAACAGAAGGATTCCAACGAGGCTCCCCAGTATTTGCCTGTGGACGGAGAGGATCGAATGTACGCGACCTTTACCTATTACGCTCCACTTCCGGAAAAGGAATTGCTGAAATCCCCGAAATTGGAACAGAACCACTTTAACAATTAAAATCAGCTATTCAGATGAATGACAAGAGAATAAACAGATTCCTCCTGTGCCTGTCGGTCGGCATGGCACTGACCGCCTGCCAGAGTGGTGTGCCGGATTTTGAGGATTTTGAATATACCACCGCATACTTCGCCTTCCAGTACCCTGTACGCACCATTGTGTTGGGTGAGTCGGAGTATTATGACCTGACCAATGACCACAACCACCGGTTTGAGATCCAGGCGGCGATGGCCGGAGTCCGCGAGAACAAGGAAGACATCGTCGTGAATTTCGAGATTGAGCCTTGCCTGCTTGATAATCTGTCGGGAGAGTCCACCGTAAGCAAAGAACAATTCGCGCTCAGGATGCTTCCATCCTCTCACTATGAAACAATCGGAACGGATGAGATGGTGATCCGGAAAGGCAACTTCAGCGGAGGAGTCACCATCCAGCTGACAGACGCGTTCTTCGAGGATCCTCTTTCCTACCAGAACTGCTATGCCCTGCCACTGCGCATAACGAAAGCGGCCACGGACTCTGTGCTGGTCGGGCGCGCAAGCACTCCTCTTGCCTCAGGGCTTCCGGCATGGACAGAGAAATGGGGCGGAGCTGATCCGCGTCAGGCAGCCCAATGGCTTGTTAAGCCCAAGGATTTCACCGTTTACGCCTTGAAATATGTCAATCCATACCACGGCACCTACCTGCGCCGAGGCATGGAGCAGGTAGAAGGCGAGGCCACCGGCAAAGGCTATGGCTGGGAAGGCGGGTACATCGAAAAGACCAACTACAGGCCACAGCTTCTGACACGCGGGATGAACCGCCTGCTTTATGCTGACCGGCTGGCCGTTTCCTCATTGAATTTCCGCGCCCTTTTGGATGTCGACACAAAAGACAACACAGTCAAGATCACAGCTGACAAGGGCAGCGATAACGCCGTCAGCGGCAATGGCAGATTCGTGAAGGACACTGAAGAGTGGGGCGGCAAGAAACGCATAGCCTTTTACCTGGACTACAAGGTGAAGGCTGCCGGCAAGACCTATGCCGTGAAGGACACATTGGTGTTCCGCGACAACGATGTCGCGTTTGAGGAGTTCACCCCCACTGTGTCAGATTAATGGAAATGAAAGAATAAAAGAATATGAACAATAAGAAACTTACGGGATACATAACGTGCCTTCTGGTCACTGCGGGAGTCTTCGCCTCCTGCACCGGAAAGGGAATGGCTGACAGCCTTCTGCCTGAAGTGGACATTAAACCCGAGCAGGACAATCCCATGGACACCACCTACATCTATGACCTCTGGGGGATTAACTGGAACGGCACCGCCGCGGATAATCTCAAGTACGCGAAGCAGATGCGCCATAAGGCCATAATGTACTTGGATGACATGGAGTATGACGCCAACGCGGCGGACATGGAGTTCTTCGTTGACTCCCCGGAGCCTTATGCCTGCAGCAACTACCAGATTTGGCCCGGAACCACATATTCGGAGTCTCTTCAGAAAGAAATGGAGGAGGCCTTGATATGGAGGGATCCTGATGAGAAATTCCCCAAAAACCTTGCGGCTGGCTATATACATAACGGTGGCCAATTTTATGAGCTCATAGCCGATGTGCGCAAACAGTGGGTGATAGACAGGATTGTGGAAAAGTGCATAGAGGATGTCAGGAAAACAGAGAGAAAAGACAGAGGCTTTGTTTTCGGAGGAGTGGCCTGGGATATTCCGGGACTGGCGTTCCCCGGAGTGGATCTTCCTGCAAAGTATAACGGTGAGCCTCCCAAGATCGAAGGCATGCATTACGACTATGACACCTTCGTTGAAGGACGGGCGGCATATTTCAAGACACTGTTCAGGGAGTTAAGGAAAATATGGCCGGGTGCCAGGTTCATTTTCGAGCCTACCAGCATCTATTCCCACTGGTTAAAGGATGTCGAGAATCGTCCGGACGCAGAGGAACTTATGCCTGATCTTTTGATACAGGAAGGTTCCGGCATGGGAGGCGGTGACATTCAGTTTGTCAATGACAAAAACATTTTCAACTCTCCACTTTTCAAAGGGATGCCGGAAGCCAGGCTGCGTTCCATGTTGGGCTGCACCACTCCTGACGTGTGGAGGGAAGACCGCAACAGGATCATCGCCGGGAATGCGGCAGCGGTCGGTTCGACATTCTTCTGGAAATCGCGTTTCGGAGGCACGGGAGACATGCCAAGCTACCAAAGCATCAGGGAAGTGCCTGACAGGCTGAAACTTATCAGGGTCGTTTCCATCTGGGAGAACAAGAATGCCACGCCGCTGGATCAGCGCAAATGGGATTCCACAACAGGCATTTACACATCTCCCACGGCATATCTCTCGCCTGACGGCTATGCCGCGGTGCAGTACGAGACAGGGCGAATCTTCGTCGTCTTCAACAAGGCTGACGGGAAGATCGTGTTCCCTCCCGCTGTCGGCAAGCGTGTCTTCGACACAGATGACATGTTCATCGAATGGGGTGAGGTCAATGACATCGAAGTGTCCTCGGATGGTGTTATGACGTTGAAGAACCCTAAGGGAGTAGGAGAAGGATATATTCTTAAGTAATCAAATAACAAACAATAGAAAATGAAAAGATTTAGCATTGCGGGCTGGAGCATAGGAATGGCAACGCTTGCATTGGCGGCGTTGGCAGGGTCGTGCAGCCCTTCAGCCGAAGATGACATTGAAGTGGCCGGCTACTTCGAAATGTCGGAAGAAAGCACAAAGCAGTTTAAGGACGGTGTCGATGTGGACTACAACCAGAAGACCGTGACATTCAACTTCAAGACAAATTACAGTTGGAAAGCTTCCGTAGTCTATCTGTCGGAAGATGAAGGCTGGTGTTCTGTCCGTCCTGCGGAGGAACAATCCGACGGGGAGACGAGTTTCGATCTGGTCATAGACAAGAACGAAGGTCAAGTGGCGCGTGAGGCCACGCTGAAACTCACTGCCGGTGAGTACAGCGGGACAATGAGCATCAAGCAGGCTTCAAGCATATTCTTCGAAGTCTCGTCCGAGGAAGACTTGTCCAAATACCCTGCTGCCGGAGGTATGATCGAGATCACGGTGCATACCAACGTCAAGTACACCCAGTCTGTGAGCGCAGCGGGTAAGGATTGGATAAAGCATGCCGAGACAAAAGCCGGTGAGGCTGATCCGTATACCTTTATTGAGGTCTATAAGATTTACGAATATGACAATGAGGAGACACCGCGCTCTGCGACCATCAAGTTCAAGGGCGAGGGAGTCCGCGGGGAGAAGTCCATGGTGATCAACCAGAAGAACAAGCCGAACCCTTACCTTATCGCTGATCCGGGCGGAAAGTCCTGGCTGCTGCTTGACATGGAGACCGCAGGTCTTATCCCTGCCTATGGTGATAATCAAAGCGCTGCCGACTATCCGTTCAGACCGGAAGGAATACTCGCGAATAAGGGCGCTGTCTCATCTATTGTGGACAACCCTAATCCAAGCGGAGTGAACACCTCCGGCAAATGTGTGGTCTGGAATTATCCTGTGGACGGCTACGGCGGCTACAACCAATGGTGGGAAGGCGGATTCGCCGTGTCGGACAATACCAAATACATAGATCTTTCCCGCTGGGACCGCATGTCATTCGATGTTTACTATGAGTCTGACGTAGCCGATGTCGAAGGCATCTATGAGTACCGCTTCTATCTGGGTACGAAAAACGGTGACACTAGGGTTGAAATCGGTTCGCAGGATCTTCGTAAAGGGCAGTGGCACAAGATAACGGTGTATTTCAAGGATCTGGACTTCGGTGGCAACGATCGGTCCATCCTGGAGCAAAGCCAGTCATTCCGCACCCTGTTCAACTGGTGGAACTGGAAAGAGGACAAGCAGAGGATTTACCTTGACAATTTCACCCTTGAGCGCGACATAGACTTGGGCGAACAATAATAGATGACATTTATTTATTAGGATTTTCATCATTACGACAGCCCCTAGATTCCGCTGTTATGGAATCAAGAGGCTGTTATTTGAAAATATTCAAAAAAGTTTCATCATAGAAAAAAATGAATAGATTAATACTCATAATCCTGTCCCTCGGTCTTTCCCTGGCCGCTCGGGCGCAGGAAGTGAAGGAGATAGACATTATCCCCGGTGAGAAATGGTGGGGCGGGGCGAGCGGACTTGGGGAGAAGATGCCGTTCAGCGAAATAGACGCGGACCTGCGATGGCAGAACTTCAACAGCCAGACCACCCCGCTGCTCGTGTCGAGCAAGGGACGCTACGTCTGGTGCGACGGTCCGTTCCGTTTTCAGGTGAAAGACGGAAAACTCAACGTTGACGCCGCCAGGGGGACGGTGGAACTTGCCTCGGCCGGAAGCACATTGAGGGATGCCTATCTTGCCGCCTCAAGGAAGCATTTCGCGCCGGACGGCAAGCTGCCTCCCGCCATTTTTTTCTCGAAGCCGCAGTACAACACATGGATCGAGCTGATGTACGACCAGAACCAGAAGGACATTCTGGAATACGCAAGGAACATTGTCAGCCACGGCTTCCCCGCCGGCATACTGATGATAGACGACAACTGGCAGAAGGACTACGGCAATTTTGAGTTCCGTCCGGACAGGTTTCCCGATCCCAAAGGGATGGTGGACGAACTCCACGCAATGGGATTCAAGGTGATGCTTTGGATAAGTCCGTTCGTGTCCGCTGACAGCGAAGAGTACAGAGACCTGATGCGGAAGGGCTACCTGACCAAAAGGAAAGGCAGCAATATGCCTGCGATCCACGACTGGTGGAACGGTGCGAGCGCATGCTATGACCTTAGCAACCCTGAGGCCGGCGCCCATCTTCGGGACATCCTTAAGAAAATGCAGCGGGACTACGGCATCGACGGCTTCAAGTTCGACGCGGGAGACCCGGATCAGTACCAACAGGAGAAAATCGAGGTTTTTGACGGCAAGTCCTATGACGATGATCAGACCTTGCTCTGGTCAAGGTTCGGCCTTGATTTCCCTTACAATGAATTCCGGGCTTCATGGAAGGCTGGCGGCTTGCCTCTGGTGCAGCGTCTCGGAGACAAGAAGTACTCATGGGACGGAGTCGCGAGCCTTGTCCCTTCGATGATAGCCTCAGGCCTGCTCGGCTACGCCTACACCTGCCCGGACATGATCGGAGGCGGGGAATACAGCAGCTTCCTCGGCGTCGACCCGAATGAGTTCGACCAGTCGCTGATCGTCCGTTCCTGCCAGATTCACTCGATGATGCCGATGATGCAGTTCTCCGTGGCTCCATGGAGGATCCTTGACAAGGAGAATCTCGAAACCTGCGTCAAGTATGCCAAATGGCACGAGCGGCTCGGTGATTACATACTCTCCCAAGCCAGAAACGCAGCCGCCACGGGAGAACCGATAGTGCGGCACATGGAATATTCCTTCCCGGGACAGGGCTTCGAGGAATGCAATGACCAGTACATGCTGGGAGACAGGTATCTCGTCGCTCCGGTAATGTCAGCGGAGAACACACGCACGGTCAAGCTCCCCGAAGGCGGATGGCGTGACGATGAGGGAAAAGTCTACAAGGGAGGGAAAACCTACACCATCGAGGTGCCTCTTTCCCGGCTTCCTTGGTTCGAGAGAATTGACAGAAACGCCCCGACGTCCGGTCACGACTCCTTCCGTCCCGGAGAGTTATGGACAGACACGGAGGGAAAGATCATCAATGCCCACGGCGCCGGTCTGCTGTACCATAAAGGAAAGTACTACATGTACGGGGAACACAAGAACCAGAGCGGACTGGCTCTTGACGGAGTGCATTGCTACTCCTCCACAGACCTGTACAACTGGAAGGACGAAGGACTCGCGCTGAAGGTGGATCCGGACGGATCGGGCAGCGACATCGAGTCCGGCTGCATTCTGGAGCGCCCAAAGGTCATCTATAACACAAAGACTGACAAGTACGTCATGTGGTTCCACCTTGAGCTCAAGGGGCAGGCCTACATCGCGGCAAGATACGGGGTCGCAATCGCTGACAACCCCGTCGGCCCGTTCAAGTTCCTGCGCTCCGGGAGGGTGAATCCCGGCAAATGGGCGTTGGACATCAACGACTGGCAGAAGGAGCAGGATTGGAGCAACCCGGTGTTTTGGGAAGTGGATACGGACCTCTACATCGAGAGCATAAGACAGGGAATGCTGTTCAAAAGAGACTTCTACGGAGGGCAGATGGCTCGTGATCAGACCGTATTCGTTGATGATGACGGCAAGGCCTATCACATCTACGCATCAGAAGAGAACTACACACTCCAGATAGCGGAGCTGACAGACGACTACACCGCCCACACCGGAAAATATTCAAGGGCATTCGCAGGCCGGTCAATGGAAGCACCCGCCATATTCAAGAAAGACGGAAAATACTATCTGATGATGTCAGGCTGTTCGGGCTGGGCTCCCAATGCCGCGAGGACAGCTGTCGCTGACAACATTTTCGGTCCGTGGAAGGAACTCGGCAATCCGTGTTCAGGAGAAGGCGCGGAGCTGACATACCGCTCCCAGAGCACCTACATCATCAAGCTCCAGGAGACAAAGGACATCAAGCTCGGTGGCAGGGAACTGTACATCTACGTTGGTGACAGGTGGAATCCGGACGACCTCATAGACTCCCGTTACATCTGGCTTCCGATACGCTTTGAGGGCAACCGTTTCCT
Organism: Bacteroidales bacterium UBA6397; assembly: GCA_002439875.1. Lineage (GTDB taxonomy): Bacteria > Bacteroidota > Bacteroidia > Bacteroidales > UBA932 > Cryptobacteroides. The sequence continues at coordinate 73,179 of DJQB01000012.1, forward strand.
CGTGGACTGGACAGGCGAATGGAAGTATTGACGGCTGGATCCCGATGAACGGCTTTAAAAAACTACTTGATTACAATCAAAAAAGTAAGATGACATGAGTATAAAACGCATGCTTCTACAGTCTATTATAAAGTTGGATTGGAAGAGCGCTTCAGTTGGAAGAGCGCTTCAGTGCTTCAGATTCGATGACAATGACTAATGACTGATTGAAGTTGCTTGTGCCATATGCTGATGAAATAATTGAATTGCGATGAAGAAAATCAAAGTCGGACTGATTGGTTACGGACGCATGGGCGGGTTCTTCGCGGATGAGTTCCAAAGGAGTCCCAAATGGGATCTGAAGTACATCTGCGATGTCTCAGATGTTGCCCTCCGCATTGCCGGAGAGAAATTTCCCGACGTTGTCAGGACCAAGGACGAGGACATCATATTCAATGACCCTGAAGTGGAGGTGGTGGCGCTGACCGCCCTTGCCGACACGAGACTCAGCCGGGTGAGGAAGGCGGTCGCGACCGGCAAGAACATGATAATGGAGAAGCCGATCGCTGATTCGATCGAGAGAGAATGGGAGGTCGTCAGGGAGACGGAGAACTCAGGTCTGCTCTCAACCGTGAATCTTTACCTCAGGAACTCTTGGTTCATCAATGAGTTGAAGGATGTCATCCGTTCGGGGGAACTTGGCGAGCTTGCCATCGTCAGGCTCTGCCACATGACACCTGGTCTGTCTCCGGGAGAGGGTCATCACGAGTTTGAGGGACCGGCTTTCCACGACTGCGGAATGCACTTCATCGACATCGCGAGGTGGCTGGCCGGCAGCGAGTACAAGACTTGGAACGCGCAGGCCATCAGGCTCTGGGAGTGGAAGGATCCGTGGTGGCTTCAGACCCACGGAACGTTTGAGAACGGAGTGGTCTTCGACATCACACAGGGAGAAAACTACGGCCAGCTGGCGAAGGATCAGACGCACAATACCTATGCGGACATCATAGGCACTGAGGGTGTGGTAAGGATGAGCCACGATTTCAGGACAGCGGTGGTTGACATCCACGGAATCACGCGCACGGAGAGGATTGAGAGACCGTACGGAGGGAAGAACATAGACAAACTCATTGACATTTATGCAGACAGCCTGAGGAACGGGACATCTGATTCCAGACTCCCTACGCTCAGGGACGCGGCCATGGCTTCCGAGTATGCCTGGAAGATGTTGGAGGATGCCGCCACGCACGACATGCCGGTCAAGGGCACCCATGAGGAGCTGGAGCGGATTTGGGAACGCAGGCGTACAGCGACCAACGGCTACGGACTGATTCATTGGAACCGGTAACCGATGCCCGTAAAGGACACGGACAAACCGGAAACATCACAGAGATTTTATTAACACAATACTACACACATTGATCATGTCTAAAGAACTATCCAGAAGATCATTTATGAAGGTCGGAGCCGCGGCCGCGGCCGGTATCGCTGTAGCTCCGAATGTCCTTTTTGCCGGCAATTCGGAAAAAGCGGACAAGAAGAAGCAGCCTAAGCCTCTTGACAGAAAGCTCAGGATTATCGCCGTCGGCATCGGTGGCAGGGGTGCAAGCGTGTTACAAGCTTTAGAGACCGAAGACATCATCGGACTGTGCGACGTTGATTGGAAATATGCCGACCACGTCTTCAAGCGCTATCCGAATGCGAAGAGGTACAACGACTACCGCGTGATGTTCAGGGAACTTCTTCCGGAATGTGACGCTGTCATGTGCGCTACCGCTGACCACACCCACGCGATCATCTGCGCGGAGGCTCTGGCGGCCGGCAAGCACGTTTACTGCGAGAAGCCTCTCACCCACACCGTGTATGAGTCCAGGCTTCTGACAAAACTTGCAGCGAAGGCCGGTGTGGCCACACAGATGGGCAACCAGGGAGCGTCCAATGAGGGTGTCCGGCTAGCCTGCGAGTGGATCTGGAACGGTGAGATCGGCGAGGTGACCAAGGTTGACGCCTTCACTGACCGCCCGATCTGGCCTCAGGGGCTTGAGCGCCCAGCCGAGAAGATGAACGTGCCTTCGACCCTCAACTGGGACGCGTTCATCGGACCTGCCCCGATGCGCCCGTACCATTCCATCTACACTCCGTGGAATTTCCGCGGCTGGTGGGACTTCGGCACCGGAGCCCTCGGTGACATGGCGTGCCACATCCTCCACGCCCCGTTCAAGGCTCTGAACCTTGGTTATCCTATCCACGTTCAGGGTTCCTCAACCAAGCTTCTCAGCGAGTCATGCCCTTCCGCGCAGCACGTGAAGTACATCTTCCCAGCCCGCGACAACATGCCTAAGGTCGCGATGCCAGAGGTCGAGCTGAACTGGTACGACGGCGGCCTTCTCCCGGACAGACCGGAAGGACTTCCTGCGGGAGTGGACATGAATTACTGGGGTGGCGCCGTGATTTTCCACGGCACAAAGGACACGCTCATCTGCGGCTGCTACGGATCCCGCCCATACCTTGTTTCAGGAAGGGTTCCCGATGCTCCTAAGCTTCTTCGCCGGGTCCCTGCCATCAGCGAGGACTTCACTGTCAACCACGTTCAGGACTGGGTTCGTGCCTGCAAGGAAGACCCTTCTGTCCGCGTGCCTTCAGCTTCCGACTTCAGCGAGGCCGGACCGTTCAACGAGATGGTTGTCATGGGAGTGCTGGCAGTCCGTCTTCAGGGGCTCAACCAGGTACTCGACTGGGATGGAAAGAACATGAGGTTCACCAACATTCCTGCCGACGCGACGGTGAAGTCGATGGTCAAGGACGGGTTCTCTATCCACGACGGCCACCCGACTTTCGAGAACACCTACACCGATCCCGTCAATGCGAACCAGTTCGCCGCCGAACTCATTAAGCACACCTACCAAAACGGCTACGGGCTTCCACCGATGCCGGAGGAATAATAGAAACAAGAAGCCAGACCGGAAGGGAACGCCCCTCCGGTCTGGCCGATCTAAAAACAAATAACAAAAATGAATAGAGCGTTATTTTACGCAGCGGCTGCAACCGCTTTTGTTGCATTTGCCACTTTAAGTGCCTGCAACAACAATTCAAAAAAGAAGACCGAGGAAAGCAGTGAGACATCGGCTGTACCTCAGTACACCGTGGTCGAGAAGCCTTGCGTCAATCTCAGCGAATATCCACAAGACAAGGACGGGTATTACGTGATCTTCGACGGGACTTCCTTGAAGGGATGGAGAGGCTACATGAAGGATGTTGTCCCTCAGCGCTGGACAGTAGAGGACGGCTGCATTAAGTTCACGGGTTCTGGCACCGGAGAGGGACAGACCAAGGAAGGCGGAGACCTCATCTTCGCTCACAAGTTCAAGAACTTCAAGCTTGAGTTTGACTGGAAAGTGGCGAAAGGGACCAATTCCGGTGTTTTCTATCTCGCGCAGGAAGTGACCACAAAGGACAAGGACGGCAACGTTGAGGTCCAGCCGATCTACATTTCCTCTCCCGAATACCAGGTTCTTGACAACTCCACCCACCCTGACGCCCTTCTCGGCAAGGACGGCAACCGCCAGTCGGGCTCCCTCTACGACATGATTCCTGCGAAGCCGCAGAACTTCACAGGCTATGACAAGTGGCAGACCGGAGGAATTATGGTCTATAAGGGCACCGTTGTTCACTACCAGAACGGCGAGAACGTGCTTGAGTACCATCTGTGGACCCAGCAGTGGACCGACATGCTGAAGAACAGCAAGTTCAGTCCTGAGGCTTGGCCACTCGCCTTCGAGCTTCTCAACAACTGCGGTGGCCCGAACCACGAAGGCTACCTCGGTTTTCAGGATCATGGAGACGACGTGTGGTTCCGCAACATCCGTGTGAAGGTAATGGATTAAATCCTGTGAAATCATGAAACACTCAGTTCTTTCGATAGTCACCGCATCCGTGGCGATTGTTCTCGGATGCTGCGATTTGTTCGCTGGTGAACCGCTTGTCGGCATCCAGCTCTATTCAGCAAGGGATTTGCTCGATCCCCCGGAGAAATATGCCGCAAACCACGAGACTGTCCTGAAGCAGTTCTCCAAGATGGGCTACAACTGCGTTGAGACAGCATCGTACTCTGACGGGAAAATTTATGGACTCACCCCGGAGGAGTTCAAAGCCGACTGCGCCTCCGCTGGCCTTGTGCCGCTTTCCACGCATGTCTCCAGAAACCTCACTGTCGAGGAGTTCGCGGCAGGAAAGCCGAGCGAGGAGACCCTGCGCTGGTGGGAAGATTGCATCAGCGCCCACAAGGCGGCTGGGATGAAGTTCATCGTCACCCCTTGGGTGTACTTCGAGAATTCGGGCAGCAGCGTCCCAAAGACCCTAGCCGAATTGAAGATCTATTGCGACTATCTCAACACTGTCGGCAAGATGGTTTCCGATGCGGGGATGGAGTACGGCTACCACAACCACTCCCATGAGTTCTCGGAGGTCGAAGGCGAGGTGATGTACGACTACATGCTCTCGCACACTAATCCTGAATATGTCTTCTTCGAGATGGATGTCTATTGGACAGTCATCGGCAATTCGAGCCCGGTTGACTATTTCAAGAAATATCCCGGACGTTTCAAACTCCTGCACATCAAGGACGAGAGGGAGATCGGCCAGAGCGGAATGGTCGGATTCGACGCGATCTTCGCCAATGCTAAGACTGCAGGAACCAAAGCCGTGATCATCGAAGTTGAAAGGTACTCCTACCCGGACGATGTCATGCGCAGCATCCGTGAAAGCGCTGACTACCTCCGCAAATCCCGCTATACCAAAGCCTTGAGATAATTCACCTTTCAGACTGGTCAGGAAGAGGTAAAAGGATTAATTTCCAACCAATTAATTATATAACAAACAAACAACAAACACTTTAAAATCTAACACAAATGAAAATGAACAAGTTAAACTACAACGCTCCGCAGGTGACGGTTATCGCACTTAGCGCTGAAAATGTTATTTGCGGCTCTGCATCTAGCGTAGATGCAAACGGGTTTGAATATTACGAAGTAACTGAAGATTGGGAGTAATTTTCAACAAAACTAAATTTCTAAAAAGTACGATCATGAAAAGATTTTTCTACTCAACAATAGCCATAGTGATGATTTCATCAGCATTTGTGGCTTGTCAGAAAGAACAGCCTTCCGCAGAACCCGAAAATCCTGTAGTTGAAGCGAAGCCGTTCTCCGTAACTGTAAACGACCCGTTCTCCGCAGCCGACCCACAGACCAAGGTGACGCTCGCTGATGGAGAGAAAATGTCGTGGGAAGCGGATGATAAGGACAAGCTCCTTATGGTTGTCTGCACAGACGATTCTGGTGAAAAAGGAACTGTTTACAAGTCCTCCGCGATAAAAATTGATGAGAACGGCAAAGCCACATTCACGTTTGATGAGACTCCAAAAGAGGGTACTGTGTCATTCTTTTATGGTCCGACGGAAGAATATAGCGAAGATATGACGAGAAAACTCCTTAATTATTCATTTCGCTGGCCGAATGATGGGAACGCAACTCCAGGAGCACTCGATGCGAAAATGCTGTGTCTCAAAGCGAATCAGAGTTTCAAAGCCTCTGATTTACCTAACAGAGAACTGAAGATGCAACTCATCGGCAACATCCGTCGTTTCTTCATCTACTCTTCGACTTACGTAGGCGAGAAAGTTCAGTCAATCTCGGTGTCCTCCTCCAGCGATATAACAGGTAACATCGCCTATGACTATCTTGGTCGACCGCTTGCCAAAACAGATGAAAGGTGGAATGTTGCAGATAAGGAGGCCTTGGTAAGGTACCATAATAAAATAGTAACAGTAAAAGTTGAGAATGATCAACAGAAAGTTATCGCTAACTCCAAGAATGGTGTTAATAGTACCGGAATCTATATGACGGTTCCGTCTCTGGAGGCCAAAGATCTTACTTATTTGATAATGACAGACAAAGCCCAGTATGTGCTGGATGCCGGAACAAGGACTTTTGATAACGGAGCTGTTACCAATATTTATGTAAATTTGGATAAGATAACTCGTGTCGATGCTGCAACTAAGGTGGTTAGGTATGCTGGTGAATTAGCTCAAAACTATGAACTTTCCGCTGAGGGAGAGAGTGATAGAGGGCTAAGTTGGTGGTATGCAGCGATAGATGGTGTAGAGCAGAACGATAATAACGGCCTGTTTTATGGCAAAGCCAAATTTGCTTACACGTATGAAAAAGGAGGTACAGTGGACTGGATTTCCTGCAGACATGATGGATCATGGTGGAAAGTCACTTACGGTAAGAACGAAACTGGAGATGAACGCAAGGCAACAATAACAGCGACCTACGATCTCGGTGATGGATATTTTGCGTTACCTAAGACGAAATCCATAACAGTAACCCAGCCGGCACAATAAACGACAACTCAGCAGTAATTTGCTGGTTAATCCAAAATCAAAAGTCCCCGGAAGCCGTTCTCCATGCTTCCGGGGACTTTTCCCTACAGCGTCCGCAGCCATTCCGCGAAGAAATAGTCATAGACATACCAGCAGTCGCCCTCGGTGGTGACAAAGTCGTTCCCTAAAAGTGAAGGATATAGTCTTCACCTTCCTTAAATGCGTTGCATTTTTCAAGGTATGCCTTCGTTATCTTTCTGAGCTCGCCATTCTTCCTCATCGCTGTATTCTTTGCCGTCTCCGTTTTATCGGATGTCCCAATCTACCTAATCTCGTCCATCCGGTAGAGGCTGTGGCCCTTAATCTGCACTACAATCAGGTGCAACGCGGCCTTCCCGGCAAGAGCCATGACTGCCTTGCCCTCACCATAGCCACGTATCTGATCCACGGCCTCGTCCCACTGCTTCGCTGCCGCCTCCTCGGCTGCATCGGGCTTGAGGTACTTCAGTTCGACGATGTAGGCGTGGGCTGTCGTGGCGCAGCGGTGGAAGTCCGGCATGAGGAAGAAGTCGCAGTAGCCGTGGCTGAGTTCCACTTCCGGGTTCGTGAGGTAGTAGGGGTCGAGGCTGAAATAGGCCGTCATGAAGCCCTGGATGTTCCTCTCTCCCTCGATGAGGCTGCGGACGGATGTGGTGTCGTGGTACTGCCGGCAGATGTATTCCATCATCGGTCGCCAATCGCCGTCGAGGGCCGCGGAGTCGAAGGTCTCGGACAGTTTTGACATATTGACCTGGAGTATCTTGTTGTATTCGATGACGAGGTACTCGTAGAACTGCCTGCGGACGTTGTTGTTCGGAATACTCAGAATGGTGTTCACCCCGCGTGTCCCGCTGATTGTGAGCAGCCCGTAGTAGTAGAGCAGGCTCTTGAACATGTCCGGCTCAATCAGCCTGTGTGCCGGGAACGAGGGCTGCACCCCGCCGAGGGTGAATCCGTTCTGCGCGACTTCAAGGAGCACGCTCTTGCGGTCGCCGTCCAGCTTGTCGAGCCGGATGAGCTTGTCGAGTTTGTTGTAGTCGGTGGCGGTGTTGCGGTCGAGCATGTCCCTAGGGGCCTTACTGCGGTTGATGTAGTGGCGGAGATAGTAGCTGACCATGTCGGTGTTGTACATCTTCGGATCGGTGTCAAGAGCTTCCACAGAAAAGCAGTATCCGTCATACCAAGGCTTCATTTCGGCAATCAGTGCATCTTCGTCGGCATGCAGCGCGCCCACGCCCTGATAGTACCGTATCATCTCCCTGACCTCCGTCTCGCTGAACCCCAGCATCATGTTGAACTCCGGATCGAGGGTGAGGGATGTGGCGATGTTGTATCCGCTGGTGACGTCGTCCATGGTGACGGGGCTCACGCCCATCATGAGTATGCGGTCGAACATCCCCTTGTACTGCTTGAAAACGCTCCGGTAGAAGCCCTCGGCGTGAGTCATGGCATGATAGACCTGCTCTCCCTTTACATTTAGCACCACATTCGTGAAGTTGTCGTACTCGTCGACGATGAGATAGAGTTTCCTCTTCATCCTCTTGGCATAAAGGTCGATTACGTTCAACTTGCCGACAAAGGTTTTCTGTTTAAGCACTTCGGAGAGATATTCCGGTGGATAGAACGCCTCGTACCTCCTCGCGAAGTCCTCAGCCACGGCACTGCAATAGACATCGAAGCTCTGAGACAGCGTCTCGATATCCCCGCCGACCCTCGAAAAGTCCAGGTACAGCACATGGAACTCTCCCATAAGCGGAGTCGGGTTCTTCTCAATCCAGAGTCCGGAGAACAGACTGACGAAATTGTCCTTTTCCAAAATGTCGTAGTAGTACCTCATCATGGACAGGAACAGGCTCTTCCCGAAACGCCTCCGAAAATTCGGCTATATTGCAACGAATCCGAAACCATCTCGGCTTTATAACAAGAACCCGGCAATCTCTTTCTTCTGCTGCGTCCTCCAGAAATAGTGCTTTCTGGAAAATCTCAGCTCGTTCCGTTGATTTTTTGCGATTTCTCTTCCCGCATATTTCCATAAGCTGCGAAACTGAGCAATACCCGGTAGGGTCCGCCCTGGCGTCTTCCTGGGACGTGGACCTTGTCCGCAGAGTCGGTGAGGCGATGGGGAATGAGGTTCTTGAATATGGAGCTGATGTCCTGCTCGCTCCGGGAGTCAACATACAGAGGAATCCGCTTTGCGGGCGCAATTTCGAGTATTACTCCGAAGACCCTGTTGTTACCGGAAAGATTGCCTCGGCGTTCGTGCGTGGCCTCCAGTCACAGGGAGTGGGCGCGTCTGTCAAGCATTTTGCGGCAAACAACCAGGAGAGCAATCGAATGGAGAACGATTCCCGTGTCAGCGCCCGTGCATTGCGCGAAATATACCTCAGGGGTTTCGAAACCATTGTCCGGGAGGCGCATCCTTGGACAATAATGTCGTCTTACAACAAGATTAACGGCCGTTACACACAGGCCGACAAGGAACTGCTCACCGATCTTCTGCGCGGAGAATGGGGCTTTGACGGCATCGTGATGACTGACTGGACCTGGACAAGGAACACTGCGGAGCAGGTTGCCGCGGGGAATGACCTCTTCGAACCGGGAAATTGGGATCAGGTTAATGGAATCATCGCGGCGGTACGCTCAGGGGAACTTCCTGAGAAGGCGCTGGACGCATGCGTCCTTAGAATGCTGCGCTACGTTATGAAGGCCCCCGCTTTCCGAAAATATGAGTTCAGCTCGGCTCCTGACCTTAAGGCCCACGCCGAGCTTGTCAGAAATGCGGCTGCCGAGTGCATGGTTCTGCTCAAAAATGAAAATGACGCCCTGCCGCTTGATGCTGGCGGCAAGGTCGCGCTTTTCGGGGCGCCGGCGTATGACATGATTGCCGGTGGAAGCGGCTCCGGGTATGTGCACAAGCCGTATATGGTTTCGCTTGACGCAGGGTTGAAGAATGCGGGCCTGTCGCTTGACGGGGAACTAGTCAGCTATTACGGGGACTATGCCAAATCCTGTTTTGAATATTGGCGCGGCGAGGGTTTCGTGAGCGACATCTGGAACGTGCGCGCTCTTCCCGAACCGGAGACGCCTTCCGCGGCCGTGTGGAGGGCTGCGGTGCAGAATGACGCCGCTGTCGTGGTGATCACGCGGACTTCCGGTGAGTCCAACGACCGACGGCTTGAGCAGGGTGACTGGTATCTGACGGACAACGAGATGAATTTGCTGCGCAATGTCTGCGACGGTTTCCACGCGCGCGGGAAAAAGGTCACTGTGGTGCTCAATGTAGGAGGCGTGATTGAAACCGCCTCGTGGAAGCACCTCCCGGATGCCATTCTGCTCGCCTGGCAACCAGGGCAGGAGGCCGGAAATTCCGTTGCGGATGTCCTTGTCGGAAAGGTGAATCCTTCCGGAAGGCTGGCCGCGACATTCCCGGAGAACTATTTTGATGATCCGTCGTCCATAAATTTCCCATACGACTACGACAAGTATGCGGACAAGCGTATGTACGACGTTGGAAATCGCTCGACATTGGACCATACCGATTATGACGAGGGAATATATGTCGGCTACCGTTGGTTCTCCACCTTCGGCAAGAGAGTCTCTTTCCCGTTCGGACATGGACTGAGTTACACTGAGTTTGAACAGGTGGAGCCGTCAGCGAAAGTCACCGCGGACAGCGTCTTTTTCAGCGTGAGAGTCAGAAATGCCGGTAAAATTGCCGGAAAGGATGTCATCGAGGTCTTTGTCTCCGCGCCAGGGTCTCTGGTTCTGGACAAGCCAAAGGTGGAGCTCAAGGCCTTTGCAAAGACTGGACTTCTCGCGCCTGGAGAGTCGGAGGTGGTCACGATGGGGATTGCTGTTAGGGATCTCGCTTCGTTTGATGAGGCGGCTTCTCTCTGGTGCGCCGACGCGGGAAAATATGTGGCAAGGTTCAGCCGCGATGCGGACACTGAGATTTGCTCATGCACTTTCCGCCTCAAAAGGAAGTATGAGGAGAAATGCGGCCGTATACTTGGAAGGCAGCGCTGACTCATCAGCGCCCGCATCATCGCTCCTGGCTTTCCAAACGTTTGGATTCTTGGTGATGAAATCAGTGTGAAATAGTATCTTTGCTGGCATATTCAAAGAATAGTTTGACTATGAAGAAAGGAAACGGTGAGATAAGAGTCGCCAAGACGAATGATGAGTTCGCACAAAGCGGCACAGAAACAACGGATTGCCTTATCGAGGGATCCGAGGAGGTGGTCCAAGGGAAAGGGCGGAACATCATTCCGGAGGCGGAGAAGGAGCCACTTTGGAAGGCATATCTGGAGAAGTTCAAGGATCCGATCATCATCATTCTGCTGGTGGCGCTGGCTCTGTCGCTTGGCGTGTCACTCTACGAGATGGTCACAGCGGGACGGGACGCGTCCTGCCTTATCGAACCGGTGGGAGTGCTGGCGGCCATATTGTTGGCGACCGGAATCGGATTCATCTTCGAGGTGAAGGCGGAGAAGGAGTTCAAGATTCTAAACAAGGCGAAGGACGAGAGGCCTGTCAAGGTGCTGCGTCTGGAAAACGGGGGCGGCAAGAGTCCTCAGACCTACGAGATTCCCAAAAGTGATGTCTGTGTCGGAGATGTGGTCGTGCTGGAGAACGGGGACGAGGTGCCGGCGGACGGTGTCCTGCTGAGTGACCGGAACCTGATAATGGACGAGTCAAACTTCACCGGTGAACCGTTCACGAAAAAGAGGACTCAACCCGAAAGCGATACGGAAAGCACCTATCCCTGCAATTTCCTGCTTCGCGGCACGACAGTGATTGAGGGAAGCGCCACCTGCAGGGTCACTGCGGTCGGCACTGAAACGGAAGAGGGAAAAGGCGCGAGGATATTACAGGAAGAGCCTGATGTCCAGACCCCTCTGAACGCCCAGCTGAACCAGCTCGCCCGATGGATAACATACGCTAGCTACATCATCGCGGTCCTGATCGTGGTCGGGAGGATGAGCATATTTTTCCTCACGAACGACACTGGGACATATTCATTCATCGAGATTTTCCGCGCCGCGCTCAATTCGCTGATGATCGCGGTGACGCTGATTGTGGTGGCTGTGCCTGAAGGGTTGCCGATGAGCGTGACGGTCAGCCTTGCGCTGAGCATGCGCAGGATGCTCAAGGAGAAGAACCTCGTGCGAAAGCTTCACGCCTGCGAGACTCTCGGGGCGACCACCGTCATCTGCACCGACAAGACCGGCACGCTGACAAAGAACAAGATGAGTGTGGTGGAGTCCGGGTTCTGGGGAGTAGATGAAAGCCTTGTCACAGACAGTATGGCCGTGAATTCGACAGCGGTGTTGAACACATCAGAGACCGGAGAGCCGCACGCGATAGGAAATCCGACCGAGGGGGCGCTTCTGCTATGGCTTCAAGGCAAAGGGGTTGACTATTCCAAGCGCAGGAACGCCTACAGGATAGTGGACCAGATCGCGTTCTCGACTGAAAGGAAACGGATGACCACGGACGCTGTCGACACCGCGACCGGCAAGGAATATCTCTTCATCAAAGGCGCCCCCGAACAGCTTCTGGAAACCTCAGACATCATCGCCGGAGGCCAGACCAAGGAAAGCGTGCTCGCCACTCTGGCCCTCTGGCAGTCCAAAGGTATGAGAACCCTCGGATTCGCCTACAGGAATATGTCCGAGAAGGATTCTCCGACGACATTCTTCGGCATCGTGGGCATAGCGGACCCGATCCGCGAGGATGTGCGGGATGCGATCAACACCTGCTCCGGACACGCCGGGGTCAGGGTGATCATGGTGACCGGAGACAACGCCCTTACCGCCAGCGAGATAGCGCGTCAGGCCGGAATCATCAGCGACAACGAGACCAATCCTCTGACAATCACCGGCTCCGAATTCGCGGCCAAGAGTGATGAATATCTCAAAGAAGAGGTTCTGCCTACCCTCAGGGTTCTTTCACGAGCCAGGCCGGAGGACAAGGTTCGCCTTGTAACCCTTCTACAGCAGATGGGTGAGGTCGTGGCGGTCACCGGTGACGGAACCAACGACGCTCCCGCCCTTAAAAAGGCTCAGGTCGGGCTTTCGATGGGAGACGGCACGGCAAGGGCAAAGGAGGCCAGCGACGTGACGATCATCGACAACTCGTTCTCAAGCATAGGCAAAGGCATTCTGTGGGGACGGTCGCTATACTTGAACATCAAGCGTTTCATCCTGTTCCAGATGACGATCAACGTGTGCGCCTGTCTGGTTGTGCTCCTTGGCGCGTTCATCGGGCTGGACTCCCCTCTGACCGTCACACAGATGCTGTGGGTGAACCTCATCATGGACACATTCGCGGCGATTGCCCTGTCATCCCTGCCGCCTGACCGCCGGGTTATGGAAGACAGGCCAAGAGACCAGAAAAGCCACATCATAGACCGCTCGATGGCGAAGCGGATAGCCTTCACGGGAATATTGTTCTTTGTCTATCTCGCCCTTCTTTGGCAGCTTCTTTGGCGGATGGACATCAGTTCCGTCAAGGACCTTCTCCACTGGAATGTCGTCGGGGAGTTCTTCAGCGGAGCGTTCTCCGCCCACACCAAGACCCACCTGTCCGGGTACGAACTGGGCGTGTTCTTCACAACCTTCGTGCTTCTCCAGTTCTGGAATCTGTTCAACGCCAGATACTTCAAGACTGGTGGCAGCGTCCTTCAGGACATACTCGATTTTTTCTTCAACCGCAAGAGGTTCAAGGCTTCCGCCTGCTACGGCTGCCTGTTGGTCGCCGGAGTCATCCTGATCGGCCAGTTCCTGATTGTCAACTGTTTCGGTGTTTTCTTCGAGGTCTCCCCTCTCCCTCTTGCCGACTGGGGCTGGATCCTTCTCTGCACCTCTCCGGTTCTCATCCTCCCGGATCTCTGGCGGTTCATCCGCTCAAAGATCGCCTCGTGATCCTACATGGATGGCAAAACACTGTGGATCAGCCTGATAACATGACCTACTCCCACCCGTCATCGGCATGAGCAGGTTCTGCTAATCATTTACTTATAAGTGGGTTGACCTCTACGGTCAAAACGACACCGGACAGATCGGCAGACCGAGGTTGCGTGGATGTGACGACAAAGCGACAAAGCGACAAAGCCCCCGCTCTCGGTTACGGTAAATTGACTGGACATGTCTGTCAGGGAAGCATCAGAACCTGGCCGGAGATGACGCGGAGGAACATCTCCATCGGATAGACAGTGGCATAGGCCACGGATGGCTCGTCATCATCGACTGTGGTGAGGGCATAGTTGAGTGCGATCGGATTCGCCATCGAGGCACACAGCATCCCGACATTTTCCGAATAGTCCGTCTTGAAGAATTTGGACGCGGCAATGCCCACAATCAGCACAGGAACGATTGCCAAGAGAACACTGACCACAATCCACATCAAGCCCTCAGGCCTTAGGACCGTCTCGAAAAAGTCGGGTCCGGCACTTAGCCCCAATCCGGCAAGATAGATTGTCAGGCCAAACTGACGCAGCATCAGATTAGCGCTGTGAGTCGTGTAGGTGGTGAGGTGGATTCTCGGCCCGAAAGCACCCATCAGGATGCCGATCAGAATCGGACCACCTGCGATTCCAAGCCGGATCGGTACACTCATTCCCGGAATGGAAATCGGAAGACTGCCCAGAATCAACCCGAGCATCAGTCCGATGAAAATGAACAACAGATTCGGATTACGAAGTTCTTTCTCCTGATTACCAAGCACTTCTGCCACACGATCAACAGCCTTCTGCTCCCCCACTATCGTCAGTTTGTCCCCAATCTGAAGCCTGAGGTCACGGGACGGAAGCAGGTCGATTCCGGCTCTGTTCACCCTCGTGATGTTGATCCGGTAGGCATTGCGCAGATGTAGATCCCCGAGTTTCGCCCCGTTGACACTCGTCTTGGTCACAAAGATGTGGCGTGACACGAGCATCCCGTCCAGATGGTTCCAGTCAATGTCTTTCTTGTTCCAATCTTTGACGACCTTCTCTCCAAAGAGTTGCTCCGCTGCCCCCGCATCCTTCTCTCTGGTCAGCACAAGCACATGTTCTCCTTCTTCGAGCACAGTGTCTCCGTCTGGTATGATGACTTGCCCACGGCCCTCTCCGGCATATTTCCAAACCCTAGAGACAACAAGACGGACGTGTGCGTTCTTCATGATGTCGCGGATGGTTTTCCCAAAGACCGCCGGATTGCTCACCCTGAACTCTGTGATGAAGGTCTGGTTGTCGTGTGCATCCTTTGTTCCACAGTTCTTACGGAATATTGCCGAAAGAATCGCGACACACAGAATCACCCCTATCACTCCGAAAGGGTAGCCCACAGCGCATGCTGTGGCCATCTGGTTGGAGACAGCCACCGCTCCGGGATCGGTCTGGAGCAAGGTCTGCTGCGCGGCTCCAAGCATGGGAGTGTTGGTGGCCGCCCCTGTCAGAAGACCTGTCGCCACTGGAAGGGATAATCCACATAATTTACTTATGCCCAATGTCATTAAGGTACCAACCAAAAGCACGGCGAACGCCAGGATATTCAATTTGATGCCTCCTTTTTTCAACGACGGGAAAAAGCTCGGCCCCACCTGCAGACCAAGGGTGAAAACAAACAGCACCAAACCGAAGTTCTGCGCAAGCGCAAGCATACGGGAATCGACGCTGAGCCCGAAATGCCCGGCAACGATTCCCGCGAAAAAAACGAACGTAACGCCGAGACTTACTCCCTTTACCTTGATCTTATTGCAGAGTAGGCCCGCCGCACAGATCAGTGACAGGACAAGAATCGCCTGAATATAAGACGGTTCCGTAAATATCTCGATGAACCAGTTCATAGCCCTTTAAATAATCAGAGTACAAAGATAGTCAGAAATATTCATTAAATTTGTTCTATGAAGATGCCAGCGTCCATGAATAAAGGTGTTCCCACCAAGGGCAGCACTAAAGTACGGAAACCCTCAACGAAAAAACGGAAGTCCCGAATGAAGATGAAGCCAAGGAAAGTCAACATCGGGGGTTGGACAGTCATAGGCGTAACCTCCACCATCATGATAGCCATTGTGATGCTCTCCCATGATCGGAGAGGAACTGATGACTGTGAGACCCGGGCCTTGTGGATCTCAATGTGATGAGAAAATAGTCTTTATAACCTCTCGAAAGGCTTGGCTAAATCGCCCGTCCAGCGGTAAAGATGTGTTCTGGAATACTGTATTCCGGTCTCCGCTTTCTTACCCGGCTCGGCGAAATAGAACAAGCCGTCGCCTACCGGACATATTCCAGTCGCGCCATACTTGAAATAGAATCCTGGAACAGGAGCCTCCTGAGACCCGACAACCTGATGTTTAGTCCTGTCATAAAGCACTCCGGCCAACTGCTTTTTGACAGGCTTGTCAGCGACATCGAACACAAACATGTCATAATTCTTGAATATGCTTTTGCGTCCCTTGTACACGGCCATGAACATCTTCCCTGTCCCGGCGTCGTAAGCCAGATTCTGCACTCCCCAGTTCGTGTTGCCTGTGTAAACGAAATACTTGTCCAAAGGCTTGGCCGGACCTTCCGCATAGAAATCCCCGAACTTCACCTTTCCGGCATATTCATTCAATTTCTTGATGTCGTAGCGGAGCAGCACCTGATGGTTGTTGTCGTCGCGGGTCTTGTCGCCATAGATGCCGTAAGCCACATAAAGATAATCTTTCCCGTCCTTTTTTCCGAGTTTCGGGGCTATCGTCACCCCGTCGATTCCTGAGCAGCCGTAAAAATGCTCGTACTCCTTGTCGGCGAATCCTGTCAGGTGGTAATCCCTTGTGGCTTCCTTGACACAGACAATGCGGAAAGCGTCATTGTTCTCGGAATCCATTCCGACCTCTGTGACCTTGTCTACATCAATGATTGCTATGTAAAACATCGAGCGTCCCTTGGCGAAAGAGGAAAGACTGGCTCCTATGACATCATCCTTGCACTCAAGAGAGGCGTAAACCTTTCTGTCCGAAGGGTTGAATGTCATCGCTCCGAGATGGCCTTGGATCCTGTCTATTGAGCCTACAACCTTACCTTCCATGTCCGTCTTGATGAAGCTGGTCGTGAAAGAGAAGTACATTTTGCCGGCGGCGCTGTCGTAGGCGATTCCCTGAACATGGTTCTTCGCACCTTCGACATAAATCTCCGTCGGCAGCTGTTGTTCTGTCAGCGAATACGCGGCCACTGTTCCGGCAACAATCATCAATGTGATCAATAGTATTCTTTTCATATTCAAAAATGTTTCATTCTATATTTTGGCCGCTGCCTGAAAGACTCTCTCCCTACTTTCTCAACTCTCCAATCATAGCCCTGGCGACAGCAGCGGAAGCCCCCTCCCCACCGAGCGCGTCACGTATCTCATGATAGCCCGCAAGCATGGCCGAACGGTACTCCTCATCCTCGATCATTCTCCGCACCTCATACAGCACATTGTCAGGCGTGAAATAGTACTGAAGAAGCTCACGGAAACAAATCCTGTCGAGGATCAGGTTGCCGAGGCTTATGTACTGGATCTTGATTATCATCTTGGCGATCAAAAAGTTGATCTCCGCCCCCTTGTAAGCCACCACCTGAGGTGTCCCGATCAGCGCGCATTCCAGCGAGGCAGTCCCGGAATTGACCACGGCGGCCTTGGCGTGACGCATCACCGCATAGCTCTGGCCGAAAACCACGCTGACATATTCACGTCCTCCGATGTACTTCGCATAGTCGGACTCCGAACGCGCGGGAGCGGCAGCGACCACGAAGCGATAGTCTGAATATTCCGGCAAAGCGTGCAGTTTGTCGGCGAATTCCATGAATGTCGGCATCATCGAGCTGATCTCCCCGTTTCTGGATCCGGCCATGAGGGCGATCATCGGCCTGTCCGGAAGCCCGGTCTTGGCGAGAAACTCCTCCCGGGTCTCCTTGAAGGCTTCCGAGTTGTCAATGGCGTCGATCAGCGGGTTACCTTTATATATAAAGTCAACACCTTTCTTCGTGAAGTACGGAATCTCGAACGGGAAGACGATGAACAGCTTGTCCACGAACGCCTTGAGCTTCTTCACCCGGCTTTCCCTTGAGGCCCAGACCTTCGGGGCGATGTAGTAAAAGACCTTGAATCCGGCCTTGTGGGCGAACTCCGCCACACGGAAATTGAATCCCGGATAGTCAATCAGGATCACAACGTCAGGATTCCAGCGGAGGATGTCCGAGGTGCAGTCCGTGAACCTTTTTGCAAAGGTTCTCGCATGAATGAGAATTTGGGTGAAACCGATGATTGCTCCGTCCTTGTAGTCTCTCACGAGACCGGTTCCCCGCTGATGCTCTTTATAGACGGCATCCATCAGCCCACCGCCCCAGAAGCGGATGTCAGCCTCGGGATCCTCGGTGTAAAGCCCTCTCATCAGATTGGATCCATGAAGATCCCCGGACGCCTCTCCGGCTATGATGTAGTATCGCATAATGATCCTTGATTGTTACACCGGAGCGGAGCCGGCTCATTCGTTGGCATATTCATTGGAAGTCCTCGTTGAACCCGAGTCCTTCCAGACGGGAAACCTCCTCTCGGTCTGTACTGTCAATGTTGTGGGCGACAATGGAGATGTAGCCGTCGGCAAGGATGTGATGATCGGCAAGGATGTCATCCGCCGGGGAATCATCCTTGAACTCCCCGACCATCATGTAAAGCCGCTCTCCCTCCTCTGCCTTCGGGAATGATGTGTGGCCCAGATCCTCGGGACGGACTCCCCTTTCGGCGAAAAGCTCAGCGTCCCACGGCTTGAACTCCTTCTCCCAATGGCCCAATCCCTGATGCCCCACACGGATGCCCTTGACAGCAGATGCCGGAATATTCGGGAAATTGACATTATAATATATTCCTGACATAGGATTATGGTGCTCATAAAGTTTTCTGAATATGCCGGGAAA
The DNA here is from genome assembly GCA_002439875.1 of Bacteroidales bacterium UBA6397. Lineage (GTDB taxonomy): Bacteria > Bacteroidota > Bacteroidia > Bacteroidales > UBA932 > Cryptobacteroides. The sequence goes on from DJQB01000012.1 coordinate 91,502, forward strand.
ATATTCATTGACAACGGAAAAGTCCGCAACTATGCTCATCGTGTCGAGCGAGACGCCGATGCCTAAGATTCCGTTCAAGGCAGCCTCCTCCGCCGCGCCGAGGGTTCCGGAATAGTTCGCCGCCGTTGCGGCATTGGAACCATGATTGATTCCGCAGACCACAACATCCGGTTTTTCAGGCCAGAAGATTTCGTCAAGACCGTATTTCACGCAACTTGCCGGAGTGGCGTCAAGGTAGGACCACCGCACCCCGTCTTTCGCAGGAAGTTTCTTGTAGGCGATTGCCCTTCCTCCCATCGAGACCGCCGTTGACATCCCGGACTGGTGGTATTTCGGCGCGACAGCCGTCACTCTGCCAAAATGGCGCATCATGTCAGCCAGCGAATGGATGCCACCCGCCTGATAGCCATCGTCATTTGTAAGCAGTATATTCAGTTCATCAGACATGCTATTATATTTTAGCCCACAAATATATTAAATTCCGCAATTTTTTAATAATTTTGCATCGCTTTTGCAGTAAAGGCTACGGTTAGTTTAGTAGTTGAATAGATTAACAACTTATTTAATATCTAATTAAAATGGTAAAACTTGGTATTAACGGATTTGGCCGTATCGGTCGTATGGTTTTCCGTGCAGCAGTTGAGAATTTCTCACACGACATCGAGGTTGTAGGTATCAATGACCTTCTTGACCCAGAGTATCTTGCTTACATGCTCAAGTATGACTCTGTTCACGGAGCGTTCAAGGGCGATGTTAAGGTTGTGGACGGACACCTCGTAGTTAACGGTAAGAAGATCCGTGTCACCGCTGAGATGGATCCTGCAAACCTTAAGTGGAACGAGGTTGAGGCTGACGTTGTTGTTGAGTCAACAGGTTTCTTCCTTACTGATGAGACAGCCCGCAAGCACATCCAGGCCGGCGCTAAGAAAGTAATCATGTCAGCTCCTTCGAAGGACGCTACTCCTATGTTCGTCTATGGTGTCAACGACAAGACCTACGCTGGACAGGACATCATCTCCAACGCTTCCTGCACCACCAACTGCCTTGCCCCAATCAGCAAGGTGCTCAATGACAAGTTCGGTATCAAGAGAGGTCTCATGACAACCGTTCACGCCGCCACCGCTACCCAGAAGACAGTTGACGGACCTTCCAAGAAGGATTGGAGAGGTGGACGTGGAATCCTTGAGAACATCATCCCTTCATCAACAGGCGCCGCCAAGGCTGTAGGTAAGGTTCTTCCTGAGCTCAACGGCAAACTTACCGGTATGTCTCTCCGTGTTCCTACATCAGACGTTTCATTCGTGGATCTTACCTGCGAGCTCAACACTCCTGTCACCTACGATGAGATCTGCGCTGCCATGAAGGAGGCTTCAGAAGGCGAGCTCAAGGGCGTTCTTGGTTACACTGATGAGGCTGTGGTTTCAACCGACTTCCGCAACAACCCTCACACATCAATCTTCGATGTGAAGGCCGGAATCCAGCTCGATCCTACTTTCGTGAAGGTTTGCGCTTGGTACGACAACGAGTGGGGTTATTCAAACAAGGTGCTCGAAATGGCACGTGTCATCACGAAGTAATTCCCTTCATTTGATGGTAAGAAAAGGCCAGGCCTTGCGGCCTGGCCTTTTTTGAAATTCCGGGACTACAACTTGTTCCTGACATCCGGCACTATTACCGGAATCGTCAGACAAACGAAAAAAACACACCTGCGGTTCACGCCCGACGCCGGGTCGGTTCCGCAACAAAAAAAAGTTAATACAATGAAAAAATTAGTTTTATCATTCATGTGCGGAGTCATGATTTTCTCCGGCTGCGGCACAATGTCCAAGACAGGCAAGGGGACACTTCTGGGTTCCGGAGCGGGAGCCATCATCGGAGCCGGAATCGGAGCCGCCATCGGTGACGGCAAGGGTGCTGCCATCGGTGCTGCCATCGGAACAGCCGTAGGCGCGGGTACAGGCGCTGTCATCGGCAAGAAGATGGACAAGAAGGCCGCCGAGCTTGAGGCTCTTGAGAATGCAAAGGTAGAGACCGTCCAGGATCAGAACGGTCTGCAAGCCATCAAGGTCACCTTCAACAGCGGTATTCTCTTCCCGACTAATGGCTCTACTCTCTCCCAGACCTCCAAGAATGAGCTGTCTCAGTTCGCCACAAAGATGAGCGACATGCAGGACACCGACATCACAATCTACGGCCACACCGACAACACTGGCTCGGATGCCGTCAACGAGCGTCTGTCCAACGAGAGGGCTCAGTCCGTGGCCAACTACCTGAAGAATTGCGGCATCGCCTCCTCACGTATGACCACCGAGGGCAAGTCCTACTCCATGCCGGTGGCCGACAACTCCACCAAGGAAGGCCGTGCCCAGAACCGCCGCGTCGAGATCTACATCACCGCCAACAAGACGATGATCGAGAAAGCAGAGAACGGCACGCTGTAATCACGACAATTCACGGATAATATTGAAAAACGGTTGGAAATCTCACATTCCAACCGTTTTTTTATTTTACTTCAGTACTGGCGCGGGCCGAAGATGGCTGTGCCGATGCGGACGATGGTGGCGCCGTGACGTATGGCGAGAGGCCAGTCGTGGGACATACCGATGGAGAGCTCGTTGAAGTCGGGAAGATGCGGATAGCGGGTGTCCAGACGCTGTTTGAGGGACTGGATGCGGGCGAAATCTGACTCTACCACAGCCACGTCATCGGTGTGGGTGGCCATGCCCATCAGGCCATGGATGCGGACATGCCGGTAGGAACGCCCGCTGGCATATTCATCAAGGATTGACTCTATTTCCTGCTCTGTAAGTCCGCCCTTGGTGAGTTCGGCACCGAGGTGGAGTTCAAGCAGGACATTGACGGTCCGGGAATTGACCGAGGCCCAGTTGTCTATGAGATCCAGCAGATGGCGGGAATCCACGGACTCAACCAAGAAGGCGTACGGCAGAACCAGTTTCAGCTTGTTGGTCTGGAGATGACCGATGAAATGCCACTCGATGTCCTGCGGGAGCTGGAGTGCCTTGGCGGCGAATTCCTGGGGACGGTTCTCTCCGAAGCGACGTTGCCCGGCCTGATAGGCGGTCAGGATGTCCGAGAACGGATGGAATTTGGAAACTGCCACCAGTTTCACCCCTGATGGCAGTTCCTTTTTGATATTGTTAAGATTCTCTTCTATCATTCCATGAAGGATTTACAGGAATCAGAAACCTTGACGAGACATTTAGCGGCGGCCTTTCTGCTGCTCCCTCTGCATCTGAGCCTGCATCCTCTGGGCTTCCTCAAGACGCTGCTGCCACTTGCTTTTAGGCATCTTCTTGCCCTCGGTGGCCTTCAGCTTGGCGCGGATCTCGTCAGGATTCACGAACCACTTCTTGATCACCCAAGTCTCAAGCATAGTGATGAGATTGGAGAGAAGGTAGTAGTAGCTCAATCCAGAAGACAGACTGTTACAGATGAAAAACATCATGATAGGCATCATCCACACGCTCATGAAACGCATCGAAGCCATCTGAGGGTCATCGGCGCCAGGCTGGGACGCGGTCGTGATCTTCGAGTAGAAGAACATCGAAACGGCCATCAGCAGAGCGAACAACGAGAGGTGGTCGCCGATCAGCGGAATCCTTGTCCCGAAATCGATTATGGAATCGTAGGCGCTCAGATCATCAGCCCACAGGAAGGACTGCTGGCGCAGCTCGATGGAGGCCGGGAAGAAACGGAACATCGCCCACAGGATCGGGAACTGGAGCAGCATCGGCAGACAGCCGCCCATCGGGCTGATTCCGGCCCTCTTGTAAAGGTCCATTTGAGCCTGCTGCTTCTTGAGGGCATCCTCCTGCTTAGGGTACTTCTGGCTCAGCTTGTCAATCTCAGGCTTGATGGCCTGCATCTTGGCTGAAGACGAGTACGACTTGAAGGAGAACGGAAGCACGACAATCTTGATGAATATTGTCATCAGGAGGATGATGATTCCGAAATTGGAGATGAACTTGTGCAGGAAGTCGAACAGAGGGATGATCACGAACCTCGTGAACCAACCCACGAGCCAACCTCCAAGAGGTATGATCTTCTCGTACTTCTGATCGTAGGACTTCAATGTCCGGAAGTGGTTCGGACCGAAGTAGAACTCGAACGGAACCACCGTCTTATGCTGTCCCGGCTGGAAATCCATCCTCAGACGAGCCTCCCCGGTCATCAGGTTGTGGCTCTCATCGTCCTCAGGGAAGTAGTTCAGCGTAAAATCCGCCGACGCGAACTCCTGTGGAGATCTCATTATTGCCGAGAAGAACTGCTGCTGGAAAGCGAACCAAGACACTTTTGCATCGACGCGTTTCTGCGCGTTGCGACCTTTCGCAATGGCCTCAGGCTTTTTCTCTCCGCTGAAATAGTAGTCAAGTTTGGAGTACTGGACCTCATTCTTGTAGCCCTTCTCCATCCTCGGCATAGTCACGAAATAATCCACATCGAACGAGAACACATTCTTCGGAATGACATTCTCCATACCGACGAACGAAAGATAATTCTTTACTGAATATGATCCCTCGGCAATCGAATATCTCTGCTCTATGTAACCGCCGCCGGCGAACGGCAGACGCATCGCAAGCGAGGTGTCCGTCCTCTCGGCGACAGTGAATATGAAATCCCCTGTGTTGATACTTTCCCCTGCATAGATCTGGACATCATAACGGCTCATCTCCGGCTTGAAGAGATAAAGCGCATCACCGCCGTAAGCGTTATATTCCTTCAGCTTCGCAGAATATGGCTGCGCTCCCTTCGTGGTGAAAGCCAACTCGAACTTGTCGTTGGCCAGGGTGATGACCTGAGCCTCACCGTTGCGGGCGGCCTCAAGAAGGGAGTCCCTGTAGATGCTCACCGGGGCGTCCGCCTGGGCCATCGCCGCCGTGTCAGATGACATCCTCCGGGCAGCCTCTGCGGCGGCTATCGAGTCGGCCTGCATCTGCTTCACCAGCTCGATGGAATCCAACTGCGCCTGATATGCCGCCTGTTTCTGATACTGTTTGTTCTGATAGAAGGTAAAGCCGAACAGGAGCAAGCCTATCAGGACAATACCTGTGATTGTGTTCTTATCCATCCCTGATTACTTCTCTTCTTCGCTCTCCTCTGCCTTGCGGATCTTTGCCTCCAGATCCTTCAACTCCTGCTTCGCGGCATCGATCCTCTCCTGCATCTTCTGGATCAGAGGAGCGGAGTTCTTCGATGACGAGAAGAAACCGATGTTGTTCTCGTAGGTGTCGATGTCCTGCTGTAGCTTGTTGTACTGCTGCACAAGACGATCCTTCTCACTTAGCGGCTTTCTGGAGGATCCTCCGTTCCTGCCGCCGTTGCCTGAGCCCTGTCTCGGAGCCCTCAGAGAGAAGTCCGGGAACTTGGCCTGCATCGCCTCGGTGTAGGCGGTCTGGACGGCGTCCTTCTCCTTGAAAGGAACGAATCCTATTCCCTGCCACTTCTCGACGAAGGCGCGGGCCGCCTCTCGGTCAGCCGTGGCGTCGCCGGTGAGGACATATTCATTGATCTCTTCGATGAGAGCCTTCTTGGCCTTGAGGTTGCCGTGGAAGTCGTTCTCCGGCTTGGCGTTCTTGTCGCGCTCGTTGAAGAACTCGTCGCAGGCGGCGCGGAACCTCTTCCAGAGCTGCTCGGACTTCTTGCGAGGCACGGCGCCGATCTCCTTCCACTGCTTCTGCAACGCGATGAGGGCTTCGGTGGTCTTCTTCCACTCCTTGCTGTCCTTCAACGCCTCGGCCTGCTCGATCAGGGAGAGCTTCTTCTCCATGTTCTCGTTCATCGAGTCCTTGAACCGGGTGTAATATTCCCTCTTGCGGGTGAAGAACTTGTCGCACGCGGCGCGGAAGCGGTCGTAGATCTTCTGATTCTCCTTTTTAGTGGCGAAACCGATGGTCCTCCAGGTCTTCTGGATCTCCTCTATCGCGGCAGAGAGGGCGTTCCACTCGTTTGAGGACTTCACTTCCTTCTCTGCGATGGCCTCCACCTGTTCGCAGAGTCTTGTCTTCTCGGCAAGATTCTCCTGCTGCTTCTCTTTCTGGCCTTCGAAATAGGCCTGGTATTTCTTGTTGATCACGGCTGTGGCGGCCTTGAAGCGGTCCCAGATGGAATCGCGGTACTCTTTGGCAACGGGACCGAACTCCTTCCACTGCTCATGGAGCTTCTGAAGCTCGCGGAAAGCCTCGACGACATTCTCGTTCCCGGAGAGTTTCTCAGCCGCCTCGCAGAACCCTTCCTTGGCCTCAAGATTCTTCTTGAAATCGAGATCCCTCAAGTCACGGTTGATCTTGACCATGTCGTAGAATTTCTCAACATAGAACTGGTAGGTGTCGTTCAGGTCACGGAACTTGGTGGCCGGGACCGGGCCGATCTCCCTCCAGCGGTTCTGGAGCTCACGGAACGCAGGAAATGTGGAGCTCACATCCTCCTGTTTCTCCACAAGGTTCTTAAGGTCCTCGATGACAGCCTGCTTCCGGGCGAAGTTCTCCTCCCTCTGGGCATCCTGCTGTCGGTTATATTCAGCGCGCTCTTTCTTGTAGTTGGCATAGACACCCTTGAAAGCGGTCTCCATGGCCTCGAACGGATTGTCCTTCACTTCCTCGGTCCGAGCCGCAGGAGTCACCTCGTCAATGACATCCTCCCTTGACGACGGCTCGTCGACCTTCGCTCCAAAGCCTGCCTCGGCTTTCTCTTTTGAGAGTTTCTTGTAGAAAGCGGACTTGATTGCCTCAGCCTCCTTGTACCTATTCATCCTGTCATCAGCCTGAGAGAGCTTGTCGAACCTATCCGACAACTCCGCCAGCGAAAGGCTTCCGAGATCAGCCGGAACCTCTCCGCCCTCCTCGGCCGGAATGGCTTCATCGCCACCTTCATTCGCATTCTCCACAACCTGCGGAGCCTCTTCAGCCTTGTCAGCGACCTCCTCGGCAACATCCTGGGCCTTAACATCATCTACTTTCTCATTGAGAGCCTTTGGAGCTTCCTCTACATCTGGGGTCTGATTAACCTCAGGAATATTACCTTCACTCATAAAGCAGTTTAATTATAAGAGTTTCAACATATCCGCAAATATACCTAAAAAAACAATTAAAAAGCCTATTTTTGCAAAAAAAGGAAAAACAATATTCTATGCGAATTGACATTCTTACAGTCGTTCCGGAACTTCTGGACAGTCCGTTGAGCCACTCGATTGTGGGTCGGGCGATCAAGAAAGGTCTGGTCGAAATACACGTCCACAACATCCGGAAGTATGGCCTCGGCCCGCGCGCCACGGTGGATGATTACTGCTACGGCGGTGACGCGGGGATGGTGATGATGATAGAGCCGGTTGAGAAGATGATAGACGAGCTGAAGGCGGAGCGGGAATATGACGATGTCATCTATATGTCCCCGGACGGGGAGCGTCTGACTCAAGGAATATCCAATGAGCTCTCCCTGAAGGAGAATCTCATCCTCCTCTGTGGCCATTATAAAGGAATAGACCATCGGATCCGGGAGCATCTGGTGACCAGGGAAATCTCTGTGGGAGACTATGTGGTCAGCGGCGGCGAGATCCCGGCCGCGATTCTGGCGGACTCGATCGTGAGGCTGATCCCGGGGGCGTTGAGCGATGAGACCTCGGCCCTGAGCGACAGTTTCCAGGACGGTCTCCTCTCCCCTCCCGTCTACACCCGCCCTGCCGACTACAAAGGCTGGAAGGTGCCGGAGGTTCTTCTGAGCGGGAATCCGAAACTGATCAGGGAATGGCAGGACGAGCAGGCTCTTGAGCGTACAAGACTTCTCCGGCCGGAATTGCTCGGCGACACCGGCGGAAAGCGCAGTTAAGCGGTCGATCAAAGAAGTTCAAGAAGTAGTTTTGACTTGTCAGTAATGTTCTATGAGAAGAAAAACCCTCAAACAAACAAATCAAAGCAGCTTCTAAGGTCTGTAAAAAATTTTCCGACAAAATGATTTTGGAAAGCATTGATAGTCAATACAAAAGCCACTTATCAACATAAAACGTTTAAAACTTTTCCGGAAAAAGGCTTGCTTAAACGTTTTTTTTGACTACTTTTGCTACACGAAAATGTGAGAGTATTTCACACTCTAACGACTATGACCTTCTTTCAAAATAAGGTAATACACTACTAACTAACCGAAAAAAGTCCGCAGCGATGTGGGCTTTTTTGTTTTCATGCCCGGCCTCCTTCTGCAAACCACGGCCGCTCCATCCAGCCCTGCACGCAAACGTAGCCTATGCAGCCGTGGCTGACCCTCCCTTCAAATGCAGGGTCAGCCACACAACACTGCCCCGCGCACGCCTCCGAGGCCTTGTCCTGTGACCGTGGTTTGCTAAATCAGGAATTTGAACCGATATGAACTTGACACTATCGATTTTTCCGCGTAGTTTTGTATGCTGAATTGGTATTGGCCAATTCCATGATTATTAACACTAATTGAATAAAGCAATGAAAAAACTCACTTTGACCCTTATGACGCTGGTTGTTCTGGCATCCTGCAAAAAGACAGAGGAACCCACACCTGCACCAGAGCCTAAACCGGAGCCGGAATTGGTTCCTATCCAAATCGCCACGACCATGACCAGGGCAACAGACTATGCGTTCGAGACCGGTGACAATGTCGGACTGTTCGTTGTAAACGAGCCGAAGAGTCTCCAGAACAGCGGAAACCACGTGGACAACTGCAAATTCATTTTCGATGGCACGAAATGGAATGCCGGGAAGGAAATCTACTGGCTGGACGCGACCACCAAGGCGGATTTCTACTGCTATTACCCTTACACGTCCTCTCTATCGTCAATCACATCGTTCCCGTTCCAGGTCAGTCAAGACCAGAGCGCAGAGAGCGGCTACAAGGCGTCTGACCTCATGTGGGGGAAGGTTCTTGGAATCGCCCCTACCCCGGATCCGGTCATGATCAGCGTAAACCACAGCATGAGTTGCCTCATCATCAGCATCAAGGCCGGCACCGGCTGGAAAGAGGATGACATCAAGACAGCGGAAGTGACACTGGAAGGTCTGAAGACCTCAGCTCTCATCAATCTTACGGACGGAGTGGTCACCGCCACAGGAGATGCGGCTGAAATGAAGCCTCTACAGACTGGGACCGGGAGATTCAAGGCACTTGTCGTGCCACAGAAGGTAAGTGACGCAGAACTGATCAAAATAAAGGTCGGCAACAATTCCTACGCTCTCAAGACCTCGATTGACATGAAATCTGGAAAGCAGCACACATGCACGGTTGTGGTCAACCGCACCAGCGAGGGCATAAACATCGGCATCGGTCCGTGGGAGACTGACAGCATCGACTACGGCGGATCGGTTGAATAAATCATAACGCTCCGGATTGCGACAATCTTTCAAAGTATCGAAAATCAATTAACTGAACAACGCATCATACATTAATATGGGAAAGTCAACTCATTTCATTACCGCAGCCGCCATCCTGTTCGGACTTGCCGCCTGCAGCCTGGAGGAAGACAATTTACGCCCTGAGCCAAGTGACAAGGAACCAGGGCTGATCACCATCTCCGGTGAGATCTCGCAGATCTACCAGACAAGGGCGAACGACTCAGGCTTCGCGGACAAGGACGAAATCGGAGTCTACATCGTGGACTACAACGGCGGCGATGCCGGAACACTGAAGAACAACGGCAACAGGGCGGACAACGTCAAGTTCACCTTCGACGAGACCGCCTACAAATGGATTCCGGTCAGAGACATCTACTGGAAAGACAAGGAGACCCACATCGATGTGTATGGCTACTACCCTTACGCCTCGGTCGAAAATGTCAATGAATATGCCTTCGTGGTTCAAAAGGATCAAAGCACAGAGTCGATGAACGGCAAACCGGGCGGTTACGAGGCTTCTGACTTTCTTTGGGGAAAGGCCGGGAACGCCGCTCCGACGGACAGGATCGTCCGCCTGTCATTCGCACACAAGATGGCCGGTGTCAGGGTGTCCCTCGTAAAAGGCACTGGATTCTCTGACGAGGAATGGGCTTCCGCAAGCAAGGAGGCCTTGATCCTGAACACCAAGAGGAACGCCACCATAAATCTGGCGACAGGAGTTGTCACCGCTACTGGCGAGGCAGAAGGCACAGGCATAATTCCTTACAAGAACGGAGAGGATTTCAGAGCCGTGGTCGCTCCGCAGGAAATCGCCGCCGGGACACCTGTCATCAGTGTCACAGTAGCTGGGATCTCCTATAAGTTCAGCAGAAGTGAAATTATGGTGTTCAACGCTTCCAAGCAGCACAACTTCACGATCACTGTCAACAAGAAAGCGCCTGGCGACTTCGAGTTCAAACTCAGCGGTGAAAGCATCACGGCCTGGGAGAACGACGCCGTCTCCCACGATGCCACGACGAGGGAATATGTCGTCATCAATGTCGAGACTCCTGGAACGCTGGACAAATGCATCGAGGCGGCAGGGAAGGATCTCTCAAAAGTGAAGAATCTTAAGCTTACCGGAAAGATCAACTCCAGAGATTTCGCTGTAATGAAGTATAGGATGACTGTTCTTTCCGCTCTGAATCTCAAAGAGGTCATAATTGTCAAAGGTGAGGGTGGCCGGCTTGATGAAGTAGATGACGCTAATTATTCGGGAAACGATGATGATATCATACCAAATGGCGCGATGTCAACAAAATACACTCTGACCAATTTGGTATTGCCAGACAAATTATTTGGAATTCGAGAATCAGCATTTGTCGACTGCATATTCTTAAGTGGCTCACTGATTCTTCCGGAGGGACTGGAGTTCATCGAGAAAGAAGCTTTCCGCAACTGTAAGAATCTCAATGGCAGCTTACATCTTCCTAGTACGCTGAAAAGGATCGGAAAAGAAAAAGGTTATATTGGTTATTGGGACGGGGTCTTTGCCAACTGTGGATTTGTTTGCGAGTTGTCATTGCCGGAAAATCTTCGTGAAATCGGAATGGGCGCATTCTATGAATGCAAAGGACTCTATGGTGAGTTACACTTTCCAGAGAACCTTGAACGTATTGGAGAAAGAGCATTCGAAGGATGCAAGAATCTGACAGGATCCTTAATAATTCCACAAAGTGTGACAATCATTCCGGAATTTTGCTTCCATAATACAGGATTGAATGGAAACTTAACCCTTCATAATGGTATTACTTCTATAGGAGAATCCGCATTTGAAGGTACTGGTCTGAAGGGTGAACTGAACCTTCCTTCTGAACTTGAAGTAATCAGTACTTCTACCTTTAACGGATGCGATTTTTCAGGTAAATTAGTGTTGCCAGATAAGGTTCGTTCAATCGGGGAAAAAGCCTTCGCCTACAACTGGAGACTTACCGGAGTCATAGAGATACCTGAAAACGTACTCTCTATCGGAGCAGGTGCTTTCGCAAAATGTTGGAGTCTTGAAGGTGTGATTTTCCCCGAAGGGCTCGAAAGTATACGCTATGAAAGCACAGATGGTGGTGCCTTCCAAGATTGTTTCGGAATAAACAAGATCGTCTGCAAAGGCACAATCCCTCCATACATCCAGTCCGGAGCCTTCAACGGAGTGGCCAAGGATAACTTCACAGTGGAAGTGCCGGAATCCGCGGTGATCCAGTACCAGGCCGCACCTGGTTGGAGCGACTTCAAGCGTATCTCAGCCTACCGCAATCTGGTAATAAGGCCGAATGTAGCCACGGCGCTGAACACGAAGGTCACAAGAGACCTTGTGCTGAACGCGGATGATGAATGGGCTGTGGAAAGCATGCCGGACTGGGTGACACTTAGTCATAAAGAGGGCAAAGGCAAGACTGAGCTCAAGCTGGAATTCCAGCAGATGCCGACTGGCTCGAACCGTGAGGGCAAGATTGTCTTCAAACTCAAGGACAAGGACTACAGGACAACCTGTTATCTCACCCAGTATGACTACGGCTATGCTGAGGATGAGATCGTCATCCTCAACAAGGCCACCAAAGGCAAAGGTATCAACTTAGTGCTCCTTGGCGACGGGTACAACGCCAAAGACATCAGCGATGGGCTTCTCATGAAGAACATCAAGGAGGCGGTGGGGCATTTCTTCAGCATCGAGCCTTACAAGACTTACAAGGATTACTTTAACGTCTACACAGGAATATCGGTGTCACCGGAATCTGGAATCGGAAGTGTCAACACAATCATATACAACAGATTCAACACCTCAGCCAAAGGTGGAGTCACACTTGGTGGCCGCAACGGAGAGAGTGACTACAACGAGATCTTCAAATACGCCTGCAAGGCTCCGACAGTCAACGAAGGAAACCTCAACCAGACTCTGATCATCATTGTGCCGAACACAACCGACTATGGCGGAATATGCTACATGTACGATGGTGGAGAGGCCATCGCATACTGCCCGATGAGCGACTACGGCTACCCTCTAGATTTCCGTGGGGTCATCCAGCACGAGGCGGGCGGTCACGGATTCGGAAAGCTCGGAGACGAGTACATCTACCATAATGCGTTCATTGATGCATGCAGTTGTACCTGCTGTGGCCACGTGCTTGAATTCAACCTCGCCAAGGCGAAAGGCTGGTACGAGAATCTGTCCCTCACCGGAAAGATGAATGAAGTGCCATGGAGTCACCTGATTTTCGATGAAAAGTATAGCAAAATCGTGGACATCTACGAAGGAGGCTTCAAGCACTCGCGCGGGGTTTACCGCTCGGAGTACAACAGCTGCATGAACAATGATATTCCTTACTACAGCACCATCAGCCGCGAGGCAATTGTCAAAAGGATCATGGGATATGCCGGTGAGGAATATTCTTTCGAGAAGTTCGCTGCCAATGACAACATTGAGAATCTCCCGGAGACCGCCACAGCAGCCACCAAGGCTTCACCGTTCAGTTTCTCGGTGTCCGGAGGAATGCACCAGCATGAGCCTGTGTTCATGGGTAAACGTCCAACTATTAAATAGCGCATAACATGAAAAAAATATTCTACCTTTCAATGATACTTCTCGCTGCGGCTTGTTCCAAATCAGGCTCAGAGATGGAAGAGCAACCCGAAATCCGTTTCAATCTTGGATTCTCAGGTCAACAGACAAAGGCCACGGCAAACGCCTTCGAAAGTGGTGACGTGACCGGGCTTTACATGACCGAATATGACAGCTCGAACAAACCGGTTCCTCTTCAGGTTTCCGGCAACGCTGTCAACAACGCTGCATTGAGGTTCGACGGAACCTCATGGACGACCTCCCCTACCCTCTATTGGAACAAGGGAGTGAAGTACGATGTCTATGGCTACTATCCTTACTCCAAACCAGCGTCAGTGGATGAGTACCGTTTCAGCATCGCATCGGACCAGACAACAACAAATACTGCGGAATCACTTGGTGGCTACGAGGCCTCAGACTTCCTATGGGCAAAACAGACTGGTGTGAAATACCCCGATGTCGTCAGCCTGACATTCAGCCACAGGATGAGCCGCCTAGTTGTAAAACTGGTCAAGGGCAAGGATTTCGAAGGTGACATGCCAAAGGATGTTGTCGTCAAGGTTCATGGAACAGTGACAGATGCGGTCATCGATCTCGGCAGCGGAGTCGTCGTGAAAGACAACCACGGCAAGGCGAAAACCATCACCATGAAAAAGGAAAGCGACACAGTCTTCTCCTCCATCATTGTCCCGCAACGCATTGAAAACCGCCAGCCTCTGATCGAGGTCCTTACCAACAATGTCTCCTACCTGATGGAAAGCCGTTTCGTCTTCCGTTCCGGTGTCCAGCATTCCGTCAACATCATCCTCGACAGCGATCCGGCCAAAGTCAAGATTGAGATCGGTGGTGAGATCCAAGGCTGGAATTAGCGCGTCTACTTTTCGCGTCTGGTACAGACGTTCAGGGATCTGCTGGTGATGGGGACCGAAGTGTTTGCGGCCACGTCAAAGGGGCTTTATTGGTCGCAGAACGGTGGGGCGACCTGGACCACTCGGTACAACAATTCTGGAGTGGTGGGAGAGTTCCTCACGCTGGCGACCGACGGGACTGCGCTGCTGGCGACCACCACAAAAGGACTGTATGCCTCGCGGAACCAAGGGATGTCCTGGGAGCACAGAAGGTAGGGATATTCAGGCGGATCTATAATTAAGTTGGAAGTGTCCGAATGTTTCTTGCATCTCGGACACTTCCATTTTAGTGTTGTGTAAGCGCTTCCACGGCAGTCTTGTCAAGGCCGGTGCATTTGACAATGAACTCGATAGGTGTGTTTGCACCTATCATACGCAAGGCTATGGCTTCCCTTTCGGCTACTTTGCCTTGCTCTCGTCCCTGTTTAATCCCCTCCTCGCGCCCGAACTCTCTGGCGTAGGCTATCTGATTGTAAGTGTCCCGTTCGTTGATCATATTGCTGACATATTGTTTCTTCTCATCATTTGTAAGGGATATGACTTCCGCTGCCTCGAAGAATCTTCTGAAAATCCTGTCCACCAACGCTGCCGGGCGTTCCAGCAGACGGTGCAGATTCTTCAGCACGTAGAACCACTTGTCCAGATTCGTCTTGAGTTCTTCGGGACTCTTGTCGAACCTCCCGATCTCGATGAACACGAACCGCAGCTTGTCAGTCATCAACCCTCCGCCTCTTTCCGGCCCGAAAGAGAAATTCTGCAACCCAATGAAATACACTCCTTTGATGTTGTAGTCCCACTTCTTGCCTTTCATCCCTTGTGAGTGCATCACCATGCCGGAATAGTACAGGGCTCTTTCTCTGAAATGCTTCTGATAGGCCAACTGTATTTCGACAATGAATTTCTCTCCGCTCTCATCCCTGCACATCACATCGAACCTTGCGTTTCTGTCACCTGCGGCCAACCCTAACTGCTCTGTCGGCAGATAGGTGATGTCCTTGATCCTTTTGTCGGGGAATATCTCCGTCAGAAACGCGACAAGGAACTCCTTGTTCATCTCCGTTCCGAAAAGCCTCTTGAATCCCCAGTCGTTCAGCGGGTCGATGTACCGTGGCAGTGCATCACCCTCCACATCCACTTCGTCACCGAATCCGGTTCTTTCATCTTCCAAAAGTGCACGACTCCAGCCGTAGGCACTCAGGTCATCATACCCATTAGCAGCCATAAAGATAATAGTTTTAGTTGGTTAAACAAATTGTTGGATTCCGTTTTTGTGGCCCTTTTTGCCGGGAGACCATTCCCTGTCCTGCGAAGGCCACAACGGGAGTCGGCATAAAGGTATAATTGTTTCTAAAACTTTCGGGGGTAAGAATATGTTTTTTATGAATATAATATGTTCCTTATCGAGCATTCCACTTTTTGGCGCATCTTTTTCCAAATCCCCCTCTTATGCTGGTTGGGTTTTGGAATTGAGTGGATAGACCAACATTATGATGATTATTATTTCCCATATGCGTCTAAATTATTGAGATACAACGAATCAACGAAGGATTTCAGAAATTGAACGTAAAAGTTGCTGATATGAGCCGCAGCGCATTCGGCAGCACAGGCATAACTTTCGGGTGCCTGTCATTGGAAGATATGTGATCTTCCCATCTCAGGAGCACCCAGTCCAAAACCACACCAAAGACATCATGCCATGAAAGCGATCCGCAAGAACGCTTTTGAATTCATCCTGACTTTTTCAAAGTGCTCGATAAACATGAACCTAAATGAACTTGATTCGGATTAAGTTTCTTATCAAATTTGCAACGTTACAAAGAACGCTTGAACTCTGCCACATTTTGGCGCTGAGAACCGTTTATTTTGCCGAGTGAAAATGGTTGTCAACTTCTATCGGTATTAAGATCCGTCAGGAGTACCGAACAGAAAGACTGACAAAATAAGTTTAACGACTATGTTACGTGGTTTTACCAAATTCCGTTGCCCCGACTGCGGCCACATCTTCGAAGCACCCGACCTCGAAGACAACGCAGCCGTCCGAACCATGCCACAGCCCTGCCCGCGTAGCGGTGCTAAGAGTAATCCTGTCGGCATATTAGACATGTTTTGTATGCTTTGGAACAGAAAGAAACATTGAAACACAATCAAAATAATTGTCTAAAACTATTATGGGACGTTTAACTGATATTTTAGGAGCCTTTGCTGAAGGCTATATTAGTGAAAGAGGAGTTAGTGGAACGCTGGAGGATGTCGGTAATCTCGCTTCGGGACTTTTAGGTCTGGCTGATGGAGATAATTCTGATGATGACACCAGCGATTTTGTGCGGCAGGCATATCAAGAAATGATTGATGCATTGAACGACTATATTGATAATGGGGAATTTGAAGAGGCGTTAAGCAGACTTGAAGAGTATTATGATGTCTATGAAAATTCCCAGTACGATTTTCGTTATTATTATATTAAAGCTAGAATATACCTTGCTTGGTACAAGACTCTTTCTTATAATAATGAAATTCTTGCTACAATAAAAGCGAAACTTCTGGATTCTTTGACGGATTCAAAAAAGAGATCAATCGGTGATGAAGAACTTAGGTCAGAGGTGATGGAGGTAGAATCTGAATTCAGATCAGCCGAGCGTTGGAATCATTTGCTTGGAAGTTTTTTTGATGACTGTGAGTTTGGCATAAGTACCAAAGATTCAAGTGTATTCAGAAGGGCGAAGAAAAGACTTGATGAATATTATTCAAAATATGAGAATGATATCTACGACTCTGCCTATTATTATTTGTTGTTGATTCTTTATATGGATTGGTTGTGTGTTGTTTCCGAGGGCAATCAAGATGGGTATGAAGATGTGTTGACTTCAAGCGAAGAGGCATTGTCATTACTGCGCCAGAATGATAAAGATGATAGTTTTAAGGATTTTATAATCCAAAGTGAGGATAGGCTCAAGGGTATTAAACAGTCACATTCAAAATGTGGGCTGTCTATCCCTTCTGAACAGAATGAACTGGTTGTGGACAATACTTGTTTGAGTGAAGTAGAACAAAAATATCTTGACGAAATTCTGTTTTGCCTTGAAGAGGATAATTGCTTCACAGAAACGGAAAGAAAGTATCTTGAACGAATAAGGATTAAATTGGGACTATCAAAGGAACGAGCTGAAGAAATTGAAGCTGTGGCAAGACCTCAGCTGACACAAGAAGAACAAGAATATCTTGGTATATTCAAGGAGATGATGGAGGATGGCGTTATTTCGGAGAGAGTACGCCATATTTTGGATAGAAAACAACGTGCTTTGGGAATAACCCCTGATAGGGCGAAGGAACTTGAACAACTGTAATATATTTATATTTTAAGAGATATGGATAATAGGATTAATCTGAATGCAATAAAGAATTCAACCGGAAAAGCATCAAGTCGTATTCACCCTACGGACTCTGAGCATGTACCCGCTTTGTCTCCTACTGAAATTAAGGCTTCATCTTTTGTTTCCAACGTCTCTAACATGGTAGAAGAGCTCTCTGAACAAGGTTATTCCCATATTGTTGAGAATAAAAAGAATCGAATTGTGGCGGCAGTTTTGGCTATGTTTCTGGGCGGCATAGGGATTCATAAGTTTTATTGTGGTAAAGTCGCCAAAGGTATTTTATGTATCCTATTTTGCTGGACATATATACCTAGTATAATAGCATTCATTGAAGGTATTGTTTACCTGACAGAGTCTGACGAGACATTTAATGTCAAACATGTAAACTGATAGGTGTAATTCATACGGAGCGATTGTACTTCTTGAAGTGTAGCAAGATAAGTGCTTGATTCATAAATCAATCTCTTATAATTACGTTATAATGGGATATATTCAAAAATACAAAAGGGCGCATGTGATTCTCGGCTCAGTTCCAGCCAATCAGGCACCGGCCGATGTCGCGGCCCTTCTTAATGAACTTGATAAGTATGATGCTGAGATTGATTCTCTTTCCGCTGATTTGGCGCAAGTAGACAAATCAATATCAGAGTTCAGGGCGTCTCTCGAGAGTGCGGCAGACGCGGTTGCTGGTTTGAGTAATAGTTCTTTATTCTCGGACAAGGCGAGAGGAGTTTTTGGGTTTGCCGGTCTGGGAATGAGATGGTGGGGCAAACGTACAGAAGAGAAAAGAAGGCGGGAGGCAATTCAGGAGTATAATCGAAATATGGAGGCTCTTCTCCAGAAGAAATGTGAGATTGCTGACGAAAAACTTCCAAGGCTTCTTGAGTCTTACAGTAAGTTTTCAGAAATGATACTCCCTAAAATTGAGGCTCTTTACCACAAAGAGTTTGATGCCAAGATCCTGTTGGGTGATTCGCGGTTGGGAAAGAAATGCCAACAATTCAAGAAGACTCTATGCATATTCATAAAATCCCGGTTCATAGGAGACACAATGAGGTATTGCATCGAAGAGATGAGGGCTTGGAAAAGAGGAAAGCATAATTCCGGTATGACTCAGCCTTCGATTGACAGAGAATTGACAGAAGAGTTTTCATCGTGGCCATCCAAATTTGGGCGAAAGGATGAATCTTGGGATTCTATTATGGCGGATGCTGTGCGTGTCACATCGGGAGAGATGCCGATTCCTATTGTGACAGTTTTGTCGGATCCTTGCCTGTTAAGAAACTATGTGGGTATCAGCATTGGAGAATCCGGCAATTGCCCTGATGCCATACTTAGGATAGATGAAGTTGAGCCTGAAAACATCAATCCGGTTGTGGCGGCTAACGGGTATTATCTTCATTGCAGGAATATATTCGAGAATGATTATGTCGCACCGCATAGGGCACCGGGATTCGGCGTTGTTGATTTCATAAAGCTGATGCTCCTTCCGCTTGCCTATTTTGTTGCCTTGATACTTCTGCTCCATATTGAGCATTCCACGTTTTGGCGTATCTTTTTCCAGATCCCCCTCCTATGCTGGTTGGGTTTGGGAATTGAATGGATAGAACAACATTACGATGATTATTTCCCGTATGTCTCGGAATTATTGAGATATAATGAATCGATGAAAGAATTCAGAAATAATATTATAGCAAAGGAAAATTGTAAGCAATTTCACATAATTGATTAAGGTTATGAAGAACGATAATGTTGAATATAATGAGGGGTTGCCTGTTGACTTGGGGCATAGACAAAATCCTGAAATTGAGCGGCTTAATGCGGCTTCTGATTTGATGAACTCGACTGATTGTATGCTGCAGTCGGCGGAAAACGCGATGAACTCAATCAAGAGTGTTGTCGATAGTGTCGGCTCAAGTATAGTGGCCTGGAAAGAAATTGACAAGGAAATGCTCTCGATGACCCTTCATTTTGAACGGTTCGCAAAAGAGTTGGACACGGATCTGAGTAAATACAAGGCTCGCATTCCCCTTGTTGAGAAACAACTCGACGCCATCAACGCGAACCTTACGAAGATGTTGGATTTTGTCTTGGCGATGGAGCCGAAATCTGAGCAGGAGATGGACTTCAAGATGAAGATGATGGATCGGATAGATTCGTTTATGAATATGCTTTCCTCGACAATGATGAACTTATTGTAGCATGCCTGAGATAAAGATTAAAAGATTCGACGCTTCGAGGGTATTGTGGGGCTTGAGTGTGGTTGCGTTTGTCGTGGCGGTAATTTTAGCTTGGTGAAGATATGAGCCATTACACTGACAAGAAGCTGGCGATGCAGGCTGATTCCAGTTTCAGGCTGCTGAAAAATATCTATGTCGCTATGGACCAATGGTTCCTCGATCCGATTCTGGGCTTTTTCGTACCCGGCCTGGGCGATGTGATCACAACGTGTTTGACAATTCCGTTCATATTCACATCGATATTCAAACTACGGTCGATTCCGTTGACTTTGGCTATAATCTCAAATTGCCTTATTGACTTGCTTATAGGCTTGATACCTATAGCAGGGGACATCGCGGATCTCGCAGTCAAGTCCTACAAAAGAAATTATTATCTTATCGTTGGCTATGTCGAAGGTGATCCGAAGGTGATCGAAGAAATCAACTCGAAGGCTCTGTGGGCTTGCGTGCTCATCACCGTTTTGTCAATAGGGATTCGTCTGATTGCCGGAGTGATCGGCTCGATATTCACAGCAATCACTCCAAAATCGTGCACTTCAGATCTTGACTCCCCGAAAGAGAAGACGACTGTGGTCGCCACGCAGACAAAGCCATCTGAACCAAAGGAAGCACCCGCTCCATCAGAGCCGTCAACCCTATCGACGCAATCGGTTCCATCGTCCACTCCAGTTTCCTCGGAAACCACGTTCCACTGCGCAAACACTGGAGAGGATGTCATGTTCGATTATGGCTATGAATCCTATTCCTACGGTGATTATGTTCTCCTTTCAGGCGACTGTGGCGCGCTCGGAGGATATTCAGGATACAATGTCGTGTCTTATCAGAAATCCACAGGTACCTATAACTATGTATGCTTTGGCGCGGAAGTCATTGTATATTCCCCGTTGGTCATCAGCCTTGGCCGCAGAATAGTAAAGGAAGGAGATTGCGAGGCTGAAAATGAATATGACTATGTCTATGAATATTACAGCGGAACCACCAACGAGCAAATGGGGTCGCAGGAATATTCAGGCACTATCGGCAAGTATAGGATCACGATGGAACTTGCGTTTGACTCTGTTGTCCCGAAAGCTGTTGGCACATACTATTATGATCGTAATGGTGAACAAAACAGGATGATTGTCTTTGGAGATGTGTCGGGAGACGGCAATCTGGTGCTGAAGGCATACGATACCAATTTTTATGATAAGCCGAGTGAGACTATGGTCTTGACCGCGACCGGCTCAGGCTTTTCCGGATATTGGGAGCGGCCGAACAAAGACAGGCTTGAAGTCAATCTTTCAAGGTGATGAGTTGATTGTTTGTAGAGCACATAACAGAATATATTATGCCACAATTAGTAACCATCGGAAACGAACTTCTGCGGATCAACACGCAGAAGAACAGTATTGAATATTCATCGAACGGGGGCAGGACTTGGCTGACGAGGTTCTGCATGAGTTCGGTGGGGACGTTCAGGGATCTGCTGGCGCAGGGGACGGATGTGTTCGCGGCCACGTCAAAGGGGCTTTATTGGTCACGGAACGGCGGGGCGACCTGGACCACGCGGTACAATAATTCCGGGATAGGAGAATTCCTCTCGTTGGCGACCGACGGGACAGCGCTGCTGGCGACCACCTCAAAGGGACTGTATGCTTCGCGGAACCAAGGGATGTCCTGGGAACGCAGGTTGTAGGAACGCTATGTTGGAAGTGTACGGACGGGAATCACCTCGGACACTCGCCTTTAACGCTGCGCAATATAAGTCTCATGAGGCAGACGATCGTCTGCCTGTTAAAGTTGATTAATGAATATGCTGTCGTTTGTGGAGAGAATCGCCATCCGGCTGAGGACGGGATGGTCGGACAGGATCCTTTCAAACTTCGGGTCGAAGGAGGAGGCGGAGATCTACATCAAGGCGGGACTCAAGGAAGCTGTCATCGGTGGAAGACCAGCGCTTATAAGGTCGGACATCGACTGGTCAGCGTTCAATTGCCGTAAGGAATGGTTGAAAAACAAACTTGCGGATTGGAACGGGTGGAAGGACTACAACAATGCTGATTTGATCGGAGAAGGGTATCCGCCACGGGATTCCAACGGGGATCCCTATGAGTTGCATCACATCGGCCAGCGCCAGGATTCACCTTTTGCAGAGCTTACTTGGGCGGAACATATGGGTGGCGGAAACAACACGATCCTGCATAAGGCCGGCAAGGAGTCGGAGATAGATCGTGGCGAATTCGATGCTGAAAAGTCGGCTTATTGGCAGGCGCGGTTCAAGAGGTTCTCCAAGGCGGAGTTGGAGAAGATATATTCAGAGTGATGTGTCAAGCGACAAAAAGAGGGAAGAACTCTGTTGAAGAGGGACGAACGGCACTTTCGTGCGATGAATTGTTGGTTCTGCGCAAGTGGATGTTCACTCCGATGTTGACTATTCTTGGCGCTTAGGCCGACCAAGACCAAACTCAAGGTCAGCGGATGCTTCCGAAAATGAAGCCCTTTACTATTCAACGACAATGATTTCGGTGCCGGGGTCGCAGATCAGATTTAGGCTTGCCTTCTGGGCGGAGGTGATGTAGAGTGTCTTGATCGGAGAATGGGAAAGGTAAGCCTCTTTCAGATTCGGATTGGCGGAGAGGTCAAGAGATTCAAGCATGGTGTTTTGTGCATAGAGAGACACAAGAGCGGGACAATGGCTGAGATCGAGAAATTTTAGAGACGTGTTGTCACAGACAAGGGAGGTAAGGGAACGGTTCCTTGAAAGGTCCAGCACCGGCAGCATGCGCTGTCCTGAGACATTCAGGCTTATAAGCGATGTAAACATCTCTAATCCGTGGAGCGAGACGATTCGGGGATATTCTTCGGACGGAATAATCATAGACTTGACCCTCCCGGCCTCCGCCAAAGACACAAATGAATCATTGTCCAAATCAAAGTTGTCAAGCAAGAAGCGTCTTAATGTCTCATCCTCAATCCGAGGGGTATAAACAATCTCTACTGATTCAGGAACATGACGACGATCAAGATTCACATTAACACCGTCAATCTCATGTCCTTCGAGAAGTCCCAGGAGGGAAAGGCTTTTTGACATACAATGAAGTTCCGTCACTTTAGGATTCGTGTTCAGATCCAAGAAAGTTATCTGATTGCAATTGTCTATGTTGAGAGATCTCAAGTTGGAATTGTAGCGCAAGTCCAATTTACGGACTGAACTCCCCACGCAATCCAGAACCTCTAATTCCGGAAGCAGATAAATCTTGTCATCATCTTTCAATGCATCAGAAACGTAAAGCCTTCGGAGATCACGTTTCTGGCGGAACAGTGCATCCACGTCTTCGATTCCAGTTCGTGCATCGTAATGAAATTCTTCAAGAGACGGGAACAGGGACAGATTATGGCAAACGTTCGGACAACTGGAAATGTCCAAAGACTTAAGTCCGCCAATAAAAGGCAAACTATCATTGAGGACTTCTGAGTTCAACGAAACATTGCCGGCCAAAACAAGTGATGTCAAGGACTTAAATGAAGACAAGTCCATTGATGCTATCCGGTTGTTAGACAGATCAAGACATGACAGGCTCACGATGGAACTCAAGTCAACTTCCTCAAGAGCTCCGCTGCCTCCATCACCCCCGCAAGACAATCCGCGACACCGAAGAGTGTCCAGATTCGGTAAATATTCTATCCCGCCCAACGAAGTCACTTCATCCGAGCTGATGTCTATCTTCGTGACATGGGCAGCCTCAGCGCTTGTGATCATCCCATCCGAATTTTTATCCCAGCAGGAAAGCATCCAAGCGGACAACGTGCTGTCATCAAAAAAGATAGGAAAATCAATAGTCATTTCCTCGCTGTAGGCTGTTCCTTTTCCGTTGACAGCATACACGCGGAAATGATAAGTCTTGCCGAAGTCGAAAGCATAAGTCACATCCACTGTGCGAGAGCCATATTCCGAGCCATCCAATGTCTTGTCAGGTGATTGAATTGTCGGAGTGCCTGTCTCATTCCAGCAAAGGCCGCAGATAATCATCTCACCGCTGAAAACATCCTCAACGGAATATTCGCAAGTCACGGTGGTCCGGTCTTTTACCCTCAAGGATAAAATCGATGGAAAAGGAGTTTGACGTTCTATTTCAAATCTTTGAACATCAGATAATTTCTCATCATATCCACTGGAGATAAAGGAGCGGAAACAATAGCGTACATCATAGGTCAAATCTTGAAGACTGACTGAAAAAGACAACTCTTCTTTAGATGGGAGTTCCGAATCGTACCTCTCCATCTGTTCCTCAGTCGAACCTAGGTAGAATCCGCAACTTCTGATGTTGTCGTACCTCGAAACGATGGATTTTAATTTTACTGTCGTCCCTTCAATCTCAACAGATGGACTTTGAATCTCAGGAGCGGCATGGAGCGATGAATCGGGGTCCTTCACACATGAGACGATCCCGACACAGAGCGACATTAAAACCAAAAACACTCGTGAGATTGACATAGACTGCAAATATAACTGATTTGGCGGGCATTAGAAAGACTATCCGTCAGTTTTTAAGGGCACAGGCGCAATGAACCAAAATGAACCGGAATGAACTTGAACGAAACGGACTAAATGAATAACTTTGCGAGTCAAAACAAATGCATAGATGGCCAAGATTATACCGGAATTGAATTATTTGCTGGCGGAGGTCGAGAAACGCTACGGAAGAAGGCTTTCGACGTCCGCCGATTTCGAGGCGCTGTCAGTTGTGGTTGAGCACGAGTCGGGCGAACTGATCTCCGCCTCAACCCTGAAAAGGCTGTGGGGATATGTGACCTTGAAACCTACACCGAGGATGTCCACCCTCAACGTGCTGTCAAGATACATCGGGAAACGGGACTTCAGCGCGTTCCGGCAGAGCATCATAAATGACGGACACTATGTGTCCAACTTTTTCTCGGTGAAGAAGATCTGCTCACACGATCTGAAAAAAGGGGCTGAGGTGCTCATCGGATGGGCGCCGAACCGGCTTGTCACGCTTCGGCACGACGGGAACGGAGACTACACGGTCATCAAATCCGAAAACTCGAAACTGCTTGAAGGAGACAAATTTCAGACCGAGTCGTTTATGATCGGCTACCCGCTGTACATTCCAAGAATCCTTAGGAACGGTGAATATACCCTCTCCTACATCGCCGGAACACAGGAAGGCCTGAACCGTGTTGATGTCATCGGCGAAGGAAGCGATCAGTAGCCGGATTCCTTGATCTCAGCGGAAATCTCATCAAAGACTGAATCGACGGCGCGGCGGTTCATCGCTGATTTGATGTCCGGAAGCGCCAGACTGAATGACAACGCAAAGACGAGGGCGGAGACAAGCACAGCAGCCACAATCCTACGTGCGCGCCGCTCCCTTGTGAGTATGGCGGCGCGGACTTCCGCGACCGAACCATAGCGTTTGTCACGGTCCTCGGCTGCACAGACAGCGGCAATGCGGGGATATGCCCCCATTTTCTGCATGATCCTTCCCAGCGAGTATATGTCCGTACGGCAATCCACACACTCTCCGGCCATCTGCTCGGGGGACACATAGTCCCTGGTGCCGGCAGGGTTCTTCAGCACGGAATACCAATCGGCATCCGAAAATCCGAAATCTATCAGTTTGACATTCCTTCCGTTTCTTGTGATCATAATGTTGCCGGGCTTCAGGTCACGGTGGACGATCTGACGGCTGTGAAGGTACTCAAGCGCGTCGCAGAGCTCCAGGACAATCTTTCGGACAGGCAATGCCTCCTTTCCATAAATGGAATCAAGGCTCTCTCCGTCAATCCATTGAGTGACAATGCAGTTGCCCAGGCCGGGAATATTCCTGAAATCCATGGTCGGGCAGATGTTCGGATGGTCGAAAGAGCCTCCGATCTCGTACTCCTTGCGGAGCAGCCCCTCGTAAAAGGGATTCCCGGCATATTCAGGTTTCAAGGATTTAAGAGCCACCAACTTACCGTCAAGCGTCATACGGCTGAGTATGGAATAACTCTCAGGCGATTCGTGGACTATCTGAATATCCCCGGACCCGCCGTCAGACAATTCTTCGTAAGATCCGAAAAAAGCTGATGTCTCTTCCATAATCGCGTTAATTGCAAGCCAAATATAAGCTTTTCCACACGTATTTTACCAAAAATATTGGTAAATTTGTTAATTGTATGTGAACATATATAGAGAACCTGTTGAATATGCACAGAGAACCAATAATATTCCTTCTTTTGACTCTAATCGCTGTGGCTTGTGCTTCGAGAACCGAGTCTCAAGATGCCAAACCCGCCTACGACACGGAAACCAATTGCCTCAACGGGACGATGATCGTGTCTCTGGACGGAAAATATGGGCTGGCGGACACTTCCGGAAGGGAAATTCTGGCTCCGGTCTATGATGATGTCTATTACATTTCCGATGAGGTTGCGGTGGCGTTCTCCGGCCGGAACGCTGATTTTTTTGACCGGAACGGAAATAGGCTGGGAGAGACCGCGACTGAGAACGAAGCGACTTTTGAAGATCTTCTGGAAGCATATTCAGAGATTGAGAGGGTTCGCAGGGAGCAGTGGGACAGCATATTGGCAAATTACGAGAAGTTGAGGAGGTACTGCCAGTCCGACAGTGCCTCAGCCGGGACTGCCGCTCTTATGGGTGATGATATCCACACCGCTCTTCAAAAGGTCGGAGGGCCGATGGAAAAAGACCAGAAAGCCCGGTTTGAGGCCGAATGTTCAGCATACAGACGTTAGGACGATGAGAAAGTTGCTGATTACAATACTGATCACACTGCTTTGCGCTCCGGTGTTCGCTCAGAACGCCGCAAGCATAAGGAAAGACAATTCGTACATCTTCGCGGAAGCCATGGCGGCCACAACAACTGCGGCTGACAGCGTGGCGCTTGACGCGTTGGTCGGAAAACTCGCTCAGACAGTTGATTTGCCATATTCATTGGAAATCAAGAAGAGACTGATGTCAACCTATTTGGGAGACATCAAAAGGGAGTGCGGGATGATTACCTCGGCTGGCAGAAAATCCGCAAGAGTGATGAGGTATATTCAGAGAAGCGATGTGGAGCGGATCTTCGACAGCCGAAGGAGAAAGGTCAAGGAGATGCTCCAGATAGCGTCCACCGCCGACCGGAAATGCCAGATGGACGTGGCGCTGCGCTACTACTGCTGGGCGGAGACACTGATGCGGAGTCTCCCCTCCCCGGATGCCGTGGCGATCGCCGAGGCGAAAAGCAGGCGTGAGGCGATCCTGAAAGGACTGAATGTGGCGTTCGGCCGGCAGGACATCTACGACAAGGGAATTGTGGAACTGACATTCACCTTCGATGGAAAGCCTGTCAAAAACATTGACTATCAATTCTTTGACGGAAAGACTTGGAGCAAAGTCCTGTCCGCCAAGGACGGGAAAGGGTTCGTGGAGGTAAAGCCTGACTCAAAGATCGACCAGTACCGGATCAAGTACGAGATCACACCAGCTCATCTTCAGCATCTATTTAGGGAGGTGAGCCTCGTTGAGAATGCTCTGGCTCCGGAAGCAAAGGGTACTGATGGCGGGACACGGTCAGCAAAGACTCACTCCGACCAGACCGTAGCCGCAGCATCCGAATCCTCCGCCCGGAAGATCGACTTCTCCGCCGTCAAAAGGAAAGTACTGGACGTTGTGGCGAGAGAGGAGTTCCAGAGGGAGCCCGACTCCACCCGAAGCGGGCTGACTCCAGTTGTCTTTTCTTCTGAATATGAAGACATTGTCTCCAAGATATGCAAAGGCATCAGCAGCGGAGCGGATGTCTCAGAATATTTCACTCCGGACGGCTATGAGATATTCACCCGCCTCATCCGCTACGGCAACGCCAGAGTGCTGAACTTCAGTGATCTGAATTTCTACGAACTCGGAGACGAGGTCTACTCAAGAAGCGTCCCGATGGTGTTCTCGTTCAAGGGTAACCAAAGACAGTTCGTAGAGAACATTGTGTTCACATTCAACAAGGACAAGAAGATCTGCGACCTTTCTTTCTCACTTGGAAAAGAAACCGTGCAAGGCATTGTCAGTCAGACAGGCTGGACTGAGGAGGCAAGAATAATCCTCATCAGTTTCCTGGAGAACTACAAGACGGCGTACGCCCTCAAACGTCTGGACTACATCAGTTCCATCTTCGATGACGACGCCCTGATCATCACCGGGCGGGTGCTGCGGAATGTCAAAGGACCGAACGAGTACAGTGGCAACCGCTACGTCACCCTGACCCGCCAGAACAAGGCGAACTACATCAAGAACCTAAGCAGAGTCTTTGCGAGTCAGGAATATATCAACATCCAATTCTCGGACTGCGAGGTGATGAAACTCGGAAAGGGAGAACAGTTGTTCGGCATAAAGATCAGGCAGGAATATTTCTCCACGACGTATTCGGACTCGGGCTATCTGTTCATCCTCGTGGATCTTCGGGACTATCAAAGTCCTGTCATCCACGTCCGGACCTGGCAGGATGAGCCGGACAAGGACTTCGGGGTGATCGGACCTTATAACTTTTAGACTATGAGAAGGTTCACTGCCATATTCATTCTGCTTTTAGCCGCTGTTTCCGTCTCGGCACAGACTGACTCATCCGGGTTCTACGTCCAGTCTTTCAAGAAATTGGAATGGGATCTGGATGCCCGGAGCAACTATCCGGTGCTGGATCTGAACAGCCGCAAGGCCGCGCTGATCAAGGTCGTGATTCCAGAGACCGGATTTGTTTTCGACGTAGGGGTGATGGGAGTCGTCAGTGTCAGGCAGGAGGTCGGAGAGGTCTGGGTATATGTTCCCGAAGGCGTGAGCAAGATCACGATCAAGCATCAGACCTATGGCATCATCCGGGACTACAAGTTCGGTTGCCCCATCGAATCAGCCTGCGTCTATGAGATGAGACTTCACGTGCCTTTAAGTCCGAAAAGCACGGTGATAGTCAAGGACTCCATTGTGTATGTTCCGACACCGGTCAACATTGAGACTCCGATGGTACGGGAACGGATCGGCATAGGCATCCTCGCCGTCGGCAGCATACCTGATCCATCCGGAGGGTTTATGGTGATCTGGAATCCCAAGCGGTACGGGGTATATCTGAAGGCAACCGGCAATCTCAAATCGTCCGGCCACAGTTACATCTGTCACGAGGACGGCACCACCGACTACGGATACATCTGGACCAGCGGCAAAAGTCATGTCTCAAGGATGGCGGTCACAGGCGGAGGAATAATCAGATGCCTAGATTGGTTGAGTGTCAGCGCCGGAGCCGGCTACGGAAAAAGGGCCCTTCTTTGGAAAGATTACAAGGACATTTTCGCAAAGGTGAGCGAAGCCTCCGCGCAAGGCATCGCAGCCGACATCGGTGTGGTTCTTAGTTTCGGCCGTTTCACCGCCTATCTCGGCACCAACACAATCGCATTCAAACGCCTCTACCCCGAGCTCGGCGTCGGTTTCGCTTTCTGAGAATATCCCATACAATAATCTGCGCAACGACACAAAACCCATAGGCTTCCGCATAAAATCATTCGATAATTTGCGCAAGTGTGGCTAAAAAAAGTCTCCAGACTGATTTTTAGTGTCACTTCATCAGGCTCTCAGTGACCAACTGTTGTTATTATCTAAACAGCGCTAGGTCAGATCCTGTGCCGATGACGTTCATCACAGCGCGGCCGTGCGGGCGGCGACTGCGGCGGCGGCCTGGGCGAAATCCTCTCCGGAAGAGGCGTAGAGGACTCCTCGGGAGGAGTTGATCAAGAGGCCGCCTTTTGAGTTGGCTCCCCTGGAGATCACTTCCTCCGCGCTTCCGCCCTGAGCCCCGACACCAGGGACAAGGAAGAAATTGTCCGGACAGAACCGCCTGATTTCCTTCAGTTTGTCAGCTTTCGTCGCTCCAACGACGAACATCATGTTTTCCGGAGTGGTGATCTCCATCATTTTTTCCATCACAACCTGATAGAGAGGTTTTCCACCCTTTTCTGCGGTTTGGAAATCAACTGAGGACGGATTGGAGGACAGAGCCACCACGATGGCATAGCGTCCGGGATATTCAAGGAAAGGGGTTACGGTCTCGCTGCCCATGTAAGGGGAAAGGGTGACGGCGTCGAAATCAAAGGTCTCGAAGAGGCTCTTGGCGTACATCCTGGCGGTGTTGCCGATGTCTCCCCTCTTGGCGTCCGCTATGATGAACTGCTCCGGATGGTTTGAACGAATATGCTCGACTGTCTTGTCGAGGATTGCCATACCGTCCACTCCGAGGCACTCATAGAAGGCGAGATTCGGCTTGAAGGCGACGCAATGAGGGGCGGTGGCGTCAATGATGCGCTTGTTGAACTCCAGCACGGCCTCATTCACAGTTCTGCCAGTCTTCACGCACTCCGGAATCTTTGCGAAATCGGTGTCAAGGCCGACGCAGAGCATCGAGGCTTTTTTCTTGATTTGGGAATATAATTCTGCTGTTGTCATATTTGTTACTCATAATATTCATAAAACTTCGCGATGGATTCCATCCCGGCGAAGAACTGCCGGAGCAGATAACTCTCGTTCGGAGAATGAATTGTGTCCCTTTCAAGGCCGAAGCCCATCAGCAGTGGATCCACTCCAAGGATCTTCTGCATATCCGCCAGCACCGCTATGCTTCCGCCACCACGGCTCGGAACCGGCTTGACACCATAAACATCCTCCATAGCCTTTGAAGCGGCCTGGAACGCCGGAGACGAAATCGGAATCAAAAACCCTTCCCCACCCTCGCACGGCTTGACCTCTATGCGGCAATATCTCGGAGCGATCTTCTCCAGATGTTTTTTGAATATCCTCGTGATCTTGGCGCTCTCCTGATTCGGAACAAGACGCATCGAGATTTTGGCGTGCGCAACGGACGGGAGAACGGTCTTCGCGCCTTCTCCAATGTACCCACCCCAGATTCCGCACACATCCAGACAAGGTCTGATGCCGATCCTCTCAAGCGGGGTGTAACCCTTCTCACCACGCAAGGCCCTGACACCCACGGACTCCTCAAACTCTTTGAGATTGAACGGAGCCCTCGCGAGCTGCGCCCTGTCCTTCCTGGAAAGTTCCACCACATCATCGTAAAATCCAGGAATAGTGACACGTCCATCCTTGTCAATCAAACCGGAAATCAAATCGCAAAGCGTCTGTATAGGATTGGCGACCGTACCACCGTAATGCCCGGAATGCAGATCTTTGTCCGGGCCTGTCAACGTCACCTCAAGATAGGCCAGGCCCCTCATTCCGCAGTTGATGGAAGGCACCTTGTCGGAAATCATCGTAGTGTCCGACACCAGAATCACATCAGCCCCCAGCCATTTTTTATGTTCCTTGACCCAAGCCGGAAGGGACGGGCTGCCGATCTCCTCCTCTCCCTCGAAGATGAACTTCACATTGTGACGCAACTTTCCGATGCGGAGGAGATATTCAAAAGCCTTGATGTGCATAAAGAGCTGGCCTTTGTCATCGTTGGCCCCGCGGGCGTAGATGGCCTCCTGACCGACCGGATCCTGCTTGATCACAGGCTCGAACGGATCCGTGTGCCACTTCTCAAGCGGCTCGGGCGGCTGTACGTCATAGTGGCCATAGACCATCACCGTCCTCCACTCAGGATTGATGAACTTCTTTCCGAACACCACCGGGTTACCATTGCTCGGATAGACACCCGCCTCATCGGCCCCTGCCTCCAGAAGCAGTTCCTTCAGCCTCTCGGCGCAATGTTCCATATCCTTCTTGTGGTCCTGCTTAGCGCTGATGGATGGAATCCGCAGGAGAGAGAACAGTTCCTCAAAGAACCGCTCCTTGTTTTCTTGAATATATTCCTTCATACTATTGCGTTTTTTGCCTTTCACAAAAATAGCCAAAAGCAAGCGTAATTTCAAGACATGGCAGACAACTCAACAATCAAACGCACGCCAATGCACATTGCCGATCACTATATTCAAAGAATAATTGCGTGATTTCTGAGGAAAATGGCTATTTTTGTGGGTTACAAACAATGAATTATAAACATCTAACGATACACCTTTAATTTTTGAAGAAATATGGTCAAAGTCAATTTAGGAGGATGTTCCTCCTTCGTCAAGGACACGGATTACAAGGAATATGTTGGGAAGGCCTTGGCCGCCTACGACGTACTCGAAAGCGAGACCGGAGCCGGCAATGATTTTCTCGGCTGGAAGCATCTGCCTTCCCAGACCCCGGAAGCCCTCATCGCCGACTGCGAGGCTGTGCGTGACAGCTGGAAAGCCAAGGGCGTCAATCTGGTTGTCGTGATTGGCATCGGTGGTTCCTACCTTGGAGCCCGCTGCGCCATCGAGGCCCTGTCCCACAATTTTGCCAAACAGCTTGGCGGCGCCAAAGAGGCACCGGAAGTTGTCTTCGCCGGCAACAACCTCTCCGAGGAATATCTCGCCGAACTGATGGATCTCGTGGCCGAGAGGAATGTAGCCACGGTGGTTATCTCCAAGTCCGGCACCACCACCGAACCTGCCGTAGCGTTCAGGATCGTCAAGGAGCACATCGAGAAGAATTACTCTGACGCTTCCGAGAGGATCGTCGCCATCACAGACGCCCACAAGGGAGCACTCAAGACACTTTCCACACAGGAAGGCTACAAGACGTTCGTCGTTCCGGACAACGTCGGTGGCCGTTTCTCAGTCCTCACTCCGGTTGGTCTTCTGCCTATCGTGCTCGCCGGCTTCGACGTGCGTGAGATGATCGCCGGCGCGGTCGAGATGGAGAAAGCCCTTGCGGTGAAGAGCGAGGAGAACCCTGCGGTCCAGTACGCCGCGATGAGGAACCTGCTCTATTCAAAACTCGGCAAGAAAGTTGAGATTCTGGTAGCTTACAATCCTAAGTTCCAGTACCTTGGCGAATGGTGGAAGCAACTCTACGGCGAGTCCGAAGGCAAGGATCTCAAGGGAATATTCCCGGCCTCTGTCAATTTCACGACAGACCTTCACTCCATGGGACAGTTCATCCAGGACGGCGACAGAATCATGTTCGAAACCGTCGTGAACATCGAGAAGAGCAACCGCGAGGTTGTCATCGGAAGCGACGAGCAAAACCTTGACCAGCTCAACTACCTCGCCGGCCAGCATGTGGAGCATTGCAACGCCATGGCTCAGCTTGGAACCAAACTCGCCCACATCGACGGCGGCGTACCTCAACTGGAAGTCTCTATCGAAAAAATCAACGCATTCAACCTTGGCGGCCTGTTCTATTTCTTTGAATATTCCTGCGGAATCAGCGCCTATGTTCTCGGAGTGAATCCGTTCAACCAGCCTGGTGTCGAAGCCTACAAGAAGAACATGTTCGCCCTTCTTGGCAAGCCTGGCTACGAAGAGCAGGGAAAAGCTCTCCAGGCAAGACTTTAAGCCTTATGACATGCGAACAGAAATTCAGGGAAACGTACAGACGAGAGCCTGAAGGGCTCTCGTTCTGTCCCTACCGTGTCTGCCCCATAGGCGCCCATTCCGACCATCAGCTCGGGAAAGTGACCGGACTGGCCATTGACAAGGGAATCCACATCGCCTTCGCTCCGAAACAGAATGGAGTCATCGAATTTTCATCTCTCCAGTTTCAGAAACGCGCCCAATGGCATGTGAGTTCCGTGCCTGAGACCAGGCAAGGCGACTGGGCGGATTACCTGCGCGGAGCCACGCTCAAGCTGGGGGCGAAATACCCTCTCCGTATCGGACTCAGCGGCGTGATCGAGGGATCGCTGCCAATCGGAGGTCTTTCTTCCTCTGCCGCCGTTACGATCGCTTTCCTGAAGGCTCTGTGCACAGTCAACGGGATCCATCTCGCGGACATTGATCTGATCAGGACCGAAATGGCCGCAGAGAACGACTATGTCGGGGTCTCCTGCGGAAAGTTGGATCAAAGCTGCGAGGTATATTCAAAGAAAGATAATCTTCTCTACCTTGACACCAAGGACGATAGCTACGAACTGATCCCGGTGTCTCCGGCGATGAAGCCTTACGAGATAGCCATTTTCTTCAGCGGAGTGGAGCGAACTCTTGCCGGCAGCAGGTTCAACATGAGGGTGGATGAGTGCCGGAGCGCCGCGTATGCGCTGAAAGCCTACGCCGGGATGGAGTACGGCAAATTCGGCGAGACAAACCTCAGGGATGTTCCTGTCGAGGTTTTCCACAAGTTTAAGGAGCGGCTGCCGGAAAACTGGCGGAAGCGCGCCGAGCATTGGTTCAGTGAATTTGACCGAGTCCAGCGTGGTGCCGAGGCCTGGAGAGACGGAGATTTGGAGACTTTCGGGAAACTGAGTTTCGAAAGCGGCAAGTCCTCAATAGAGAAATGGGAGACAGGATCGCCTGAACTCAAGAAGATCTACGAGATCATGACACGCACTGACGGCATCTACGGAGGCCGGTTCAGCGGAGCCGGGTTCAAAGGCTGTTGCATGGCTCTGATTGATCCCGAGTTTAAGGATGAGATATTCAAGAAAGTCAAGGCAGAGTACCTTGCCGAATTCCCTGAACTGGACGGGCATTACTCGGCGTGCGTCTGTCACAGTGCCGACGGTGTGAAGATATGAAATGCCTGATACTTGCGGCGGGCTATGCGACACGACTATACCCGCTGACTGAAAATTATCCGAAACCGCTTCTGAAGGTTCGGGGCAAGACCATCCTCGACTGGCTGGTTGACGACATCAAGACTTCCGGAGCCGTTGATGAATATGTTGTCATCTCAAATCACAAATTCGCCGGGCATTTCTCCGAATGGGCTGCCGGCCGCACCGAGGACAAGATAACTGTAGTGGACGATGGCACATCCACTAACGAGACAAGGCTGGGAGCAGTGAGGGACATCCAGTTCGCCATCGACAGCCTTGGACTTGATGATGACATGCTCGTCATCGCCGGAGACAATGTACTGGATTTCAGTTTGGTAAGGTTCATTGAATATTCCCGTTCAAAAGGGACTTCCTGCGTCATGCGCTTCTACGAGCCGTCCGAGGACAGACTGCGCAAATGCGGTGTGCTTGAAGTCAACGACAATGATCTGATCCTGGGGATGCAGGAGAAGCCTGCCGAACCACGATCACATTGGTGCTGCCCTCCTTTTTACTACTATACCAGAAAGGATGCGGCCAGAATTCCTGATGGCATCGCCGCCGGGTGTGGCACGGACGCCCCTGGCAGCTACATCGCATGGCTGGCCACACAGATACCTGTCCATGCAATGGAGATGCCAGGCCATCGCTTTGACATCGGCAATCTGGAAAGTTACCACTCCGTCTGCGACCAGTACAACGGAATCTCCGGATAGATATATATTCGACCGTAAGGGTCTCCTCCATTGGCCACAGCCACCCTTTACCCGGACAGGGCGCGAAGCGTCGGTGGCTGTGGCCAATGGAGGAGACCCTTATTCGCCAGCCTCTTTAAGCCGCTCGGCGTTCTCGGCGATCTGGAGCTGGTTGATGCACTCCTGGATGTCACCGTCCATGAAGACGGGGAGGTTGTACATTGACCAGTTGATGCGATGGTCGGTCACACGGCCCTGAGGATAGTTGTAAGTGCGGATCTTGGCGGAACGGTCACCCGTTGAGACCATCGTCTTGCGCTTAGCCCCGATCTCGTCAAGATACTTCTGATGCTCAAGATTGTAGAGACGGGTACGAAGCTCCTCGAAAGCGCGGTCCTTGTTCTTGAGCTGGGAGCGTTCCTCCTGGCATTGTACGACAAGACCTGTCGGAAGGTGGGTCAGACGCACGGCTGAATATGTTGTGTTGACACCTTGACCGCCGGGGCCTGACGAACAGAACAAGTCCAGACGGATGTCATCCCATTTGAGATCCACATCGAACTCACCCGCCTCAGGGAAAACGGCCACAGAAGCGGCCGAGGTCTGGATTCTGCCCTGAGTCTCTGTCTGAGGCACACGCTGAACACGATGCACTCCGGACTCATATTTCATTATGCCATAGACTCCCTCGTCGTTGGAGGAAAGCTTGAACACAATCTGCTTGTAGCCACCGGCCGTGCCAGGGGTCTCGTCGTTGACCTCCAGTTTCCAGCCACGCTTCTCGGCGTACTTCGAGTACATTCTGAACAGGTCACCTGCGAAGATGGCAGCCTCGTCCCCGCCTGTACCGCCACGAATCTCTATGATGGCGTTCTTGTTGTCATCCGGATCAGCCGGAATCAGGAGAATCTTTATTTTTTCCTCCATCTCGGGGATCTTCGGCTCTATCTCAGCGATCTCCGCCTTTGCCATATCCCTGAGATCCTCGTCTTTCTCGTTGATCATGATGTCCTTGGCCTCGGCAAGTTCATCGACCATCTTCTTGTACTCAAGACCGGTCTTGATGATCGGCTCAAGTTCCTTGTAGTCTTTGTTGAGCTGGACGTATTTCTTCATGTCAGCAATCACCTCAGGATCGGCAAGCTGTTTCTGAAGCGACTCGTATTTGTCCTGTAGAGCCAGGATCTTTTCCACTAATGTGTTGTTCTCTGCCATATTCAATGGTTAATTTATATTTCGGTCCTTCGACGCTTCGACAGGCTCAGCAACCGCAAACTCAGGAACCGGAATTGGTATATTCCTAAATAGACTTGAGGTAGCAGCGGCGACGCATAAACAGCTCATGCTCGTACTTTTTCCACACATTGACCGCATCGTTCGACTCGATCTGCGGGTTGGTTATCGCCCATTTCGTGCCTGCCTTGCGGTACTTCTCCGACATCGTGCAGTGGTAGATCGACGACACTCCTGTGTTCTGCCACTTCGGCACGGCTCCGTTGATCATCAGGTCAACCGTGTCGTACCTGAACATCGCCATCAAAAGGTGGAACCATCCGAACGGGAACAAGTGCCCCTTCGCCTTTTGGAGAGCCTTCGAGATGGACGGGAAAGTGATTCCGAACCCAACAAGTTCCTCATTATCATCGAATATTATGCTGCTCGTCTTGTCCGAGACAAAGCTCAAGACCTCGCTCGCCTCCTCGTCAATCTCCTCTTTTGTGAAAGGAATGAAATTATAGACTGATTTCGCGAAACTTTCGTTGTAAACGTCAAAAAAGTAACGGACCATCTTCTTGTCCCTCTTGAGTTTGTTCAGACTGCCTTCGTGAAGATTGTACCTCTGCTTCAGAAGCCCGGCGATTCTGACGATCTTCTCCTGAAGCGGCTGGTCGGCGGCCACCTTATACTGAAGCCAGTCACATTCCTTAACGTAGCCAAGTCTTGTCACAAAATCATTGTAGTAAGGATAGTTGTAAAGACAATTGAACGGAGGGATGTTTTCAAAACCTTCGACAAGCATTCCCTGCTTGCCAAGAGTGTTGTAATAGAGAGGGCCGTGGATCTCGTTCATCCCGTTCTCCTTCGCCCAGCTCTCGGCTGTGCCCAAAAGCAGTTTCGCAACCTCAAAATCGTCTATGGTGTCAAACCATCCGAAACGGGCTCTTTTCTTGTCGTACAACGCATTGTAGCGAGGGTTTATCATTCCGCAGATGCGGCCGGCAACGGTTTTTCCGTCCATCACCATCCACATCCTCCTCCTGCAATATGAAAGAGTCGATACCTTTGTCAAAGATTTAACCTGGTCACTGTGGAGGGCAGGAACATACTGGGGGCAATCTTTGTAAAGTCTGTCAGGGAACTTGATGAAATTCATCAGGTCCCTTTTGCTCACAACCTCAACTACTTTATAATCTGACATAAATATCCATTCTTCAACGTTCCTTTCTCAGGAAGACATCCACAAATTTAAGAAATAGTCTTGTTTTGGACAAATATGGACTGCTAAAGTTTAATATTAAAGCCCTTTGGCTTTACCCTCGTCCCAGATCCCGTCCATCTCGGCGAGAGTCATGTCATGAAGATTCCGTCCTTTGCGGATCGTGTTCTCCTCAAGGTAAGTGAAGCGACGGCGGAACTTGTCACAGGCACGGTTAAGAGCCGTGTCCGGATTGAGTCCGTAAAGCCTCGCGGCGTTGATCGTGGCGAACATGAAGTCCCCAAGTTCCTCCTCGGCCCTGTCCGTGGCCGCTTTTCTGGCCTCTTCGGTGGCGGCGGAGTCCATGGCGTCCATCTCGGTCTGAAGCTCCGACTGTTCTTCCTTCACCTTGTCCCAGACCTGACGCTTCTCCTCCCAGTCGAAGCCCACTCCGCGAGCCTTGTCCTGCATCGAATATGCCTTCAGAATCGGCGGCATAGCGTCCGGAATCCCGGAAAGGACACGCTTGTTGCCTCCTTTTTCCTTAGCCTTGAGCATCTCCCAGTTCTCAGACACCTGCTCCGCATCCGCCACCTTTATCGTTGAGAACACGTGGGGATGACGGTAGATCATCTTCTCGCAGAGCTTGTCCATCACATCGGCTATGTCATAACGGCCTTCCTCCTCAGCTATTTTGGCGTAGAATATCACGTGAAGGAACACGTCTCCGAGTTCTTTCTCAAGTGCGGTGTCATCCTTCTTCATCACGGCATCGCTTAACTCGTAGACCTCCTCAACCGTCATAGGCCGGAGAGTGTCGGTAGTCTGCGCGTGATTCCAAGGACACTCTGCCCGGAGCCTGTCCATCACGTCCAGCGCCCGCTCGAACGCTTTTAGTTTCTTTTCCTTGTTGATCATATCCTGCAAAATTAATAAAATCTTGTGAATTTGTCCGTGACAGGAAATTTGAATAAAATTCCAAAAGCAGTATCTTTGCCACCGCAAAACGGCAAAATAGATAGATTGTCACAAATTTGGCGAAGTTCATTAACGGTTACTAGTAACAATGAAAGAAATTCATTACGTTTCAGCTGACGAGGCGGTTAGGGCCATAAAGTCGGGCGACCATATTCATTTAAGCAGTGTGGCGAGTGTGCCGCACATACTGATTGACGCTCTTGTGCGCAGGGCTGACGCCGGAGAGGTTGAGGATCTGCATTTCCACCACTTCCACACCGAGGGGCCGGCTCCATATTCAGATCCGAAATATTCAGGAATCTTCTTTGAGCAGGGATTCTTCATCGGCCCGAACGTTCGCCCTGATGTTAATTCGGGGTACGCTGACTATGTGCCTGTGCATCTTGGTGAGTCTCAGAAGCTTTACCGCAGTGGAGCGATCAAGTTGGGAGCCGCCTTGGTTCAGGTGTCGCCTCCAGACGGGAACGGAATGGTATCGCTTGGAACATCCGTTGACTGCTCATTGGCGGCCATCGAGACAGCAAGGGCAAAGATCGCGGTGGTGAACCCTCATGTGCCTTTTGCCTACGGGGATTTGGTTTCGCTGGATGTTTTCGACTATCTTGTCAAGGATGACACACCGCTGGTTTCCAAGGATTTCGCCGAGCCGACTCCGACTGAGGTGCTGATCGGTAAGAACTGCGCGGAACTCGTTCCGGACGGAGCCTGCATCCAGATGGGGATTGGTGCGCTGCCGAACGCCCTGGCCGCGCAATTAGTTGATCACAAGAATCTTGGCGTGCACACAGAGATGTTTGCCGACGGGGTTCTCGGCCTTATCAAGAAAGGAGTAGTGAACGGAGCGAACAAGAAGATCGACAAAGGCAGGATCGTGGCTTCGTTCCTGCTGGGATCTCAGGAGGTATATTCATTCATCGACCACAATCCTGACGTGCTGATGAAGGACATCAAGTACGTCAACGACCCTTGGGTCATCAGTCGGAACCCTTGCATGATGGCGATCAACTCCGCCACGGAGGTCGATCTGACCGGGCAGATCTGCGCTGACTCGATCGGGACGAGGATATTCTCCGGCACCGGCGGCCAGCTGGATTTCGTCAAGGGAGCCTCGATGTCAGAGGGCGGAGTGTCGATGACAGCGTTCGCTTCACGCACCAACAAGGGAAAGGCGAAGATTGTCCCTACATTGAACCCTGGAGCGGGGGTTGTCACCCCGCGCGCTGACGCTCATTGGATTGTCACTGAATATGGTGCCGTGGATCTGTACGGCAAGTCGCTCCAGGAACGTGCGAAACTACTCATCAGCATCGCCCACCCGGACGACCGCGAGATGCTTGACAAGGCTTCGTTCGAGAGATTCGGGCCGCACTGGCACGTGGTGAAGATCTGATCAGGTCACTGAGCCTGTCGAAGTGACCTCCACGAAAGAACCGGAATAAGGAAACTTAAGAGACAGGCCACTATCCAGAACACGGAGACAGGGGCGAAATCAAAATCGTTCTCCCCTATCATGATGCCGCTGACGATGTTCTGTACTCCGGCAGCGGCATAACTTGCCAGGCCGACCATCCCAAGGGCAGCTCCGGTGGCCTTGCGAGGCACGATGTCAAGAGCCATCAGACCTGCCACCGTGCAATAGACCACCCCGATCGCAAGACTGAAGAGCGACACGTAGATGATGTTCAATGAATATCCTCCTCCAGTGAAAAGGAAAGCTCCGAGCGACAGCAGGCAAATCACTCCGGAAATCAGCACGGGGACGAAACGGTTCCCTTTGAAAACCCGGTCTGAAAGCCACCCGGCAAGCACGGTCCCGGCTATTCCGAAAGCCTCGGAGAACGCTATGATCTGCGTGGCACCCGCAAGGGAAAACCCTTTGCCTTTCTGGAGGAAAAGCACCCCCCACTCGCTGACTGCGTGCTGGGTGATGTACACGAAGGCGCTCGAAAGGGCGATTATCCATATTCCCGGATGACGGACCACCATTTTCTGGAGTTCCTTGACCGGCATCGAGTCGGTCTTCTGAGGTTTCTCACCTGTCAACTCCTGCACTGAAAGAAGGCCACGGCTCTCTGGTGTGTCGGAAACCATCAGCAGAATCATCACCGAGCCGAGCACTCCGGCCACAGCGGAGAAGATGAAGCCATATTCCCATCCAACCCAGCCTACAATCAGTCCCAAAGCGAACACTGACAGCGACTTGCCCAAATAAGGCGTGGCGCTGAAGATGCTGTAATATGTTCCTCTGCGTTCAAGCGGAAACCACCGGGAAAGACTTATGACTCCCGGAGGGGCGCCCATAGACTGGCAGTAACCGTTGACACCCCAGATGACGGCGAACACAATGAACAGCAGCATAGTGGAAGTGCCGGCCCAACCTTGGAGCAACCCAAGAACTCCCATCAGAAGATTGACCACTGTTGAGATCAGAAGACCTGTGGCCATAAAGCGGCGCACGTTGCAATAGTCCGCAATGAATCCATTGGCGAACTTGCCGAAAGCATAGACGAAATAAAACGCTGAACCGATGATTCCAAGCTGCGCGGCTGTGAATATCTCCCCGTCGATCAACGGCTGCTTCACAACGCTCATAGCCATCCTGCAGACGTAGTAGAGAGCGTAAGCCCCCGTCACACCCCAGAACGTGCGGTTCCGCAGACGCTTGTACTCCCCTTCAACCCTCTCCGGGGCGACCTTTCCCTCCGAAGGCTTCGAGATCCTATAGAATGAATATAGACTCATAATATTCAGAGACTGCCCTGACCGCTTGCGGACGTATATTCTTTCGTTCTAAAAAAGCTTTGCAAACAGATCAAGACTGTCATTCAACCTTACAAACCTCAGATCCGCGGAAAGATTCACGGCCTCAAGGTATGCAGTGCAAAAGTAGCAAATTTATGGCAACAAGTAAAGTTTATTTCGCATCGCAGACAACAGCCTGATTATCAAAGATTTTAACCATATCCTCTATACGACTTTGGCGACCAGGAAGGCTCATTATACCTCTCACTGCCACATAGTTAAGTGCCACGGCTTTCCTTTTCACCTTTTATTGATTGAGAGAGCAGACTTTCCAGCCGTCAATCGTACCGGTTTTTGAGGAAAAATCGCAGCCAATCAAGTGGATGCGTTTCCGGCTTGCTTCATATTCACGGGCATAGCCTTTATCCTTGATTTGGTCCAAGGCGGCTTCCGCGGAGCCATCAAGCTTGAATTCAAAGATATATACATCTTTTGAAGTCTCGACAACGCAATCCACCCTGCCTTCGCTTTGCTCTTTTTCCGTGAAGACGGTGTAAGAACTGATCATGCGCAGAATGAGATAAAAGGTGTACTGGAAATAACGTTCCTTCTCCCGTTCATCATCCTTGCGTCTTTGAGAATACGGGATGCTCGCCAGAAAAGACGTGAAGAGTTTTCTCAAGCGTTCAAGTTCTCCACCTTCCATAGCTTCTATCACATCAAGGACCCATGAGCCAGGATTCTCCTTTGGTTTGAGGTAACTGGATGTCAGCAAGGTGACAAAACCGCGTTTCACCTCGTCATTAGGAAAATCCAAAAGATAGGAATTGGTCAAGCGCTTGTAGTCCTTGATGGTGAGATAGCCGCTTTGATAGATCATCGGAAGAGGACGCTCGACATCAGCCTTGTAGTCATCAAAATCTTGCGGTGTGTAATACCTGCCAACCAATTCATTGATGTTCTCATTGCAATGAGCCAAAAGACGGACAAGATAGGATGGAGAACCAGTTTTGAACCAATAGTCGTCAATCCACATTTCATTGAACGCGCGAAGCACGCTGAAAGGATTATACACTCCCTTCAGCCGGCGGCTGAAATGATAGCCATCGAACTGACGCTTAAGTTTGGCCTTCATCTCGTCCTCGCTCAGCTCATATTCCAAAGCCATCTCCTTGATTTGCTCCTTAAAGACAGTATGAAGTTCTTCCTCGGTAACTCCTAACAAGGTGTCATATCTGGCCGACAGGCTGATGTCATCAGGTTGGTTGAAGCCACTGAACACACTGACTTGCGAGAATTTAGTGACACCGGTAAGCAACACGAACTGAAGATGTTCATCAGCGGCCTTGAATACAGAATAGAACCCTTTCAGCACCTCTCGGTTCCAATCCTCAATTTTCCTTTTTTGACCATCTACAACAGTTTCCAGCCCAGTGTCCAGCACGTCCAGCAAAGGTTTGTCATATTCATCTATCAGTACTACCGCACGCTGCCCCGTCTTCTCATGGGCGGATTTCAACACATGGCAGAACCTGTCGCCAAGAGTGTCATGGAATGGATCCTTGCCATAAACAGCTTCCTGCATCTCGACAAATCCGGTCAAGGTTTTTAACAACTCGCTTCCTTCTGTAAAATTCTTGCCGTTGAAATCAATACGGAACACCGGATATTCCTTCCATTCAGCTTCCAGCCCATCGATGGCAAGACCCTTGAACAATTCTTTTTTCCCTTGGAAATAACATTCAAGTGTAGAAACGAGAAGAGACTTGCCGAACCTCCTCGGGCGGCTCAGAAAGTAAATCTTTCCATTTTGCACTAAATCATAAATCATCTTGGTCTTATCAATGTATAGAAAGCCATCTTTGATGATTTGGTCGAAACTTTGTATTCCTATAGGGTACTTCATGTTGTCCTTATTTTGGTTTCACCCGTAAAATTACAAAAAAAACCGCACACTCATAGTTTTCAGAGCCAAACAGTTTCTTGATGGTCCTAAAAACAGAAAAAAGTTCTAATTTTGTTCTTGATAATATCCAAGGCCTGAGTGACAAGATGTCTCCAGGGCGATAATAGTCATGTAAATCAAAGATTATTGGAATAATATGAAAAAGGCAATCGCAATCCTGATGTTGTCACTAGCAGCGGTGACAGTGTCGGCACAGAAAATCAGGTGAAGTACAATTTCACCGCAAGACTGATTCCAAGACGATAACGGTGAAGACACAGTACCTTGACAGGGGTTTCCCGACCAACACCGGAGGACTTGCGGCGAGTGGCTACGACCCTTACATCAAGAAATACGGAATAAAGTAAACATACAATGGCGAATCTGAAGTCATTGGCCAAGGACACGGCGATCTACGGCCTGAGCAGCATCATCGGGAGGTTCCTCAACTACCTTCTCGTCCCGCTTTACACACATGTCATCGCCTCGTCAAGCGGCGACTACGGTGTCGTGACGAATCTGTACGCCTACACGGCCCTGCTGCTGGTGATCCTGACCTACGGGATGGAGACAACTTTCTTCCGGTTCGCCAACAAAGAGGGAGAGAATCCGGACAAGGTATATTCAACTATCCTGACATCGGTGCTCACGACTTCGGTGCTGTTCGTTGGAATTGTTTTGCTTTTCATAAGTCCGATCTCATCGGCCCTTGGCTACGCCGACCATCCGTCCTACGTCTGGGCGATGGCCGCCACGGTGGCGATTGACGCTTTCCAATGCATTCCGTTCTCGTACCTGAGGTACAAGAAGCGTCCGCTGAAATTCGCCGCCTTGAAACTGCTCTTCATCGGACTGAACATATTCCTGAATCTCGCTTACTTTGTGATTCTTCCGAAGTTGGGTGCGAATCCGTTCGGAATCTACGACGGTGGGC
Organism: Bacteroidales bacterium UBA6397; assembly: GCA_002439875.1. GTDB lineage: Bacteria > Bacteroidota > Bacteroidia > Bacteroidales > UBA932 > Cryptobacteroides. The sequence continues at coordinate 135,273 of DJQB01000012.1, forward strand.
TTGACGTGGGTTACGTGTTCTATATCAACCTGTTCTGCACGGCTTTCATCACTCTTTTCTTCTGGAAAGAACTAAGGGGATTCAAGTTCGGATTCGATGGTGGACTGCTGAAAAGGATGCTTGGCTACAGTTGGCCTATCCTTGTGCTCGGCATAGCCGGTATCCTCAACCAAAGCGGCTCCCAGATCATATTCCCGTTCATCTACGGGGAAGGCTCTTCGGTGCCGCTGGGCGTCTACGGAGCCAGCGTCAAGATCGCGATGATAATGGCGATGATCACCCAGGCCTTCCGCTACGCCTACGAACCTTTCGTGTTCGGCAGCGCTGCGCAGAGGAACAGCAAGGAAATGTACGCCAAGGCGATGAAGTACTTCATAATATTCACCCTTCTCGCCTTCCTCTGCGTCATAGGGTATATGAATATACTGAAGTTCATTATCGGCGGCAGCTATTGGGAAGGTCTCAAGGTCGTGCCGATCGTGATGGCCGCCGAGATCATGATGGGGATCTATTTCAACCTCTCATTCTGGTACAAGCTTACAGACCAGACACTTTGGGGCGCATTGTTCTCCGGGATCGGATGCCTTGTCCTCTTTGGCGTAAACATCCTGTTCATCCCGAAGTTCAGCTACATGGCCTGCGCCTGGGCCGGATTCGCCGGCTACGGTGTGGCGATGGTGTTATCCTACATCGTCGGTCAGAAAAAGTACCCGATCAAGTACCCTCTCAAGGACATCGCAATGTACGTAGGCCTGGCGCTGATTCTATTCTTAGGAATGACCTGCGCCAACTCACATCTCAGAACTTGGCCAGCCATCGCCGTCAACACCGTCCTTATCCTCGCCTTCTGCGCCGTGGTCATCAAGCGCGATTTCCCTCTCTCATCCCTTCCTGTTATCGGGAAGCATTTCAAGAAATGCTAATAATCATTGACGGGATTGCGCACTTTAAGATTGAACTTGATCCCTTCGGCAACACTTTCGGCCTTTTTTGAGTCCCAAGAGTGTATCGAGCACTCTTGGGAAACGTTTTCAACGCTTTTTGTCTCCCAAGGGTGCGGCTGGCGCTACTGGATAGGGGCTAGGATGGATTTTCGGTAACAGAATGTCTGATAGAGGGAGCGGTATAGGAGATGGGAGTAGTAGGCAGCGAAGAGGAGATGGGCGGCTGCCGTTCCTTTGGGGCTTAGGAGAAACATTCCAAGGAGCCAGACAGCGAAGAAGGCGACAACGCAGCCGATGTTGGAGTCACGCATGGCTTTGGTGGCTGTGGCGCCGGTGTAGATGCCGTCCCAGGTAAAAGCCGGGCAACTGATCAGAGGGAAGAATATCAGCCACGGCATGAACGCGCGGGTGGCTTCGACCACGATGCCGTCCGATGTCAAGAGACGGACCATCGACATTCCGGAAACAGCATAGATGAACACAAAGACGACACCGATTCCCATGCTCCAACCAAAGGTGTATTCCACTGTCTGCCGCACCATCTGAGGCCAACGGACACCGACAAACTTTCCGGTGAGAGCCTCTCCGGCGAAAGCGAATCCGTCAGTGAAGTAGGAGAAAACCAAAAGGAGTTTGAGCATTATCGCACAGGAAGCCAACAACACGTCACCGAAACGGGCGGAGATGGCGGTGAAAGCAAGATAGACTATTATCAGGCAGACCGAGCGGACGAAAAGGTCACGGTTGACGGAAAAGAATCTCCTTATCTTGTCACCCTCGAAAGCCGCCCTGAACACTTGAAGAGACACACCTCCGAAGACATTCCTGAATTTCAGGGCTACACGGCTTGACGCGAACAATAGTCCTGAATATTGTGCGACAACCGTCCCCAAGGCTATTCCCTTGAAGCCAATGCCGCCAAATCCGGCTTCCGGAATCCCGAAAGTCAGCAAAAGGCTGAACAGGATGTTGCCACCGTTCACTATCACGTCTGTCAGCATTGAGCTGAACGTGTCCTGCATCCCTATGAACCATCCCCGGAACGCCATCAGGCTGAGGGTCGCGGGAGCCGCCCAGATGCGGATGTGGAAATATTCAAGGGCAAGGGAACGCACTTCATCGGAGCATCCGACAAAGAGAAAGATCAGTTTCTGGAACGGCCGCTGGATCATGAGCAAGTCAAAGGCTATGATGAAAGCCAAGCCGACTCCTCTCGTAAGATTGCCGGCGCAATCGTCCCAGTCCTCCCGTCCGAAAGCCTGGGCGGTCATACCACCGGTCCCGGCCCGGAGAAAGCCGAAATTCCAGTACAGCAGGTCAAACATCAGCGAGCCGACAGAGATGCCTCCGATCAAAGCCGCTGCGGAAGCGTTCAGGTGCCCGGCCACGGCTATGTCCACCATCCCGACCAGCGGCACGGTAAGGTTGGCCAGAATGCTCGGCAGAGCCAGACGCAGCATTTCCTTGTTCATCGCATCCATACGACAAATGTAGTCATAAAGTGGAAATATTCGGGAACTGAGGATGTGAGTTCTGAATATCAAGAGTAATTCACTACCTTTGAGGAAGAATATTCATAAAGCGTCATGATGTTGGATAATACTTCGATTGAGAGAATAAAGGAGATAAGGGGGCGGCAGGAACGCTTCTTCAGGAGCGGGGTCACCCTTGACGTGAAATGGCGGCTGGAGCGGCTCAAGGCGTTCGAGGCGGCTGTGCGCAAATGGGAAAAGCCTCTGTGCGAGGCGCTTTGGACGGATCTGCACAAGTCCTACGAAGAGGCTTACCTTACGGAGGTCAGCATACTGCTCGGAGAGATACGCGGGCATATTCATAACATTCGGAAATGGAGCAGGCCGCAGAGGAAGGCGACTCCGCTGAAGATGTTCCCGTCGCGGAGCAGGATCATCAGCGAGCCGCTGGGCACCGCTTTGATCATCTCGCCGTGGAACTACCCGGTGCAACTGCTTCTCACTCCGCTCGTTGGAGCGATTTCCTCCGGATGCACGGCGGTCCTGAAGCCGTCGCCTTATGTCCCGAACGTCTCCAAAGTAACACAGCAAATGATCGAAGACACTTTCAGCGATGAATATGTCGCCGTCGTCCAAGGCGACCGCGAGGTCAACTCAGCCCTGCTGGAGGAACGCTGGGATCTGATCTTCTTCACCGGAAGCCCGGCGCTCGGAAGGATCGTGATGGGAGCGGCGGCGAGGAATCTTACGCCTGTCGTGCTGGAACTCGGCGGGAAGAGCCCGTGCATCGTGGACAAGGACGCTGACATCAACGTCGCGGCAAAGCGTATCGCGTGGGGAAAAAGTCTCAACGCCGGGCAGACCTGCATCGCTCCGGACTACCTGATGCTTCACGAGAATATCAAGGACGAGTTCATTAAAGAGTTGGAAATCAATTTTAAGGATCTTCTCGGAGATAATCCGCAGGAGACTGAGCACTTTGTCAGAATCGTGAACGACAAGGCATTCGAGAGACTACAAGGCTACCTTAAGGACGGACGGATCGCTTTCGGCGGGCACACGGACCGCGGTGACAGGTACTTCGAGCCGACAGTTCTGGACGGGGTCTCGCCGGACGCGCCGGTGATGCGGGAAGAGATCTTCGGGCCAATCTTCCCGGTGCAGACGTTCAAGGACATCGATGAGGTCATCTCATTCGTGACATCAAGGGAAAAGCCGCTGGCTCTGTACTATTTCGGAAGCCAAGGGGATCACGTCCTTCGCCACACATCCTCCGGCGGAGCCTGCATCAACGACACGATAATGCACATCGCCAACGAGAACGTTCCGTTCGGCGGGGTCGGGAACTCCGGACTTGGCAGCTATCACAGCAAACGAAGCTTCGATGCATTCACCCACTACCGTTCCGTGGTATCGACACCTACGTGGCTCGACCTTCCGTTCCGCTATATGCCGTACAAGTTTTTCAAGGTTGTGAAGCGGATTTTGTAGGGGGCATTGATTCCGCGCGGCGGAACGCGAGACTTTGACGCTGTGGACGGAAATGGAGAAAAGTTCCACGAAATGGTTGATGTTGTAGGATTTTAGTTGTATCTTCGCCGCGTGGGAGACTCTAACTCGTGTGACAATGGCAAAAACAGACAAACAATCCCGTTACCAATGGCTGTATGAGACTTACGAAAACGATTTGTTTTCGTACGGACAGGCCTTTGGCATCGAAAAAGAGGAGCTGGAAGATGCCATACACGATGTCTTTCTCCACCTCTACGAACACGACCACCGGTTGTGGGAGAGCAACAACATCAAAGCCTATCTGCTGAACTGCCTGAAAAACCAAATCCGCATGAAGAAACGGAAGCACAATGTTCTCAGTCTCTTCCCGGACAAGGACGAAGAAGCTTACGACTTTCTCATCGTTGTAAACGGCTTCGAACTTCTGGAGAACAGGCAGGAACGATCCGAACAAATCCGGATCCTGCAGGAGATGCTCGACAGCCTCACACCCCGCCAGCGCGAGGCCATCTACCTGCGCTACACACAAAGTCTGAGCTACAGAGAAATCGCGGAACTGATGCATATCCAGCCTACCGCCGCACAGAAATTGGTCTACCGCGCCATCAACGACATGCGCAGCCTGCAGCCGAAGATGATATTCGTGCTGCTCCTCGGACTCATGTCAACAGTCAGTCCCTCGACAACTCCGGAAGGAAACGATAGGCGTTCCATTGAAGAATGGTCTGGATGCATTGAAAAACATATCCACTGACGCATTCCGGATGTCACCTCCGCGAAAAGATAAAAAATATTAACTTTTCGTGGGGCTATTTCATAACTTGCCGCATTCTTAAGATGAAATTAAAAAAGAATGCACATGCAAACCTATCACCATATTCCGGCATCGGTCAAGAGATGGATTGAAGACAAAGACTTTATCCTCCACTGCCTGACACCCACGCCCGAATCGGAAGTCAAATGGAAGCATTACCTCCGGGAACATCCGGAATCGGAAGCTGACATGCGGGAAGCTCAACGCATCCTCCTCTCGACCCGTCTGAATCCCGCGCACCGCCCGGCCGAAGAATCAAACCGCCTGTGGGAACGCATTGCCGAAGACATGCGACGCAGCGACAGCAAACGCCGCCATCGCCGCATCCTTACGACACGTTATGTCACAGCCGCCTGCATCACGACGATTGTCTTCATCGCCTCATGGCTGCTGTGGGCAACATTCTCACCTTCACCCGACAAAATGCCCCTGACAGCTGAACTTACCGCCATTGACACATTGCACCGGGAAGTCACCCTCATCAGTGACAATCATCAGCCTATCCAGATAGAAAACAACGCGCTAATCTCCTGCGACAGCCTTATCACCATCCACGCACGAGGAGAAAAGACACACGCGCTGCAGAATGAGGCCTCCACCCCGACAGGTGGTACAAACACACTGATTGTGCCCTACGGCAAGCGCTCCTCACTCATTCTGGCCGATGGTTCGAAAGTATGGATCAACTCGGGCAGCGTACTGCACTTTCCTTCCATCTTCAAGGGGAAGGAACGCCGCATTCAGGTAGAGGGGGAAATCTACATTGAAGTAGCCCATGATTCCACACGTCCTTTCTTCGTAGAGACATCACAGATGGCAATCAATGTATTGGGCACAAAATTCAACGTCTCTGCCTATCGGGACGATGACAGCCAGTCGGTGGTGCTCGTTGAAGGGAAAGTGAATGTCAGGACCGCCGGCGAAGGTGACTGCACGCTGGTTCCGGACCAACGCCTCTGCTTCGACACCACGGGCAGACTATTCCGGGTTGACCGCGTGGATGTGTCCTACTATACCTCCTGGAAAGAGGGCATCCTTCAGTTCCGGGGCGAAACGATGGAAGAGATCGCCCTCCGGCTGAGCCGATACTACAACGTGCATATTCATTGCTCACCTTCAGTGGCAGGCAAATGCACTATGGGCAAGCTGCTCCTTTTCGATGACATCCACCAGGTAATGAAAACGTTCTCGCTGCTCTACGACATACGCTACACGGTAGAGGACGGAGAAATCCGGATCCTATAAGGAATGATCTTATTAATAGCCACTTATTATCCTTATTAATAACCACTTATTATAATGTATGGAAAATACCAATCAAACAAATGAAAGAGGGATTCTTTCTCCGCGCAGATCCTTGCGTATGGTTTTCCTGCTGTTCTTTCTCTGCTGTTCCCTTGCGCAAGCAGGAGCGGGACAAGACCACAGGCATCGTTCGGACCAAGCGGAGAGAAGGACCCTGTCGGCCCATTTCAAAGCCATCGAAAAAGAGACAGGCTATGCCTTCATCTACTCGAAAGAGATTCTGCCCGCGCTGAGCCAGGAAGTGACTTTGGACGTGTCGGGCCAAGACATCCACAAAATCCTCCCCGCGCTGTTTGCAGGCACCCCGCTTACGTATGAGGTGAATGGGAAGCAAGTCGTGGTGGAGAAGAAAAAAGAGTTTTCTACCACCCCACAGAAAGAGAAAAAGGGCACGACGGTCAGCGGTGTCATTACCGACACGCAAGGGGTGCCTGTCATCGGCGCCGATGTCATTGAGAACGGAACCTCCAACGGAACAATCTCCGACATAGACGGCAGGTTCACCTTGGAGGTGAAGCCCGGCGCGATCTTGCGGATCAGTTTTATGGGATTCATCACACAGATGGTGTCCGTGGGCGACCACAACAGTCTTTCCGTTCGCTTGAAAGAAGACTCCAAAGGTCTGGAAGAGGCTGTGGTGGTAGGCTACGGCACACAAAAGAAAATAACCGTGACGGGTTCGATCGCCACCGTAAAGGGAAGCGAACTGGTCAAGTCGCCGGTGCCGAATCTGGCCGCCTCTCTTACCGGGCGTGTTTCAGGTGTGTCCACCATGCAGAACTCCGGCGAACCCGGCAAAGACGATGTCACCATCCGTGTACGCGGAATCGGCACGCTGACCGAAAATGCGGCTCAACCACTGGTGATAGTCGATGGCATTGAACGTTCGTTCGACCAAATCAACGCGGATGAGGTGGAATCCATCTCAGTCCTCAAAGATGCCTCCGCCACTGCCGTGTATGGTATCCGAGGAGCCAATGGCGTGATCATCGTCACCACGAAAAAAGGGGTGGACGGTCCGGCAAAAGTGAGCTATAACGGCAACTTTTCCGTACAAAGCCCCACCCGACTGCCCAAATTCCTGAAAGGATACGAATTTGCCAAACTCTACAACGAAGCGGCCGCCAATGACAACCCGAACTCCGAACCGGCTTTCTCGGACGAGGAGTTGCAGAAATTCAAAGATGGCAGCGATCCGCTGTTCTACCCAAGTACCGACTGGCTGGATCTGGCAATGAAAAAGCACGCGGCCCAAACCAGACACACGGTAAACATCAGCGGCAGCACAAAGCGCGTCAGTTACTTTGTTTCGTTGGGATACCTTTGGCAGGACGGCTTGTTCAAAGAGTTTCAAAAAGCAAGCAACATCAGCAACAACAACACCTACGGCCGCTTCAATTTCCGATCCAACATCTCAGTTGAAGTGACATCCACCACCAAAGTGAACTTCCAGTTGGGTGGCTATTCCGGCCAGCGCAATTCTTCTCGCGGCATGGCCGAAGGAAGCGACAACTCATTCTTCCGGCGGTTGTTGCAATCGCCTCCCAACGGCACAATCGGCTATTATGAAGGCAAAATCATAAAATTGGATCAAGCCGGTGGACGCTATTCGGGAGGACGCAACGCACTGGAGGCTCTCAACGACGGGTATGTAGACGTGCAATCAAACAGCCTGAGCATTAATCTCGGCCTCGAACAGAAACTGGACTTTCTGTTGAGAGGGCTTTCATTCAGGGCTCAATTGGCTTACGACAACAGTTATTGGAGGCAAAGGACTTTCCGCCGCAACGCTATCGCATACTCTCCGGTCAAGTCAGCGGATGGGGAAACAGTCTTCCGTCCGTTAGGAGACGAGACCGATGTCGTGGCCGACCCGGCAATGGCATACGGACGCGGGCGGCAATTCTACGTTGACTGGGGACTGAACTATAGCCGGAGTTTCGGAGACCACCATGTGGGAGCGTTGTTGTTGTACAATCAAAAGAAAAAATGGTATCACGGCCAAAGTTATCCTGGGGTACCTTTGGGATATCAGGACATGGTTGGCCGAGTGACATATAATTACGACTATCGCTATCTGTTGGAATTCAACATCGGCCGGAACGGCTCGGAAAATTTCCCGAAAAACCACCGTTTCGGATGGTTCCCCGCAGTTTCCATTGGCTGGATTCCTACAAATGAGTCCTTTGTAAAGAGAACTCTCGGAAGCGACATCCTGTCATACCTGAAAATCCGCGCTTCATACGGCGAGGTGGGCAACGACAAGTTCGGAAGCGCCCGCTTCATGTACTATCCTTCTGAATATTTAAATGGCTCCGGTCTGAGCGGATACGGAATTCTGGGAGAAGATCCCAAACTGTATTATGGCTTCTACGAAGGGAAAGCCGGTAATCCTAATGTGACATGGGAACGTTCGAAAAAGGCCGACATTGCCATAGAGTCACGTTTTCTGAAAGACCAGTTGAATTTAACATTCAATTACTTCCATGAAAAACGCAACAATATTCTGACCAAACGAAACACCATTCCAAGTTATATATCTGCCGTCATTCAAGATACCTATAACATAGGTCGGGTAAAAAACAGTGGATATGAAATCGAATGGGGATGGAAAAGCGACATACGCGATTTCCATTACTGGATCAACGGAAATTATTCGTTCGCACGCAACGAGATTCTCTTCATGGATGAAATACTCAACGAGAAGTATCCGAACCTCAACCGTACCGGCCATCGCGTGGGCGAACAGTACGGGTACGTGTTTGACGGGTTCTTCAATACACAGGAAGAGATCGATGCCGCGCCACTGTATTTCGACAAGAAACCATCTTTGGGCGATACCAGGTACAAGGATATCACAGGTGACGGAGTCATCGACGTAAACGACCAGCAAGCTATCGGATACCCACGTTTTCCGGAGATTTTCTATGGCATTTCCGCTGGATTCTCCTTTCGAGGATTCGATTTCAGCGTGCTTTTCCAGGGATGCGCCAATGCCTCAATTTTCCTGAGCGATACGTTCTATAAGCCATTCAACTCATTCGGATCGGCTCTCGATATCGTGGAAGGACGCTGGCATGCCGACAGCCCGGACGGAAATGCCAACGCCACTTTCCCGAAACTGACGGTGGCTTACGGAACCCCGCAAAACTATTACAACTCCACACTCAACCAGAAAGACGCTTCATACATCAGGTTGAAAAACGTAGAGATCGGATATTCCTTCACCAAAGCCCGTTTTAAAAGGCTTCCAATCGCTTCAGCCCGACTGTTCGTCAACGGACAGAATCTGATCACGTGGGACAAGCTGAAAATCATCGATCCGGAAGGAGTGGCCGGACGGGATTTGAGATACCCACAGATGACAACGATGAACATCGGATGCCGAGTCGATTTTTAAGACTATGATTCAGCAATTAAACGCTTTGACAGAAATGATAAAAAATAAACTAACGAAACTGACCGCCGGCCTGCTGTTTATCACCTGCATGTGCTGTCCGTCATGCAACCATTTTCTTGAGATGCCCGAACAGGCGGGCATTAACATCGACTCCGTGTTCAGCAACTGGCGCAACACGGAACTGTATCTCTATACACTCTACGAACATGCCCCTTTGATCCTCCTTGCAAATGACAACAATTTTTTCAATATGGGCGGAGCCTCGCGCGTCTCTCTCACCGATGAATCCGGATCATATCCTGGGCAAAGTGCCTATACTACCCACAAGGTATACGCCGGCAACGTAGACGCGACTTGGTTTACCTCCGCCAAGAAGGGTGGAGAAGACGGCTACGATTTCCATTGGCAAACCATCCGACGCAACTGGGTAATGCTGGAAAACATAGATCGGGTATCCGATGCCACGCCACAGCAGAAAAACAGAATAAAGGGCGAATGCCGCACCCTGATAGCCTTGGAATATTTTGAAATGTGGAAACGCTACGGAGGCTTGCCGCTCATCAAAAAAGCGCTGGACGGGAATGATTTTGGTTCGGGGGAACGGAAATCAGTGGAGGAGACGTGCGATTATATTGTTCAACTGTGTGACGAAGCCATCAACAACCCGGATTTCCCGGCCCGGGTAGAAAGTTCCATAGAATTCGGACGTGCCACGAAAGCACTGGCCTATTGCCTGAAAGCCAGAACACTGCTCTATGCGGCCAGCGATCTGTTCAACACCGCCACCCCATATATGGACTTCGGCGAACACAACAATCTGATATGCTTCGGCAATCACGACCCAAACCGTTGGAAGGCTGCCCGCGACGCAGCCAAGGAGGCCATCGACTATTGCGAAAGCAACGGATATGCCATCGTGCATGACCAGGGCATCGACAAAAATTACTCTATAGCCGCCTGCGCTCCCCCGAAAGACGGGAATACGGAAATTGTGTTTGCCACCTACTTGCATCCGAAACGGATAGAGTGGTGCAGGCTGGCTTATCTTTTTCGCGGTAGAGCCAACGGATATGCAGCCAACGCTCCAACACAGAACGCAGTGGAGTTTTACAGCAATGTGGACGGGACAAAGGTGGACTGGAGCAAAAAGATCACGACACCTCCCAACGATCCGACGTATCCCTATAAAAATCTGGATCCCCGATTCCATCAGTCCATCGCCTACAACGGTTGTAAATGGTACACCAATCCTGACATGACATTGGAGTTTCACGACCATGCGCTAGGTTCCGCATGGGCCGGCCAGGAATCCCGGCAGAAAAGAGGCTCTATCCACCTGTACGGATTCCGCAAGTACTTCAACGGGTACGAAAAGACATACGGACAAAACCACGTCGTTATGCAACCCATCTTCCGGCTCGCCGAAATGTATCTGGCCTTCGCGGAAGCCAGCAATGAATTTGGAGGCGACCAGACACAGGCTTTCGACTACATTGACGTGATCCGCCAAAGGTCGGGGATGCCGAAAGCCGACCGCAGCATGGATCAGGAGGCTTTCCGTGACTTCATCCGCGATGAGCGGGCTGTGGAATTGTATGCCGAAGATCACCGCTATTTCGATCTGAAAAGGTGGAAGACACCTGAAAAGATGCTACAAATCAATCAAATCAACATAGTCCGTCAGGCCGATCGCACATTTACTTACGAACGTAAGCCGTATCAGACACGTGCCTGGCACGAATGGTGGTATCTCCATCCGTTCCCTTATGATGAAGTGAATAAGAATTACGGATTGGTTCAAAATCCAGGGTGGTAATTTACTTGAATGAAAAGAATGATGAAAATATTATATACCAATATTTACAGAAAGCCTGTCTGCTTTCTGCTGTTTCTGCTGATAGGAGGAATATCGGGCACAACGATGGCACAGCACGCGCGGTTGGACCGGAAGCAGGACGCCGCTAAAGATTCTTGCGAGAACAGGGTGAATTTCGGTCCGATAGAACGGAACAGCGCCGCGCTTGTAGACAAGGCCGACGGCAACCGGCTGCAACGGAACTCGGTTTACTCTGTAACCCAGTCACTCTACGGCATGATACCAGGTCTTGTCATGCGCCAAGGCCAAGGAGAACCTGGCAGCGATGACGCCTCCTTCCTGGTAAGGGGAGTGGGAACATTCGGCAACACTAACGGGCCGCTTATCCTCATCGATGGCTTCGAAAGGAGCATAGAGTCGGTCGCTTTGGAAGATATAGAATCGGTTTCGGTTTTGAAGGACGCCACGGCAGCCGTACTTTATGGGAACAAGGCCGCAAATGGAGTCATCCTGATCACCACCAAACGGGGCGATGTCGGGAAACCGCGCATTAAGGTTGATATGACCACCGGCTTGCAGCAACCTCTCCGGCTGCCTACGTTCGTGTCTTCCGCTGAGTATGCGGAGATGTACAACCAGGCCCTGTTGAACGATGGCTTGCCCACCCTCTACTCTCAAACAGACATTGACGCCTATCGGGCCGGGAACTCCAATCTCTACCCCAACGTGGATTGGATGGATGAAATGCTGCGCGGCAATGCCCCTCTGACGCGGGTCAACGCCACGGCCACAGGCGGCAATAAGGTCGTGAAATACTATGCCTCCATCGGCTACCTGCTTCAGGACGGTCTGTTCGACCATACCGACACACACGAAGGTTATGACACCAATATCCGGTTGAACCGCCTGAACTTCCGTTCCAATCTGGATATCCAGCTCATGAAAGAATGGAACATGAAGTTCGACATTTTCGGAGTGATAAACGGTAAAAACACTCCTTACCGCTACGATGTGGTGTGGACGGTACTGAACCGTTACCCTTCTACCATTCCAATGTATGTGGAACCCGGCAAACTGGGAGGTACACCCAACTATCCAAGCAACCCGATGTCTGTCATCAACGAGCAGGGTTACGCCAACTCACAGAACCGCTACATACAGAGCGCCCTCTCCACGGAATACGACTTCGTGCGGTGGGTCAAGGGGCTGAAGGCAGGAATCCGTTTTTCGTATGACAGCTACTACTCGGTGAAAGACGGCTGGCAACGCTCCGTCGAATCATTCAACCTGTTGCCGGATCATACTATTGGAGAAGCCATCGGAAAGAACAGCACATTGAGTTACATTTCCCCTGGAGGAAACGCTCAGAGTCTGGCATTCAACTTCGAAGGGTACATCGACTACCAAGTCGAATGGAACGACAAGCACCGGCTGTCCGTGTTGGGATTGTACCATCAAGACAAACAGACAACCAGCGCACAGACGCCTTATAAGAACCAATCGCTCAGCGGGCTGCTCAGCTACCAGTTGTCCGATCGCTATTTGGTGGATGTCGGACTGAACTATGCAGGTGTGGAGCGTTTCAGGAAAGGAGACCGATTCGGACTCTTTCCATCGGTGGCGGCGGCATGGGTCATCTCCGAAGAATCGTTCATGTCTGGATTACCTGCCATAGATCACCTGAAACTGCGTGCGTCTGTCGGCAAGACAGGAAGAAGCAGTTTCGACCTGAGGTATGCCTACCGTGACTACTACGCGTACAGCGGAGACTATTATTTCGGAAACGGCTCATCGCCTACACAGGCTATGGTGGAGACAGCTTTGTCGAATCCGGACCTGAGTTACGAAACTGCCCTGACGTATAACATAGGGGCCGACATACGCCTCTGGAAATGCTTGCATCTGCAGGCTACCTATTTTCACGAGAAACGAGAGAATATACTGGTTTCCCGTTCCAATGTTGTGCCTTCACTGATAGGAGCCTCTCTCCAACCGGTCAATATGGGAAAGGCCAGGAAAAGCGGTGTGGAGCTGTCGGCCCGTTACGAACAGAGCTACAGTGACGGTTCAATCGCCTTGCAGCTGAATGCCACACGGATGAGCAGCAAGATCCTGTACAACGCCGAACTTCCCGTACCTGAAGGAAGTGAATACAACTATCGGAGCGGCCATGCCATCTCGCAACCGTTCGGTCTCAAGTTCGCCGGTTTCTTCCAATCTGAGGAAGAAATAAACAACAGCCCCGTCCAGCAGTTCGGAGAAGTGAAACCCGGAGACATGAAGTACTACGACTTGAACAATGACGGGGTCATCAATTCGTATGACGAGACAGCCATCGGGAAGTCCGTCTACCCGGAATGGGAATTGGGCTTCCTTATCGATTTCACCTACAAAGGATTTGATTTGAGCGGGTTGTTCCAGGCACAATTGGGTCGCGACATTTATTTGGGAAACAATTCTCTGGTATATTGGCCTCTGGTCAACGATGCGAAAATCTCCACCTATGTGGACACGCCTTGGACGGAAGAAACGGCATCCATTGCCAAGTATCCGCGCCTCACCACCCAAGCAAATCCAAACAACTATCGAAGCAGTGATTTCTGGTACAAGAAAGCCGACTTTTTGCGGCTGCGTTCCTTGGAACTGGGGTACACCTTACCGTTGGCCAAGTCGCATGCGGACGCTCCTTCCGTCAGGATCTTCCTGCAAGGAAGTAACCTGTTCACACTAAGCAATTTCTCCTTCAGTGACCCCGAAACCTACCAGGTGGGATATCCTGCCATGCGATCGTACAACATAGGACTCAATCTAAAATTCTGATATAATGAAAACAACCCTCTTTAAAAAGAGCCTGCTAATAATGATGTTGGCCGCCGGAACACAAGCGTGCCATTTTCTCGACCCTGAAGAATACACGATCCGCTCAGCCGACCAGATGCGCGAAGGTTTCTATTACTACCAGTCATTGAGAGCCGGAGCCTACACGAATCTGCCCACAGGATACAATTCTATCGGCAATTCCTGGCTGGCGGCAGCATGTGACGAGGCAGAGGATGTCAACCCAATGGAAACCATACAATCCTTCAATATTGGCAACTGGAATCAGTTTTCCAATCCCGATGACCGCTGGAGCGCACTCTACGCGGGGATTAGGAAGACATTCGATTTCACATTGCTGACCGATAACCAGGATTGGGAATCCTTCCGCCTGTCCGACCCTACAGAATACGAGAAAAGGATGTACATGACAGACATGTACCGGAATGAAATGCCTTTCCTGCGGGCCTTCTATTATTTCGAGCTTATCAAGCGGTACGGAGGAGTCCCATTGGTGACGAAGAAACTGGAGGTCAATACGGATCTGCCTGAAATTCTGCAGATGGAACGTGCCGGCTTTGCCCAGTGCGTTGACTACATTGTGAGCCAGTGCGACTTGGCGGCCGGGAAATTGCTGGAGGAGCACGACCTCTCCGAGGCGGGTTCGCCCACAAAAGGGGCAGCTTTGGCATTGAAGGCACGTACTCTGCTCTATGCTGCCAGCGACTTATTCAACCGGGCGGAAAACACCGATCCGGTGACCGGATATGTCGGAGGTGACCGCAAGGAACGGTGGGAAAAAGCCGCCCGGGCCGCTCTGGCAGTGTTGAATATGTCCGCTTACCGGCTTAACGACTCCTATTCGACACTCTTTCAGTTGGGTTCAGCACAAAACAAGGAGGTCATTTTCGAGCGACGTAGGGGATTGCTAAACACCTTCGAAGCCATCAATTACCCAATCACTTTCAATGGAGGCAAAACAGGCACGTGTCCATCGCAGAATCTTGTGGACGCCTACGAAATGCAAAAAGACGGGTCGGCATTCGACTGGAATGACCCCAACCAGCAAACACATCCTTACGAAGGAAGGGATCCCCGGCTGAAAATGACAGTAGTGGTCAACAACAGCCAATGGAACGGACGCGCCATCGAAATTTGGGAAGGAGGAAAAGATGGAAATCCGATAGACAAGACCACCAAAACCGGTTATTATCTCAAGAAATACGTAGCGGAGAATTTGGACTTGACCAAAAACAACACTTCATATCATCAATGGATTTATTTCAGGTTGGCCGAAATGTACCTTGACTATGCGGAGGCAATGAACGAAGCTTTCGGTCCCGACTACACAGACTCCGAGTTCACGCTGTCCGCCCGTGATGCAGTCAACCGGGTGCGCGGCAGGGCCGATGTGAAGATGCCGCCGTTCCCGACAGGCATGACCAAAGAATCGTTCCGCACTCGTCTGCGCAACGAGCGCCGGGTGGAATTGGCCTTCGAAGACCACCGCTTCTGGGATCTGCGCCGATGGGACCAGGCCGCCCAGGGCATCGGGGGAGAGCTGCGAGGCGTTAAAATAACCAAAGGAAGCGGCGATGGGTTCATCTACCGACCTTTTGTGGTGGAAAAACGGAGCTATGCCCCCCGGATGGCGCTCTACCCTATTCCGGCCTCGGAAATTTCGAAGTCAAAGGGAATGTTGAAACAAAACCCGAACTGGTAAAAAATCAAATCAACATGTTTAACAATAAAAATATCACTTTATTATTCATTCTCATGGCTGGCATCATGGCCTGTTCCAGTTCCAATCCGGACGGGCCATTGAAGCCGGACGGCAACAATAACGGTGGAAATTCCGGAGTAAGCGGCGCCAAGGAGTGGAAATTGGTGTGGGAAGATGATTTCAATTATGAAAACTCCCGATTGGACGCTTCCTGGAATGCCGAAAACGGATCTGCCAGCCACATCGACTGCAGCAGGTGGAGAAGCAATGTCACCACCGCCGACGGGAAACTGTATCTGAATAACAGGAAGGAACAGAAAGGAGGAAAGCAATGGACCAGCGGCAGCATCTGGACCAAGAAGACATTCAAATATGGCAAATTTGAATGTCGCTACAAGTACGCCGAAGCGACGGGGGTGAACAATTCCTTCTGGATATTCCTCCCCTCCGTCTTCGAATTGGATATCAATGAAGGGAAATATCCCAATGTCATTGACATGACCGTACATGATTGGTCCACTAATATTCCCTATCCGGACGGGACGAGCGGCCACCCTACTTTTTCGTCCAAATACATAGCAGGGTCCACCCAAGTTTCCAAACCCGGGTACAGTTTTGAACTCCCTGCCAGCATAAAAACCCAACAGATACGGCTCACCATCCAAGACGCCGGCAATTTCCAGATAAAAGAGTTGCGCGTATTTCCACCGTCATCCACTCATTATCCAGATCCGATGACGGACGTCGATAAGCAGGCCTCATCCCTGCCCAACTACGCCTTACAGGCAAATGTGAAAGCCAGTGGATACCTTCAGGCAGGCGGCGACCAGACACGTCCCTACGATGCAGTAAAACCTGAAAATGCAATCGATGGAGATCTTGGGACCGCATGGTATACCGAGAAGAACGCTGACGAAAAACACATCGAACTGACCTGGGATGAAAAAGTCTCCATAGGGTGCATCCAACTGGTCAACGGCTGGCAAGACGGATCAGGCACATGGCAATCGCTTCCTGTCTCATTCAAAATAGAGTATCTGGACGGCAACGGATGGAAAACAGCCATAGACCACAACTACACACCGACGGTAGATTTAAGCAAAGACTTCCATACCTACGCCGTAGAGTGGAACAAAGAAGAAATCATATGGCTGTTCGACGGGAAAGAACTCTGGCGGAAGCCCAACCAATATTTCCACAAAGAAGCATCCATTTATTTGAGTGCGGCCATCGCCGACTGGGTAGGTCCGGTGACTGACAAGATAGACGGCACAAGCATGGTGGTGGATTGGGTAAAAGTTTATCAAAAAGAAGAACAAAAATGAGCAGACAAATCTTCTTATATGGAATATCTGCCGCATCGATATTGCTGTTCACCTCTCTGCCGGCTTTCTCCCAATTGTACAAAAATCCGGACGCGCCCATAGAAGCGCGCGTCACGGACCTTCTGGGGCGTATGACACTGGAAGAGAAGGTTCTTCAACTGACCCAGTACACCTTGGGACGCAACAACAACGCGAACAATCTCGGCGAAAAAATACAAAAGATGCCGGCCGAAACCGGGTCGCTCATTTATTACGAAGAATCGCCCTCGCTGCGCAACCGTCTTCAACGGAAAGCCGTTGAAGAGTCCCGATTGGGCATTCCGATCCTTTTCGGATTCGACGCCATCCACGGATTCCGCACCGTATATCCCATTCCTTTGGCACAAGCCTGCGCTTGGAATCCGTCATTGGTGAAAAAGGCATGCGCCGTCAGCGCGCGGGAAGCGAGGATGTCCGGGGTGGACTGGACCTTCTCACCTATGATTGACGTGGCACGCGATCCACGATGGGGACGCGTGGCCGAAGGATACGGCGAGGATCCTTACGTCAACGGAGTGTTTGCCGCGGCCTCTGTCAGCGGATATCAAGGAGAAGACCTGCGCGATGGACGGAGCGTGGCGTCCTGCCTGAAACACTATGTCGGTTACGGAGCCTCCGAAGCGGGACGCGACTATGTGTACACTGAAATCTCCCGCCAAACTCTGTGGGACACCTACCTTCCTCCATATGAACGGGGCATAAAGGCGGGCGCCGCCACCGTTATGAGCGCGTTCAACGACATCAGCGGAACACCGGCCACAGCCAATGCCTACACTTTGAGCGAGGTGCTGAAGAACCGCTGGAAATTTGACGGGTTGGTGGTTTCCGACTGGGACGCAGTGAAGCAGCTGATCCCTCAAGGCTTTGCCTCGTCCCCTGAAGACGCCGCGATGAAAGCCATTCATGCCGGACTCGACATCGACATGATTTCAGGTTGTTACCACGAGCACCTGGCCGGACTGGTGCAAGAAGGGAAGGTGACAATGGAAGAAGTGGATGAGGCAGTGCGCCGCGTTCTTCGGCTGAAATTCAGACTCGGACTCTTCGAGCATCCATATACTCCGGAAAGTGCCGAGACAGAACGTTTTCTTCTGCCTGCAAGCAAAGCTGCAGCCCGGCAGCTGGCCGAGGAGTCGATGGTTCTGCTCAAAAATGAACGGAACACTCTGCCGCTGTCCGCCGCGCCCGCCACCATAGCCGTTGTCGGGCCGCTGGCGAAAGAACAGCGAAGTCTGTTGGGTTCCTGGGCAGGACATGGACGCGCGGAAGATGTGACGAGCCTTTGGGATGGTTTCAAGAAAGGATTTCCCAAAGACCATCGCCTGCTCTATGCCAAAGGTTGCGATTTCGACGGAGATGACTCAGGCGGCTTTGCCGAAGCCCTTTCCATCGCCGGCCAGTCCGACATTATATTGCTCTGTCTGGGAGAGAAACATTCGTGGAGCGGCGAGAATGCTTCCCGTTCCACCATTGCCCTTCCCGCAATCCAGGAACGTCTGGCCGAGGCATTGAAAAAAACAGGAAAGCCTATCGTGCTGATTCTGTCCAACGGCCGTCCGCTGGAACTGTGCCGGCTGGAACCGCTTTGCGACGCCATTCTCGAAATATGGCAACCTGGCATAGCGGGCGGAGAGCCTGTAGCCGACATCCTTACCGGGGGCGCAAATCCATCGGGCAAGCTGGCCATGACATTTCCATATTCAACAGGGCAGATTCCGATATATTACAACCGCCGGCAGAGAGCACGCCCACAACAAGGTCTCTACCAAGACGAGACGAGCAACCCGCTCTATCCTTTTGGCCACGGGCTAAGTTACACGTCTTTCCGATACGGCGCACCCACATCTTCCGCCTCTGTAATCGGCCGTTCCGACACGCTGCAGGTCAGGATCGAAGTAACCAACACTGGCCAACGAGATGGCTTGGAAACGGTTCACTGGTACGTGTCTGCCCCCTGCGGCACTGTCACTCGTCCCGCCAGAGAACTGAAATATTTTGAAAAGAAGCTTGTCAAGGCCGGGGAAACGAAGACGTTCAGTTTTGCCGTCTGCCCGGAACGTGATTTCAGCTACACGGACAGCGACGGACAGCGCTTCGTTGAAAACGGTGAATACACCATCACCGTAGGAGGCAAGCAAACAAAAATAACCGTCACGCAACACGTCGCCGGCCCCACGCATACGGCATTGCAAGCCAACCACATATTTGTAGAGGCCGAAAGTTTCGCCGAAAAGGGAGGTTGGAAGACAGACCAGCAGTTTATGGACCAAATGGGATCGCCTTACCTTCTGGCGCACGGCATGGGCATCCCTGTGGCCGATGCCAAGACTCACGTTCGTTTTCCCGCCCCAGGCATCTATTATGCCTATGCGCGCACTTACAATTGGACCTCCCCTTGGAGCGCGGCGAAAGGTCCTGGACAATTCCGCCTTTCAGTGAACGGAAAGCAGCTGGACGCGACCTTGGGGGACACCGGCGACCGCTGGATGTGGCAGGAAGCAGGCAAGGTGCATGTGAAGAGTGTCGACGCCACCGTTACCTTGCACGACCTGACCGGATTCGATGGACGCTGCGACGCGCTCTATTTCACAACACGACGTGGAGCGCTACCGCCATCTGATTCAGTCGGATTGGCAGAATTCCGCCGCCAAGCCTTGCGACTCCCCGACACTCCTCCCACTGCCGGAAAATACGATCTGGTCGTGGTGGGTGGCGGAATAGCCGGCATAAGCGCCGCCGTCGCCGCAGCCCGTCTGGGATGCAAAGTGGCCTTGCTTAACGACCGCCCCGTGTTGGGCGGAAACAACAGTTCTGAGATACGGGTACATTTGGGAGGGCGCATCGAGGTAGCCCCCTATCCTGCCTTGGGGGGATTGCAAAAGGAATTCGGACCTTCCAAGGTTGGCAACGCTCAGCCGGCCGAAAACTACGAAGACAGGAAAAAACTGGATGTAGTCCTCAAAGAGAAGAACATCGACCTGTTTCTCAACTACCGGGGCGTGGCTGCAGGCATGGATGGAAAACGGATAGCCAACATCACCGCCAAGCATATCGAAACAGGGAAAGAACTGCTGTTCGAAGCGCCGCTTTTTGCCGATTGCACAGGTGATGGCACAATAGGTTATCTGGCCGGAGCCGACTGGAGGATGGGACGCGAGGCACGAAGCGAATTCGGCGAAGATCTTGCGCCCGGGCAGGCAGACAATAAGACCTTGGGAAGTTCCGTCCAATGGTACTCGGTGGAGACACAAAAGAACAGCCGGTTTCCTCTGTTCGAATACGGCATAAAATTCAACGAGACAAATGCCGAACAAACGACCAAGGGGGAATGGACCTGGGAAACAGGTATGAACCAAAACCAGATAGATGACTTCGAGCGCATCCGCGACTATGGTCTTCTGGTGATCTATTCCAACTGGAGCTTTCTGAAAAACAGGCTGAAAGGGAATGAAGCCTACCGCAACCGTCGTCTCGGGTGGGTGGCCTATATCGCGGGAAAGCGTGAATCACGCCGTCTGCTAGGCGACTATATTCTCAAAGAAGACGACATCCGCAAGAACGTCTTCCACGAAGACGCATCCTTCACCACCACTTGGAGCATCGACCTACATTGGGAAGATCCCGACAACAGCCGGAAATTTCCTGGACGGGAGTTCAAGTCCGTCACCGAGCACATCCTAATCTACCCCTACGCCGTGCCATACCGCTGCCTCTACTCGCGCAACATAGAGAATCTCTTCATGGCCGGACGGGACATCAGCGCCACTCATGTGGCACTCGGAACCATCCGTGTCATGCGCACCACAGGCATGATGGGTGAGGTAGTAGGAATGGCCGCCTCGCTTTGCAAACGTTTCGAACAGACACCGCGCGGCATCTATCAACATCATCTTGCCGACCTGAAAACCCTCATGACCCGGGGAGTGGGCGGAGACGGTTTCCCTAACAACCAGCGCTACAATGAAGGCGGCCGGCTGAAGGATAAACCGCGAGTGTTACAAGGAGAAAAAGATCCGGACGCCATCATATTATAATCCAACATCCATTTACCATCCACATGAACCCATCTCACAAAAAAACGTTCCTCTTTGGACTGCTTGCCTGCACGGCGACGGCATTCGCTCAAACCACTCCTCAGCCGGCGGGCGGGGCAGACGAGAAGACACCCTCGAAATCGGAGTATTTCTCGTGGATCAACAACACCAACGAAGGGGCCACAGCGCGGCAGACTGCCATCAACCTTGACTTCTTCCGCTGGCTGAAGGAGACCTACGGCATGACGCTTGACATCTATGCTTTCGATGCCGGTGCCATCGATGGCGCCAAGATGTATGGCAGCACAGCCTCGGGCCGCTTCCGCCGTCAGTTTCCGCAAGGATTCGGACCGTTGAGCCGCGAAGCATCCGCATTGGGCATCCACTTCGGACTCTGGGGTGGTCCAGACGGATTCGGGCATACTCCCGAAGAGTCCCGGCAGAGGGAAGAAATGATGGTAAGCCTGGTGCGCGACTACGGCTTCCGCCTCTTCAAGATGGATGCCGTCTGCGGGCAGTTGCGTCCGGAAAAATATTCCGACTTCGACCGCATGATGACCCGAGTGCGGCAGATCGCCCCCGACTTCATATTCCTCAACCACCGTCTGCAGTTGGGCGAAGCCACCCGCCACTCCACAACTTATCTTTTGGGAGGTGCCGAGACCTACATCGACGTGTTCATGACCAATGACATGACTGCCACCCATCACCGCGCCAAAGCCCTGGCACGCAAAGCGCCGGAAGGGTTGACCCGCCTGACGGAGGACCACGGCGTATGCCTCTCCTCCTGCCTTGACGGATGGGAAGACGACCTCATCCTGCAGGCATTCAACCGCAATCTCATCCTCTCCCCGCAGATCTATGCCAACCCATGGTTGCTGCGCGATGACGAGTTTCCCCGTCTGGCGTACATCTACAACCTGCACCGCAAGTACCGCGACATTCTGGTCGACGGCATGCGCCTGCCCGAAACGGTGTATGGGCCAGAAGCCGTGAGCCGCGGCAACGGGCAGACACGCTTCGTCACACTGCGCAATCTGACATGGACTCCTGTGAAGTACCGGATCCGGCTGGACAAGGAAATCGGGCTGGCCGCCAATGGCCGCCGTGTGAAAGCACAACTATACCACCCCTTCGCCGCCGATCTTGGCAAACATCCGTATGGTTCCGTCATCGAAGTGGAAGTGCTGCCGTTCCGCGCGGCGCTCGTCCGCCTGACCAACGACGCGAAAGCCGACGACGATTCCGCGCTGACCCGCCTCATCCCTTCAGCCGCAAAGAGAAAGGAGTTCATACACTACAAAGTGGCCGGCTTGAAGGCGTGTCCCGTTCCCGATGACATCAGTTCCTACTATTACGCCACTTGCTTCGCTGCCGACAACAATGCGCTCGAAGCACGCTCGCTCCTCCGGTCGGGAGCCACAAAGGTGCCACAAGTGCGGGCGGCCCGCGACGCCTTCTTCCAACAGCCCCTCTTCAAAGCCCGCGAGATATGGGACCGCAACCTTTTCGACGGCGACACCCTCTCAGCCTTCTCAATCGCGATGAGATGGGGCGATCCTCGCCCGCAAGGGGAATCTGGCTTCCACCTCGATTTGGGACAGCCAACCGAGCTCGACAGTCTGATTGTCCGCACGTTCGATGAATATTCACTCAGCCCGCTCAAATCTGAGGAAGGCGTACAAGCCTATGTCTCCGCTGACCTGAAGCAATGGAAAGAGATCACCTTCCTGGCCGGACGGAACATGAACATCGATCTGAGCCGGTCAGGCCTCGTTCGCTACATCCGCTTCGCACCCTGCCCCCTCAGGCTCACAGAAGTGGAAGGTTACAAGGACGGAAAGCCTGTCGACCGCACCCGTTGGCGCGCCTCCAATCTGTTCCGCCCCTACGGAGGCCGCACCTGTCAGGCTTGCCATACATGGCGAAGCGAATTCACGGTTCCTGCCGACAGCCTGACGGGCCACCGTTCCTACCTCTGCGTGGCAATCAACGGCATACACGGCACGGAAGGTGCCTGGGTCGGATTCAAGATAGACGGAGAATATGTAGGGGCTCCCGACCGCGCTCCCTCATTCACATCCAACACATGGGAGTACAGAAGCGCCAACTCCGACCGCAACTACACTTACTATCTCCCGCTCACCCCGGACATGGCCGGCAAGAAGATAGAGACCGTTGTCATGTCGCTCGGCCAAAACGCCGGCTATGTGAATACCGACCGTCCCGGCCAAGACAAGCGGAAGGATGGCAAACACCCGGTTACGTTGCAGCCTGAAGTGTGGCTGACAACGAATCTGTAAATCGATTTTATAGTAAAATAATTGGGAAGAAAAAAATAATATACTTACCTTGTTAGTTGAATATAAATGTTCTTAACAAATTTTATGACCAACAACAAGAAAAGCCTGCTCGCGGCATGGCTGTGTGCGGCAAGCGTTGCCTTTACGGGATGCGATAAGGACAACGGACCTGAGAAAACAATCTATGTTCCTGAAGAAACCTCCACGGCAGCGGTGAACCTCTCCGAGAACGGAACCGCCAACTGCTACATCGTCAAGCCTGGCAGTGTGGTGTCATTTGAGACCTCATACAAAGGAAATTCAAAGACAGAACCAACCGGAGAAGGATCTGTGGCAAAACTCATCTGGCAGGACACGAAAGGACTGGTAAAGACAATTTATTTCGATCCGGAACTTCAGACAGCCTATGCGGAGATCGCGAACTCTAAAGGTAACGCCCTTGTCGCCGTGTGCGACGCCGCCGGAACGATACTCTGGAGCTGGCATCTCTGGATCTGCGACTATGATCCTGAGAAGACACTCTTCACTACCGAAGCCAACGCAGCCGGAACACAGTGGACATTCATGGACAGGAACATCGGAGCGACCGACGTGAACAGAGGCTCGTTCGGCAACTTCGGTATGCTTTACCAGTGGGGCCGCAAGGATCCGTTCCCTGGAGCCTGCGCGTTCACTATCCAGAATGAAGACTACAGCTATGTGGAAGACGGCGAGAGGACACTTTACGACATCCAAGGCAAGGCCATTCCCAAGATAAAGGATCTCGCCGAGTACCACGGAACAATCGAAAAATCAATCCGGCAGCCGGCCACATTCTTCGCCATGACCTACAAAGCCACCGGAGAAGTCGATGAGAGCGGCAATCCTGAATATGAATGCGACTACATCACCAAAGACTGGGTGGATGTCTCAGACGACGATTATTGGGGAGGCGTCTCCGGCAAGAAGACAATCTACGACCCATGCCCAGTCGGCTACAAGGTTCCTGTCAGCGATGCTGAAGGCAACACCCCGTACGCTTGGATGAAATTCACGGATATGACCTGGGATCCAACGAACCACGGAGCGATTGACAAAGACCAGTGGTTTCCTTGCACAGGCACCAGGGTATATGCCTCGGGAGGTCTAGATAACCCTGAGGCCAACCCTTACGCTGGAGTTTGGTTCGGAACCGCTTCCGTCAAGTCGGCGACTTCCACAAGCCAGGTAGTTTACGGTCAATATATGTCTATCATGAATAACAAGAGAACCTTCAAAGTAATAAAGGACTCCCGCTCGCAAGGCTTGAGCGTACGTTGCGTGAAGGAGTAATATTCATAACAATCAAACTGATCATGCTACTATATACAAAGTGGCCAAGGCAATTATTTATCAAACTATGAGAAAGATAATATTTTCCGCACTGTTGGCGGCAGGTCTGCTGGCAGTCGCATGTTCAAAAAGTGACGACAGGTCTGTCACAGAAGTCTCGCTTGACAAGACAGAAGTTTCTGTGATCAGAGGCAGCGAAATCCAATTGACAGCCAAAGTCCTTCCTGAGAACGCATTGGAGAAGACCATTACATGGTCAAGCGACAAGAAGTCCGTGGCTGTAGTCGATCAGACGGGTCTGGTCAAGGCCTTGGCCGTGGGTTCAGCCAACATCACCGCCGAAGCCGGCGGCAAGAAAGCCGTATGCAGCCTCACCGTCACTGCCGTCCCTGTCGAATCGATTGTCATCTCATTCTCGGATGACGAGACCGGCGAGGCCGTGAAAGCCTTTGAACTGATCCGCACCAAAGAAGCCAAACTGAAGGCGACTGTGACTCCGGTAGAGGCTTTGGAGGAATATTCATTGGTGTGGAGCAGCAGCGATGACAAGATCGCCACTGTCAGTCAAGAAGGCGTGGTGACGGCTGTAGCCAAAGAAGGTGTCGCCGATATTATGGTGACCGCAGGTGAAAAGACTGAGAAATGTCCTGTCACCGTGAAGCCGAGACCTGTGGATTTCATACTTTGCGAGGAGGCTTCCAAGTCATTGAAAGTCGGCGAGACATGGCAGGTTCCTGCCGCCGTCAGTCCGGCGGACAATGACGACACAATCATCTGGGCGAGCAGCGATGAGTCTGTCGCCGTGGTCGGGGAGACCGGTCTGGTCGAGGCCAAGGCGAAGGGTAATGCGAAAATCACCGCGAAATCCACATTATGGCCGCAGGCACACTACGGGGAGTGTGAGATTCTGGTTTACGAGGATGAGTCCGCACTGGGCATGAAGTTCGCGACCATTCCTGCCGGATCATTCTGGATGGGAAGCCCTGACGGCAAGACCGAGGGACTGCAAGCCGAGCCAAGCAGAATGCGCAACGAGACACGTCACAAGGTGACTATCACAAAGTCTTTCCAGATCGGGATTTACGAGGTGACAAACGCACAATACGCCAAGTTCCTCAACGAGACAGGTGTCGGGGAGAACGGTAAGTCAAACACGACACAGACTGAACTCCTTTACGCCAGCTCAGGTTCATTCGACTGGGGACTCCACTACGATGCGGAAGCAAAGCAATGGGTCCCTGTCTCCGGCTATGAGAACTACCCTGTCATCTTTGTCAATTGGTACGGCGCCAATGAATTCGCGCAATGGGCGGGAGGCTCTCTCCCTACCGAGGCGCAATGGGAATATGCCTGCCGCGGCGGGAAAGATGACCTTCCGTTCGGAATAGGTGACGGAAAGCATCTTGATGACACCATGGCGAATTACATGAGCACCAATACCTATGACTACGACAATGGAGGAGTAAAATTCGTCGGCGGCACGGCACTGCGCAAAACCACGGAGGTAGGATCATACCAGCCTAACGCCTATGGCTTGTATGATATGCACGGCAATGTCTACGAATGGTGTTCAGACTATTTTGTGTACGACCTCGGTGATGCCGAAGCCACCGATCCGGCCGGCCCTGAAACATCAAGTGACAACATGAGAGTCATAAAAGGAGGAAGTTATGACAAATCTCCAAGACAATGTCGTTCGGCTGCCAGGGAATGCTCCAACCCGGTAGCGACGGAAGGTCAGAAATTCGGTTTCAGAATCGTAAAACCTGTCGAATAGACAGCGCAATAACTAAAAAAGCCTGGCAATCATCATCGATTGCCAGGCTTTTTCTATTTTTATAAAAGACTACTCGCTGTAGTCACCGTAAGTAAGCTCACCTTTGTAGGTTCCCAGAAAATAGGTCTCGTTGTTGTCGTCACGGAACTTGAATTCAATGGTGTAGACCTTGTCATTCTCGTTTGTGACCTTTACCCAACCAATATTGGCGGCGTAGACCGGCTCCCAGTCCAACGCATACCATGTTCCCAAGACAGCCGATCCTTCGGTGAAGCCCGGGACGACCGTGAATGGCTGGAAATGAGCGTTGTCCGCAGCATACATAACCTTGTAGGTTCCGGATGGTATGGCCGTAGTGTAGCTGACGGCGGTGTTGAGGTCAAGCATCAGCATCTCGCCTGTTCCGTCATAGTTCTCGAAATCCATCGTCTTGTCTCCAAGGTATATGGTCCAACCGGAATAGTCAGTGCCGGTCTTTCCGTAGATCTTTGTTCCATAGTAGTCAAGAGTGCCATGTGAAAGGTTCTTCATCTCGACAACCTTGTACTTCGCATAATCCTTGGAATAGTCCTCGAGAGGGACGGATCCGGAATAAGTGAAAGAGTATGCCTTGCCGCCGGCCTTGACGTAAGCGGTGACAAGATATTCACCGTTAGCAGCCTTGACGGAGACCATGCCTTCGCTGACGACAAGATAGTTTCCATCTACTTCGCTGTCATAGACAAATGTCCCCTGAAGGCCTTCAGCGCCGAAATCCTCTCCCTTGACGAAGGTATATTCAGACATATCTCCAGATTCATCAACAGTGTACGAGCCTGCCGTGACTGACTTGTTTCCTGATTTGGGAGCGTTCAGTTCAAGGAACAGTGCTGTACCCTTGCCGGAGAAGGCTCCGTCAGCAAATACAACGCTGCCCGAGGTGAGGTAAGTCCAGGAGTTGTCGGTTCCTGACATGTAATAGTCTCCGTAGAAGAATCCTTTGGCGGAGTTGAATGCCGTGAACTCTGTAGGATAGCCCTCTGGAACGACAGCCACACTGCACACCGATGTAAGCGAACCTCCCTGAGCAGTCGCGGTTATGACGGCATCTCCAGCGGCCACAGCCTTGATTTCCAGACCAGAGACAGCAACAACGGCTTCATCGCTCGAAGTCAAAGTGTAAGTCTGGTCCGTAGCGTCCTCCGGGGTGATGGTCAACTCTGGCGTGAGAGTCTGTCCCACGGAGAGTGTCAACGAAGTTTCATTGAAGACAATCTTCTCTACCGAAATAGTCTTGTCTTCCTTTTCGCAAGACACAAAAGTCAATGCGAACGCGCCTGCTAACAGACACGAAACAGATTTGATAAGTCGCATAACACTTAAATTATTTGTTAAATTCAAAATAAAGTTAGCCACTTTTGACGACATTGCCAATTAATTTTGCAGATTACGTTTTTAAGCAATATCTTGCATTGACAATTTTGTCGAGCATTATTGTCTAACTATGATCTTCGTCAGTCACAAGAAATCAAGTTAATATTCGAATATGAACAAAACATCTGAATATGCTCTCACCATTGTGGTGCCTGTCTTCAACGAGGAGGACAACATCCACAATCTGGAAAAGGCTCTGTCCGAGTTCATTCCCCATAGCAAAGTACCTACTTGCGCGCTGTTTGTGGACGATGGTTCGAAGGATGGCAGCCTGAAACTGATCCAAGAGGTATGCTCCCGGAACAAGGACATCTTCTACATCAGTTTCAAGAAAAACGCCGGCCTCAGCGCAGCCATAAAGGCAGGATTTGACTATGCTTTCTCCGAATATGTCGGCTATATGGACGCTGACCTTCAGACCACTCCGGAGGACTTCAATCTTCTGCTGGACGGAATGAAGGAACACACCTTGATGACGGGCTACAGGGCGGATCGCAAGGACACGGCGTTCAAACGGATCCAGTCCAAAATCGCCAACGGGTTCAGGAATATGATGACTCACGACGGAGCCAAGGACACCGGCTGCCCTCTCAAGATCATCCGCACTGACGCTGCCAAGAGGATTCCGATGTTCAAAGGGATGCACAGATTCCTGCCCGCGCTGATTCTACTGCAAGAAGGCGGAAGCTTCGGACAAGTGCCTGTGAGACATTTCCCACGCGTGGCTGGAGCATCAAAGTTCCACCTTTGGAACAGGCTCTGGGGACCGTTTGCGGACTGCTTCGCCTACAGATGGATGAAGCCACGGTACATCAACTATTCAGTCGGGGAAAGCAATGTCGGTGAACGGAATTAATCTTCAGGAATATGTTCGATAATGTTCCCGTCTGGCTTACATTCACCTTGGGATTCTCCGCACAGATGTTCTTCGGATTAAGGACCGCGCTCCAATGGCTGAAATCCGAGATGGCGCACAAGTCTGTCTCCCCTGTCTCGTACTGGATCTTCAGCGTGATCGGGGCGTGCCTGATGTTCATCTACGGAGTGTTGAGAAATGACTTCTCGATCATCCTCGGCCAGTTCATCGCCTACTTCATCTATCTTTGGAACCTGCACGCCAACGGAATCTGGAGCAGGATGAAGACACTCACGAAGATTCTGCTGCCGGCACTTCCGTTTGTGGCTGCGCTGCTCCTTCTGAAAGATGCTCAGGAATATTCACAAAACTTTTTCCGCAACAGCGACATTCCACTTTGGCTCGTGGTGTTTGGTTCGACAGGCCAGTTGATGTTTACTCTTCGCTTTATCTACCAGTTCATCTACTCCCACCGCAGGCACATGTCGGTGCTGCCGGCAGGCTTCTGGCTCATCAGCATTGTCGGATCCGGAATGATCATAATCTACGGAATCATCCGTCTTGACCCTGTGCTTATCCTTGGTCAGGTGTTCGGTTTTGTGGTTTACATACGGAATCTGGTCTTAGGACCAGGCAAAAAAGAAGCTTCAGATGCGAAATAACAATCTTAAGACAGTTCAAGGCAACATATTCACCCGCCACCCCTTGATGGCGGTTTTCGCCTTCACGTTCGTCTGCCTTTTCCCGATGATGATGACAAGGGATTTCACGCCATCCAACGAACTGAGGTATCTCAGCATCGCGGACGAGGCCATCGCGGACGGGCTCATATTCGCGTTTTACAACCACGGCATGGCCTATGCGGACAAACCGCCGCTCTATTTCTGGATAGTGATGCTGTGCAGGCTGCTGTTCGGTCACCACAGCTGCCTCGCGCTTTCGATGTTCTCGCTGATTCCTGCGTTCGGCATCATCGGGATAATGGACAAGTGGGTGATGAAAGGCAGATCCGCGATGGACAGGATGGCAATGGCCGTGATGACGCTTACATGTGTGATGTTCCTCGGAACGATGATTGTCCTGAGGATGGACATGCTGATGTGCCTGTTCATCGTGCTTGCTCTCCGGACGTTTTACAGAATGTACACCGGGGAAGGCAGCCGGAAGTCAGATTCCGTGATGCTTCCCGTGTGGATATTCCTCGCGCTTTTCACAAAGGGGCCGGTGGGGCTTCTGATGCCACCGCTGGCAATAGCCGTGTTCCTCGCCGTGAAACTGGACCGGAAAGGTTTCGGCAAGTATCTGGGGTTCAAGACATGGGGCATCATCGCCGGGCTTGCCGCCGTCTGGCTCGGATGCGTGTGGTTCGAGGGCGGCCCAGAGTACATCGACAATCTGCTGGTCAAACAGACCGTCGGTCGTGCGGTCAACGCATTCACCCATGCAAAGCCGTTCTGGTTCTACCTCGTGACCATTGTCTGGTGTCTGGCGCCGTACTGTCTGCTGCTGGTCGGAACATTTGTCGCCTCACTGCTGCCTGCAAGGAGAACCAACCTTTTCGTGACAGAAGGCGCAAGAGCAGACATCGCCCCGCATGCAAAGGAATATGCGCCCGCACGTTCCGATTTGGAGATTTTCTTTCTCTGCACGATCATCGCCACGATAGCGATGCTGTCCTCGTTCAGTTCCAAGCTCCCGATCTACCTTGTGCCGGTCTTCTCGTTCTGCGTCTATTTGTTCCCGATCGTGCTTGGCCGCATCGGGGAGCGAGGCTGGATGCGATGGTCTGTCGGAATATTCTCGATCATATTCACAATCATCGGTCTGGCGGCGCTGCTTGTTCTCTCAGGGGCAGTACACATTCCGGCGGTGGATGGCCTTTTTAATGAATATCCTTTCGCCCATGAAGTCCCGGTCATCAACGGGGCCATACTGCTGACCTTGGCGAATGCTTTGGGAACATGGTTCCTCGTCAAACGTAAAGTCTGGAATATCCCGGTGCTGCTTCTCGGAGCCAGCCTGTTTCTTGCCGTGTTCTCCGCCTCGGCTGTCGTCAAGGACATAAATCCGTACATCGGCTACGGTGCGATTTGCGCCAAAGTTCCGGAAGGCACTGATGTGGTGACGGTTTTTCTGCACAGACCGGAGAACATCGACGCCTACATCGGCCACCGGATCACCGACTACGGAAAGGATCCGGGCCGCCTTGTCAGGGACGCACTCACTTCCGACAAGCCGCTGACAATCATCACCACCACATCCAAGTTAGAGAACGCCCCTGAACTCCAGCAACTCTTCAGCCGTGGCACCGTGCTTTATGCGGGTCCTTACTGCCTGACAACGATCTATAAAGACTGAACAATAGTTAAGTGTAGCTTTATTAAGAAGCTGTTTTGATTTGT
>DJQB01000012.1:166628-166756 GCA_002439875.1 Bacteroidales bacterium UBA6397
CAAATCAAAACAGCTTCTAAGTTCAACTGGCATTTCTGGGAATGTTCAGTAAGAAGTGAACTATTGCCAATTGTCGCCTAAAGAAAAAATATTTCTGTTTTTTAGGACGATTTTTCTGTTTCTTTTCA
>DJQB01000028.1 GCA_002439875.1 Bacteroidales bacterium UBA6397
TATCGGTCGCAGTATCACTCGCTGTCAGCTTTGGCCGTGATTCTGTAAAATCGATCCGTATGAAACGGTGCCATTCCTGTCTGAATTACAGCAATATGGAGTATTGTGAAGTAAGTGAAACCATATCTGTTACAGTGGTTTATATTGTGTCTATCTTGGCTTCTGATTTCAAATATTAGTCATTTTAAAACCATTTCGGTATGAAGTACATTCCATCAATCGCCTTCGAGGAGATGTCAGGCTCGGCGAAGGGCGTGACCGCGGCAAAGGTCCGCGGACGTAAGTACATCCGCAACCGTGGCTACGGCGGCGGTTTCAAGACGGCGGCGCAGTCTTCCGTCAAGGCAATCTTCAAGCAGCTCTCGCAGGGCTGGAAAGGTCTCACCAACGCCCAGATCCTTGCGTGGAACGCATTGGCAAACACGCAGAAGGGCAAGTCCGTTCTCGGAACGTCTAGCAGGATTTCAGGGGCGAACCTCTATTCGAGGCTGAACTTCTGGATTGTCAAGGCAGGTGGCGCCGCGCTCACGACTCCGCCTGTGCTTACTGGAGTGGATGCTCCTTGCGAGGCAGACCTCTCGCTGACCGCTGCGAACTTCCATTTCCAGCTGCCGGACCCGCCGGCTGAGAGGGATGACCTCAGGCTTGTCATAATGGCATCGGCTCCACAGAGTAAGGGTGTGACAAGAGCCTACAGCAAGGCAGTGAGCATCGGTGCTCCGAGAACCATCGTAGATGAGCAGATCGACATCCTTGCCGACTACAAGGCCGTGCACGGGGAGGTCACCGCAGCAGCCCCGAAGGTGTTCCTGAAGTATTTCTTCATCAACGTCAAGACGGGCGAGAAGTTCGGAGAGATGCTTGGGGAGATTTCGCTTTAGCCTTTGAAGTAATATCGTTCATCGCTCCGTCACTTGGATTGTCGCCAGGAATGGCGGACTCCGGTGACGAGGCTTTGTTTTACCAATACTGTGATTATAAATGCTATGAAAGCAAGTGAGAAAGCATATTCATTGATGGCAGTTCGAGGGACTGAAACTTGTGGCTTACAGATGCCCTGCCGGAGTCTGGACTGTCGGATACGGGCATACTTCCGGAGTGGAACCAGGAGTGGCCATCACATTAGAACGGGCGGAAGATTTCTTGAAGCTGGACATTGCGATGGTAGAGAACATCGTAAATGCCGAGTATCGAAATCTTCGCCAATGCCAGTTCGATGCCCTTGTGTCCTTCGTGTTCAATGTGGGAGGCGGCAACTTCCGCAAATCAACGCTTCTGAAGAAGGTCAAGGCGAATCCAGACGACAACTCGATTATGGACGAGTTCCTGCGGTGGGTGTATGCCGATGGCGTTGTCCTGCCGGGACTACAGAAACGCAGACTTGCGGAGATGAGACTTTATTTTTCGGAGGACTAATGTATGGAGAAACTGACATTCATCGGGACTTATATCATCCCGTTGTTCACTGCGGCCGTCGGCTGGATTGTAGGCTCACGAAAAAGGAGGAACGACTTTCTGAAAGACCTTCAAGCGTCCATTGATTTGTTGTCTTCGGAGAATAGGAGACTGCTAGCGGACATCACGTCCGTGAACTCGGAGATTGTGGCCGTCAGAAAGGAGAACGAGGAGTTGAAGGCTTCCGTTGATAGGCTATGCACGGAGAACTCTCAGCTGAAGGACGAAGTCCGGCAGCTGAGGGAACAGATCAGGCAACAGAAATGAATAAAGGCAGGTCATCGTTGTAGCTGATGCCTGCCTTTTTCAGACGCTTGCGGTCATAGACCTTTTTCGACTTGTGGGTGATAGACCTCATCAAGATCTGTTTCCCATACTTCTCAATTTCCTCTGCTCTTGAAGCCCTGCGGTTGGCCAGAAGAAAGTCCTTTTCGGTAATACGCAGTTTCTTGTTCTTCATAATATGAACTTGTTTCCGATTGCAAAGTTAATACAAATCATTAAACATCAGTACAATGAAATTCAAAATCATACTCTTGTCCGCATTGGCCGTGACTTCCTGCTGCCCGAAACTATATCCACACAAGACGGAACGCGCTGAGCATACCGTCACCATTACCGAGACTACCAGAGACACCGTCATTCAGGTTCAGCCGGACTCTTCAATCGTTCAGGCCCTCATCAAATGTGATTCGACAGGCCAAGCGAGATTAGAGGAGATTCGCACACTCAAAGAATCCGCAAGAGTGCAGCAGAGATTGGCTCTGAATGACAACAAGCTCACGGCGAAGGTGGTCGTAGATTCGATGGGGATCTATCTGACCTACAAGGAACGGCACAAGGCGGAGCAAGAAATCCAAGTTGTCGAGACCGTCATCGAGAAAGAAGTCAATGTCCTCAAATGGTGGCAGAAATCCCTTATGGTCCTCGGTCTGATTTTCAGTATAGCGATTGTCGGAAACTTTCTTCTGAAATTGATGAAAACAGTATAGCGGAATCTGCTGTAAACTGATAAGGTTTTACAAACACGAACTTACAAAAAGTGTTTGTAAATCTGTTTGTGAAACCTCTAATTTACTGATATTTAATCAATATTGTGGAGATGGGCGGAGTCGAACCGCCGTCCAAACAACGTACCAAGAGGCTTTCTACACGTTTAGTCGTCCTTTGGTTGTCGGCTGCGGTCTGCCGGAAGACGGGCTAACCGAGGCTTATCCTTTGGGGCTTGGCCGGATTTAAAGGAGTCCTCCGGTGCGTCCTTCTTGAATGATACCCCGAACTCGGAACAGAGAAGGCGTAAAGTCCGCGGGATACTCGTCGGAACCGCATCCTAGGCGGCTCGGATTAAGCTAATGCGACTTGGTCGATTAGGCAGCGAGTGCGTAGTTGTTATCAGCAACTAAATTTTTGGAGAACCAGTTTGGCGGGCCGGCCCTCCAAGGAGCCCGACGTGCTTACCGCCCGGAATCATTGCTGTCAAAACCAGAACATCCCCAAGCGATTTGTGACAAAGATACGATGAATATTCCGAATTTGTTTCAAATCGTCAAGAAAATTTGAGGTGGAGACTAACTTTTTGGTAATGCGGAAAATAAGCATTGACCTTTGGTGAAATCAAACCGAAGATCGTTGGCTATCTGCTTGTTAATCAAAGGGTTGTCTACCACTGGTTGAGGCTGAATGAGTGGCGTGTAATATGCTCATAATCAAATAATATCACTATTGTCTATGGTGGGAAACGACTAAAGGGAAAAGACTTATGTCTTGATTTGCAAGTCGTTGCTAATCACGGCCTCTTATGATGCCGACATCCGAAATTGGACTTACTGTTAAAAAATGATACGCATAGCCTTAAGAATATTCCTTAAGGATTGCTAAATTTGCAGACTATGGCGATGAACACGATAGAAAAAGCGATATACAACCGCACGGAGCTGCTTCTGGGCGATGATGTGATGAGGGCGCTTGCCGGAACGAGGGTGATCATCTTCGGAGTCGGGGGAGTCGGCAGTTGGTGCGCGGAGGGGCTGGTGCGGAGCGGAGTCACGAAGCTGACGGTCGTGGACTCGGACAGGATCTGCATCACCAATGTGAACCGGCAGCTGATGGCGACCACGAGGACGGTGGGGCAGGTGAAGGTGGACGCGTTGAAGGTACATCTGCTTGAGATCAACCCGAAGGCCGAGATCACAGCGATCCAGCAAATCTACTGCGAGGAGACGGCGGGGCATTTCAATCTTGATGAATATGACTACGTCATCGATGCGGTCGATTCTTTGAAAGATAAGGCCCATCTGATCCTTAAGGCAACGGCAAGCAAGGCAAAGTTCTACTGCTCGTTGGGTGCGGCGCTGAAAGTGGATCCGCTAAAGATCAAGGTGGCGGAGTTCTGGAACGTGAGGGGTTGTCCGTTGGGGGCGGCTCTCCGAAAAAAGATGAAAAGGGCGAAGATGTTGCCGTCCAAGGAGTTCCTTTGCGTGTATGACGATGAGGTGTTACCGAACAGGGGACATTGCCAGAGTTGCGGCACGGAGAAGTGCATGTGCCCGAAGGCTCAGGACGGGCAGGGTAATCCGGATCTGCTGAATCACGAGTGGTGTTCGTCCAAGGCACAGATCAACGGTACGACCGTCCACGTCACGGCCATATTCGGAATGACTCTTTCCGGGCTGGTGATAGATGACATCTACCACCGGGTGCTGAGGGCTTCGGCTGCGGCGGAAACTAATGTGGAACATTTGACTTCACAAGAGGAAAGGAACGTGGCTGGTGGGACGGGGGAGAAGAAAGTAGAACCGATGGAAGCGTTGAAGGATCAAACCACATCAAAAATGCCCGAGGCTTGACGGGCATATTTATAAAATTCAGTCGGTATATTCATAAATCGCGGTTGAGATATTCATAAAAAATGGAGCAGCAGAAGGTTTGGGACCCGTTGAGGAAGAAGGCGGTGGTACTGACACCGGAGGAGAAGGTGCGGCAGTGGTTCATCGGTGTGCTGAAGGAGCGGCTGAGGGTCCCTGAATATATGATGATGAGTGAGGTGGGGATGAAGTTCGGGGGAAAGGATTTCCGGGCGGACATCCTCATCTATGGCAGGGATACGGTTCCGCTGATGGTTGTGGAGTGCAAGCGGGAGGATGTGCCGATGAGCCGGGAGGTGCTGGAGCAGGCACTGCGGTACAATCTTGTGCTGAATGTGAAATATGTGGTGATTACCAACGGGTTGAAGACTTTCGGTTTCGCGCGCGACGGTGAATCATACACTCAGATGAAATCTTTCCCGGATTGGGAAGCCATGCAGAAATAATATGGGTGCTACAATAACACAGGGTTATCTTGACAGGCCAATCTTCGGCATCGTCTCGTCCGCCGCCGAGGAACTTGGCGTAAGGGCTTTTGTGATAGGCGGTTATGTGCGTGACTGCTTCCTCGGAAGGCCGAATGACGACATCGACATAGTCGTGGAGGGGAGCGGAATCCGGCTCGCCGAGGCCGTGGCCGCCAAGATTGAGGAAAGGGACCACAGGCATTGCAACGTGTCCATATTCAAAACATTCGGAACGGCCATGCTGAAGTGGCACGGGGCGGAGATTGAGTTTGTCGGGGCTCGCAAGGAGTCCTACCGCCACGATTCCCGCAAGCCGATCGTCGAGGACGGGACGCTTGAGGAGGATCAGGAGCGCAGGGACTTCACCATCAATGCGATGGCGTTCAGCCTCCAGAAGGAGGACTATGGCGCGCTGGTGGATCCGTTCGGCGGCATCAGAGATCTGGCGGCGGGTATAATCCGCACCCCCCTGGAGCCGGAGCGGACCTACAGCGACGACCCTCTGAGGATGCTGCGCGCTATCCGTTTCGCCACGAAACTCAGCACCCCTGAGCAAAAATTCACCATTGTCCCGGAGTCCCTGAGGGCGATGAGGAATATGCGCGACCGCATGACCATCCTTTCCAAGGAGCGCATCGTTGAGGAACTCAACAAAATCCTCATCACGCCGCACCCTTCGATGGGCTTCAAACTCATGGACGAGACAGGGCTTCTTGAATATATACTCCCGGACCTTCTCAAACTCAAAGGAGTGGAATCGGTTGACGGAAAGGGACATAAGGAAATATTCTCGCATACCCTACAGGTCGTGGACAATGTGGCGGCCTCTGAGATAGAGGGCATCGCCGCCGGCACTCTGAAGGATTTCACTCCGGACGAGGGCGGGGACAGTTTCGTGGAGTCTGTCCGCACACAGCCGAACGTATGGCTGCGTTGGGCCGCCCTTCTGCACGACATCGGAAAGCCGGCAAGCAAGCGTTTTGATCCATCCGTCGGTTGGACGTTCCACGGCCACGAGGTCATCGGCGCGAAGATGGTTCCAAGAATATTCAAGGCTCTCAAGATGCCTTTGAACGAGAAGATGAAATACGTCCAGAAGCTGGTCGGTCTGCATCACCGCCCGATCGCCCTTGTGGATGAAGAAGTTACGGATTCGGCTGTGCGCCGTCTGCTGTTTGACGCAGGCAACGAGATTGATGACCTGATGCTCCTGTGCAACGCCGACATCACCTCGAAGAACCCCGTCAAAGTCGCCAAAATCCGCCAGAATTTCGAGCTAGTCAAGCGCAAGCTCGTCGAGGTCGAGGCCAAGGACGCCATCCGCAACTTCAAGAACCCGATCACCGGTGAACATGTCATGGAGGTTTACGGCCTGGGTCCGTGCCGCGAGATCGGAGTCCTCAAGGAATATGTCAAAGAGGCCATACTGGACGGCCGGATCGGCAACAACTTCGAGGAGGCCGACGCATTCATGCGCGTCAAGGCCGCCGAGATGGGGCTTGTGGCGGTGAATAGGGGGATTTAATACAGCTTCAAGTAACATTCAAGAATAACATCTGAAGGTCATTCAAACAAGATCATCCAGGGTCACTTCCTTCTGGACTATTTCTGCATATTATAGCGTTTTAGACTGATTTTGCGATGAAAAATCGGGATAAGTTGTCTAAATCTATGAATTTTCACGAGATTTAGACAACTTATTGACCTTCCGCTTTCTTGGCAATTACACTTGTTTTCCGAACATTGTTTGACTTTGTTGTTGAAGCATTAGTCTCACAATATTTGTCCTTTCTTTCTTGCTTGTTTATGATTTTTTCCATAACTTGCCACTGATTATAAGAGGCTGTTTTGATTTATTTGAAATGTTCTTTGAGGTGAAAAAATCTTCATTTTCTTCCCGCTTCTTCAGTCAGATAGCACCGCTATCCTCCTTGGAAGGAGCGGTCAAAACTGAAGTTTTTTCACTCTCAAACCTTCAAACAAACAAATCAAAACAGCTTCTAAGTTAGGTTGGTTGAATATATCTCAAGACAACTTCTTAACAGTGAGGAATCAGACATGGAAAAAGGGATTATTATCTACAAATCAAAATATGGAGCCGCAAAAAAATATGCCCAATGGCTCCAGAGGATGACCGGTTTTCAATGTATAAGGACACGCGATGCCGCGCTGAAGGATATTTTACAGTATGACACAATCGTTTTATGCAGCAGTATATATGCCTCTGGAATAGCAGGATTGCCTTTCTTGAAAAAGAATATAGACAGTTTGAGGAATAAGAAAATAGCGATATTTTGTGTTGGTGCCTCTCCTTATGATGAGAGTGCGTTTGAAGAAATCAAAGCACGAAATCTGACAGGAAACCTGAAGGGAATCCCACTTTTTTACGGAAGAGGCGCCTGGGATTTAAGTAAGATGACCTTTATTGACAGGACTATATGCAAAATGCTTCAAAGGTCGATATCGAAAAAGGATCCTGACACGTATGAGCCGTGGATGAAAGCTCTTATGTGTTCGGTAGGAAAAAGCTGCGATTGGACAGATGAAAAATATCTGCTCCCGTTGTTGGACTTCCTGCGGCATTAAACTTCGGCAAATGCACCACTTGTCCACCGGACATTTTTCGGCTGAAATGCGCAAATTCGCTTTTGTTTGCTGTTGAAAGTTTTGATTGTTTGAGAAGATAGGGTAACTTTAGGAATTAAAACACACAATAGAAATGAAATCAACACCCCGCAAATCCCGTAAGAAGCCTGTCGCTAAAGAAAAACGTCTGTCAAACATCGTGAGGCCGTCGGATTTGACCTCCAAGGAGTGGCAGACCGCGCTGCGCCGTCAGGCCGCCCGGAAGGAGAACCTTATTGTGAGGCAACCAGGAGACGAGGGACGGTACGGGGTCTATGAGGTTAGGGATACGCTTCGCTTTTGAGAAAGGCAGGTCCATCATCGCTGACGAAATGGGACTCGGAAAGACAGTCCAGGCCATCGGGGCGGCTGAGCTGCTCCGCAAGTCCGGGCTGGTGTCTTCCGTGCTGATTATCTGTCCTACATCGCTTAAATACCAGTGGCAGAAGGAGATCGAGAGATTTACGGATTCCTCTGCTGTGGTGATAGAAGGTAATCCGATCAAGCGTGCCGAGATGTACAAAGGTGATGAATTCTACAAGATTGTCTCCTATCACGCGATGAACCGGGATGTGCGCCTGAAAGGGGAGATGTATGCGGAATGTGTCATTATGGATGAGGTCCAAAGGCTTAAGAACTGGAACACCCAGATCGCAAGGTCAGCCAGACATATTCATTCCGACTATTCCATCGTGCTTTCAGGCACACCGCTGGAGAACAAGTTGGAGGAGCTATATTCAGTGATGCAGTTGGTGGACCAGTACTGCCTTGGGCCGTACTACAAGTTCATCGAAGAGACAACGGTTCGTGACGAGACGGGCAAGGTCTTGTCCTACCGCAATTTGAATATGGTCTCGGAGAAGATACGCTCCCGCCTCATCCGCCGTCGTAAGGTGGATGTCTCACTTCAGATGCCTTCCCGCACTGACAAATTGCTGTTTGTTCCGATGACTCCGCAGCAGAGGGAAATGCACGATGAGTGGAAAACCGCTGTCGCCCAGATTGTGTACAAATGGAAGCGTATGCACTTCCTGAGCGAGACTGACCGCCGCAGGCTTCTGCTGATGCTCAACCAGATGAGGATGGTGTGCGACAGCACTTTCATTCTTGATCAGAAGACACGGTTCGACACCAAGGTTGAGGAGACTATGAACATCCTCAAGGATCTGTTCGAGTCTGGTGATGAGAAGGTCGTGATATTCAGCCAATGGGAGAGGATGACAAGGCTGATTGCCGGTGAACTGGATTCCGCCGGGGTCAGGTATTCATCCTTGAACGGTATGGTCCCGTCGGAGAAGCGGAAAAAATTGTGCGATGATTTTATGGAAGATCCGGATTGCCGGGTGTTCATCTCGACGGATGCCGGCAGCACAGGGCTGAATCTACAGGCGGCCTCCCTTGTGATCAATCTGGACTTGCCGTGGAACCCGGCTGTTCTTGAGCAGCGCATAGCCAGGATCTATAGGATTGGTCAGAAACGCGGCATCCAGGTCATCAACATGGTCGCCCGTGACTCGTTCGAGGAGCGGATGCTTTCCACCCTCAATTTCAAGTCCTCGCTCTTCGAGGGAATATTCGATGGTGGCAATGACACCGTAGTGCTCGATGACAGCCGCCTCGACAAGGTGCTTGAAGGGGTCGCTGAATATCTTGAAGCGCCTTCTGAGACGGCTCCGTCCGATGATCTTGACGAACCGATGGAGACTCCTGCTCCGGCTTCCGGCTTCCCGAATCCAGAGTATGAGGGGACGCTGACTCCGGACCCGGACATTGAGACTGAAGGCATTTGCACTGATGATGACGGAACCGTGGACGTAATGGTCGGGACAGGCAGCGGCGAAGAGGCGGATGGCGAGACATCGTCAAAGGATGATGCCTTAGGTGGTGCGATCGCCCCGGAAGCCCTTGTCAGTCAGGGCGTGGCGTTCCTTTCCGGCCTGGCTGATACATTACGTTCAGAGGAAGGTGTCAAAAAACTCACCGAGGCTATTGTAGCGACCGACCCCGAAACCGGGAAATCCGAACTTCGCATCCCCGTGCCCGAAAAGGACACCGTTGCCGGCATCCTCGGCCTCTTCGGTAAACTCCTTAAGGGCTAATGTTTTGTGGGCGAATTAAGCCTCTCTGAATGTCTTGCCGAACGGGGTGAGGGAAAGCAGCGCCATTTTGAAATGCTGGAGCCCGAAAGGAATGCCGATAATCGTGATGCAGCAGATGAGGCCGAAGACAAGGTGCGTCGCCGCGATCTCCCACCATCCCAGCAGAATCCAAAGCACATTCATGAATATGCTGAGGCAGCCTCCGGCGTTGTCGCCGTCCACCACGTCCGTTCCGAACGGCCACAGCGAGAACACCCCGAACTTCCAAAGTTGGTATCCGAAAGGGATTCCGACAATGGTCACGCAGTAAAGCAGCCCCGCGATGAAGTAGCCGAGGGAAACCAGCAGGCCTCCCAAAACGAGCCATAGAATATTTCCGATGAATTTCATAAAATGTTGTTGTTATGCCTTTTGCCTGTTTTTTCGCTGACTCATCCTCTGAATATTAC
Organism: Bacteroidales bacterium UBA6397; assembly: GCA_002439875.1. Taxonomy (GTDB): domain Bacteria; phylum Bacteroidota; class Bacteroidia; order Bacteroidales; family UBA932; genus Cryptobacteroides. The sequence continues at coordinate 9,960 of DJQB01000028.1, forward strand.
TTCCAGTCCGTCGTAGGCGGCTCGCAGAGGCGATGGAAGGCTGGTGCCAAGCTGGGCCTGGGTGCCGTGGAGCGTCCTTGCCATGTGGATTATGTACACTGGCTGACCCTGTGGCGCATTGAGCCTTCCTGTACTCTGAAGAACGTGTGCTGTCCGAAGAACGGTGCCTACGCTTGAGTGTGTGTATATTCTGAAATCCTCATTGTGGTCGATTCCCATTGTGGCTTCCATGATGAGGTTGTCAAGAAGCACGCTGGAAAGTCTCCTTAGTTCACCTCTTTCATCCACGCCGTTCCAGTCCGCAGCTCCGGTTCCCAGAAAGCTTACAAGCAGATCCTCTTTGCCGGCTTCCCCTGGTTCTAAAGAATATTCTGCCGTTGAAGGCTCTGACACAGAATCTATTACAATCGAATATCCCACCGTGGTACCATTTGAAGTCTGTTGCCCGACAGAACCCTCCGCCGCTTGCAGAACCACAGATCTGGACACTGCCCCGGCGGCAACTGCCTCGACACCTATCTTGATGAATTTTCTCCTGTCCATAGTTTGCCATTTTATACCCTTTAGGCTTGAACCCGATGCGGCGCATCTATCGCCTTGTCCCCGTTCTCAAGCCTAAAGTGGGATGGATTCCTGATATTTTGACTGTAATATACAACAAATTTTGGATGCTGCGTGTTATTGGAAGTAAAAACATTCCTGGACGGAACCATATTCAGTCAATGAAAGAAATCTCCTCGCTTGTAAGATTGCCTTTCGCCAGAGTGATCCCTTGTGCCGGCCCGTGCGTATGAGGTCACGTTTCACGCACAGGCATCCTTCCGTCATCCGTTTCGTGAGTTAGGTCGCCGGTTCCACTCACGGAGGAAGCCTCCGATGATGATTCGTGCGCAGGCAGTCCGTTCCCACGCACGGCACCACCTCCAACAACCATTGGGGCGTGGAGACATTTGTTCTACGCACGGTGCACAGGCGTTATATTCAATTATTCCTTTTTGAACCCGGCTTGACATTTGGCGTTATGATGGTTGCCTTGCCATGCCTTTGCGCATCTTTCATCGCGGACCGAAACGCTTCACCCAAAGACTTTGAGGATTGCCTGAGATATTCAATCATCTCATTTTGGTTTACACTCACTGCCAGGTCCGCTATCGCCAACGCCCTGATCATAGCCAGAACCGACATCTCGTCCCCGCCCCAAAGGGTCGTTGCCATTGAAATCATCGCGTTTTGCGTGATGTCAAGCGCTGTTTGCGGATTCTTAGTCACATCGATGTCCGTGTTGAACCTCAGTTGTCCATCGCTGTCCTGCAGCACTTCTAAAATCTTTCTCATAATCTTTGAATATTTGTTGTTAATGGTTTTATCCCAAATTTTTGACACAGTCCTAACTCGACACAAGTGGGTAATTACCAGTGGTATATTGTCTTATCTCACGCATGTGATTGCATACCCACATTCATTCATGTTACCATTCCTTTAAACATCATCCATCGGTGGAGGAGTTCCCTCTTATCACTTGTGCAGAAGAATTTGGTGTTTAGTAAGAGTGAGACTTGAGTATTATTGTTCTCTGTTGGCTGGAATATCCGGTGTCTTTCCCTTTTGCTAAGTCATCTTTGACCTCCGGAGGCGCTTAGAGGGAACAGCGAGTCAACCTCGTACTGCGAGAGTCCGAGGATGCGTCTGATCTGTCCGTTGGAAGATCGGTAATCACACCTTAGCTTCCTTGCCAAATCATGTTTTTGAGCTGGTGTTAAATCTCTTATATTGCTGACGTTATAGTTAGAGTTCACAATCTTGACAACTTGGGTGAACAATTCGGAGTCAGTCAGAAATTCTCCATCATCCAGTTCCGCGGCCAAATTTTCATAGGCTTCGATATTCTTGCTGATCATATAGAAATATTGATGCGCATTGCGGAACATAGCCATCCCTAGCTTGACCGCACAATATTCCAAAGGAGAGACATATCCGTCAATAATTCGATAGTTTTCAGGAAGATGAGGATTCCTGCTCCGGAACATTCGGCGGATTCCGATGTCGGAAACGTCGGACAACTTTTTTGCAAACTGCACGTCGTTGAAATAGTACCGACCTGTGCCCCAAGGGTAAGAAAAAGGAGTGTGTGAAGGATCAACTACATAGCCGTTGCGGTTCACATAGACGATGGTATCTCTTAAGGCTTTAAGGTCGTTGACTGGCTTCAGACTCATCTGGAATTGATTGGAAAGCCTACCTTGAGCCTTCGTGGACAGGTATCGCTTCAGCCTTTTGCGGTAAGTGGCGAAAAACTCATTGATGATGCGTTCGTCTCCGCTAAGTACTATATGAATATGGTTGCTCATTATCTCAAAAGCTATGACCGCAAGAGTCGGAAATTCCGCCAAACATCTGGACATTAGGTTCATGGCGAACCTGTAGTCGTCATCATTCGCAAACACTAAGGATGTGAGGTTTCCAGGAGTGTAGAGATGCCACCACCTGCCACCACTGAGGAATGTCGCCTCGCACATTCGCTCGGATTCTATGTATGAAATTCGTTTCATAATTTATAGTTTATTCCGTGCGTTGAAATGAGTTTCTTACGCACAGATGGTTAATCGTTGATGTATCGTGCGTGGGATAGCCATCGTCACGCCCCGTCACTTGAATATCAAGTTCCCCGTGAGTGATTTTGTCGACTCTACGCACGGAAAACAAAAATGCGAGTCAGGCACGATATAACCTAACTCGCTTTGCGGATTCTTTGCTCCGCGGCAATCAATCTTGTTATGTTGTCACGACAGCAGTGAATGTCACCGTGCCGGTCTTTGCGTTACTTCTTCCGAGGCTGTTGCCAGATTTGCATACAGGCTCTGGCCTGTGGGAAGGCTTACGATAACGCAAATGTAAATTAATTCATCCGGATTCACATCACGAAAATGATCTTTTTGCTGAATTTAAACAGATATCACGTACTCAAATTCTTTCCGGTGCGTGTGAAGCTCATTTTGACGCACAGACTTGCTTCCATCACCCTCTCGTGCGTGAGAAGTCCCGTTCCGCTCACGGGCTCATCCGGCGGTCTCTACTTGTTATGTGGAATGCATAGCTATGCCTGAGCCGCCTGTCGTTCCGTGCGTAGTGCCATCCTGTTTGCTCACGAGGACACATCATCGGCATCGTTGGTGCGTGGAGGCGCTATCCTGACGCACGGAGTGTTTTGGTTTGCATTGCAGGTGAATGAAAATGCCATTCTGGCGCACGGGCGTTGAGAGTTCGCAATGGGTATTTCGGGAATATTCGTAAATTTGTACGTTTTAAGTATAGGCGTAAGGGTGATCCTTGACCATATTCCTTATGGGAGATTTATGACAGCATTTCAAACGATATCATTTGCCCTGATGGTCGCATTCTATTGAGTTTATTTGGCGAAACAGTTCGGCCAGAAGAGACATGGAATCCGGACCAATCAGATGGGGCGCGGTAATAAGGAACCGCGGACTTTGATGGTGGAGCGGTTACTTTCGGCCTTTTCCGTCTTGATATTGTCGTGGTGGTGTGTGGGGTGTTGTACGGGGATATTCATTCCTCCCGCTGTGGTGTGGTTGGCTAGGATTGGCTTTGACGGCTCTTGGAGTGGTCTTCGCGGTGGCAATCCGTGTTCGCAGGTATTTATGAATGTGCCGCAGAGGGTAACGTGTTATTAATCAATTATTTGAATAAGTATACTTCTGTCCGTTCCGGAGGGGCGAAGGTGCTGCAAAATTGTTGGTGCGGAGTATGATGTCCTCTCCGCCATCAAAACAGCTGAGATGCGGCATTTCGACTCAGAAAGTCAATTGAAGTTCGACCGATGAAAGGAGTCTGTTCCCGACATGGCTTTGGAGATAGTCAATGCCTGTTTTCAGCCCTATTGAGGTGTTTTCCTTCACCAATCTGAGATATTCGATTTTGGCTCCGACCACTACATGGTCAGAAGAAAGTATCTCCATGTCGTGAGGATACCATTCCTTGACTGGACGGCTTTCAGCGCGCGGCCCCGTTATAGGCATATTCCCCTTCAATGCTCTTGTAGCCTTTTAGCTGCAAACTTGTCGTCAGGCTGCTGCTTTTGAAGAAGAATTGCCTTGAGGCTCCAGCTTCCGCACTGACACCGGAATATTTGAACAGACTGTGCGGGGTGACATAGCTGTCTTTTTTGCTGATGAACCTGACTTTTGTGTGGCCACTCCACAGAAATGATTGGTCTTTGGTCAGGTAGTAATCGTATGACAAGGCAGCGTCGAGAGTGCGGTATTTGCTCATGGTTGCCTTGGAAACCACTTCCCAGCCTACACCGCTGATTTGTTTGGTGGCATATTCAGTCCCATTTGTCAACTTGTACAGCGCGCTGAGCGACAATTTGTGCAGAGTGCCGCCACGCTCCAAAATCAGTCGGGCATCCAAAAAGCAATCATTGACACTGCTCAGCCCCATGTCGCGGGGTTGGGTCGCGTCCTGTCTCAATTCGGTACGGCTTAGTCTGTAGCCGGCATCGATCAACAGCTCTATGTCTGAGTTTAGTCCGTACTGGATGGCTCCACCGTAACTGTTGCCTTGATAGTACATAGTGTAAAGGCCTCCGGAGCCGACCACGTCTTCCGTGAAATTTCCTAATCCTTTCAAGACAAACACATTTTGTAGCAACGAACTGTTGCTCAGGGTAGGGGCAGCCCTTTCAAGGTAGTGGGAGTACAGAATATTCATTCCCAATGATTGGTTTGCCCCTGGTGAGAAGACAAACGACGGTGAAAGGTCAACATCGTAGGCCGTGGATTCGCTGCGGGGATCCTGCTGTTTTGCCGCGATGCGGTCACGGTATCGGACGTGTAGTCCACCATAAAGTCGGTCTGCCAAAGGAACAGCCATCTTGAACTCCATGCCGTACGATTGCCTTTTCCTGTCACTCAATGTGGTGTCAGCTACATTGTAGATAAAGCGCTCGTCAAATGGATCATAGACCAATGTGTTGAAGCGCGTTCCTGAATCGGAGATGTTGTCATAAGAGAACTGTCCCCAAAGCTTGATTTTGCCGATTGAAGCACAGCCTGCTGTGTTGAAGTGAATATCAGAAGCCGATTGCGGTTCTTGAAACAGATGGTAGTCTCCCGTGCGGAAGTCGTATGACAGTTTGGCGGTATTATTCGGTTTCCGGCTGCTTTTACCCATCAAGGCGGCATTGCCGGAGTCAATCCAAAGGGTCCTTTCTTTATTCAATAATCCGTTGTCCTGCGCCCGCACGGAAATAGGTGTGAGCGCAAGAATCAACGGGAATATTCTTAAAAAACAGCTTTTCATCTGTCCACAGGACTATTTTGCCCAGGAAGCCTTCTTGGAGTTCCTTCTTATTGAAGGGTCTTTGGCTACCGTGAAATCATTCGTGGAGTTGTTTGTGTCCTGGTAGATTGGGTTTCCTTCGGAAGACTTGCCCTCTTCCTTTCGGACAATCGACTCTTTGACATAAGTGCCGCTTACCCATGTCTTGCCCGCGTCAATGTTTTCAGGAAGGTAAGGGTTTGTTGTGGAGTTCTTAACCCAGTTTACACCGTCAAGAACATCTGAACGGAGGATAGGAACATAAGTTCCTGATGGTTTTCCTCCATTATAATTCGCGATAAGTGTGGCATCCGCTACCGGGCTTGAAGGAGCGAAAAGAATCAAACCGGCATTCGCAACCGAAACCAGGTACTGTTTGGTTATGGTGGCATTTTGTGGGTTGAGCAGAATCATGTTGTCTGAGGACGGGTTGTCAACCTGGCCGTTCTCGATGTATTTGTCGCAGACTGTCTCGAATTCAGCGCTTGACAAATCTATGGAATTCGGATTCTTGTCCGCGGCAGTGTGGTCAGTGGCGGATGAGGCGATGATGAAGGATTCTCCCGGGTTTAGAAGATAAGTCTTGCCGTCTCCCGGAATCTGCCAGATTATGTCCTTTACGGCCACATAGTCGTTGGCGACCATCGTTGTGGATGATCCGTTAGCCGCGACGAGGTGACCGTTATTGTCTGCGAAATTTATTGCTGATGAAGAATAGTTGCTTGAAGAGCTTATGCAGAGTCCATCGACATAGACAGGCTCGCTGCCATTGTTGTAAATCTCGAAGTAGTTGTCCTTCATGTAGTTGGTTTTCGCTGGGGTCTTGCTGCCGCAGTAGAATATTTCCTTGAATATGAGCGAAGAAGACTTGGTCGCGGAGATTTTTATGGAGGAAAGTGCATCCTCTGAATCTATGACGACAGCCTTTGCGCTTCCGAGGTAGTTGTAGATGGAGTAGCGGGCGGTGGCCACGACATCATAGACCCCTTCAATCAATTGGGAAACTGACACGGATTTGCCGGAAGTCTCAAGCTCGGTGATCTCACCTGTGTTGGTGTTTGTGAAAGTGACAAGGTAGCTGTCCGGTGACGGAACGCCTTCCGCAAATCCGGATTCATCCAGACTGATCTCAAAATCGTAGAATTTCACTTTGTCCTTTTGGCATGAAGTGAAGGAAAAGACTGTGGCTAAAGCCAAAACAGCGATAAAGATTGTTCTTTTCATATACAGTAATGTTAAGATGTTGTTCTAAATTTTAACTTTGAGTTCAAATCCGAAATACATAGGGGAATTCAACTCGGAATATGTGCCTATGCTTATTTCGGACGGATCCAGAGGTCTGGAATTGAATATGTTATTGACAAAGAAAGATGCTGTCATCAATTCCCCGATCTCTTTGGAGATGTTCAGATTGAACACGACCGTAGGGATTGTGTGGCTCACGGTGTAGCGGTTCGGAGATTTGATGTCATACATGTACTTATAGGCAGGATCCGACGCCATCGCTGAGGTGAATTCCTCCACGAGTCCGTTTTCCGCGCTGATGAAGAGTTGAGGCCGTTCATCGTTGTCGTAGTCGGTCCAGTTGCGTGTGAACACATTCAGCTGTGTGGAGAGTGTGACCACGAACCCGATGGAAGGAATATTGTGCGTCACCCTCAGCGTTGTGAGGAATTTCTCGAAATTGACACGGCTGACGAATGGATCATAGACAGACACATTTGCTCCGACATAGCTGCCGGAACGCTGTCTGAAATCAAACGTGTACCCTGCATTGGCGCTTTGGGTCGTCATCCATGCCCCGTTGAGGAAAAATGAAGTCCTGATGGCATCGAAACGACCGAGGTTCAGTTCATATTCAATTCCCCGATTGCGCTCGTAGCGAGTGTTCATCGGCTTGTAATACCTGAAAAACTTCTTGTCGTTTCGGGTCAGGTCGAAAACCGGAGCTCCGGATTCATCGGTACCGGCAATGGAGTAAGTAAGGTAAGGAAGCAGGACGAATGTGTCAAAATCCGAACCGAAAGTGTACCCGTTTTTCATCAATTCATCATAGAATGTGATCTTAAGGGTGTAGCGGGAGGCTATTGTCAAATCAAGGCCAAACTCAAACTTACGGTTCTTCGCCATTTCCAGTTCGCTGTTGGAAGTGTCGAATATTCTTGTGCTTGCGATCACGATTTTATCTTCCGTCGACTGTGCATCGTTGTTGAATAAGGTCTGGTCGCAGTAAGCGTTGTTCGGATGAAGGTAAGATGCGGTTGGAGCCTTTGCCGTGATTCCGTAGCCGCCCCTTAGATTCAGGACGCGGGGGATAATCTCATAGCTGAGATTGATTCTTGGAGATAGGGCATCCAAGCTTCCTACCATGTCGTAACGCAATCCGGCGCTTAGGTTGAATGCTCTGCTTAGGACGGTGGCCTTGAATGAGCTCTCAGCGAACACACCGGACTGATTCACGAACGGAATGTCATCGAGAGGCCTTTCCCGGTAGCCGGAATCTGTGTTTGTGCTGTGAGGAGGCGGTGTTCCTTCCGGGAACACAAGCCCCCTTCCCAAGTTCCCATCGGACTTGAAATCCAAACCGGCAAGGATGCTTTCGTTGGCATCGCCCCAGGATTTGAACAACTTTGCGACGAGCTTCGCATAACTGTTCATTTCCCTGCTGTAGAAATCATAGTGCGAGAAGTACGAATCCGGCATAAACGTGGCGAATGTCCCGGACGAAACCTGTTCAGGACTGAAATTCGTTATCTTGTTGCCGTTGATGTCATAAAAGTCTCTTCCGGGAACATTGCTGACGATTGTCCCGTCAACCATGTTGTTGGTGTACAAGGATGTGGCGTTGGCGCAGATCTGTTCTTTGAAGGAGTCTTTCAGCGTGAAGCTGTTGGAAAGATCATACCTGATGGATTTGAGCCAGCCGGCGTTCGCGCTCCAAGTTCCGTTGGTGCTGATGCGGTAGCCGTAACTCTTCCCTCCTGACGCGAGACGAGACCTCATGTCATCAGGATTTGGGTTTCTGGTGTCTTTCCCGAATTTCAGATCAATGGAGCTGGTGCTGGAAAGCCTGTTGAATGTGTTGCTGTAAACGGCCTTGAAATTGAGTCTCTGATAGTTGGCGTAATTCTCGGTGGTCTTGGAGTTGCTGTAGGCATAATCAGAACTGAGGTGTAGGCTGCCGGTCTGTGGAGAAATCCGGAATCCTTTGGAAAGAGAAGCCTGATAGATTTTGGGATCTGTCTTGAGCCTGACAGTCAGAGGCTCGGCTCCTGCTTTAGAGTTTATGATGACGGCCCCGGATGTCAAGTCTCCGTATTGGACGGACGGAATTCCTCTTATGACCTCAATAGACTCAATGTTGTCTGTGGAAATCGAACGCACATCCACCCCTGAGTTAGGAACCGAACCGGCATTGAACGTGGACGTGCCTGCGATAGTGGTGGACGTGCCGTTCATGGCGGAGCTGATGCCTTCCATGTTCGCATTGTTGGACACCGGTGATCCGTCAATGATGATGGCGGTTCCAAGGCTGTTCATGTCACTGCCGGAGGCTGTACGGAGGTTGAGGCTCTGGGCGCTTGACAGACTTGGGTTTGACAAGCTGACTCCAGGCAACAGCTGCATCACATCCCCAAGCGAACTTGTCAGGGCATGATCTATGGCCTGACGGGATATTGTGGATGCGGTGGCTTCTCCCGCCTTGCTGCTTTGGGCGACCACCTGAACCTCTTTCAGACGGAAGGAGCTCTGTTTCAAAGAGAAATTATAAACGGCTTTGCCTGAACGTTTGAGCACTACCGTTGAATCGATAGTGACGTAGCCGATCATCTCTATGTGGAGTTCATATTGGCCTTCGTCCAAATTATCGAAAGAGTAGTTGCCTTTCGCGTCAACCACGGAGTACATGCCTGCCGGATTGAGCACAACGACAGCCGCCTCAAGCGGTACTGGCTTCCCGTTTTCCATGGTTGTCACCTTGCCGCTCAGCCGGATTTTTCCGTCACTCTGCATTGAATGTCCGATGTTCCAATGAAGCAAAAACAGAAACAGTAGCGGAATTATGTATTTCAATTCCTTCCTCATCTGTGCATGGCTTGTTATTCGCTGATTCTTCGTATGCTCTTTGTAAGTTCAGCCCGTAGGCGCGGATCACTTTCTTTTTCGAGAAGAGATTGGCAGAGACTCTGGGCGCGGGGCGCGAGATAGGAATAGCGATACCATCCAAGTGTCTCAGCGATAAGTAATTTTATGTCTGGGTCCGAACATCTCGTGTAAAATTCGGCGATCGGTTCAAGCGCATCCGTCCGGCATTGGTTTCTTTGCGCGCGGATGAAGAGCTTGGCCGATTTCAAGTCAATGGACTCGCTCGACAGATTGTCTATGTCTGCTTTTTTGGAGGCTGAATTTGAATCAATGTACTTGCAAAGGGATTCTTTGCCTTCTTCGCCTTTCCAGTACGGAGTAGAAAGCACAAGGCTCTTGGCCTTCTCCCCATCAATTGTGACGAACAGAGACTTGATGTGGAAAAGCACCCTCTTTGAGGTCAGCGGGTCAAGGAACAATTGCACGGCTTTCTCGGCAAGAGCCGGAGACTGATTGTAACTTGCGAATTTGGCTCCGAGTCTTTGGAGAAGCTCGTAATCATCGTCAAGCGCCAGAAGGATTGCCTTGTCAAAGCAGTCTGGTGCGATTTCAGCATTGCCGTCGAATGCCGCCAGCCTTACAATTCCGGAGGAGGAATTGCTTTGAACATCAATCAGTTCCTCTGGCGTGATTGAACCGTGTCTTACCAATTTCCTTATTGCAAGAGCCTTGACATCAGGATGGACTTCCTTCGATGCGATGGTCTTTCTCCAAAATTTATCGGAATATTCACCACGCCCCGCAGCGGCATCCCATGAGCTCAAGGAAGAATAGTGGAAAGTAGGGTCTCCGAATATGTGGGTTTCCAGAGTCCAGATGTTCTTGTAGATGTTCCCGGCACACACTCCTTCTCCGAACAAGCCCACCATCTCATCGCACCAAATGTCTTGAAGTGAGTTGACAGAGTGGGCGAGAGCCGCAAGTGTGGAGTTCTTGTCAGAGAACAGGTAATGCGACACGATGTAATCATCTTCAATGAAAGCTCCGTTGAAGCATGCGTCAAAGATGATGAATCTGGCAGCGATGCTGTGGGCGTCAACGTCTTCCGGATAGATGTCCAAGGATCGGCTGTAGAGACTGTCTTGTGCGATGAATTTCGGATCGGACGCTTCTTCCAACCAGTGGGCAGGGATGCCGTAGCGGTTGATGTAATCGGCTTTGAGTTTCTCCGGGTTGCGAGAGGAGCGCATCTTTACACGGAAATAGTTCTGCGCAAGAGAAAGCCAACCCTCGGGAGAGGAAACGTAAGGGGATCCGTTGAGCAGCTGCATGTCGTTGTAGCCATGATGATGGAGTATGGCGAGATCCACGCTTGGCTCGGAAAGCCCCGCGAGAAGTCTGTCCTTGACTGATTCGTCGAAATCATGATTGATGAAATCCACCTTCCCGCCATTACTTTCAATAGTAGGGAACTGCTCGTGAAGAGCCTTGTACTCAGCCATCCTGGCCACCATGGACTCCGAATTGTAACCGTGTCCAGCGAAGAATAGGACATGATTGATGACTGCGGCGTCTTTCTTGGCTTTTACAGCCTTCTTCAAGAAAGCGTCAATGAGCTCATATTTATGGTCCTTGTCCGCGGGCTTGATTCTGGATGTGTAGATGGAGGAGCGGATCCTCTGCGGTGAATCCTCGCTCAAGGAATAGTAGAAGAGTTCCGGCTTGTCAGCGTCTCTCTTTAGAAAGCGGAACTCCAAGTTGAAATCGTCATAGAATCGATCCGAAGGAACGCTGGAACTTTTCCAGTCGCGTTGTTGATTCATCTTGAACGCTGAGCTCAGGTGCTGCGCATCCCTTATCATAGGAACGGGAATATCTCCCACAAGCACAGCCCCTTCCAAAGACTCGTTTTCGTAGAGCTTCTTCAATGCCGCTCGCAGAGAGTCTGGAACGCCCCATCTGTCAATGAGCAGGATGCCTCGTTTGCCGTCAAGCTGCATGCTTGAGAGGTACTCCTCAATGGCGGTGGAGGCGTGAGAGTAAGTGAGAGAATCCGTTACCACTGCGACCGATGTGCGGGCGGATGGTCTTGCGGAGGAAATAATGCTGCAAAACATCGCAGCCAGCACGAATATCGTGCGATGTCTGAAAATACTACTAACCATGGCCGCAAACTTACATAAAAATCTGCGATTTTTACAGCACTCTATTCAGAAATAACTATTTATTGTGATTGTTTTTATGGAACGGATCTAATCCGTTATCCATTTACCAAAGTAAGATTGTACTCTCTGGTGCATGTGTTGCCTTCCTTGTCCTCAGTCGTGAACTTGAAGAGATACTCGCCCGGCTTGGTGCCCTCCGGGAATTTCGGATGCTCGTGGAAGGTGGTGTTGCGCGTGCCTGCGTAGGGTGACTTGTCCCAAGTCTGGTTCACCACTTCAGTTTTGCCGTCTTTGGAGGTAATCAAGACTGTGATCCTCTTCAACTGGTTCATCACGCAGTAGACATCGGCCTCCACGTGCAGATCCCCGGTCTTAAGGCTTCCCGTGTGGTTGTTCACCTCTTCCGCACCGTGTCCGCTGCCCATCTCAAAGTTTTCAAGAAAAGGCTTGTCGCTTATCTGGAACTGTCCGGTGACTGCCTTTGACTCACCGTTGTCCAGTGTAATGACGAGGTTCATTTTGTATTGCCCCACTGGCTGGTCCATCGGAAGCTGCTCATAGTCATCGGCGGGAATCAACGCTTTCAGTTCCCCGGTCTCCTTGTCATAACCAGAGATCAGTTCCGTCTCATCGAACTTGCCCTGCCCTCCGTCTTCCTGCTGTGCTGTCATTTTTATTGAAGCGACGGCCCCTTCAAGTACTTTGATTTTGGCCTGGATGGAGAGGTGTCCATAGGCGAAGGCAGTGCCGCTGTCGGGAATATCCTTTTCCCCAAGTTTAAGTTCCTCCACGGAGATGTTCTCCTGAGGCTCGTCGGGTGTGTGATTGTTTTTGTCACAGGAAGTGAACCCGAACGAGAATGCTCCAAGCAGCATCGTGGCTGCTGAAATAGATTTAATTAGTCTCATAACAAATTGATTTTAATTTTTTTGAATATTACTCTTTTGCTCTTATCTTGATGCTGATCGCCTTCAGTTGCTGCCAACCCGCTTTGTCGGTCAGCCGTACCATAAAATGATAGTCGCCTGTGTCGATGCCTTCCGGGATAGGGATGTCCACCTTTGCGTCATACGACTTCTGCCCTTCGGGAATCGCGAAATCCTGATTATAGACCCAAGGATTGACTGGATCCTTCTTGGGATCGAGAGGACAGTCACCTGCTGATGTGGAGTGAGTGTGGTGGTCGAAGTTGTGGTGGATCTCCAAGTTGAAGTTTCCGAGTTCACCATTGTCCGTGAATGTGTAACGGAACGGAATCTCCTCCCCTATGTGGTACACCTCGCAGTCAATCGGTGACGGGACATCCCCGTCCACAATCTCCGGCTTCTCCAGGTCTTTAGCCTTTGTGTCTTCTCCCGTGCAGCTTTCGGCCAATGTAAGCGTGGTGCACAAAGCTATTACACAGAAGCACACTGTCATTAGGTTGATTTTGTGTCTCATGATTTTAATGATTTGTAATTCCTCCTGCAGTCAGGAGATTGTTGTTGATTATTGTCTTATTGTATAGATGCCATTAAAAGTTCCAGACAGCCATCAGCATAATGTCGCGGCCAGGGGCGGGCACTCCGATCAGGCGGTAGTAGCTGGTGTGGTCGTAGTACCTGACTCCGAGGAGATTGTCGCAGCGGAGCGTAATGCGAAGCTGGTCCTTGCCAAGCGGGAAGGATTTTCCCACAGCGAGGTTCAGCAGCTGATGTCCCGGAGTCGGTTCTTCAGGAGGCACGACCTCATTCTGGCTTCCCACGACAACATATTCAATGGCCGCGAATCCTCCTTTGGCCACATCCGCTGCCGGAAGATTGTATCGCAGCATTGCGGAAGCGGACCACGGAGGGGACATCGGCAGTGAATATCCTTTCTTCTCACCGCTGAGTTGTCGTGAATATAGGTACTCACCGTCAGCGTCAAACTCAAAGTCGCGGAGGAACCGCCATTTGAGCGAGGCCTCGAAGCCCCAGCGGAAGACCCGGCTTTGCGTGTAGTAATATAATTGCAGTCCCTCTTTGTAATCGGATGTCGGATTGAGGTAGATGTAGTTGGGAAAGTAATTCGCATAAGGGGTGAAGGAAGCCTCCACCGGACCACGCTCGAAGACAACTCCGGCGTCTATCTGATAGGACTCCTCCGGTCTCAGACCTGCATTGCCTTTCTCGTAGCGGAAAATGCTGTAGTTTACTCCGTCCATTCCGAGTTCCTTGGCTATCGGCATCCGGAAACTCTTGCCTATGTTCGCCTTGAGGGCGAAATCGCCTATGCGGCCGTTAATCCCTGTTGACCAAGTTATGCTGCTGAATCTTTTGCTGAAATCCGACGAGCGTTCCATATAGACTGAATCACCGTCCGCTGTGGGTGTCTTGAACCAGTCTTTGTAGCTGTGGATGTCCACGTCGCCATAGTCGTACCTCATGCCACCGCTCAGGATGAGATTCTCGTTGACCACGGTGCGGTCGGCCACGTATGCTCCGAATGCTTTCCGCTCGAAGTCGGGAAGTATGAACCCCCAGCCTCCTTTACGGTTGACTTGGCACTCTGCGTTTGCTCCCATATTCAGTGCGCTCGCCCCGAAAGTCTGGCGGACATTGACGGTGGAGGTGAAGGTGTTCTTTCTGAAGCTCCGTTCAAGGGCGTCAGGGGGAGTGGGCATATAACCGTGTGAGACTGGTTCTGAATATTCCCTCTGCCGGTTGTTCTGCCACCCAAGGTCTGCCGCCAACGTCCCCCGATTCCATCTCCATTCGGTATGGTTTGACACAAAGGTGTGGCTCACAGAGTGGTATGGCAGGTCTATGTCTCGTCTGGAAGCATCGTAGTCAATGTCTGACATCCGCACCTCAAGTCCGTGAGCGTCAGCGAAGAATCCGCTCTTAGTGTTCACGTTGCTCATCCGCAGGGATGTCCTCCAGTCATCGCCCTCGTATCCAATAGCCAGGCTGCCGTCCGTCTCCCTGCCAGCGGTGTTGCGCAGCCGACTGTCGTGCAGCTTGATGTAGTAGGAATAGTACTGGATGCTGTCAGCCGGGATCTTGTAGTCTGCGTAGTCAATAATAGTGGCGTTTGCCTTGTACCAGAATCCACCGTTGCGTCCACTGATTTTCCCTGTCGCTCCGATTGACTCGTTATTGCTTCGGGCGAACAAGTTGACACTTCCCCCGAAACGCTTGACTGGAATGATGTCGCTCTTGAGGTTGATCACCCCGCCGATGGCGTCCGAGCCGTAGGCGAGTGCCGCCGGCCCTTTGACAACCTCCACGCTCTCAACACCAAACTGGTCGGTCTCAAGTCCGTGGTCATCTCCCCACTGCTGCCCTTCGTGCTTTATTCCGTTTTCAGCCACGAGTATCCTGTTCGCACCCAGGCCTCTTATTATGGGCTTGGATTCTCCGGAGCCTATCACCGAGGCTTTGACACCGGGAATCCTTGACAGGCTCTGCATAAGCGAGCCCCCGAAGTTTTCCTCAATGTATTTCCTGTCCGCTTCCACAGTGCTTAAGGAGGAACGCATCTGTAATTCCTTCTCGCTGCTGAATCCTGTCACCACCGCCTCGTCCAATGTACCGCCTTTCCTTGATCTGACAGTGTCGGTCGCGGCCACGCGTTTGATTGTGTCCTGTGGCTCGGTTTCTTTTATTGGGGTGCCGTAAACTTCCGCATTCAATTTTCCGGATGCGAGGCAAAGCAGGATGAGGAGTGGAAGAGCGGAAACCGCTGTATTCCTTTTCATCTTGATCTTTTCTATTGTTTTGATTGACTATTTCTTAGGGCTATTGCCTGATGATTATCGGGGCATAGAACACTAAAACCAAAATTTGTTTGACTTTAGTGATTCCTTAAAATAGCTTGGGAATATCACTTACTCCTGGCAGGCAAGCCAAGACGGATTCACGAAAGACCACAGGTGGAGCGCGAAGCGAATGCGCAAGTGTCTCGGCCGGTCTGATTCCGGTGCGTGGCTCGATTTCCGGCTCCTCGAAAATCAGAGTGCAGATGACATCCAAGCGCAGTGCTGGCGTCCCGACAAAAGGAGTCGCTACGAAGTGACAGATAGGGCAGGTGTCCTCACAGTGCCCGCAGTCCGAATGCTCCGGAATGTCCTGATGAGATGCCATAGCCACCTCAAGCTCGTGGAAGTGTGCTACCTTCACGATGCTCACCGGCATCATTGCCAGCAAGAGAACCAAAGCGGTTATGATTTTTGTCTTTCTCATCTTTTCGGCAGCGAAATTAGTGATTGTTTATATAAAATGCAACGATGTTGCAAATTATTTAAACGAGAAATTTTATAAAATGATTTATTTGCTGTAAATTTGCGAATATTTTGAAACTGTAATGAATGCTACCGATATTCTTAAAAGAAGCGGCCTTAAGAAAAGCGCCCAGCGGATCGCGGTCATAAACATCCTTCAGAATCACCTTGTCCCTCTTAAGGAGGATGAGATCAAGGATGAAATGGGAGAAATCTATGACAGGATTACATTCTACAGGACGATGCAGGCTCTTTGTGACGCTGGCATCGTTCACCGCATCGTTGTGGACAAGACCATTGTGGAATATGCCTTGAACACAGAGGAAGAGCATCATTCCCACGTCCATTTCTATTGTACGGTATGTCATTCAATCACCTGTCTGAAAGAAACTCCTGTGTATGATTATGACCTTCCGGCCGGTTACCGGCAGGAAGAGTGCCAGGTTCTCATCAAGGGAGTCTGCCCTTCCTGTCTCGGCAAGGCCTGAGTCATAGCCAATTTGTCAGAGACAATGATTTGATTCGAATCCACAAATTTGCGGATTCGAATAATGTTGCTTACCTTTGTGGCAAAGAAGGTCAGAAGAATGATTGTGGTTTTTGATAAGGATTACCTTCGGGAATTGTACGTGACTGGAAAATGCGACCGTAAGCATAGATTCCAGCCTGAGATAGTCAATAGATATAAGAGAAGGATAGACTATCTGAAACAAGCGAAAAATGTGGAGGAATTGTTCAGGTTGCCTTCATTGCGTTATGAGGTTCTGCAAGGAGACAAGAAAGGCATTTCGTCAATAAGGGTGAATGATCAGTACAGAATTGAATTTGTTGTCAATCAGGATAATGAACCTTTCTTGTCCGTATGTGATATTCTCGAACTGTCAAACCATTATAAATAGTTTTTTTGAATATGTTAGACTTGAATTCCAAATATCCGGATATGGTGGCCAATAACCTTGATCCGTATGTGCCGACTCATCCTGGTGAGTTGCTGAAAGAGGAAATCGAGTACCGCAAGCTGTCACAAAAGCAGTTGGCGGCGGATATGGGAGTGGCTTATACTGTCCTGAATGACATCGTGAACGGTAAGCGAGCCGTGAACACCAAGTTCGCTCTTCTTTGCGAGGCGGCTCTTGGCATTCCTGCTCACATTCTCCTCGGACTTCAGGCCGAATATGATATGCAGACGGCAAAACGGGATAAATCCTTTCTTGAAAAACTTTCTTCTGTTCGTAAAATCGTTGCGGCTGTGCTCTGAGCTAATATTATTCAATTATTCAATTGTTTATATATCTGATGATGCGGAAGATGCGGATCGGCTCCGCTGATTTGTAACCTTTGTTTTTATGGATATACTCAAGAGATATGTGATGCTTTGCGTCGGGCTGCTGATTGTGGCGTTCGGGGTGGCGTTTTCGATTTTGGCTGATTTGGGAACCTCACCGATCTCGTGCCCGCCTTATGTGGCGAGCATGCTGTGTCCGCTGACGGTGGGGGAGGCTACGATTGTGATGCACTGCATATTCATTCTGATTCAGATGGCGCTTCTTCGGAAGGATTATGATTGGGTTCAGCTGATGCAGCTCCCGGTGGCCTTTGTCTTCGGGTACATGACGGATTTTGCCTGTTGGTGCATCGCGGATGTGCCTTGCCCGAATTACCTGATGCAGGTGGTTTGGTGTCTTGTGGGCATTGTTCTGGTCGGAATTGGGGTCAGTTTCGAGGTCGTGGCCGGGGTGGTCACACTTGCCGGTGAAGGACTTGTTCTTGCCATCTGCAAGGCGTTCAAGACCCGTTTCGACATCACGAAAGTCTCAGTGGATGTCTCGCTCGTGGCTATAGCCTGCGTCGCTTCGCTCATCTGGCTCGGAGGAATCCACGGTGTCCGCGAGGGAACCCTCGCCGCCGCCCTTCTTGTCGGAGTCATCGCCCAGTGGTGCAACAGGCCGGTCGAGAGGCTGGCCAAGGCGTCAGGAATAAAAGTTAAATGATCAGACTAGGAATTCTTTGGCATAAATAAAGGGCGGAATGCCACCGGAAAATGTAGGCGCGGTAACTTTTGATGAATATTAGGACTCATGGGGTTGGTAGAAGAGTATATTTCTTACATCAGGGACATCCGGAGATATTCGGCCAGGACGCGGGCGATATATTCGGATGCGCTGAGGGATTTTGCTGATTTCTCGGAGGCGAAGACTGACGGGGCATTGCTAGAATCGCTAAATCGTCAGAATCTCAGGAGTTACGAAGTGTTCCTTTTGGAGAATAAAGGTGATGGCCCCAGGACGGTGGCTCTTCATCTTTCAGTGCTGTCGGGGTTCTGCCGGTTCCTGATAAAGGAGAAAAAACTGACGGCCAACCCGGTGAGGACGGTGGCGAAGCCGAAATCTGAAAAAAGACTGCCTGTGTTCTATAGGGAAGAGTCGATGAATGAATATTTTGCCGGGACTGACTGTGACGCGTCTGAGGAGAACATGGCGCTTATCACAGGACAGGACAAAGCCTCCGACGCGGCATATTCAAGAAGGCTGGAGCGGCTGCTTGTGTCGATGCTTTTCAGTACCGGGATGCGCCGGGCCGAATTGATCGGGCTTCGGATCGGGGATGTGGATTTCTCGCGGCGGACGATGACCGTGAGGGGGAAAGGTGACAAAGTGAGAGAAATTCCGCTTGTTCCTTCGCTATGTGAGGAAATTTCATTATATTTACAATCGGTTGAAACGATGGTCGGGCGCAAAAGATCAGCAAACGAGCCTCTGGCGGTCACCGGCAAGGGTCTGAAACTCTATCCGGTTTTCATTGACAGGGCTGTCAAGCGGGCGCTTGGGCGGATCGGAAGCATCACCGGGAGAAAGTCCCCACACGTGTTGAGACATTCCTTGGCCACGGAACTTTTGGACGAGGGCACTGATCTCAACTCGATCAAGGAGCTTCTGGGACACTCCTCGCTCGCGGCGACGCAGGTTTACACGCACAACACCATCGAAAAACTGAAGAAAGTTTATGTTAACGCCCATCCAAGGGCAAAAAGCGGAGGTAAAAATGGAGATTAGAGTAAAATCCCTGAAGTTCGACGCGGATCAGAAACTGCTCGACTATGTAGAGAAGAAGGTCTCGAAACTTTCCAGATTCAGCGACCATCTTGACGGAATGGAGGTGACTTTATCTTTGCTCAAGGAGCCGGACAACAAGAATGTCAGGATCCAGACAAGAGCTTACGGTCAGGATCTTGTCATTGAGAGAAATTCGACTTCCTTTGAGGATGCCGTGAGTGTGGCCGTCGATCTGATGAAAGAGAAGATCATAAGGACAAAAGAAAAGAAATTCGATGCATAATAAAATGAAATTGAAACTGATTTTAGGTCTGATAGCAGCGGCTGGCATTGTCACCGCATGCGGTCAGCAGAAAGGTGTAGGAAGACAGGCCGCTCAGGTTGGCGGGCCTGTCTTTCTTGATGAGACACGGTCAATTGACGAGAGGGTAGAGGATGCTCTTGCAAGAATGACGACCGAGGAGAAGGTGGCGATTCTTCACGCCCAGTCAAAGTTCAGCTCAGCGGGTGTGCCTCGCCTTGGCATTCCTGAGATCTGGACGACCGACGGTCCGCACGGCATCCGTCCCGAGGTGCTTTGGGACAAATGGAGTCAGGCCGGGTGGACGAACGATTCTTGCACGGCTTTCCCGGCTCTGACGGCCTTGGCCGCCACATGGAACACTGAGATGTCGGCCCTTTACGGCAAGAGCATCGGTGAGGAGGCCCGCTACCGCAAGAAGGACGTTCTCCTCGGGCCGGGAGTGAACATTTGCAGAACCCCTCTCAATGGTAGAAGCTTTGAATATATGGGCGAGGACCCTTACCTCTCAGGGCGCATGGTCGTTCCGTACGTCCAAGGTGTGCAGAGCAACGGTGTGGCTGCCTGCGTGAAGCACTTCGCCTTGAACAGCCAGGAACATAACCGCTTCACTACTAACGTGACGGTCGATGACAGAACGCTTTACGAGATCTATCTTCCGGCTTTCAAGGCCGCTGTCACTGAAGGAAAGGCTTGGGCAATCATGGGTGCTTACAACCTTTACAAGGACCAGTGGTGCTGCCAGAACCAATATACTCTGAATGACATCCTCAAGGGTGAGTGGGGATTTGACGGTGTTGTCATCAGTGACTGGGGCGGAGTCCATGACACGGATCAGGCCGTGAACAACGGACTGGACATGGAGTTCGGGACATTCACCAACGGACTGAGCTGGTCCGCCTCCAACGCCTATGCCAACTACTACCTTTCCGGACCTTACCTTAAAGGGCTTCAAGAGGGCAAATACTCTACTGAAGTACTTGACAACAAGGCGCGCAGAGTCCTCCGATTGATGTTCAGAACCGTCATGGACAAGAATCGTCCTTATGGTTCGTTCGTCAGCCCGGAGCATATCGCTGCTGCCAGGAAGATCGGTGTCGAGTCAATCGTTCTTCTTAAGAACGATGGTGGAATCCTTCCTATAAAAAATGCCAAGAAGATTCTGGTGGTAGGAGAAAATGCCATCAAGATGATGACAGTCGGTGGCGGAAGTTCATCACTCAAAGTCAAGAACGAGGTTTCTCCGTTGGAGGGCATCCAGGAGAGATTCGCTGACGCGGAGGTAGTCTATGAGCGTGGCTATGTCGGGGACACCGGTGGCCAGTACAACGGTGTCACAACAGGTCAGGACCTCAGCGAGAGCCGTTCCGCCGAGAAACTGATCGCTGACGCTGTGGCCGCTGCCAAAGATGCTGATTATGTGATCTTCATAGGTGGTTTGAACAAGAGCGAGCATCAGGACTGTGAGGGCGCCGACAGGGAGAGTTACGAGCTGCCATATTCACAGGACAATGTCATTGAGGCTCTTGCCGCTGTCAATCCTAGGCTGGTGGTTGTGAATGTCTCCGGAAACGCGGTGGCGATGCCGTGGGTCAGCAAGGTGCCTGCGATAATTCAGGATTGGTACCTCGGAAGCGAGGCAGGACACTCTCTTGCCGATGTGCTCTCAGGAGATGTCACTCCTTCCGGAAAACTGCCGTTCACGATAGGAGCGACTTTGGCGGACTATCCGATTCAAAGCGAGATCCAATACCCTGGAATCCCTCGCAAGGAAACGGTCAAGATGGGTATACAGGATCAGATCATCTACGATGAGACCTACACAGAGGGAATATTCGTGGGCTACCGTTGGTTCGAGCACAAAGCCGTCAAGCCGGCCTTCCCGTTCGGCTACGGACTCAGCTACACAACCTTTGAATATGGCGAGCCGAAGACATCCGGTTCGATTGACAAGGGGCTGACCGTAACCGTTCCGGTGAAGAACACAGGCTCTGTGGCCGGTGCGGAAATCGTTCAGGTCTATGTCAGTGCTCCTGAAAGTTCTGTCGAGCGTCCTGTAAAGGAACTCAAAGGCTTCGGCAAGATATTCCTTGAGCCTGGCAAGTCTGGTGAGGTGAAAGTCACCTTGGACAAGGCGGCCATCAGCTATTTCGATGCCCAGAGGCATGATTGGGTCGCTGAGAAGGGCAACTACAGGATTCTTGTGGGAGCTTCCTCCGAGGATATCCGTAAAACGGTTGATTTCAAATATTAGCGAATCCTTTTAGTAAGCGGTAAGTTATTTTTTTACGGTTACCTAATGGCGAAAGGAACGGCTAACATCGGCAGCCAGTGCCGTGAGATAATCTCCGCTGTCAAGTCCGGACAGTTCGCCCCCATCTATCTTCTGATGGGGGACGAACCGTATTATACGGACATGGTCTGTGACGCCGTCATCGAGAACGCTCTTGACGAGGCTTCGAGGGATTTCAACGAGACGATCTGCTACGGTTCGGACGTGGATGCCGACACGGTCATCACGGCCGCGAGGCGTTTTCCCATGATGGCCGAAAGGCAGCTTGTCGTGGTCAAGGATGCCCAGGCGATGCGGGATCTGGAGAAACTCTCAATCTATTGCGAGAAGCCGTTGGATTCCACTGTTCTTGTGCTTTTGATGCGCGGGGCTTCGGCCGACAAGCGCAAGGCTTTGTACAAGCAGGCCTCGAAAAACGGGGTTGTGGTTGAGTCCAATGCGTTGAGAGACTACGAGATGCCATCTTGGATCGCACAGTATTTCTCCGGCAGGGGACTGACCATTGATCCTGAGGCTTCAGCTTTGCTGGCGGAATCGGCCGGTACGAATTTGGGCCGGATAGCCGTAGAGACCGACAAGATGTTGAAGAACCTGCCAGAAGGGACGAAGCAGATAACTGTCTCTGACATTGAGCGGAATGTGGGCATCAGCCGTGAGTTCAGTGTGTTCGAGCTGACCAAGGAACTGTCGGCTAAAAACGGCCCGAAAGCCTTGCGGATCGCGGCCCGCATCGGTGAGTCCGCGAAATTCGCCATGCCGATGGCGGTCAGCGCATTGTACACGCATTTCGCGAGGATCCTGAAGTACGGGGCGTTGAAGGAGAAGAGCCGCTATCCGGACAAAACCGCCATCGCTGCCGCCCTGCAGGGCGTGAACCCTTATTTTTGGAAGGAATATGACACAGCGGTGGCCAACTATCCGGTCCGCAAGGCGATGGAGGTGATTTCTCTTCTTTGTGAATATGACTACAAAGGCAAAGGTGGTGATGTGGGAGAAGCAACTCCTGAAGAACTTCTCGTAGAATTGACAAGTAAGATTTTAAGTATATGAGCGATTACATTATCGAATGCAGGAACATCTGCAAGAATTTCGGAGAGAAGGTCGCGCTTGACAATGTGAGCGTGAACATTCCGAAAGGCGGGATTTTCGGTCTTCTGGGCCCTAACGGGGCGGGAAAGACCACGCTGATCCGCATCATTAACCGGATTACTATTCCCAACGGAGGAGAAGTTTTGTTTGACGGACGCCCGATAACCCAGTCGGACGTCGAGAAGATAGGCTATCTGCCGGAGGAGCGCGGACTTTACCGCAAGATGGAGGTCGGAGACCAGGCCATGTATCTGGCGCAGCTGAAAGGCATGAGCGCCGCTGACGCCCGTAAGGCGTTGAAGGAGTGGTTCGTGCGTTTCGGAATCCAGGACTGGTGGAAGAAGAAGGTCGAGGAACTGTCCAAGGGTATGGCCCAGAAGGTCCAGTTCATCACGACCGTGGTTCACAAACCGTCTCTGATGATTTTGGACGAGCCGTTTTCCGGTTTCGATCCGGTGAACGCTGAGCTGATCCGCAAGGAGATTCTTAGGCTCAAGGACGAGGGTGCTACGATCATCCTCTCGACCCATAATATGGAGTCTGTAGAGGAACTCTGCGACAACATCGCCCTTATCAACAAGTCGCATCTTGTGATCACCGGTGGGGTTAACGAGATCCGCCACAAGTACGGCAACAACAACATTGAACTGATCTACACCGGGGAGGATAAGGTGAAGGATGCCGAGGGAATATTCAAAGTCCTTTCCGACGAGGACAACGCCGGCCGCCACACCGCAGTGCTGACGCTCGGAGAGCATGTCTCATCCAATGACGCGCTTTCGGCCCTACTGGCGCAGGACATCGTTGTCAACTCGTTCAAGGAGCTGATTCCGAGGATGAACGACATATTCATAAAACTTGTAACAGAGGAGGCATAGTTATGAATTTCAGAATAATAAAGACTGTCATCGCGAGGGAATATCTCACCCGCGTCAAGAAAAAGTCATTCTTTGTCACGACGATTCTTGTTCCTGTCATCTTTGCGGTCACCATGGTCGTTCTCGGCTTCATAATGGCCGGGACGAAGGAAAGGAAGCAGGACGTGGCGGTCGTTGACCGCTCTGGCATCGTGATGAGCCACTTGCGGGACACGGACCGGCTAACGTTCACTGATTATTCCACCGAGAATCCTGATTCCGTGAAGGCGCGTCTGTCTGAATACGGGAAGGATGTCCTGGTGGTGGTGTCACCCCTTGACACTGTAAAGAAGACCGTCTCTGTCCAGACATATTCAAAAGACCCTTTGGGGGTTGAGTTCACCACCGGACTTGCTGATAAGGCTGATGAGGCGGTCGAGGAATATCGTGTGCAGCAGTACGGCATCGAGAACCTCTCGCAGATCATGGATGAGGTGAGGGCCGATGTCAAGGTGACAGAATACACCTTGGATGACAAGGGTAATGAGACAATCTCAGAGTCTGGAGTGTACATGATCATCTCCATGCTGCTTGGCATCGTCATCTGGATGTTCATCATGATGTTCGGAGGACAGGTGATGTCAAGTGTCATCGAGGAGAAGACCAGCAGGGTGGTTGAGGTTCTGATCTCTTCCGTGAAGGCCGTTGACCTGATGTTCGGTAAGATCATAGGTGTGGCTCTCGTGGCATTGACCCAGTTCTTCCTGTGGATTGTCCTTACCGGAGTGCTGGTTTCTGTCGCCACTTCCTTCGTGGGCAAGGATATGTTCGCCCAGATGGCCGGAAATCCTGAGATGATGGCGCAGACAATGGGTGTCACCCCGGATCAGATGCAGGCTCTTGGCGGGGCGACCGCCACTTTGGGTTCCGCCGCTGACTCCACCACCGTTGTGGCCGGAGAGCCTGACGAGATGAGTGTCATTGTCGGCACACTCGTGAATATTCCTTGGGTCAAACTGGTTGTTTCATTCCTTATCTATTTCATTCTGGGGTATTTGCTCTATGCTTCGATGTTTGCCGCCGTGGGCTCCGCCGTCGAGAACGAGGGAGATTCGCAGCAACTTCAGATGCCGCTGACAATCCCGTTGATGATAGCCTACTTCATCATACTTGTGGCTTTCCAGAATCCTGACAGCAGTGTGGTCGTCTGGGGGTCGATGATTCCGTTCACATCCCCGATCGTGATGCTGGCCAGGATTCCGTACGGAGTGCCGATGTGGCAGCTGGTAGTTTCAATCGCTCTGCTGCTCGTGACCTTCGTCGGTTGCGCCTGGCTTTCCGCCAAGATCTACAAGGTCGGTATCCTGATGTTCGGCAAGAAATCTACTTTTAAGGATCTTTGGAAGTGGTTGAGAATGAAATAATTTGAAAACCAGGGAGGACATCGCGGGCAAACGGTGCCCTCTTTTTTAATAACCAATAACGTGATGAGAAATCGGCTGTTAATCATGCTGTTTCTGACGGGAGGCCTAAGTCTCTGCGCTCAGGAACGGACTATCACATGGACAACAGATCCTGTGGACGGGCATCGTACCGGTGTCGTGGCCTCCAACGCGACGAATGTGAACGAGGCGATGGGCACGGTCAAGGGTTGTACTTACTATGCGCCTAATGGCCGCAAATTCCGTGGGGGAACCGTGAGGGATGTAGCCAGGATAATGCTTGACGCGCAGCCTGCCATGGCCAAGGTGAAAACCGTCATAGGCCATTCGACAAGGGCGATGGTCAGGACCTATCCGGAGTGCGAGATCTACGATTGGTACATTGATGAATTGATGCGGGCGACCGCTGACAGCACCGGCAAGCGGGTTGACATCGGTTTTGCCAACCGAGGTGGAGTCCGGATTGACATGCCTGCCGGAGAGGTGCTGTATGATGACATCATGTCGATGTTCCCGTTTCGCAACTATCTGTGCTATGTGGCTTTACACGGACGCGATGTGCGTGCGTTGCTCGACCGTATGGCCTCCACGACTTTGCAGATTGTCGGAGGTGTGAAGGTCACGGTTAAGAATGGCAAGATTGTCTCAGCGCTCGTGAACGGTGAGCCTATTGATGATGACAAGATCTACGGTGTCGCCACCTTGAACTTCCTTCTGGACGGAGGCGACGGCTACAAGGTAGCCAACAACGCGGTAGA
Organism: Bacteroidales bacterium UBA6397; assembly: GCA_002439875.1. Taxonomy (GTDB): domain Bacteria; phylum Bacteroidota; class Bacteroidia; order Bacteroidales; family UBA932; genus Cryptobacteroides. The sequence continues at coordinate 35,587 of DJQB01000028.1, forward strand.
GATCATTAAGTGCAACGGCTTCCTCTACGACACGATGCTCGCCTATGTCCGGAGCCTCACGGCCGCGGGAAAGCCTATCGAGTACCAGAACCAACATTGGATCACAGTCATGGAATAGGTCACAGAGTTTGTCGAAGAGACTAAGAGCTTGCCGAAATGACAAAAGAAGATCAGAAATGAAAAAAATATTTTTAGGAATATGCCTGTTCTCCGCATTGTTGAATATAGACGCAGCGGCTCAGAGACGGCTCACCATCCTTCATGTAAACGACACCCACAGCCACCTTGAGCCGGAGCGTGCCGGTGAACGTAAAGGGCTTGGCGGGGTGATCGAACGCGCGGCCTACCGGGACAGCGTCGTAAAGGCTGACGGAAAGAGGAACGTGCTCCTTCTTCATGCCGGAGATTTCAGCCAGGGTACATCCTATTTTTCCGTACTCGGAGGCGACATCGAGATTGACCTCATCAACGCGATGAAGTACGACTGCGTGACCCTCGGCAACCACGAGTTCGACAACGGAGTCGAAGAGCTTGCCCGTCGCCTGTCCAGCATCAAATGCCCGGTAGTCTGTGCCAACTACGATTTCTCGAATGTGGCTCTGGCCAAGTACGTCAAGCCTTACACCATCGTGAAGAAAGCCGGAATGAAGATCGGCATCATCGGTCTCATGCCGGACATCACCACCCTTGTCTCCAAGGAGGTCTCCGACAAGATTCCCGCCTTTGAGAACGCGGAGGTTGTCAACAAATGGGCCGGGTACCTCAAGGCCGAGAAGAAATGTGACATGGTCATCGCCCTGACCCACATAGGCTTCGAGGGTGAACCCTACGTAGATCCAACCCTCGTGAAGAGATCCCGCAACGTTGATCTGGTTGTAGGCGGCCACTCCCACACCTTCCTCAAAGCCCCTCACTACGAGAACAACCTCGACGGCGTCCCCGTCCCGATCGTCCAGGACGGCGAGTGGGGCCTCAATGTCGGCAACCTCAAGATTTTCAGGTAGGCTAATCCGCTGGCATTTTTTCTTTTGTAGTGTAGGTAATCTTGATTTTTTGTCTAATTTTGTAGTATAGACTTTGCGGTTGATGACATTGCCGCCATTAACTTAAAACAGGTCTGCCAGACCAACATAAAAGTAAATCATTATGGTAAGAATCAATTGTTTTGTCCAAGTGACAGATGCCACTAAGCGCGATGAGGTGATCAATAACGCCAAAGCCCTCGTGGCCGAGACGCTGAAGAGCGACAAGGGATGCAAGTCGTACGACTTCTTCGCAAGCACTATTCATGACGATCTGTTCATGTTCTGTGAGACGTGGGAAAGCCAGGCCGATCTTGATGCACATTCGGCAACCGAGCATTTCAAGAAATATGTCGGTGCGATAGAAAAGGTGTCGAAGGTCTCCATCGAGTCGTTCACACACTGATTCTCATTAGACGAATGTAGGAGTGGCCATGGCTATTGCTGTGGCCACTTCTTTTATGCGGACTGTTTCACTTGCCAGCCGCTGATTGTGCGTGTCTGAGACGAGAAGTTGATGCCGAGTTCCACGATCTACTTTCCGCTTGCTTGGAACGGCTTGGCGTAACCTTTCTCCTCTATCTGCCTCAGCGCGCTCTATGTCGCAGATGAATTGATAAACCGAAAACTCGCCTTGGATGAGGGCTGGCGCATAAAGTTGGCTGAGGGAGTTCAGGAATCCGCTTTCCTCAAGGTCGGAGACGGAAGTGTACCTGCTGCCCGTCAGGTCTATATGCAGCACGGGGTATGCGGTCCAGTCCTTCTCAAGTGTTCTCCATCGCAAGCCCCTTGAAAAGATCCTTCCGCCCGCTGAAATAGGCCTCCATCGTTGAGATTAGCAGACTCTTCCCGAAGCGTCGCGGGCGGCTCAGAAAATAATATTTCCCTGTTGACGCAAGGCTGTGGATCGCTGCGGTCTTGTCCACATAAACATATCCTCCTTCGCGGATTTCCGAGAAACTCTGTATTCCTATAGGGTACAGCATAGCCACTGTGTTTTGTAATTCACAAGATAACAAACATTTTCCAAATCGCAAACCACAGATTGCCAACTGTGGATGCTTGTGGGCGTAGGTGGCGCCTATTCGTGGTACTTACCTTAGCAGAACGGATTGTGAGTGGAAAAGGTTGTCGGGCGCACGAGCGGGGCATAAACACCTAGCTGGTGCGTGAAACTATACTTTCTGCGCACCGATTGCATGGGCTGCCAGAGGCGATATCTATTCCTTGGCCACGGGCTGAAGGTTGACGGTCTGGTAGAAAGCCTGAGCCTCTTTCACCAAAGCCTCGTCTGAGGTTTCCCTCGCGGTCTCGGTGTGGCGCCAAGGCTCGGTCAGAGTCACGTCGAACTGCTGGACTCTGCGGACGGGGGAGAGGACGGTGAGGACATCGTCACAGTAGTAGCCGAGATCCTGATAGGTGGCCATGAAGGCTCTTGGGTTATATTCAGAATCAAGGATGTTCTGGCCGTAGAACTTCGAGTCGTAGGAGAAGTGCAGCAGGGAGAAGACAGTCGGCATCAGGTCGATCTGGGAGCAGAGTTTCTCCACTCTTTGAGGTTGGATGAAGCCCGGGGAATATACGATCGCCGGGATGTGGTACTTGTCCACCGGGATGCTGGTCTTGCCGGCGCTGGATGCGCAGTGGTCAGCCACGATGACAAATACCGTGTTGGCGAACCAAGGCTTGCGTGAAGCCTCGGCGAGGAACTGCCCAATGGCGAAATCAGTGTACTTCACGGCGGCGGAGCGCGACTTCATCTCACCATCGTAGGTGATCTTTCCTTCCGGGAATGTGTACGGGCGATGATTGCTGATTGTGAATATGATAGCGTGGAACGGGATGCCGCTCTCGGCCTTCTTGCCGAACTCTTTAAGGGCCACTCTGTACGAATCCTCATCGCAGGTGCCCCAGATGTTGGCGAACGTGATGTCTTCTTTCGGGTAGCTGGACTTGTCGATGACCTCGAAGCCGTTACCTGAGAAGTAGGTGCGCATGTTGTCGAAATAGCTGTCGCCTCCGTAGATGAAAGAGGTGGTGTAGCCGTTGGCTCTCAGCACTGTCCCGGTAGAGAACAGTCCTGCGTTGTCTGGCCTTTTGATAAGACTTTCCCCCGCGCTCGGAGGAATGCAGAGGGTGAGTGCCTCAAGGCCCCGGACGGAACGGTTGCCAGCGGCGTAAAGGTTGTCGAACACGAGACTCTTCCCGATCAGTGTGTCGAGGTTCGGGGTGATTCCGTCCTCGTTGCCGTAGGCGGAGAGGAAATCGGCGCTGAGGCTCTCTACAGCTATCACCACGATGTTCTTTTTTATGGCCGGGACGGTGTCTCTTATAGCCTGTACTCCATCTCCGTCCTGGTTGCAAAGCGCGAGCTTGAGTGCCGATGCCTCTTCGGCGGGAAGCATCTGGTAGAAACGGTCATATTCAAGAGTGCTGCTGCTGTACGCTTCAAGGAAGTTCCAGCATCCGTTGCACTGCAATTCCGTGGCGTAGTTGTTGGCACTCTGTAGGTTACGGTAGCTGAACCGCAGCCAGAAGAAACTCCCCGTGAACAGGATGGCATAGATGACGAATGTTGCCAGAAATGGAATCATACCACTGTTCCCGGCCTCGCTGAAATCCTGTCTGCGGAATATTCTCCAGCAGATCAGCACTGCCACAAGCAGTACTCCCAGAACCATAGGAATTATCGGATAGGACTCCAGAATATTCCCGATAACCTCGTTTGTGTAAACCAGATAATCGACGGCAATGAAGTTGTAGCGTACTCCGAACTCGTTCCAGAAGATGCATTCCGAGATGACATTGGCAATCATAAGGAATATGTATAGTCCCATCGTGAACAGCAGCCCGGCCTTGCACCATCCTTTTCTTATGCTTGGAATGAATAGCCTCAGACAGAAACCTCCGAGAAGCAGGAGAGACAGAACTCTTGATATCGCGGGGACAACGGAACCATATTCAGTGAATATGTTTGACGGAAGGAATGAGTACACCGCGAAGGCGAGCAGGGCTGCTGCAAGGACCACACAGAGGGGCTTCTTGTACTTCGCATCGTTAAGCGTTGCGTACAAGAGCATCGCAGGTGCGAGTGCGAGAATCGAAAACGCTACATCGTTTATGAAGCCTAAGACAAAGATTTTCAGCCATTCCAAAGCTGTGAATCCTATGACAGTCGGAGGGACGAACAACAGGACTATTCTTGTGATTAATCCTGAAGTTGCTGAAAATAAAACGAATACAGGTGCGAAAGACCAAAACCAGTCTCGAACCTTTTGTGTTTTGCAATCGTCAATTATGAAGTTTCTGTCCATGTCAAGAAATGAAATACGATTATCAAGCCGCTAAGTTAAGGATTTCCGATGATTATTGCTAACTTTGTCCAATTATGAGTAAATCATTCATCTTGATGAAAAGGCATTTTATGTTCACCGTGGTTGCGGTGATTCTTTTTGCTGCCCTCCCGATGGAGGCTCAAATTCGCGGATTCCGCCAGGAACAGTTGAAGGAGTGGGAATTTAGTAAAGACGGCTCCGAATGGGAGACTGTTTCGGTGCCTCATTCGTATAATGCTGAGGACGGGCATTCTCCGTACTATTACAGAGGGAAGGTGACCTATCGCTGCGACTTGAGGATAAATGATGTGAAAAACACGCATTATATCCTTTTTGAGGGGGCAGCGCAGGCCGCCGTAGTCAAGGTCAACGGTGAGCAGGTGGCCGCGCATAAAGGAGGGTACACTCCGTTTTCAGTGAACATCACCGAGGCTCTTAGAAAGGGTGTCAACAGACTTGAAGTGATTTGCGACAACACTGAGGACACGGAGATGGCTCCCGTCACCTCTGACTTTAACAAGAACGGAGGACTTCATAATCCGGTTTGGCTGTTGGTCATGGATGATGTCTATTTCTCACCGGATGACTATGGCATGTACAGACTCAGATGCGAGACCCCTGTCGTGACAAAGAAAAAGGCGGTCACCAACGTTAAGACCAGACTTGTCAATTCCAGCAACAGGGATGCCGACATCCTTGTCCGTGTCCAACTTCTTGAGGCTGATGGAAGATTGGGCTATCAGGCGGATCGTGAGGTTCCGGTAGGAGCTTTCTCTGAATATGACTTTGACCATGAGTTCATTCTCTCGGGGATCCACTTGTGGGATGGAATGAAGGATCCTTATCTCTACACATTGAGGGTTGAATTGTTCAAAGGAAAAAGGATGATGGACATTGCTGAGACCAAGATTGGCTACCGTTCGATAGAAATGGACCCGGAAAGGGGATTTATTCTGAACGGACGTCCTTACCCTCTCCGTGGGGTGGCCATGCATCAAGACGCCGATGGAAAGGCCTCCGCTCTCACTCAATCTGACTATCGGCGTGACTACCGTATTGTCAAAGAGTTAGGGGCTAATTTCCTTCGCTTGGCCCATTATCCTCATAATGATTTTGCATTCCAGCAATGTGACTCCCTCGGCATCATAGTACAGACTGAAGTGCCGTGGGTGAATGTTTGCGGTGAAGATGCCACTCAAGCCTATTTCAACAACATCCAGCATCAGATGAAAGAGATGGTGAGCAACCTCTACAACCATCCTTCCATCGCTTTCTGGGGCATGTGGAACGAGTTGGACACATGGGGCAACAACAATGACCTTCAGGGACAGTTCGATGCTGAAAGAGTGGTCAAGGAAACGGAAAGGCTCTACGACTATACCAAAGGATTGGACCCGGGCCGCTTCGTGGGTTTCACCGACTGCTCAAGGTTAGCAAGGGACGGCTACAAGATGCTGAAAGGTGATTTCTGCTCCCAGAACATCTACTATGGCTGGTACTGGACTCCTAACGATTTCAGCGGCCTGTCCTCTTCGATGAAGAAACTCCATGAAATGAAGCCTGACATGCCTTTCAATGTTTCTGAATATGGAGTCGGCATCAACCCTTACTGTCATGTGTGGAACCCGTCAGACGCAATCCGCGACAAAGATGAGGACAGCAAGCATTATGAGGAATATGGCAACCGCTTCCACGAGTCCTATGTCCGCCAGATCAAGGCTATGCCATGGCTGAACTTCACTTCTGTCTGGGTCCTGTTTGACTTCCCTGTGGCGAACCGTCAAGAGGGTTACATGGACTCTGAGGACGGTGTTAAATTCGTCCGGAACAATGATCGCAAGTACATGAATGATAAGGGACTCGTCACCCGTGACCGCCAGACGAAGAAAGATGTGTTCTATCTCTACAAGTCTCTTTGGAACAAGGACGAGACCACTGTTTACATCACTTCCCGTCGTCTTAAGTATTTCCCTGCCGGACAGGACCTTCGCATCAAAGTCTATAGCAACGCCAAGTACCTCACCCTCTACCAGAACGGTCGCCAAGTGACGCGTCTGACCTCTTCAGAGGAATCCAGTGGTGTTGTCTGGACATTCCCGGCCGTACGCCTAAAGACCGCGGAAGACACTTTCAAGGTTGTCTCCAACAACGGTGTCACCGATGAGATAATTCTCAAGAAAGCCAGATAATCAGGCTGGATTGGTATTTTCTCCGTGGTGTGAGAATTGAGATTCCTGCACCACGGTTTGATTTTCCATGGCTGCGTAGAAGCAGGTGTTTACACAATGGTAAGCTACCGGATGTTGCGGCGGACGGGGAGGAGGGCGATGATGTAGCCGATTAGGGCGACTCCGGTGATGGTGGCTAGGACGTCCTGCCACTGTAGGATGACGGGATAGGCGTTCACGAGGAAGCTTCCGGGCATCTTGATGAAGCCGAAGTGTTGCTGTGCGAGGGAAAATCCTATGCCGATGACAAGACCGGCGGCAAGACCGAGAAGCGAGATCAGCCAGCCTTCCAAGGTGAAAGTGCGGCGGAGCATCTTGCCTGTGGCGCCGAGGCTGCGGAAAGTCTCGATGTCATCCTTTTTCTCGATGATGAGCATCGTGATGCTGCCGAAGATGTTCAGGGCGATGATGATGATGACGAATATCAGGATGATGTAGATGGCTGCCTTCTCGTAGCGCATCATCTTGTAGAGCGAAGGGTTCTGGCGGAACCGGTCCGAAACCTTGAAGTCATGTCCCAACTCTTTCTGGATATTCCTGATTGCGGCTCTGAGATCCTTTGATGTCGCTCCCTCAACCAGCCTAATCTCGACTCCTGAGACTTCATCCTCGTAGCCAAGCAGTTGCCTCATTTGCTCAATAGGCAGAATCATCAAGTCGTTGTCAATCTGCTGGTTGACCGAGAATATTCCTGCCGGGCGCATTCGCACAGACTCGATTGACGCAGCAGGGTTAGCCAGCGAAAAGTTCCTGTCCCTTATCGGGAAAAACAATTCAGCTGACGTAAGGAAGGCCGGATTCATGCCCATTTTGTAGGCCAGACCTGCTCCTACCACCATCTGCGGCAACTGCCCTTTGTGCAGGGAGAACATTCCATTTGTGATGTGCTCGGCTAAAGTGGAGTTTGCCTCGAAGGTGCTGTCCACACCTTTGGCTTTGGCTATCCCTTGATGTCCGTCATAGTCCACGAACACATTCTCTTGAAGTATGAGATCATATTCCCCGACAAGAGGATTCCTCTTGACCCGCTCGAAGGCCTCACCTTCAGGGATGAATACCTTCCCTTTTACGGGAGTGATGAGGATGTCCGGCTCGACATTGCTCAGAGTGGATTTAACCAGTTCGTCAAATCCGTTATAGATTGAAAGGATGATGATCAATGCCGCTGTGCCTATAGCCATACCAACGGCACTGATCGCGGAGATGATGTTGATCACATTGTGTGACTTCTTCGCGAACAAGTACCGTCGTGCTATGAAAAGAGGCAGATGCATACCTCTGCTATTCAGGCTTGTAGGAATCCTTCAGGGCTGTCGTCTTATTGAATATGGCCTTGTCCTCTGTGCTGTCCGGATCCTTGTGGTAGTAACCGGTGCGCTCGAACTGCACGGCGATTCCGGACTTGTCCTCCAGAAGGGCCGGCTCGGCGTAGCCCTTTGCTATCGTGAGTGACTCCGGGTTGAGGAAATCCTTGTAGTCCTTGTCCTCAGGGATGTTGTTCATGTCCTCCTTGACAAAGAGACGATCGTAGTTACGGATCTCGATCTCTTTGGCATGTTCGGTTGAAACCCAATGGATCGTGCCTTTGACAGATCTCCACTCGCCTCCGCCCGGCCTCGTGGTCGGATCATAGGAGCATTTCAACTCGACAACGTTGCCGTCAGCGTCCTTGATGACCTCCTCGCACTTGATGATGTAGGTGTATTTGAGGCGCACCTCTCCGTCAGGCTTGAGGCGGAAGAACTTCTTCGGGGCGTCCTCCATGAAGTCGTCACGCTCGATGTAGAACTCTCCGGTGAACGGAACCTTGCGGGTCGCGCCCTCCGGATCGGCAGGGTTGAGAGGGCAGTCGAACCACTCCACCTTGCCCGGCTCCCAGTTCGTCAGTGTAACCTTCAGCGGCTTCTGTACGACCATGTACCTGTTGGCCCTTGCGTTTAGATCCTGACGCACGCACCATTCCAGAAGCTGGATGTCCATCATCTGGTCGCGCTTGGAGACCCCTATCTTCTCGCAGAACATCTTTAGGGCCTCGGCTGTGTAGCCGCGTCGCCTTACTCCGCAAAGGGTAGGCATTCGTGGGTCGTCCCAGCCTGAGACGAGACCTTTCTGCACGAGTTCAAGAAGCTTCCTCTTGCTCATAAGAGTGAAGGTCAGGTTCAGTCTGGCGAACTCGTACTGATGGCTTGGCCAGATCTCAAGGGTCTTGATGAACCAATCGTAAAGAGGTCTGTGGACATCGAACTCAAGGGTGCAGATCGAATGGGTGATGTGCTCAATGGAGTCGCACTGGCCGTGGGTGAAGTCGTACATCGGGTAGATGCACCATTTGTCGCCCGTGCGGTGGTGAGACGCGTGCTTGATCCTGTAAAGAATCGGGTCACGGAACATCATGTTCGGGGAGGCCATGTCAATCCTCGCGCGGAGAACTTTCTCTCCGTCGGCGTACTTGCCGGCCTTCATGTCCCTGAACAACTGGAGGTTCTCCTCTACGGAGCGGTTTCTGTAAGGACTCTCTGTGCCTGGCTTGTCCACAGTGCCACGCCCCTTGCTGATCTCCTCCTGGGTCTGGTCATCCACGTAGGCCTGGCCACGCTCTACCATCTGCTCTGCCCATGCGTAGAGCTGGTCGAAATAGTCGGAAGCGTAAAGTTCCTTGTCCCACTTGAAGCCGAGCCACTGAATGTCCTCCTTGATCGAGTCAACATATTCAGTGTCCTCCTTGGTCGGGTTGGTGTCGTCGAAGCGCAGGTTGGTCTTGCCGCCGTACTTCTGCGCGAGACCGAAGTTGATGCAGATGCTCTTCGCGTGTCCGAGATGGAGGTATCCGTTAGGCTCCGGAGGGAAACGTGTCTTCACGCTCTTCACTCTTCCGGACTTCAGGTCGTCCTCAATAATCTCTTCAAGAAAGTTGAGTCTTTTCGGCTCCTCGGCCGTAGGATTTTTCGCTTCTTCCATTGTCTGTCAGTATTAAGTAATCATTAAAAATTAACTTGAAAAGTTGCATCTTTATGGTCTATTTTCTTTTATAATCAGCCATGTGCCACCGGCACACTCCTTTTCCAAAAGAAATCTATCCTCATAAATCTGATGCAAATTTAGTTCAACTTATTTTTATAATGCCTACTAAACTCACAAAAATACAAAAATATCCCCTGATTGTCTCTTTTAGAATGTAAATTAGTCAGTGAAATCGTTGGTTGACATTGGATCATAATGGAGTTTCTTTTATATGAAGGTGCCCACCTGGGCAGGAATTGGCTTTATGATTCGGGGAAATGGAAAATCGAGGACGGTGACAATTTGTCAGTCCTAAGCGCTTGGAACATATTTTGACTATTCCTGCCACAGCTTCGCCGGATGGCGGAGCCGACTGAATATAAAAATTAAAAATTAAAAATATTATGGCAACTAACAAAGGACAGATTGGAGTGACGACCGAGAACATATTTCCGGTCATCAAGCAGTTCCTCTATTCGGATCACGAGATATTCCTTAGGGAACTGGTCGCGAACGCGGTGGATGCTTCGCAGAAGATGAAGGCGATTGCCTCCAACGGTGATTTCAAGGGCGAGCTGGGCGACCTCAAGGTTCGTGTCGAGCTTGACGAGAAGGCCAAGACGCTGAGAATCGTCGATAACGGTATCGGCATGACCGATGAGGAGATTGACAGGTACATCAATCAGATCGCATTCTCCTCAGCCGGGGAGTTCCTTGAAAAGTACAAGGATCAGAACATCATCGGCCATTTCGGACTGGGATTCTATTCGGCGTTTATGGTCGCGAAAAAGGTGACCATCGAGTCTCTTTCCTGGAAGGAAGGCGCGAAGGGTGTTATCTGGAGCTGCGAGGGCGACCCTGAGTTCGAGATGGGTCCTTGCGATAAGGCCGAAAGAGGCACTGTCATCACCCTTTATCTTGATGACGAGGCCGCCAAGGACTACGGCACGAAAGGTAAGATCCAGCAGCTTCTGGACAAGTACTGCAAGTTTATGCCTGTTCCTATTGTATTCGGCAAGGAACAGGAATGGAAGGACGGAAAATATGTCGACACTGACAAGGACAATGTCATCAACAAGATTGAGCCGCTTTGGACCCGCAAGCCGTCAGAACTTAAGGAGGAGGATTATATGAAGTTCTACAGGGAACTCTATCCTATGAAGGAGGATCCTCTGTTTTACATCCATTTGAACGTTGACTATCCGTTCAACCTCACTGGTATCCTCTACTTCCCTAAGATCAAGGACAGGATGGCGATTGAGAAGAACAACATCCAACTCTACTGCAACCAGATGTTCGTCACGGATCACGTGGAAAACATTGTGCCTGACTTTCTGACACTCCTGCATGGTGTGATCGACTCTCCGGACATTCCTCTGAACGTCTCCAGAAGTTACCTGCAGGCCGACGAGAATGTCAAGAAGATCTCGACCTACATCACCAAGAAGGTGGCCGACAGGCTTGAGGATATATTCAAGAACGAGCGTGACGCATGGGAGAAGAAGTGGGACAACCTCAAGCTGTTTATTGAATATGGTATGCTCTCCGACGAGAAGTTCTGCGAACGTGCGCTCAAGTTCGCCCTGTTCAAGAACACCGACGGCAAGTATTTCTCTCTTGAGGACTACCGCAAGGCCATCGCTGAGAACCAGACCGACAAGGACAAGAAGGTCGTTTACCTCTATGCCACCGACACCGATGAGCAGTACGCATTCATCGAGGCGGCGAAGAACAAGGGCTACGATGTGCTCCTGATGGACTGCGAACTTGACGCTCACTATGTCAACCTGCTGGAGCAGAAGATTCCGGACACAAGGTTTGCCCGTGTGGACTCAGACACCATCGACAACCTCATTCCTAAGAGCGAGAAGGTAAAGCCGGAAATGGCGCAGTCCGACAAGGATGACCTCAGCGCGATGTTCAAGGCCGTCCTGCCTAAGGGCAACGACTACTTCGTGGAGGCCGACAACCTTGGCGAGAACGCCGCTCCGGTGATCATCACCCGCAATGAGTTCATGAGGCGTTACCGCGAGATGAGCGCGATGGGTGGCGGAATGAACTTCTATGGGAATATGCCTGAGTCGTTCAACATCACCGTCAACCTTGAGAACCCGGTCATGGCCGGAATCGTCACCGAGGCCAAGTCCAAGATCACCCCGATGCAGGAACTTCCCGCCGAACCTGGCAAGGACGCTTCCGAGGACGAGAAGAAGCGGATCAATGACGAGCGTCAGGCCATCAAAGACGCCCATCAGGCTGTGGTCGATGAGTATGCCAACGGCAACGACATCCTCAAGCAGGTGATCGACCTCGCCCTCCTTTCCAACGGACTGCTCAAAGGCAAGGCTCTTTCCGACTTCATCGCCCGCAGCGAGAAAGTCATCGCGGACGTCTGCCGCAAGTAGGTTTTGAATGAATATCTTCGCTGCTGATAGCGGGTGTTAAGACCGCAAGGGCGGGGACAGAAGAAAACCCATTTCTAAATTTTTCACGTTACAAAAATTTAGAAATGGGTTTTCTCTTGTCTTGCCAACTTCAGTAGCAATAAACCGTTAGATAGACTAGTCCAGGTACTCGATCTTGAAGTCGTAGTCCCACTGGGTGAAATAGAGGTTGCCTTTCTCCCATTCGACTTCACCACGTTGGAAATCAACGGTGTCGCTGCGAGGGTACTTCTTCACAGGGTCGAGATTGCCACCGAAATCCGAATTGACAATCATCCTGTAAGGATCGATGCCACCGAGGAAGAAATAGCCTCCGTAAGGGGTGATTCCGAAACTCTGATCGACAGGAACCCAGCCGTAGCCTTCGAAATAGACCTCTCCCCAGTCGTGAAGATTGCCCGCTCCCGGGTGCATCATCAGGCCGCTCTGCCACCTGGCCGGGATGCCTTTGTAGCGACACATCGTGATGAAGAGCAATGTCACCTGGCCGCAGTCCCCATGGCGGTTCGTCAGGACGTACTCAGGAATATTCTCGATCGTGGAATAGTCTCTGGCCGATGCCCATGGGAATGTCTTGTCGATCCACGTGTAGATAGCCTTGGCCTGAAGGTAAGGATTCTCAATGCCGGCTGTTACTGAATCGGCAGCGGCCTTGATCTTCTCAGTGAAGATCACGTGCTGCTCGCGCTCGGCGGTATATTCCTTATATTTAGAAGTCGCGACATTGTATGGCAAGACCTTGGAAGAGTCGATCGGATGCCATTCGCCGCTGGAGGTATATTCAAAGATCTCGTGGAAGACGGTAGGTTTGTTCTTGACGGTCTTTGCTTCCATATAGACACTGCTGTGCGGGTGAGATGGCTCGGAGAAAGTCAGTTTCTCAATCGGGTACGCCACGCCGTTGGCTCCGGCCTCTATGAATTTGAAGTCGGTCTGGCGGGGCACATCCTGACGTGGGAGAGGCAGCCAGCATCGCAGTGTCTGGCCAGGCCGCAATGTGTTTGCGTGGACCGAAAGAGTGAAAGTCACTCTCATCCTCTTCGGCAGGGCGAAATAAGGATTCTCCTTTCCTTCAGCGAGGTTCTCCAGTACCTGCTTCTTAATCTGAGGAATTGTCACAGCATCGATGGCTTCATGCCCAGTCAGAGATGTCCCGCTCTTTGACAGATCCTGATCCTTTACATCGGCAGCGGCCTTTATTGCAGCCAACTCCGGATTGATTCTGAACAGGTTGCGGGCGGCAGCGGAGAAATACATAGTGCGTTTCCCGATTTGCATCGATTCCAATTCCCCTGAAGCGGTCCACTTGTCAATCTGCTCGTCAGTGACATCGGGAATGTATTTCTGAATATATTCCTTCACATCCTCCCTTGTGGCGCAGAACTCCGTAGCCAGCCTTTGCGCCAGATCCTTGTCCCATGAATATTTGTACCTCATCTGCCTCGGCAGCCAGATGTTAGCAGCCAACGCAATCGCCACCAATGTCCAAAGGACGATTTCTTTCCTTTTCATTGCCATGGCTTACAGTAATTTGAGTCCGAGACCAGGACGATCCGGAAGAGTGATTTTTCCGTCAACGACTGTCATCCCTTCGAATCGGTCGTTGGCTATCAGAAGGTTTCCGTCAAGATCCGCGAAATCCACGGCGGGGGACAGATGGGCGGCGGCGGTCACGGCGCAGGATGTCTCGGTCATGCAGCCGACCATCACCTTCATCCCTTCCGCCCGGGCGTAGTTCAGCATCTTCCACGCCTCACGCATTCCGGTGCACTTCATCAGCTTGATGTTGATGCCGGTGTAGGCGCCCTTGACCCTCTGAACGTCAGCGAGCCGCTGGATGGCCTCGTCCGCGAATGTAGGAAGTGGGCTGCGCTCGGTCAGCCATGCATTCTCATCCATCATCTCTTTCGGCATTGGCTGCTCAACCATCACAACTCCATGATCTTTAAGCCAGTAGATCATCTCCAGGGCCTTCTCCTTGTCCTTCCAGCCCTGATTGGCGTCCACTGCAAGCGGCAGGTCGGTGATCTCACGGATGGTCTGAATCATTTCCTTGTCGTTGTCAAGCCCTACCTTAACCTTAAGAATTTTAAATTGTTCAGCGCATTCCTTCGTCTTCTCGCGGACCACATCCGGAGTGTCGATTCCGATGGTGAACGTGGTGTTCGGAGCCTTGGCCGCGTTGAGTCCCCAGATCCTGTACCAAGGCTGTCCCATCAGCTGCCCGACAAGATCATGCAGGGCGATGTCCACTGCTGCCTTGGCGGCGGTGTCCCCCTCGTTGATCCCGTCCACGTAAGTCAGAATGTCATCAATCTGGAAAGGGTCGCTGAACTGCTCCAGATTGACCTTTTTCAGGAAGTTGCAGACGCTCTCCACGGTCTGTCCGAGGTACGGTGGCATCGAAGCCTCACCATAGCCGGTGAATCCGTCATATTCGATCTTCACCTGCACATCCGGAGTGGTGGTTCTTGAATATGAAGCCACAGTGAACGTGTGTCTTAGCTTTAGCTCATACGGCTCGAAGCTCAGCTTCATCCTTGCCGTGCCGCCTACTTTGTAAGGTTTAGGAATATTCTTTCCCTCGTCCTTGCCGGCGCATCCGGTGATGATCCCCCCTGTTCCGATGACAAGTCCGCTCCCGGCAGTCGCCAGTCCCGCGGTCCTGAGAAAATCTCTGCGTTTCATATTCGTGTGCTATTTTATTGATTCAATGAATGATGCCATCTGCGGTACTTTACTGAGAGCCGAGTGGAAGAGCTTCAACTGGTTGCGGGTGCGGACGAGGTTGTGATCCGGGTACTTGATCTTGTAGTAGGTGTCCCCGTTTATGTAGTCTGCGAAGAAGCGGACAGCCTGCATGAACGGGAACAGGCACGCCGCATAAGGCAGATTCTCCCGCTCGATTGTTGTCAGGAATGACTTCGTGCCTTTCAGATAACCTCTTGTGAAGGCCTTGAATATCTCCATGTCGAAATCGACCTTCCCCAGTTCCGGCGAATCCTCGGCCACAGGGTTGGCTGCCGTGCGGAGGAAGTCCCCGAAGTCCGAGAACACATAACTCGGCATCACCGTGTCCAAGTCGATGACGCACAGGATCTTGCCGTCCTTGTCGAACATCATGTTGTTGACCTTCGTGTCGCAGTGGCATATCCTTTTAGGAAGTTTTCCCTCACGGTGAAGCCGCTCGGCCTTGCACATCTGGACCCCGTACTTGTCGATGTCCTCAAGAATCTTATGCAGTTCCTGATCTTCCGTCTTGTCATCGGCGCGCAGACGTCCGGACTTGTCCTCCCTGACGGCATCGACCAACTGCCTCAGTCTCAGCTCCATGTTGTGGAAGTCCGGAATCGTCTCCCCGAGCGTGTCAGGGATGTCAGCGAGCATCGCCTCGAAGTTCCCGAAAGCCTCACCGGCATATTCAGAATACTCCGGGTTGACGGTCTCGTAGGTGTAGGCGTCATTGATGAACACCGACACCCTCCAGTACTTCCCGTCCTCAAGGCAGTAGGTTCTCGGTTTGTCGCTCATCAGCGCCTCCAACCTCTCTCCTTCTGATTTCAAAGGGATGAACCTCAGTACCTTGCGGTCGATGTCCTCCGCTCCTTCCGCTTCCAGTTTCTTACGAATATGTCTGGTCACGGCCTCGATGTTGCTCTGGAGCAAATCCACGTCAGTGAAGATCGCGTTGTTGATTCTCTGGAGCACATAATCAGGCGCGTCGCCCTCTGTGACAACCTTGTACGTGTCATTGATCAATCCATTGCCCAACGGCTTGATCTCCTTGACCTCGCCCTCGATGGCGAAAAGCTCAACTATTTTTTTCAGATCAGTCATAGTCAGTGTCATTTAAAAAAACATTATTCACTCAAGCATATTTATCAAGTACATTTATGATGATTACAGTCTTGAATCATAGTGAGGATACCAAATCATTCCATACCTCTTTATGCTCATAAAGTACGGCTTTGTCCTTGGAAAGAAGAGTCACATAGTTCTCAACAAACGCTGAAGTATTGTCGATGATCCTCAGATAATATTTCAGTGACGGAATCACGCCATTGACGACCAGTTGGCATCCATGGATGTTCTTTAGTTGTCTGATGATTTTGTCGATTTCACCTATATCTGATTCTGCTGTTTTTTTTGTAGAAAGAATATAGTACCTGCTGACTTTGGATCTTTCGATCTTGCATTTTGCCGTAAGGACTATCTCATACGATATGGGAATGTCAAATTTGATCTCGACAGCCTCAAAAGGAGTGTTGTCTGAATTGTTTACATCTATATCTCCCATCCTCCCGCTTCTGGCATCAGCGGAAGTGTGGCTTTCAAGAGGAAGCAACATCTTGTCCTTAAATCTTCTGCATTCGTCAATCAAGCACATATAGGCGGCATATACAGCAAGGACAGGGAGCCTGGCCGCTCCATGTGACCTATATGTATAATGAAAGTGTTTGTCAAGCAGAGCAACAATCTCAGTTATCGATAGATTCTGTGGAAGAGAAAGGCTGATTGACTTTTTTTCTCTTTGTCTTATCAATGACAGAAGCATGTAGTCTAGGATTTTCGAAGGATCTGCCTTGCCGGTCTCTATGTCATCCAGAATGGACAGGAAGCAATGCTTGAGTGGTTCTTTGACAGCTCCCGGGTAATTCTTGTCATATGCGACTTTCTGTTCTAGCGAGCGTGTGAGCCACCCAGACTCCGCCATTGCAGGAAATCCACACTTCTTAAGGAAAGGGGTGATGTGTTTGGAATCAAATGATCTTCCGCTATATCCTCCTGGAATAGAGGACTGATGCTTGCGTATGTCTTGCTCTGGGTGGATTATCTTGTAGACGACACTCGTCATCACAACCGTGTATACCCCTTTGTTCCTTTCGGATTCCGAGACGATTGTGTCTAAAGATTTGGCTGAATCCTCAGTGAGTGAGGATTCCTGCAAACAACTTTTTGAGTTTTTCGCCAACGCTGCATCATAGGCGTTTTTCAACAAGCTTTCTGCATCCATCATAACAGTTGTTCCTTTATTTGTTCCATAATCTTTTTTATCATCGGTATGCACACGGAGTTACCAATCTGGCGATATTCCTCGCTGACGCTTTTGTCTTTTATGAATTTGTCAGGAAATCCCATTAATCGGTAGCACTCGTTTATCGTGAGTTTCCTGACATCCTTACCGTCGTAGATCCAGAATCTTCCGGAGGTTTCTTGGGATGGAATCGCCGGGTGAACTCCATCTATGTGGTAAATCCTGTTAGGTTGCTTGTGGACTCTAGACAGATTCTCGGTCCCCGGGCGGACACCTGCTTTCCTAATGGCCTTGTTACGGTAGCCTACGAACATTAACCCTGAAGGCTGTCGCTTGCAGTCATCAAGAATTGTGTACGGTTCGTGAAGGTACTCGAATTTGGTGTCAGGAGGATCCAGAATGTCCTTGATGTACTTCTGGGGTAGTGGTGTGAGTCTGGAAAAATCAAAGGCTCTTTTCTTACTCCCTATGATTATGATTCTTTCCCTGTTTTGTGGCACCCCGAAGTCTGATGCATTGAGAACTTTGTACGAGCAGATGTATCCAAGACCTTCCAATCCTTCGATGATTGTCTTGAAGGTTTTTCCACCATTATGATATACAAGATGCTTGACATTTTCCAAAAATACGACTTTTGGCTGTTTGGCCTCAATTATCTTGAAGACGTTATATATTAGTGTTCCACGGGTGTCTTCAAATCCCTTCATCTTTCCTGAGATGCTGAATGGCTGGCATGGAAATCCGGCAGTAAGCACATCATGCTTGGGAATATAATCCATCGGGATCTTGGTGATGTCGCCGAATGGCATCTCACCATAATTCTCTTCGTAAACATTCTGAGCGTGAGTGTTGAACTCGGAAGAGAATACACATCTCCCACCAGATTCCTGAAGTGGAATCCGGAATCCTCCTATTCCGGCGAAAAGATCGATGAAAGTGAAACTGAATTTCTCGGGTGGCGGGAATGGAACTCTGTATAATTCGGGGAATAGATTGTATGAGAACCATCTGTCGGAAAATCTACCTTCCTCAGAATCCAGGAGTCCTTCCCTTTTTCTTATGAGTTCAATCGCGGTCTTCCAATAAGGCAGATCCACAGCAAGATCACAGTTATGTACATAGTGTGAAAGAATGGCCATTTCTTCATTGTGCGTCAATGATTTATGGCTGTCTGCACGTGGTTTTGCCCTGTCTGTATCTTTCATAGAAAATCGGATGTTCTAATTTATTCTTCAAATATAATGACTATTTTTGTGATATGGAACTGTACGAATACGCAAGGACTGGCCTGATGGCCGGAAAGAAGATACTTTATGTACACGGATTCGCGTCCAGCGGCCAGAACGGAAGCGTCAGAACGTTGAGGCTGCTGATGCCAGAGGCTAAGGTGATCGCACCTGACCTGCCGGTCGAACCCTTCGATGCGATGGAACTTTTAAGGAATATGCTTGCGTCGGACAAGCCGGATCTCGTCATCGGAACCTCGATGGGGGCGATGTACGCCGAGATGCTCTACGGAGTGGACAGAATCCTTGTCAACCCGGCGTTCCAACTGGCTGACACTCTGCTGAAAAACAACGGATTGGGCAGACAGGAATATCACAATCCCCGTCAGGATGGCGAGACATCGTTTCTGGTCACAAAAACCCTTCTGGAGCATTTTCGTGAGGTCAGTTCGCATTGCTTCGAGCGTGCGTCTGAGGATCAGGACAAGGTTTTTGGACTTTACGGAGTCCACGACACTTTGGTCCACACATTCGACCTTTTTTGTGAGCATTATCCCCAGGCCATAAGGTTCGACGGCGAGCATTACCTCAATGACAACGCTATCCTCCATTCTGTCCTTCCTGTGGTCCAATGGATTGATGACAGGCAGAGGAACATTCAGAAACCGGTGCTGTTCATCTCTTTGGGAGACAGGATCATCAATCATTCAAGCGGTTTCGCCAAGTCCGTCGCCGCCCTTGCCGAGAACTATGATGTCCACATTGTCGCCGGAGTTCCGTACAACACTCCGGAACTCTGTCAGAAAGTCGTGGACTGGTGCGAGACCAATCTCGGTGTCCCTGTCTGGAACCGTGTGACGATCACGAATCACAAGAACCTCCTTCTTGCCGACTATCTGATCGACGCCGAGCCTGAAGTGAACGGCGCTCCGGATTTCATGGGCACCTTGGTCCATTTCGGCTCCGAGGCCTTCAAGACATGGGAGGATGTCCTGACCTATTTCGACCGGCTCGGCGGACAATGAGTTTTACCGGTCGCTGAGTTTGTTAATCCGTAGGAAAGATCACACCGGCCTGACGGCGGATCTCGTCAAGAATCTCAGCGGTGATAAGCGAAGTTTCCAGGCTGTTGACGGAGGATTCGAGGCGGCCTGATTCCAAAACATTGATGAACTCCCTGAACTCGCAGAGGTACTCGTCGGCATCAACCGGGACGGAGATGTCCTCCGCCTGCGGGCCTGAGGCTCTTCCTGAAGTCGGTGCGCCTCGCTTTGCCATCTCGGCATGGCGGCAGATGTGGATCTGGTCCAGTGAAAGAATCCCTCCGTCGCAGGAAATCTCCGTGCAAAGGTGCGAATCCGCTATCTTTGAATATAATACCGAAGCGCTCATCCCCTCATATTCAAAGATCACGCTTCCTTGCAGGTCAACTTTCTTCCATTGATTGCAAATCGGCACCTTGCAGGTCGTGACGCTGGACTTGATTCCTGCAGGTCTCCCGAACAACGAAACCATCGGGTAAATCGGGTATATTCCTATGTCCATCAACGCTCCTCCGCAACAATCCGGATTCAGCGAACTCGGCACAGCAGAATTGTCCTCGCCCTCTATAATCCTCTTGACCAGATCGTATTTCGAAGAATATTGACAGAACGATGCGAAGTAGTGACGCACGCTTCCCATCTCGGCCAGACGTTCCCTTGCGGCCACGAAATTAGGGCACAACGTGGAGATCATCGCCTCCATCAGCATCACTCCGTTGGCCTTTGCCACGTCAATCATCTCGCCCACCTCGCGAGCATTGGAAGCCATTGGCTTTTCGCACAGCACGTGCTTGCCGTGAGCCATGCAGAGAATCGCAAGATCATGATGTGTGTTGTTCGGGGTTCCGATATAGATCGCGTCTATGTCTGGATCTGATGCCATCCCGGCGACATCCGTGTAATCTTTCCCTATCCCGTGAGCCTCAGCGAACGCCTTCCCACTTGCCTGAGAACGAGAACAAACCGCTGCCGCCTCGAATCGTGGCTCCATCACCGCACCTTTGAGTACCCAATCACTGATGCGTCCCGTCCCAACCATTCCGAACCGTGTCTTTCTCATTTCAACGCCCCTCTGGTCTCAAGATAATCAAGTATGGCTGTCCTTGCGGAAGTCTTCCCGGCTGTGTCGATTGTCAGGGTCTCGTAGCCAAGCTTAGGCACAAGTCTGGACATTTTCTCGCTGAGTTCCGGTTCGATGAGGACCAGGCCGCTCACGGCCTTGCCCAGCTTGTAGGATGCTTTTACCACATCCTCGGACGAGAACGAGTCCGCGATCAGGATGATCCTATCAGCGTCCGCGAACTTCTCCTTGCCGATTTTCTTAACCATAAAGCTGATGTCTTTCACGTTCTCATGGAACGCCGTCGTGTAGCCGACGAGCCCTTCTGGCACAAGTGATTTCACGAGCTCTTCCGGAAACGCCGTCTTCAACGGCTCATGGAAAAAGACCACAACCGGCCTTGCCCCCAAAGAATCCGGGAAAAATCCGTTCTCGTCAGTAGGCTTGAAGACCTTGCCGAAAATCTTGTCTCCATGTCTGTAGAAGCTAAGCTCCTCCATAATTATCTTGCTTCCGTTCTCCGCCTTGACCCTTTCCCGTGGACCCGAGTCCTTGAGCATGTTCAATCCAACGATCCCCAGCAGGGCGACCAGCAGGGATGTAACCAAAGAAACGAGCACTTTCTTCATTTTTGCACTAATGTTAGATAAGGTGAAAATCAGTCGCCACATCTTCCTAATCCGCGGCAACTTGTTTTTACCGCTTGCAAGATGTTTTATACTGTCGCAAAAATAATTAAATTTGTACGAATATGCCAAAGTTCAATCCCATATCCCGTTGGCCCGAGAGGAGCCAGCTATTGGTGCTCAGCCTCGTGGTCGGAATCGTGGTCGGGCTTGCGGCCGTGCTGCTAAAGACCTTGATCTCGGTGATTCAGAAGGGTTTGCGTGACACCTTCGGCGGAGTTATGGACGGAACTTTATACTATCTTGTCCTCCCGGGAATAGGTATGCTTCTGGCGATGCTCTTCTGTAAATATGTCATAAAGGACAAGATTGGCCACGGTGTCACCAAGGCTCTTCAGGCTGTCTCCAGGCACGAATCAAGAATCAAACCGCATAACATGTGGTCATCGGTTGCCGCAAGTTCGGTAACAATCGGATTCGGTGGATCAGTCGGAGCGGAGGCCCCTATCGTCTACACAGGTGCCGCCATCGGATCGAACTTAGCCAAGTACATGGGACTGTCGTACAGGAGTATGACCGTGCTGTTGGGCTGTGGTGCCGCCGCTGCGGTCGCGGGAATATTCAAGGCCCCTCTCGCCGGTGTCCTCTTCGTGCTGGAGATCCTGCTTTTCAACATTTCGATGACCTCAATGATGCCGTTGCTGCTTTCGACAGTGTCTGCCACAGTGGTCTCGTACATATTCCTTGGCTCCTCGACACCGTTTGAGTGTACCCTGACTCCATTTGTGCTCAAGAATATTCCTTATTATATCATTCTTGGACTCTTTTGCGGCGCATGCTCCATCTATTTCATCCGCACAACCCTCAAGTTGGAGGACAGGATCGGGAAGATGGACAATGCATTCCTGAAATGGGCATTGTGTGCTTTGGGGCTCGGTATTTTGATATTCCTGTTCCCCCCGCTTTATGGTGAAGGCTATGAGTCGTTGGGAGTTCTGCTCAACGGGCAGGAACTTTCTCTGGACGGCCAGACTCCGCTTGCCTTTTTGACCGACAGCCCTTGGTCCGTGCCGGTTTTCTTCCTCCTGATTCTGCTGCTCAAGGTGTTTTCCATGACTTTGACCAACGCCGGCGGGGGAGTGGGCGGAACTTTCGGTCCTACGCTATTTGTAGGTGCGATTGCCGGTTTCGTGGTGGCGAGAACCCTCAATCTGCTTTTTGACGGCACTCTGATGAGTGTTCCAGAGCAGAATTTCGTGCTGGTCGGGATGGCCGGACTGATGGCCGGCGTGATGCAGGCCCCGATGACCGCGATCTTCCTTATCGCCGAGATCTCAGGAGGTTACGAATTGTTCCTTCCGCTGATTCTCACTTCGACAATCTCGTTCGGAACCACCAGAATAGTTGAGAGATATTCCATCTACACCAAGCGAATCGCCCAGAAGGGAGAACTCCTTACCCATGACAGCGATCAGGCTGTGCTGACTCTGCTGAAAGTGTCAGATGTGATTGAAACGGATTTTTCCACAGTCAAGATTGATGACACACTCGGCAGGCTGGTCGAAGTCATTTCGGAATCTACCAGAAACATATTCCCGGTTCTTGACTCAAGGGACCGCTTCCAAGGCTATGTCTCTTTGGAGGACATCCGCAAGGACATGTTCAGAACCGATGAATATGAGACCCTCCACGTCTTCAACTTCATGCGCAGCGCCGATGAATATGTCTACGAGGATGAGAAGATGGATTCCGTGATGAAGAAATTCGAGGAGACATCGGCCTGGAACCTTCCGGTGGTCAGGCGCGACAGGACCTACGTCGGGTTCGTCTCCAAATCCAAGATTTTCTCGGCTTACAGGGACGAGCTTAAGGTCGTTTCGCAGGATTAGTATTTGAATATGTCCGATTGATAACACTTTAATATGAAAGATATCTATATTGACTACATTGCCCGCGCCATCGGCGTGAAGGATTGGCAGGTCGAGAATTGCGTCCACCTTTTCGAGGAGGGCAACACGATTCCTTTCATCAGCCGTTACAGGAAGGAGAAGACCGGTGGGCTGGACGATGTCGCCGTGGCTGAGATCAAGCATTGGAATGATGTGTTCACCGAGATGGAGAAGAGAAAGGATGGGATCCTGTCCACGATTGCCGAGCAGGGCAAACTTTCTGACGATCTTCGCGCCAGGATAGAGAACTGTGTTGTGGCCAGTGAGTTGGAGGATCTGTACCTGCCTTACAGGCCGAAGCGCAGAACCCGCGCGACGATGGCGAAGGAAAAAGGTCTGGAGCCTTTGGCGGACAGGATGTGGAAGGTTGAGGTGGCTGATCCTGAGGCCGAGGCGCGGAAATATGTCGGTGACAAGGTCGGCTCCGTTGAGGAGGCTCTTGCCGGAGCGCGTGACATCATCGCCGAGCGTCTTTCCGAGTCGCAGACTGTACGCGATAACCTCAGGCACATATTCAGAACCCGAAGGATCGAGTCCAAGGCCACCAAGGCGGCTTCGGACAATGCCGAGGCCTCGAAGTACAGGACGTATTTCAATTTCTCGATGCCGCTGCAAAGGATTCCTTCGCATAATCTGCTGGCGATCCTGCGCGCCGGAAAGGAAGGCTTTCTGTCGATTGGTCTGGATGCCGATCCGGAGAAGTGCGGCAACAAGATCTACTACGATTTCTGCCAGGAGCATCGTTATCCGGGGGCAAAGCTTGCGGAGCAGATCCGTCTGGCCGTTGATGATGCCTACAAGCGTCTTCTGGAACCGTCCCTGACCAATGAAATCGTCAAGGAAGCCAAGGAAAAGGCTGACATAGAGTCGATTAATGTTTTTGGAGACAACCTCACCCAGCTTCTTCTTTCCGCTCCGGTCGGCCAGAAAAGGACCATGGCGATAGACCCTGGCTTCCGCAACGGCTGCAAGATCGTCTGTCTGGACGAGCGAGGCAACCTCCTGCACCACGAGATAATATTCCCGCATCCTCCTCAGAGCGAGAAGATAAAGTCAATTATGGCCGTGGCCGCGATGATTGATGAATATTCCATAGAGGTCATCGCCATAGGAAACGGCACGGCTTCCCGCGAGACTGAGGATTTCATCGAGCGTGTTGGCATTCCGGAGAATGTCAAAGTGTTCACTGTCAGCGAGGACGGAGCGTCGATATATTCAGCGTCTGAGGTCGCGAGGCAGGAATTTCCTGATGAGGACGTGACTGTCCGGGGAGCGGTTTCGATCGGCCGCCGTCTGATGGATCCGCTGTCGGAGTTGGTAAAGATTGACCCTAAGTCATTGGGGGTTGGGCAGTACCAGCATGATGTGGATCAGAGTCTGCTCCGCGAGAAGTTGGACAACACGGTTATCATCTGTGTGAATAGCGTCGGGGTGAATCTCAACACTGCCAGCCCTTATCTTCTGAGTTATGTCTCGGGCATAGGTCCGGCACTGGCCGCTAACATTGTGGATTATCGTACTTCGATTGGCGGTTTCGCTTCCCGCTCGCAATTGCGCAAGGTGCCGAAACTTGGCCCGAAGGCTTTCGAGCAGTGTGCCGGCTTCCTCCGCATCCAGGACGCAGAGAATCCGTTGGACAATTCCGCCGTGCACCCGGAATGCTATCATATCGTTGACAGGATGGCTTCCGATCTTGGTGTCAGCACCGAGGAACTGCTTGGCAACGAGACGTTGATAGGGAAGATAGAACCGTCGGCCTATGTTGAGGGTGAGTTCGGTCTTCCTACGATCAATGATATTCTTAAAGAATTGGCCAAACCTGGCCGTGACCCTCGCCAGAGCGCGCAGGAGTTCAGTTTCGCTGATGACATCCACGAGATTGACGACCTGAAGCCCGGAATGGAATTGCCTGGAATCGTCACCAACGTGACAGCTTTCGGTGCCTTCGTGGACATCGGCATCCATGAGAACGGCCTTATCCATGTCTCCCAAATGCGTGGCCAGAAAGTCAAACTCCACCAGAAGGTCAACGTCAGCGTCCTTGACATCGATCTTGACCGGAAACGTATCTCCCTCCGCTTGTTGACCGGAAAATGACCATTATTGAGTAATTACCTTTGTGACAATTAGGTAGTTGTCTTCATTGTAAGGTGTCTCGATGCGTGCGCCGAAGATGTGGGCGTCATCGCCTGACTTGACTTTAAGGCGAGATCTTAATTCATCGCTGGACATCGGAATGTTCTTTGCCGAGACTTCCGAATGCGGATAGCGTCTGCCGATGTCTTTGATCGAGGCTTTGTTCAGAGGCAGTAGTTCTTTTACAAAATAGACCTTCCCGAAGCCTCGAAATCCAGAGATTCGATGCTCTAATTCGCTGTCCGACAGAGGCTCTCCGAATGTGTACAGATGCGTGAAGCGGGCCAGTTTCACAAGTCCGAATCTCTCACAGATCGCGTTGAACGCCCCGGCCTTGGTCAGCGACTTTCCCGGTTCGAAGATTATCCTCGCGAAGGTCGAATCCGGCAGCGTAGCCTTCGCATGGGCAATCTCTTTGGAGGTGAATGTCAGGGTTTTGCCGTCCTCGCGGCATGTCAATGAATATCCTCCCTCATGCTCCCGGTCAAGCAGGACAAGGAGCTCCTTGCATTCACCACCGCTTGCCACAACGTGAACCTCACGCACCCATTGTCCGTTCCATCCATCCCCGGAGGTGTCCTGCAGGAAGGCCTCGTAGGCCCTGTCCAACCTCTCCACAGCCATACTTATGTCAGCCATAGGGGAGAGTTTGAGGAATACGAACCGGCTGATTCTGAACAGTTCCGGCAGCAGTTTCAGTACATCGGGCGAGCAATCCTCCAGAAGGAATACCTTTTTCCCGGCGTAATCTCGTCTCGCAGGGTCCATGAATATTATGTCGGGCTGGAAGTCTCCTAGAATGTCCTCAAGACTGTCCTTTGTAGCCTCCTCATTCTTTATGAATATATTCGTGACCCCCAATTCCCTGAAGTTGTGCCTTGCGGCCGCTTCCAGCTCCGGGTTCATCTCGTTGTAAAGCACTTCGCCCGCCACCTCGCTGAAAGCCCAGCAGTCCACTCCAAGCCCGCCTGTCAGGTCAGCGATCTTCCCGGCTGAGCCAACATATTCATTAAAGATTCTTTGGACTATCGAGGCCTTGTACCGCGCTGTGTCCGAAGAGCTGCACTGTTCCGTACAGAGCGATGTGGGATAGACCAGTCCCGTGCACGCCACCC
This sequence comes from Bacteroidales bacterium UBA6397, assembly GCA_002439875.1. Lineage (GTDB taxonomy): Bacteria > Bacteroidota > Bacteroidia > Bacteroidales > UBA932 > Cryptobacteroides. The sequence goes on from DJQB01000028.1 coordinate 61,806, forward strand.
ATTCAGGCAGCTTCTTCCGAAGCCTCCGTCTCCCCTCGATAGTGTTGATCGCTAAAGACTTCGCATCCAACCCCGCCAGCACCGGATCCTCCGGCACCGGCCACTCCCTCCGGGACATCACCAGCCGCACCGTGTCCGCCCCTTCGTTCTCAACTATGAATCTCTCAAAATTGTCCATATTCTGTTATTCGGGAAAAACTGTCGGAGTTTCTCTTGATTATTGATATTACAAGAGTTTCTTCATCTCCTCCTCGTCCGGCAGAACTTCTCTCAATTGTTCTTGACTTGGCTTGTAGGTAGCGACACCCATCGGTTTGGTGTAATCTTGAAGAACGTATTCGACATAAGCGCGGTCAGCATCCTTGCATAGGACGATTCCGACGGACGGGTTTTCACCTTCAATACGTTCCTCATCATCGAGGACTCGGAGATAGGCTGCAAGTTGGCCGAGATATGCTGGCTTGAAAGAGCCTTTCTTGAGTTCAATGACAACAAGCGATCTCAAGACTCGATTAAAGAATAGAAGTTCCACCCAATGGTCATGTCCAAGTTTGTCGTAATGAACCTGATTGCCAAGATAAGAGAAGCCACGCCCGAAGGTCATAATAAAGTTCTTGATATTGTGGACTATCTCGTTCTCTACCACGCGTTCGTCAATGTCCTCATCCCTTTCGCCCAACTGTTCGACATTGATGTAGTCCAGCAGGTATTCGTCTTTGAACATCTGTATTGCCTGAAATGCTCGCTTATAGTCTGGAATGGTCACTCCAAAGTTATTCGGCATTTTGCCTTGATTATGGTAGGCATCCTCGGAAATCTTTCTCTCCAGAGCATCAACGGACAGGCTGAGATCCGCACAAAGTTGGATGTAAAACTTACGCTCTTCGACATCTTTCACCTTTGTGATAATTATGCAATGATGAGTAAAACCTATACTCAAGAAAGCGATCCACGGGAAATTCGAGAAATCCGCCAGTTGTAACTGCCGAATTGTATTGTTTTTAGAATCAGTAACTTGTAATTCGCCAGTCGCAACTGGCGAATTTGCTTCAAGCGACTCCCATTCTTCATAGAAAGCCCGCATCGACTTTAGATTTGATGGAGAGAATCCTCTCAGGCCAGGTATCTCACGACGTAATTGTTCACTGATTGTCGCAATAGCCCCCTTTCCCCAGAACCCCTCTCGACTATTATAGGAAATGAACCGCCCGATGCCATAATACAAAGCCAGTTGTTCCTGATTCACACCTTTCAAAGCTTTCGCTTGGCTCTGTAAAATAGCGGTTTTTATCTGCTTGACAGCATCATTATATTGCGTGGAGAGTTTCTCTTTCATTCGCATCAATATTTTCGTCAACTACGTGTAACAAAGATACACAATTTCTACATTCCCCAAGCGTCATCGATGAGTTTCACGGCATTGGTTTTCTCCGTATAGATTTCTGAATATCACATGTATTAGGTTGCGCTTTTAACCAATTTGCTTGCCTTGATGTAAGCAATTGCATAGCATTAGAGCGCCGGTATTGTTCTTCTAATCAATTGGTGTATCTTTATGTGAACTATAACTTGAAGTTATGGGTATTGAACTGCACGCAAAACCCAAACCTGACAGAACATTGGTTGAAAGAGGGGCAGACTATTCAAGATTTTTCTTACGACACGTCCGTGGCGGAGGTAAAGTACAAATGATATGGAGAGGTTAATCACGTGAGTGCGATATAGGTGTTGCGATTGGGACTGACAGCAGGGTCAAGTGGCTCTGCTGTTTTGATTGTTGAGGTACATTTTTGCAAACCACGGGCACGGGAGAGTGGCTCTGGGACTGCTGAGAGGCCATAGTGTGTGGCTGACCCCCATGTTCAGAGGGAGGGTCAGCCACAGTGATCGTTGACAGAATGCTGTTGGTGGCGTTTCAGCGTGTCCGTGGTTTGTGAATAGGTAGGCAGGTACAAGATTGCCTGTGCAAGATTGTCGTGTGAGGCGTTTTAAAAGCGGAATTATTTGAGTAAATTTGTGGGTTGTGTGGGTGGGTGTGGGATTGGCTGAACTATTGGGAATTGAAGGCAAGAATGATTAAAAGAATATAAACGAATAATACTATGGCACAGGATTACAACGAGAACGCCAGGAAATGGCTGGAAGGGGATTTCGATCAGGAGACAAAGATGAAGGTTCTGGAACTGCGGAACAATGATCCGGCGGGATTCGAGGACGCTTTCTACAAGACTTTGGAGTTCGGCACGGGTGGCCTTCGGGGCATCATGGGGGTCGGAACCAACAGGATGAACAAATATACCGTCGGGATGGCGACCCAGGGGCTTGCCAACTATATTCTTAAGAAGGTATCAGGGGACGACATCCGCGTCTGCATTTCCTACGACAGCCGCAACAACTCGAAGATGTTCGCGAAGATCACCGCTGACATATTCAGCGCCAACGGATTGCATGTGTTTATCTTCGACAATCTCCGTCCTACTCCGGAGCTGAGCTACTCAATCCGCAAGATGGGAGCTGTGGCCGGAGTGATGGTGACTGCCTCTCACAATCCTAAGGAATATAACGGGTACAAGGTCTATTGGTCAGACGGGGCGCAGATCGTCCCGCCGGTGGATCATGAGATCATTGACGAGGTCAACAAGATCACCGACCCTTCTCAGGTGATGTTCGAGAAGAAGGAGCATTGCGGAGAGGTCGAGCTGATGGGCAAGGAGATGGATGACGCCTACATTTCCGACATTCTTTCGCTTACCCTCAGTCCTGAGGCCCGCGAGAAGCACAAGGACTTGAAGATTGTCTACACCCCGCTTCACGGAGCCGGGGTACGCATCGTTCCGGAAGCCCTGAAACGCCTTGGCTTCGAGAACATCATCCATGTTCCTGAGCAGGATGTAAGCGATGGGAACTTCCCGACCGTCGTCTCTCCGAATCCGGAGGAGCCAGCCGCGATGAAGATGGCTCTTGAGATGGCCGACAAGAAGGGCGCGGACATCGTGATGGCCTCCGATCCGGACGCTGACCGCCTTGGAATCGCTGTCCGGGACAATGACGGCAAGATGGTTCAGCTGAACGGCAACCAGACTGGTTCCATCCTGACATATTACATCCTGACCCGTTGGAAGGAACTCGGCAAGCTGGATCCGACGAAGTACATCGCCAAGACGATTGTCACGACAGAGCTGATCGCTGAGATTGGCCGCAGCTTCGGAGTGAAGTGCTACGATGTTCTGACCGGTTTCAAGTACATCGAGGAAATCGTGCGTGAGAACGAGGGCAAGGGTGAGTTCATCTGCGGAGGCGAGGAAAGCTACGGCTTCAATGTCGGCGAGTTCGTGCGCGACAAGGACGCTCCGGTTGCATGCATCATGGTGGTCGAGTGCGCGGCTTGGGCGGCAGAGCAGGGGCTGACCCTCTACCAGCTGCTCCAGAGAATCTATTCTGAATATGGCTACCGCAAGGAGTCGCTTGTGTCTCTGGTCCGCAAGGGCATCAGTGGTGCGGAGGAGATCCAGAAGATCATGGCTGACCTGAGGCAGAACCCACCTGCCGAGATTGTCGGCTCGAAGGTCATAAAGGTCATCGACTACAACGAGCCGGAGAAGACCGGACTCCAGAAGTCGAACGTCCTCCAGTTCTTCAACGAGGCCGGTGACATCGTTTCCGTCCGCCCGTCCGGCACCGAGCCGAAGATCAAGTTCTACTTCGGAGCCAAAGGTTCTGACGCGGATGCGAAACTTGATGCTCTCAAGGCTCAGTTCATCAGATAGCGTACTTTACTGAATACAGACCGGTCCGGTCACTGAGCCTGCCCCGGTCACTGAGCTTGTCGAAGTGACCGGACCATCAGTTTTCGTGAGGTGTTACGTATTTGTTTAATATTGAGATAAATAGTAATTTGTCTTTGGTTGAGATTGACTAAAGGTGATAATGTAAGTGTTTGATGATTAGTGATTTGCTCGCCACGGGAACTTTCACCATCCGTGACGCCAAGCCGTCTGACGGTGAGTTTATAGCAAGGAACGTTCTTGCTGCCATGGGGTACGAGGTGTTTTCGTGTGCCGAAGCCGATCCAAAGATAGAGATCGGCTCCGCATCCATGAATATTCATGAGGCCGTGGTGGCATTCGGTGAGGTGTGTGCCAGGCATGACACATTATATTCCTTCACCAGGACAAGGGCCGCATGCGTTGACGGCAGACCGGTGGGGTCGCTGACGGCATATTCAGGTGACGACTACCTGCCGCTCCGGGATCTGACATGGGGGCTTCTGAACTCCATCTTCGACGGTTCCACCCTGCCAGAGGAAGGTTCGCCGGATATTCTGCCAGAAACCAGCACGGTGGCTATTGATGAAGCCGATGGTTTGAGTGCGCAATCCTACAGCGCGCAACTTTCCAAAGGGAATTCCTCCGGTACTCTTCCAATGGAGCCGGAATGTCTACCGGGTGAGTTCTACCTCGACAGCATGGCCATTCTTCCCGAGTTCCGGGGAAGGGCTTATGAATATGCCGGTTCGACCGACCGCATAGGCCACATCCTGATGCTCGATGGCATTGAGGAAGGCCGCAGGAAAGGCTTCCCGCGCATAAGTCTCATCGTTGACAAGGCCAAGCCCCGTCTGAAAACCTACTATTCCGCCCTCGGTTTCCGCCCCGATGGCGAAATACTCTTCTTCGGCCACCTTTACGACCGCATGATTAAGGATCTTGACTGATCCAGAATGTGTCGGTCACCGAGCCTGTCGAGGCGTCCGATACCAAAGACCGATCTTTACAGATTCTCGATCACGCTTCTGGCTATGTTAGCAAAAAAGCGGAAAGTTCCAACCGGAACTTTCCGCTTTGCTGAGCCACTCATCAGGCTCGAACTGACGACCTGCGCGTTACGAATGCGCTGCTCTACCGACTGAGCTAAAGTGGCTTGCAGCATTTCTCGTGGAAATGGACTGCAAAGATAATCAAAAATTCTTAACTTTGCACTATGTATTCAGATATTATCATCATCGGAGGTGGGGCAGCCGGACTTATGGCCGCATACGGTGCCACCAAGGCACTTCCGCTCGGTAGTTCGGCGCGTATCACGGTTCTGGAGAAGATGCCCCGTCCAGGCAGGAAGATCCTGTTTACAGGTAAGGGACGATGCAACTTCACTAATCTTAAGGACTGGAATGAGTTCTCTCAGCATATCCGCACGAATCCTAATTTCGTTAAGCCAGCGTTTTATAACTTCACACCGGAGAACACGATAGACTTCCTTGAAAGCAATGGTCTTGAGACCGTTGTCGAGAGGGGAGACAGGGCGTTTCCATATTCACACCGGGCCTCTGATGTGCTGGACACCATCGTTGAGGTGGTGCTGCGTCATGGGGTGACGCTGCTGACAGATCGTGAGGTGACGGACATTCTGCCAGGATTCTCGATCAGATGCGCTGATGGCGAGACGTTTGAGTGCTCGAAACTGATCATCGCCACCGGAGGGCTTTCCTATCCGGGAACAGGCTCGACCGGAGACGGTTACAAATGGGGCAAGTTCTTCGGCCACAGCATAGTACCTTGTTTTCCTTCGTTGACCGCCCTAGTTCCGAAAGGATACAAGATCATTGACAGGCCGGAGACCGATCTGAAAGGGCATATTCACCGGGAGACACCTATGACAGGCAGCGGTGAGGCTCTTAAAGGCGCCAAACTGAAGAATGTCAGCCTGACTGTCACGTTTGACGGCTCGAAATCCGAGACAGAGTTCGGAGACGTGGATTTCACGGACGGCGGAATCGAGGGACCGATCGGATTTCAGGTCAGCCGCAAGTGTGTCAAGGCATTGATGAATGGAGGCAAGGTGGCGTTCTCTCTGGATTTGAAGCCTGGAGTGCCTTTGGAAGAACTGACAAACCGCATCAAAACCCTTTGGCAGGAAATCAAGAACGACCCTCGCACCCGCCAATGGAAGGATGGACGCGGGCTGAACGGCAAGGAGATGTACAGGATCCTCCTCGGCAAACTGATGCCGTGGGAACTGATTCCCGGATTCCAGGCGTGGAACCCTGACATCATGAAGATCGACCTGAAGAAATCTGAATATGCTGACGGACGCTTCAGTTCTTCGATGGGCTCAGCCTCCCGTTATGCCAATCAGTCGGCTCGTTATGACAGATCGCAGGGTTGGTCGAAAGGGCCTAACCATCGCTTTGGCCGCCAGCCAAGACGTTATTATGACATCGATCTTGACCTATTGGCCAAGACCTTAAAGGACTGGAGGTTCGAGATAATCGGTTTCGTGGGCTACGAGCGTTGCGTCATCACTGCCGGTGGCGTCTCTACCGACGAGGTGATGCCTAAGACTATGGAATCACGTCTCAAACCAGGTCTTTACCTTTGTGGTGAGGTTCTTGACATGGACTGCGACACTGGAGGCTACAATCTCCAGTGTGCTTTCTCCACCGGCTATCTTGCCGGAGAATCCGCGGCTAAATCCCTGAATATTCCTGGACAGTATTAGGCTAATAGACTCCTGAGCCGAGCATCTCGTCGTCAGAAGAGTACCAGGCGGCGAACTGACCGTTGGAGATGCCACGCTGGGGTGTGTCGAAGAGGATGAATATACCGGCAGGCCTCTTGATCAGAAACGCGTCCTGAAGCGGTTGGCGGTAACGGATGCGGACCCGGTAGCGGCGGATCTCTCCATCAGTCATCTCAAGATCTGTCCTTATCCAATGAATATCCTGGGGCGCAATCCGTAAACAGCTGCGTGAAAGCCCTTTGTGAGTGTGACCTTCTCCTACGTAGATGATGTTGCGAGGGACGTCCGTGGCTATCACGAAAATGGAGTCCTTGTGCCCTCCGATGTTGAGTCCTTTCCGTTGGCCGATCGTGTAGAACTGCGCTCCATCGTGCCGGCCGACAATCTTCCCAAACGGATTCTCCTTGTACCGGGTCTTCTTGATGTGCTTTTTACCAGCCCTGTAGGTTTCCGTCTCGAACTTGATGTCATCGTATCTGAGCGGTTCCGACAATCTTAGCAGATCATCGTCACTCAATCTTGCAATCTTATTCACATCGAACTCGTTCCGGTGCGGTAACCGTGCGGTTGGAGTGGATCCATTACCACTCCAGTCTGATATTTTCCTGTTGTTGAACGACTTCCCGCCGGAATCCTCGGAGGAATATTCAGTGACCATCATCGGCTCACCTGGAGTCTTGAGAAGCGAGGCGAGAGTGTCGTGAATGAAACGATAATGCTCGTCTTGAGTGTAGTAGGCATCGTAAACCTCCACTACATCGCCTTCTGCCGGCTTGAGTTTCTGCTGGAGGAACGTAGGAAGATCCACCTTCCCGACGAAGCATATTCCTTGAGAGTCTTTCTTGTCAGCAGACGGAAGATCAGCTTGGTGGGCGATCTCCCTGACCTCCGGTTTTGTAAGGTGCCCGATGGGGAAGAGAGCCTTGCCGAGCTGTTCCTGAGTGAGTTGACAGAGAAAATAGCTCTGATCCTTGTTCGGATCCACGCCTTCCAGAATCCTCCACTGAGGCTGTCCGTCGATAACAACCTGCTTTCCGTCAGCGTCCAACAGCGGCTCACGGCGGCAGTAGTGTCCGGTGGCGACCATCTCCGCCCCCAATTTCTGTGCGGCTTTCAGAAAAGCGTCGAACTTGATCTCGCGGTTGCACAGCACGTCAGGGTTGGGGGTGCGGCCGGCTGAATATTCATTGAACATGTAATCGACTACGCGCTGGCGGTACTCCTTGGAAAGATCGACAAAGTAGAATGGAATTCCGATTTTCCGCGCTACCATCTCCGCAACGAAGCGGTCCTCCTCCCACTCGCAGTCGCCATGAAGCGTTGCGTCCGCATCGTGCCAATTCTGCATGAACATAGCGAACACGTCATACCCCTGCCGCTTCAACAGCAGAGCGGCGACGCTGGAATCAACACCTCCGGATAACCCAACGCAGATTTTCATAACATACTTCATCTTTTATGGCAGGCAATTACTTTCTATAAATGTATCTTTCATGTCAAGTGACTGCCTGCTGAAAATCACCTCACGTTACCCCAACCCTAAATCCCTTTCCTTGCTTTCACCGCAAGCGGTGAAGAGTCCTTTCATGAAAAGGGCATGCAAATTTACTCAAATGCTTGAATATGCACAATTTTTGCTAACTTTGAATACTTGTGCATAAGAACCACTGAATATGAAAGCCGTAAAATTGGACATTAACTATACTGAATATTCTTCCATCGATGAGATGGAACCTCAAGACATTGAGCTCGTGAAGGCCGCCATCGAGGCTCAGAAAGGATCTTACGCCCCATATTCGACATTCAATGTCGGAGCAGCGCTTCGTTTGGAAGACGGCACAATCGTGAAAGGAGCCAATCAGGAGAACGCCGCCTATCCGTCCGGACTTTGCGCTGAGAGAACCGCTATGTTCGCTGCCCACGCCAACAATCCTGGCAAGGCAATGCTTTCGCTCGCCATTGTCGGAGGCTTCAAAGGCACTCTAAGTGAGACCCCTTGTTCGCCTTGCGGAGCCTGCCGTCAGGTGATGGCCGAGTACCAGACTTTGGCAGGTCGTCCGATGAGCGTAATAATGTTCGGGACTAAAAAAACGTGGAAATTTGACAAAGTTGACGACATACTGCCGTTCATTTTTGACAGTTTCAACGAAAAGTAGTATATTTGCGGTCAGGGAAAGTCGTACACGACCAGCTCCCTCTGAATTCCCCCAGGGTCGGAAGGCAGCAAGGGTAGGAGGTCGTAGCGGTGCGATGTACTAAGCTTTCCCTTTTTTTCGCGTTCGCCCTAAACGAGATCATATAATCCGCATCTTGGCATATTTCAGCAGAAGAACCTTTTCGCCATAGTGATCGAAGGCGATTCTAGCCTTTAGATCTGGGGCAGAACCGGCTATCTCAAGGATCTTGCCTTGACCGAATCGGTTGTGTTCGATGCGTTGGCCGACCTTGAAAGCGGACATCGGTGCAGGAACAAAATCGGCATCGGAAATCTTTGGTGGCAACGGTCGGTTCCTCAGAACCTCTATCCTTGAGGCCGTGCCGCTGGGCCTTGGCGTTGAGACAGGCTTGCGCTCGTGCCTTACGCTGCCAGAAGAACCGTAGGAATTGCCGCTTCCCATCCCGTACTTGTTTGTCGGACGATTTCCACCTCCGAATCTGCCTGACGAGGCGTTGCCGTAATTGCATCCGAACCTGCCGGATGATCCATTCCCCGAACCGGACCTACTTGCGCCATAGACCGAACCACTGGAAAAGCGTCGGGACTCATTACCGACACGCGAACCGAACCCCCCGAAATCATCGAAGTCGATCGAGCCTCCGTCTAGGAAATTGTCATTTTTCAAGGGATTAGCGATATATTCAGAATCAATCTCCTTGATGAAACGGCTCGGGGAGTTGGACTCGTGCTTGCCGTTGCGCATCCTCGTGTTGGCGAACGAGAGGCAGACGGCTTTCTTGGCCCTTGTCATGGCGACATAGAACAGACGGCGTTCCTCCTCGATGTCGGCCGGAGAGGCCAGCATTCCTCCGGACGGGAACAGATTTTCCTCAAGGCCGGCGACATAGACGTACGGAAATTCCAGACCTTTGGCCGAATGTACGGTCATCAGGGCAATCTTGTTGTTTGTGTCTTCCTCGTCCTCCACATCCACGTTGGACAGCAGTGAGATGTTCTCAAGGAACGCCCCGAGGGTGAAGACTGGATATTCAATCTCGGAATCCTCTTCAGCCTGCCCTTCCGCCAAGAGGTCTCTGAGATAACTATCCCTCTGCTCCTCAATGAAATGGGTGACGCTGTTGATGAGTTCTTCGACATTGGATGCCCTGGACTGCGCCTCAATTGACGGATCGTTCTTGAAAAACGCGTACAGACCGCAGGCATTGGAAATTTCAACTGCTTGTTCGTCAGCGTTGGTGGAAGCCTCCTTGGAAGCGAAGCTATCGATCATCTCGCAGAAAGAGCGTATCTTGGCAACAGCAGCGGGCTTGAGACCGTAATCAGCGAATTTCTCTGAATATGCCGCCTTGAACAAGGAACACTTAAGGTCGAAGGCCATGGCGGCCAAAGCGTTAAGCGAAGTGTCACCGATCCCTCTGGCCGGAGTGTTCACTATCCGCTTGAAAGACTCGTCATCGTTGACATTCACGACTAGCTTGAGGTAGGCCATCATGTCCTTGACCTCGGCCCTGTCGAAGAATGAGTTGCCGGAGTAGATCATGTACGGCAGATTCCTTTTCCTTAAGGCCTCCTCCAAGGCTCTGGACTGGGAATTGGTTCTGTAGAGAATCGCGAAATCCTGATACTGGGCATGGTCGGACTGCATCCTTTCCACAATCCCGGAAGCGATGGCAATGGCCTCGTCCTGCTCTGACCAACTTTTCAAGAGTTTGATTTTCTCTCCCTCCTCACCAACGGCTACACAAGTTTTCGGAATCCTGTTCTCGTTCTTGGCTATCAATGAGTTGGCGGCATTAACGATGTTGGCGGTCGAACGGTAGTTCCTTTCCAAACGGAAAATCTGACACTCAGGATAGTCTTTCTTGAAATTAAGAATATTCTCAATTTTTGCCCCTCGGAACGCATAGATGGACTGCGAGTCGTCCCCCACAACGCAAAGGTTACGATGCTTCTCTGTGAGCTTCTTCAGAATCAGGTACTGGGCGAAGTTAGTGTCCTGGTACTCGTCCACAAGAATGTAGTCGAACCGCGATGCAATCGCTTCCTTGGCCTCAGGAAAATCCCGAAGCAGGATATTCATATTCAGTAATATGTCATCGAAGTCCATCACTCCCGAATTTTTGCACTTTTCCGCATAGCGGGAGTAGATGTCACATATTCTTGGCTTTCGGGAGTGGGTGTCGCTGATGATTGCCTGTTGGTTGTTCCGGTAGGCAGTGGCGGTGATCAGGTTGTTCTTTGCCATCGAGATTCTCGCCAAGACATCTTTGGGCTTGTAGACTTTGTCGTCCAGGCCCAGTTCTTTTATGCAAGCCTTTATGCCACTCACCGAATCGCTTGTGTCGTAGATTGTGAACGAGGTTGGATAGCCTAGCGAGGCGGCATATTCCCTAAGAAATCTTATGAATATGGAGTGGAAAGTTCCCATGAAGAGCCTTCTGGCCTTCCGCTCGCCGACCATCACGGCGATCCTTTCCTTCATCTCCGTGGCCGCCTTCTTCGTGAAGGTCAATGCCATGATCCTCGACGGATCACACCCTCTCTCAAGGATGTAGGCGATCCTGCTCGTCAACACCCTTGTCTTTCCAGACCCCGCACCAGCCACTATCAGCACCGGTCCGTCCACACTGCCGACCGCCTTTTTCTGCTCAGCGTTCAGCCCTTCAAAAATAGCGCTCTCATTCTTTTCCATATTAGGCACGAAATTACGGAAATTTTCCCAAAAAAATGAGTACCTTTGTAAGTTGTAATAAAAATACGGTTGTAATTACAATCAACACTAATTATATGTCAAACATCATCGATTTGAAAAAGGGCCTGAACATTCCAATCAGCGGAGCGGCGGCCCTAGAAGCAAAGAAGACGATCGTGCCTGACACAGTTGCCATCAAGCCAACGGATTTCAAGGGACTCTCCCCGAGACTTCTGGTGAAGGAAGGTGACAAGGTTTTGGCAGGATCCCCTGTTTTGGCAGACAAGCAGCACCAGGACATTCTCCTGACCTCTCCTGTGAGCGGTACGGTCTCCGGGATTGTCAGGGGTGAGAAGAGAAAACTTCTCGCTGTGCTCGTGAAGGCTGACGGTACCAATGAGGCCGTCGATTTCGGAGTCAAGAATCCTTCCGGTCTTAAGGGTGGGGAGGTGAAGGAAGTCCTTCTTAAGAGCGGTCTGTGGCCATTCATCATTCAGCGGCCTTACGGAATCATTGCCGATCCGGCTTTGACACCTAAGGCTATTTTCGTGTCCGCTTTCTCAACAGCCCCTCTTGCTGCTGATGCAGAGTTTGCCTTCAAGGATGACGTTCAGGCCATCCAGGTCGGTGTGACGGCTTTGTCAAAGCTCGCCAAGGTCCATGTCTGCGTGAACAGCGACGCTTCGGCTTTCGCCAAACTCGCCGGCGCGACTGTCCACACTGTCAACGGAAAGAGGCATCCGGCCGGCAATGTGGGTGTGCAGATCAGCCACATCTCTCCGATCAAGAAGGGTGAGACAGTCTGGACACTGTCTCTGCTCGCTCTAGCGGCTATCGGAAAACTCTTCAAGACCGGCAAGCTGGATCTTACCCGCAAGGTGGCCGTTACAGGACCTGTAGCCAAGGGGGCGTCTTACGTCGTTACCCTTCCAGGAATGCCGATCAAGGCTCTCAAAGGATTCTATGACAACAGTGTCGAGACCCGTTTCATCAGCGGGGACGTGCTGTCCGGTGAGAATGTCGGGGAGAACGGCTTCCTCGGTTTCTTTGACAATCAGGTGACACTGATTAAAGAAGGTCGTGAAAGGGAAGTGCTCGGATGGGCAAAACCATTTAGGTTCAACCAGTTCAGCTCTTCGATGACTTACTTCTCATGGCTTCTGCCTAAGAAGAAGTACAACATGGACACCAACACCCACGGCGGCGTGCGCGCGTTCGTGGTTTCAGATGTATATTCAAAGGTTCTCCCTATGGATCTTTTCCCTGTCTATCTGATCAAGGCTTGCCTTGCGGGGGACATCGAGAAGATGGAGCAGTTCGGAATCTATGAGGTTCTTCCTGAGGACTTCGCCCTTTGCGAGTTCGTGGATCCTTCAAAGAACGACATCCAGTCTATCATCAGCAAGGGAATCGACCTCATGATAAAGGAAATGGCTTAAAGGATTATCGCTATGGAAGAAAACACAGTAAAACCAGGCCTTTTTGAAAAAGGCGGAAAGTTGGGGTGGCTGCATTCTACATGGGATGCCTTTGACACCTTCCTTCGCGTTCCTGCGACCGTGACCGCAAAAGGTTCTCACGTCAGGGATGCTGTTGACATCAAGAGAATCATGATCATTGTTGTGCTGGCCGTTGTTCCTGCCGCTTTGTTCGGTATGTGGAACGTTGGCTACCAGCATAACCTCGCTGCCGGAGATCTCCCTGGATTCTGGAACCAATTCTTCTGGGGTCTTCTCAAGGTTCTCCCGCTCTACCTTGTCTCCTACATCGTAGGTCTCGGAATCGAGTTCGCTTCAGCCCAGATCAAGGGCGAGGAGGTCAACGAAGGTTACCTCGTTTCCGGTATGCTCATTCCGCTGATTGTCCCTGTTGACGTTCCGCTCTGGATGCTTGCGATCGCGGTCGCTTTCGCAGTAATATTCGGTAAGGAAGTCTTCGGTGGCACAGGAATGAACTTTCTGAACCCTGCTCTCCTTTGCCGCGCGTTCCTGTTTTTCTCTTATCCAAGCGCGATGTCCGGATCGGAGGTATGGGTAGCGCCACGTTGCGGTGCTGATGCCATCTCCGGCGCCACGCCTCTCTCTTATCTTACTGAAGGTCAGGGCGCTCTTGAGGCAATCAACAACGCGGGATTCAGTTTTTGGGATATGTTCGCCGGAACCATTCCCGGCTCAGTAGGTGAGACTTCAGTGATCGCCATCCTTATCGGCGCCGTCATCCTCATCTGGACAGGTGTCGCAAGCTGGAAGGTCATGGTTTCATCTGTTGCCGGTGCTCTGCTTGTCGGCTGGCTCGGCAATGTCTGCGGAGCTACTGACGTCCCTGCCTACTATCAGCTCGTCATGGGTGGTTTCGCCTTCGGTACAGTCTTCATGGCCACCGATCCTGTCACCTCGGCTCAGACAGAGACTGGAAAGTGGATCTACGGATTCCTTATCGGAGCTCTCTGCGTGGTTGTCAGACTGTTCAACCCTGGCTACGCCGAAGGCATGATGCTGGCCATCCTCCTCATGAACACATTCGCTCCGCTGATCGATTACTATGTGACGTCAGTTGCCACTGGCAGAAGAGCAAAAAAGGTAACAATCGCTTAATTTTCAAGGAATATGAATACTAACGGTAACGCATACACAGTAATCTACACGACTGTTGTCGTGGCCCTTGTAGCGGCGATTCTCGCTTTTGTGTCAATGGCCCTCAAACCAAAACAGGACGCCAACATCAAGGCTGAAACCATCAGCCAGATGCTGACCGCGGCTCAGTTCTACACAAAGGACGAATGCAGCGCGATGGGTAATGACAAGGTTCTGGAAGCATATTCACAGAACATAAAGGAAGCCTACACCATCGATCTTGATGGCAAAAAGGTTCGTGACCTCAGCACCGATGTCAAGAACATCGAGCTTCAGGACGGCCTCAAGGCTCAGAACAAGAACATCAAAAACGGCAAGAACGCTGACCTTCCTGTCTATGTCTTCAACAAGGACGGAAAGACCGTGACGGTCGTTCCTGTCTATGGCGCAGGTCTTTGGGGACCTATCTGGGGATATGTTGCCCTCGATGAGGACCTTCAGACAATCGTCGGTGCCTATTTCGACCATGAGAGCGAGACCCCTGGTCTTGGAGCCAAGATCAAGGACGATCCTTCTTTCAGGGCCGAGTTCATCGGCAAGAAGGTCAACCTTTCAGGTGATCCGGTGTTCAGTGTCGTAAAGGCAGGTACTGATGCTGATCCGGAGAGTTCGGTTGACGCCATCACCGGCGCGACCATGACCAGCAAGGGACTGGGTGAGGCCATCGCCTTCTGGCTCAAGGCTTATGTTCCGTTCCTCTCCTCTGCTGCTCCTGCGCATGAGTGCTGTGGTGGCAAAGGTGGCGAATGTGATGGCTCAAAGCCATGCTGCGAAGGTGCTTCGGAGTCCGGCTGCTGCGCTGATTCTACTGTAACAGAATAATCCAAGGAGGAAGTAATATGAACAAAGAACTCAAAGAAACGATTCTTAACCCGATTTTCAAGGGCAATCCTATCACTGTCCTTGTGCTGGGTATCTGCTCCTCCCTCGCTGTAACGGTCGAGCTTAAAGGAGCGCTTGTCATGGCCCTCTCCGTAACCATCGTGACCGGGCTATCCAGCCTTGTCCTCTCCATGATGAGGAACACGATTCCTAACCGTGTGCGAATCATCGTCCAGTTGGTTGTCGTGGCCCTTATGGTGATCCTCGTTGACCAGGTGCTCAAGGCTTATGCCTATGGCATAGAGAAACAGCTTTCGGTTTACATCGGTCTTATCATCACCAACTGTATCGTGATGGGACGTATCGAGGCGTTTGCCCTTGGCAACAAGCCGATCCCGTCCCTTCTTGACGGTCTTGCCAACGGTGTGGGCTACGGACTGATCCTCATTGTTGTGGCTTTCTTCCGTGAACTTTTCGGCTCCGGCACACTGTTCGGGCTGAGAGTGATTCCGGAAAGCTTCTACGCTGCCGGCTATGTCAACAACGGTCTGGTGATTCTCCCTCCAATGGCGCTGATTCTCATCGGCTGCATCATCTGGATCCAGAGAAGCATCCAGAAGGACCTTCAGGAAAAATAACGACAAAGACAAGTACTGATTATGGAATATTTAAGCTTATTCGTAAAGTCAATATTCGTTGACAATATGATTTTCGCGTACTTCCTTGGTATGTGCTCGTACCTGGCGGTATCGAAAAATGTGAAGACAGCTTCCGGTCTTGGTGTCGCTGTTATTTTCGTCCTTCTTGTGACATTGCCGATCAACTATCTCCTTTACAAGTATGTGCTGTCACCTGACGCCCTGATTAAAGGTGTGGACCTGAGCTTTCTCAGCCTCATCATATTCATTGCTGTCATCGCGGCCTTCACCCAGCTTGTCGAGATGGTCGTTGAGAAATTCGCTCCGGCTCTATATTCATCACTGGGAATCTATCTGCCTTTGATTGCTGTGAACTGCGCCATTCTTGGTGGTTCGCTTTTTATGCAGAACAAGGATTTCGTGAATGTTGGTGAGGCTTCTGTCTATGCTCTTGGCTCTGGAATCGGTTGGTTCCTCGCCATTGTCACCCTCGCTGCGATCAGGGAGAAGATGTCTTATTCCAGGATTCCGGCGGCTCTCAAGGGCACAGGTATAGCGTTCATCACCGTAGGCCTGATGGCCATGGCCTTCATGACCTTTATGGGACTCACAATCTAATAAGGAGGCAGAGACTATGTTTTCAACAGTAATTTCAGCAATCATCACAATTGTAGTTGTGACCGTTGTCCTGGTCGCCCTGCTTCTGTATGTCAAGATCAAACTCACCCCGGACGGCACTGTCAAGATTGACATCAACAACGGGAAGAAGGTTCTTGACGTTCCTCAGGGCAGCGACCTTCTCCACACACTCGCGGACCAGAAGATTTTCCTTCCTTCCGCATGCGGTGGAAAGGCGAACTGCGGTCAGTGCAAGGTCCAGGTGCTTGAGGGTGGCGGTACCATCCTCCCTACCGAGACCGGTTTCTTCAGCCGCAGGCAGATCAAGGATGGCTTCAGGCTTGGTTGCCAGGTAAAGGTTAAGGAGAACATGAAGATTCAGGTCCCTGAATCCACTCTCAGCGTCAAGAAACTTGAGTGCGAGGTGATTTCCAACAAGAACGTCGCGACATTCATCAAGGAGTTCACCGTGAAGCTTCCCGAGGGAGTTCATCTTGACTTTAAGTCCGGTGAGTACATTCAGATTGACATTCCGGCGTACGATGTGGATTTCTCCACCATTGATGTGGATGACATCTACAAGGCAGATTGGGAGAAATATGGTTTCTTCGGCATCAAGGCGAAGAATGAGGTGCCTACGGTCAGGGCTTACTCTATGGCTTCTTATCCTGCCGAGGGTGACATCATAAAACTGAACGTCCGTATCGCCACTCCTCCGTTTGACAGGAGCCAGCCTAAGGGAGTGTTCAAGATGCTGCCTGTTCCTCCGGGAGTCGGCTCATCCTACGTTTTCACCCGCAAACCAGGCGACAAGGTGTGGATCTCCGGTCCGTTCGGAGAGTTCCTTCTTCCAACGAATGATCCTGATTCTCAGGAATATATCTTCGTTGGCGGAGGAGCCGGCATGGCTCCTCTCCGCAGCCACATCATGCATCTCTTCAAGACTCTCAAGACAAAGCGTGAGGTTCACTTCTTCTATGGCGCCCGCAGCCTTGTCGAGGCATTCTACCTTGATGACTACGCTGAGATCGAGAAGGAGTTCCCTAATTTCCACTTCCATCTGGCCCTTGACCGTCCGGATCCAGCGGCAGATGCAGCCGGGGTTAAGTACACGGCTGGTTTCGTTCACAATGTGATGTACGAGACCTACCTCAAGAACCACGACGCTCCGGAAGACATCAAGTACTTCATGTGCGGTCCTCCAATGATGGTAGCATCCGTGAACAAGCTGCTTGACAGCCTTGGAGTGCAGCCGGAGAACATTCTTTACGATAACTTCTCTTAATAGAGTAAATGGAGTTGGCTGAAAAGTCAACTCCTTATTTTTTACCCACCCCAGTCCCTGCGGGACAGCCCCGGCGTGGCATTGGAGAGCGTGATCCCCAAAAGCCCCTAGCGTTGCTACGCTCCTATGTTTTATTAATATGTTGTCGGGCAAGGATTGCGTGGATATATTCAAAGATTGTTAAATTTGTGATATGATTGACAAGAAAGTACAGATGATGGATGCCGGTATGGTGCTGTTCAAGAGCGCGAAGCCGTTCGGGACGGTGCTTGGAGGCATTAAGGCGGAGTTGGCAAAACTCGGCAAGGTCAAAAGAGCCAATGAACTATCACAGGAAGAACTTCCGGACACGATAGGGGAGTGCGACCTATTTCTGGATTGGTCAACCCCTTTGCGTTGGCGCGCCATTGCCTGTCGGCTGGAGGATGCCGGTCTTGTGGGGAGAAATGTTGACGGTGAGGAGACCAGATGTTATGCGCTTTGTGTCAGGGAAGGAAACAAGAACCGAAAAGGGAAGGTTGTGGTGACGCTGCTGCTTGCCGTGATATTCATAGTTTTGGGAATATTCACTATGAACGGAGCAGCAGGAATATTCGCGGTTTTGTTAGGTGGTGTTTTTGCCATCGTCTTTGTTATTCTTGCTTTGCGACCAAGTGTTAAAGCTCAAAAAGTTGTGTGGAATCTTCTTGAGACAGCACTTGAGGCAGAGTGATTTTCCTTCTTGTCCG
>DJQB01000034.1 GCA_002439875.1 Bacteroidales bacterium UBA6397
TGGTCCGGTGCGTGGAAAGGCAGACCACACTCACGGACGCGATCACGTGATGGAGGCGGTGCGCAAAAGGAATGGTGGCACTCACAAGACACAAATAGCGAAACTGTAATGAAGTGACCAGGAGGAGGGACTGCATATAAAGCGAGTGGGGTGACCAGAAAGTCACCCCACTTGCGCTACTAGAAAAACCCCTCGGAGGAAGACGCGGGATTATTTGCTGTCTGGAGTCATCGAGAAGATAGCTTTGATGCGAGCCATGTCGAACTTCTCGGAGCGGTCGTAGCAATAGACACCGTTCTGCTCCTGCTCGACGTCGGTCAGCTGGGTGTAGCAGAAGCCGCAGATGGCGTCGGACATCGAAACCACGGCCTTTACCTGAGCCTCAAGCCTCTTGTAGAAATCCTCCATCGAGACCACGCTCTTGCCGTAGCCCCATGACTGGGTCGTGGAGTTGACGGTCGTGGCATCCTGCCCCCTGACCCATTTGATGCCGCCGAACTCATCGAGGATGTACGGAATCGAGCCATCATATTCATAGAAAGTGTAAGGTTCGCCACCGTAGCGGGCAGGGTCGTTGAAGCCGATGTTGTTGATCCGGCCATTGTAGGTCTGGACAGGCCTGGTGTACAGTTTCCCATCATTCCAGATGATGTCCTTGAGTTTATCAGGATCCTGCTCGTAGTGATGCTCGGTCCAGATGTCGGTCTTGACCTGGATGCCGCCGCTGCAGATGTTGATCGGGCGGGTAGGGTCCAGCTGCTTGGTGATGGCATAGATGTCCTCGCTGAAACGCGGAAACTGGATGTTGTCCGGCCAGAACTCCTCGTTCATCGGAGTCCAGGTGATGATGGAAGGATAGTTTCTGTCCCTGGCGACACACTCGGACCACTCGCTCAGGAAGTTACGCGCCGCCTCCGCACTGTTCAGCTCGATGCCCCAGCTCGGGAACTCGGCCCATGTCAGATAGCCGAGCTTGTCGGCCCAATAGTGGAAACGCTCCTCGAAAACCTTCTGGTGAAGTCTGGCTCCATTGAATCCGGCGTTCTTGGAGAGTTCGATGTCATGCTTCAAAGCCTCGTCAGACGGAGCGGTCCACTGACTCTGAGGGTAGTAGCCCTGGTCAAGCACAAGCCTCTGATAGTAAGGAACATTGTTCAGGAATATCTTGTTGCCCTCGATGTGAACCTTTCTCATGCCGACATAGGAGTTGATCTCGTCGATGACCTTGCCGTCTTTGTCCAGAACCTGATAGTTAACGTCATAAAGGAACGGACTCTCCGGACTCCATGTCTTCAATGTCTTGAACGGAATCACAGCCACACTGTTGTTGGAGGCGGAGACAGTCTTCTGAGCGACAGGCTTCTTAGGAGAATCTGGGTCTGTCACCGTGATTTTCAGCCCGGCAGCGCCCTCCTTGTAGAATGCCGGATGCACAACCAACTGCTTCTGGTCGATGTCAGTGTTGACCTGAACGTTCTTCAGGCCATTTCCTGCCACTGGTTCCATCCAGACGGTCTGCCAGATTCCGGTCGTGCGGACATATTCACAATCATGCGAGCCCAAGAGCAAAGATTGCTTTCCGACCGGCTGCATCATGCTGCGCAGGTCGCTCTGGGCATAGACCACCAGATCGTGGGATGTGCCGGGAGCGGCGAACCGGGTGATGTCGAACGAGAATGAGGACGAGCCTCCGAAATGACGGCCGACAAACTTGCCGTCAACAAACACATCAGACTGATAGTAAACGGCTCCGAAGTTCAGAAGAATATTCTTCCCCTCCCATGATGCTGGCACGTCGAACGTCCTGTGATACCAGATGCCGGTGATGAAGTCGGTGTGGCCCACTCCGGACATCTCGCTTTCCGGAGAGAAAGGCACCAGAATGCTGCCTGAAAAACCTTTGCTTTCAGGGTAGCCTTTCTCCAACCCCACGTGGTTCAGATCAAGCTCGAACGACCACTTTCCGTTCAGGTTGACCCAGTCAGCCCTCTCAAATTGCGGCCTTGGATATTCAGGTCTGGGAATATTGTCTCCCGCCGCCAGACCCGCAGCCGCTCCGAAAACCAGCAGGGCAGCCGCAAGAAATTGTTTTACAATCTGTTTCATATTATCTAAATATAACATATTCATTTCGGTTTCAATCACCCGGTTACTTCCAGGCCATTTCGTTTTTGCCTATTCATATAAGTCTCCTAGTCAATGCCGTTCGGAAAACTCGCATCCGCAAAAGGTCTGGTTGTACATACCCCATTCCTTTATCAGGGCGCCGCGGCGTTCCTGAAGGCCACCTCGGCGCCAGTTCTGGTTCCACCAAAGAACACGTGTCTGATGCCTGGCCGCGCTTGCCTGAACATTATCGGAAACAGCATCGGGGCAAGACATCGGCAACAAATCATTGTCCGGCATGACCAGAGACGCATTGACAATCTCGCAGGCCCAACGGCCAGCGGCATCGACCTGCTCCAAATCTTTCCAGCGGGAAGAGGCCAGGGTTGTGGTCAGGAGGGTGTAGCCATGAGTGGCGGCATACCTGGCGGCGCGAAGGAGGCGGAACCTGAAGCACTCAAGGCAACGCGGGCCGCGCTCCGGCATGTCGGCGATCTGGGGCAGCCGGCGGACAAAGGCCAGCCAGGCGGCGTGATCATATTCATCATCAATGGTTTCCAAGCCGTGGGCGGCGGCATAGCGGGCCAATTCGTCGCGGCGGATCGCATATTCCCGGAAAGGGACGATGTTGGAGTTGCTGAAGAATATCCCGGGACGATGACCCTCTCTGACCATCCATTCGATGATGGCGGTCGAGCATGGGGCGCAGCAGCAATGCAGCAGGATGCGCTCCCTCGAAAGGTCGCGGCCATCCGGCGGCTCCGGACTGAATCCCTTTTTATGAATATTCCCGTTCGGCATTTCATTGCAAACTTAACAATTTTTCTCGTATTTACTTTTGCCGTAAGAACTTTTAATACTAACTTTAACGGAACGAAAGACAGAGACCATGATCGAAAAGGACGAGAGATTCACTTTGGCGGAGAGATATGTGGAAGAGACGGGGGTCTCCGTGTTCCTGACAGGCAAGGCCGGCACGGGAAAGACAACATTCCTTAAAGAAATCGTGCGGCATACCTCCAAGCGGTTCGCTGTCGTGGCTCCTACCGGAGTGGCGGCGATCAATGCGGGCGGAGTGACGATCCATTCGTTTTTCCAACTGCCGCTGTGTCCGTATCTTCCTGATGTGAAAGAGCTTGTCACCGAGTACCAGATGCCGGAGAGGATGCGTTTCCTGCGCAAGGACAGAGTGAAGATCCTGCGGACCCTTGACCTTCTGATCATCGATGAGATCTCGATGGTGAGGGCGGACATCCTGGACGCGATCGATGACGTGCTTAAGCGCTACAGGCGCAACGACAAGCCTTTCGGAGGGGTGCAGGTTCTGATGATCGGGGACATCCAGCAGTTGCCACCGGTCGTCAAGGAGTCGGAGAGGCCGTACATGGAGCAAGTATATTCATCGCCTTTCTTCTTCAATTCCAAGGTGCTGCAGCGGCTGCCGTACGTGACGATCCAGCTGGAGAAGGTGCACCGGCAGAGCGACAGAATATTCCTTGACATTCTGAATGAGGTGCGGTCGGGGATGCCGGGTGACGCGGCTCTCAACGAGCTGAACAAGAGGTTGGATCCGGGATTCGTGCCACCTGAGGACGAGCGTTGGATCCGCCTGACGACCCACAACGCACTGGCTGATTCGGTCAATGAGGCTAAAATGAACGCGTTGGACACCGAAGAGGCCACATTCGAGGCCAAGGTCGAAGGAATATTCCCGGAAAACGCTTATCCGGCAGAGACCAAACTTCGTCTGAAAGAGGGTGCGCAGGTGATGTTCGTGCGCAACGACACTTCCGGCGAGGCGCGCTACTACAACGGAAAGATCGCGACTGTCGAGAAGGTGAAGCCACAGCTGATCGTGAAAGATGAGACTGGTGAGAGCATTGTGGTCACGCCCGAGAAATGGGAGAACATCCGTTACGGGCTGAACGAGGAAAGCGGTGAGATTGAGGGGATTGTGGACGGAACTTTCGAGCAGGTACCTCTGCGTCCGGCATGGGCGGTGACGATCCACAAGAGCCAGGGGCTGACATTCGACCATGTCATCATTGACGCCGGGGCGGCTTTCTCTTTCGGCCAGGTCTATGTGGCCCTCTCCCGCTGCCGCACCCTCGAAGGAATCGTCCTGACCACCCCGATCACCCGGCGATGCACGTTTACCAGCGAGGAGGTCTCGGTGTTCGAGAGCAGCCGAGAGCCTGCGGACGAGGTACGCCTCAAGCTGCCTGCAATGGCAGGTGAATATTTCACCTCGACCCTCTGCGACGCCTTTGATCTTCAGCGGCTTCGCTACCTCTACAACAGGGTCAACCGAATATATCAGGTCAACCTTTCGAACCTTTATCCAGACCAGGCGGGCAGGTTCAACACGGTGGGTGCGGGGATGCCCGGCCTTATTGATGAGACAGCACCTCAACAAGGCTCGGAATCCTCCGAGGAAGAGGACCATAAGGCATTCACCGGAATACGTTCCCTCAGCGACATAGCCCAGAAATTCCAAAAACAACTCCGCTACATCGCGGCCTCCATCCATAGCGGCGCGCCGGAGGAGTTTCCTCTCCTTCGGGAGCGGGTCACCAAGGCTTGTGAATATTTCCGCAAAGAGCTTCAGCCTTTAGCATCGTTCACCGCTCCGTTGACGCTCATCGAAATTGATGACATGGAAGTTAAAAAAGCCTTTAAGGCCGCTTCCGGGGAGTTTCTGTCCGAGTTAAGATTCCGGCTGGCACTTTACTCAGCCATCCTGTCCGAGGGGTTCAGCATGAAAATGTACCATAAATTAAAGACGGACAACGAGTTGTCTGATGAACGGTCACTGAAGGCGTTGGTCAGGTCGCTGATTTCTCCCCAGAAGAAGGCTTCGGCATCCGAAGAGTCGCTTCGGCACTTCGACAAGATCAGTACACCGCAGGCTCAGCACCCCCGCTCGGACGGTGAGCCTGTCGAACCGTCAGCCCTTCGAAAGGCTCAGGGTCCGGATGGAGATCAGTCCACCTACACCGGCAGCCGACACCCGGAACTGGTTCAAGCGTTGATAGACTGGAGGCGAGAGAAATACCAAAAAGACAACGTCCCGGCCTACGTCATCCTCCATCAGAAAACCCTTCTGGCCATAGCCGACATCGCCCCCACCACAAAAGAGGAACTGCTGGCCGTCAAAGGCTTCGGTAAGTCCAAATGCGAGATCTACGGCGACGAGATCCTGGAAATTGTCAGAAAGACAACCGAAACAGCTTCTTAATATTTAACCACAATCAATGAATATTCCGGAAACGGAAATCTGCATTGATCAGAGCACATCCAATAATCTTCAACAAAAAAACTCATACATAATTTTGGGGTTAAGGATATTATGCCTAACTTGCAGGCAGATTACACGGCCATTGCCGAACCTGAGTTTTGCTAAACCCGTGGTTTGGCAAAAGGAACCGTAATCCATGGTTTATGGGTCATAGAACCGAATATTTATTAAAAATTCATCTGTATAGTAATGAAAAAGTGTATTATCTTGCTTTTGGCGATGATGTGCGCCGCACCAGTCAACTTTGCGGCAAACAGCAATGATGACGAATCGAAGAAAGAGAAATCCGATTCGACGTCGACAACCAAGAAAACCAAAGATCTGTACCAGAAGACCTTCATCAAGGACAAGGAATGCGTGACAGCAAAGTGCGATGGCGGCTTCATGACACTACACAAGGTCAACAAGAAGATCTACCTCGAGATTCCCAAGAACTTTCTTGGGAGGGAGATGCTGATCGCCTCGACCATCTCGCAGGTCAGCGACCCTAACCTTGGCTCGACGGGCTACAAGCCACAGGCTCCGATGCACGTAAAGTTCTCATTGGGAGACAGTACCACCGTCTATATGGAGGAGGTCAACATTCACCCGGACTTCAACAACGAGGACAAACATATGGCCAAGGCTGTGGAACTCAACGGGATGTCCCCTATCATCGGGACGTATCCTGTTTTTTGCGAGACCCCTGACAAATCCGGAGTGGTGTTCGAGATGACCAAGCTGTTCACCGGAAACGATGACAGGCTGGCACCTGTTAAGTCCGGGACCAGCGGCGGTGTGAACATGACCGTGAATTTCAATTCCGGCGCATCAACCCTTGGAGACATCAAGGCGTTCAAGGACAACGTTTCCATCAAATCGACATTGTCCTATACCGTTTCGGCCAACCTTCTTGGACTCGTGCTTCTCAAGGACAAGGATCCGTTCTCTGTGTCGGTGACCAGGACAATCCTGCTGCTTCCAGAGAAGAAAATGAGGCCGAGAATCGCCGACAGCCGTGTCGGGATATTCCTTTCCAACAAGAACACACTTATTTCGGACAAAGCCGGGGTGGACATATATTCAGTGATCCACAAATGGGACGTCCAGCCATCCGATTCGGCCGCTTTCCGTAGGGGTGAACTTGTGGAGCCCACGAAGCATATTGTGTTCTATATGGATGACGCTTTCCCGACAGAGTGGAGGGAGCCGGCGAAGAAAGGCATCCTCAGATGGAACAAGGCATTTGAGGAAATCGGCCTGAAGAATGTCGTGCAGGTCAAGGACTTTCCTACCGCCGAGGAGGATCCGGAGTTCGATCCTGACAATCTGAAATATTCTTGCATTAGATACGTGCCGGCGATGATTTCAAACGCAATGGGACCTTCATGGGTGGATCCTTCCACAGGTGAGATCATCAACGCATCCATTATCGTCTACAACGATGTCATCAAACTTGCCGAGAACTGGCGGTTCTGCCAGACTGCGCAGGTGGACGAAAGGGTGCGCGGAAAGAGACTGCCAAAGGACGTGCTTGAGGAAAGCATTGAATATATCATCGCACACGAGGCCGGCCACTGCCTCGGATTCATGCACAACATGGCGGCCTCGGCGGCATACCAGACCGACTCCCTGAGGAACGCCGGATTCACGGCGAAATACGGCACGACTCCATCAATAATGGATTATGCCAGATTTAATTACGTGGCGCAGCCCGAAGACAAGGGTGTTTCACTCACGCCTCCGTTCCTTGGAGTCTATGATAAGTTCCTTGTGAAGTACGCATATTCACCGCTTCTGGATGCGGAGAGCAGCGAAGCAGAGAGAGCCACTCTTGAAAGCTGGGTGGACAGCCACGCCGGAGACCCTCTCTACAGATATGGAAGACAACAGGTTCTTCAAAGATATGATCCGTCCGCCCTTGAGGAAGACCTTGGAAATGATCCGGTCAAGTCAGGTGAATATGGCGCTAGAAACATCCGTTACATTGTAGAGCATCTTAACGAATGGATAACCAACGACATGGATCCGGACGGGAGCCTGAGGCAAAGCAGGTACGAGGCTCTCGCCAAGCAGTACAACAGGTACCTTAACAATGCCATACTCAACATCGGAGGCATCTACCTCAACACAGTGAAGCCTGGGACTCCTGGCAAGAACGCGCTTGCTGTTCCGGTAGAGGAACAGAGAGCGTCCTTGAAATGGGTGATAGACCAGCTCAAGGGCTGCACATGGGTGAATGACAGAGAACTCACCGACATGTTCCAACTGAGAGTGGATCTCGCTCCTATCTTCCAGTATTACACTGCCTTGGATTTGTTCAGCACCTATGCCAACGTTATCCTTTCCTCACATGTCAAGGATGCCGACGGTAAGTCCTACACCATGCAGAACTGGCTTGACGACATCTACGAGTGGGTGTGGAAAGGCACTTCAGACAAGAAGGATCT
The DNA here is from genome assembly GCA_002439875.1 of Bacteroidales bacterium UBA6397. Taxonomy (GTDB): domain Bacteria; phylum Bacteroidota; class Bacteroidia; order Bacteroidales; family UBA932; genus Cryptobacteroides. The sequence continues at coordinate 7,834 of DJQB01000034.1, forward strand.
GACACGTGGCGAACGCATTCTTCAGAATCTGTACATCTCGGCAGCTCTGAAAGGTGCCACCAAGAGTTCAGCTTTGGTGAAAGTCAAGTCGATCGCGCTTGCCGACAATCCTTATCTGCCTTCTGCGGAGCAGCTTGCTCTCTACGGTCTGGATCCTTCCGGAATGGCAGAGAAATATCTTGATGTCCTCAAGGATTATGAGGCCGAATATGGCAAAGGCTCGGTTGCGGCAGCGATGCTTGACACCAACTTTGGCCACTATGGCTACAACTGGCAATACAAGGTGAACATCAGAACTTTGGACGAATCAAAGGCGCTGTTCCATCAGGATCTGATCAGAATCTCCAAATTCCTGAAATCCAACATCTCCGGCGCCAAGGGCGAGACAAAGGCTCACTATAGATCCCTGCTGAAGCAGATAGAGGGAGAACTTTAGCCTGAAACCCTCCCTCAAAGTATATAAACGAACAAATGTCAAACCACGGGTTTAATTATGAAAGGTAAAGTATATCTGAACATCATCGCGTTGCTGATGGCGTTGATCTCCTTCGGCGGTCTGGTATCAGCCCAGAGGCCGACATCAAGGATGATCACCGTGATCGGTAACGTGTCTGATGAGACCGGCGAACCTCTTGCCGGAGTGGCGGTCATGCTGCGCGGCACCAAGACCGGTGTCAGCACAGATGCCGACGGTAACTACACAATCCGATTCCTTCCGAAAAAGGATCAGGAGAGCGTTCTTGTCTATAGCTTCATCGGAATGGAAGAGCAGACTTTCAAAGTCAAGGCATCCACACAGAACGATGTCATCATGAAGAGTGTGGACTCTGAGTTGGACCAGGTTGTGGTGAACGGTTTCTATACGCAGAAAAAAAGCACGTTCACCGGCGCTGCGACGACAATCAAGGGTGAGACACTTGTGGAACTGTCCCCGACGAACCTCATCGCAGGCATCGCGTCGATGACACCGGGCATGGTTATGGTGGAGAACAACGCGGCTGGATCAAACCCTAACGCGATTCCGTCACTCCTCATCCGAGGAGCGTCCTCCCTCATAACCAACGAGAGCGAGGAGGGTGTCAACAACCCTCTCATCATCCTTGACGGAGTCGAGATCTCGATGGAGGAACTGTACGATCTTGACATATTCGACATCGAACGTGTCGATGTGCTCAAGGACGCCTCGGCCACCATTCTTTACGGAGAGAAAGGTGCGAACGGCGTCATTGTCGTAGAGCGCAAGCGGATCGAGAACGCCAAGGCGCGCCTGAGTTACAACTTCGTTCCACAGTTCAGCGTTCCTGACCTGAGTTCGTTCAACCTCACGAACGCAAGCCAAAAACTTGAGCTTGAAAGGCTCGCGGGGCTCTACGACACCGACAACGGGTCCATGGACAAAGCATACGCATACAAATTGAAGAACGTCCGCCAAGGTGTGAACACAGACTGGATCCACGCGCCGCTGCGTGTGCCGTTCAGCCATCAGCACTCACTTATGTTCAGCGCCAAGGGGCAGAGCGTGGACTACCGTGCAAACATGCGTTTCGCCGACAACTACGGCGTCATGAAAGGTGACCGCCGAAGAAACTACAGCCTCGGTTTCAACGTGAACTATCACACCAGGGACAAGTTGACACTCTCGTTCAGGACAACCTACACATTGTCGGATTCCAAGGATTCTCCTTACGGTGATTTCTCCGCGTATTCCAAACTGAATCCTTACGAGAAGGTCTACGACGAGGATGGCAACTTCATAAAGAACTATTATTTCGACCCTTACGATACCAATTCGGAGAGGATGGCCAATCCGTTGTACGATGCCACTTTGTCAAGTTTCAGCAAGGCAAGGACGCAGAACCTCACCAGTTCGCTGACAGGAAAGTGGAACATCACCAAGTACTTTGACATCAGTGGGCAGGCCAACATGACCATCAGTTCCGGAAGCAGCGACAGTTATGTCTCTCCTGACGCGGCTCAGTACGTCGGCTATTCGGACGTCTCCCAGAAAGGAAGCTACGCTTTCGGATCCAGCAAAGGATTCACCACCAGCGGAAAAATCGTGGCTTCGTACGGTCTTCCGCTTGACAAGAAAGGGTCCTTGTTCAGAATCAGCGGAGGAAGCAACATAAAGAAGACGACCTCGAACACCTCAAGAGGGGAAGGACGGGGATTCCTCAAAGACGGACTGTCAGACCTGTCATTCGCCCTGGGCTATGCACCTAACGGAAAACCTACCGGACGCGAAAGGGTAGCCACCGAGGTCGGTTTCTTTGTGAACGGCAACCTTGGATTCCTGAACAGGTACATCCTTGACGGATCGTTCAGGACCTCAGGGTCGTCCAGATTCGGTTCCGACAACAGCTTCGCACCGTTCTGGTCAGGAGGTTTCGCATGGAACGCGCACAACGAGTCTTTCCTCAAGGATGTAAAATGGATCGACTCCCTGATTCCTCGTTTCAGCATCGGCTACACGGGAACCGTCTCATTCGATTACTATCAGGCCAAGACCATCTATGAATATAAATCCGACTACGACTACTACACGGGCATCGGCGCGGCGACCAGAACCATGGGCAATCCGGACCTCAAATGGCAGAAGAAGCTGTCCCGCAACCTCGGTGTCACGGCCGCGATGTTCGACAACAGACTGAATCTGGAGTTCAACTGGTACAGCAACACCACCTTTGACCTCCTGATGCCTATCAACCTGCCATATTCAGTAGGCGTGACTTCGATGAATGTCAACTTCGGACAGATAAGAAACTCGGGACTTGATTTCTCCGTCTCAGGAAGAATACTTAATTCCAGAGACTGGTCATGGGTGATGGTGGTGACCGGAGGGCATGTGATGGACAAGATCAAGAACATTTCCACCGCCCTGAAGGGTACGGAGGTGGCGGACGCGTCAGATGCGATCAAGCCTAATATCCTGTTCACTGAAGGAGGGTCTCAGTTTGACATCTACGCCATGCGCTCCGCCGGAATCGATCCGGCCACGGGACAGGAGATCTTCATAAAGAAAGACGGAAGTTACACTTACAACTACGACTCGGACGACAGGGTCGCCGTGGGCAACACAAACCCTATCCTTCAAGGTTCGTGGATCAACACCATCAGGTACAAGGGCTTCTCCCTGAGCCTCACCACCAGCTACACTTTCGGCGGCGACTACTACAACAGCACGCTCCAAGGGAAAGTGGAGAACATCAACCCTAAGCAGAATGTGGACGCCAGAGCCTACACCGACAGGTGGAAGCAACCGGGGGATCTGGTCAGATACCTCGCCATCAACTCAACCAGAGAGACTGTCAACTCGGAAAGATTCGTCGAGACAAGGAACGAGATCTACTTCTCCAGCATCAATGTCTCTTACGAATTCAACACAAAGGCCATGAGCAAGATCGGGCTGAAGAAGCTCAGTGTAGGCTTCGGCCTGACGGATCTGGGCTACCTTTCAAGCGTAAAGTTCGAGAGAGGAACATCCTACCCGTACTGCCGAGCCATAAACCTGACATTCCGTCCTACATTCTAAAGATTATACAAGATGAAAAGAATATATAGATTACTTATGTCGGTTCTCGTCCTGTCCAGTATGACATCCTGTGACAAGTTCTTGGATGTCAATCCGAAGGGTGAGGTGTTCGATGCCGACATGTATAATTCAGCCGAGGGCTACGAGGATGCTCTGTACGGAATCTATGCGCAGCTCGGAACCGATGACTACCTCTATAAGAATTATCTCCACTGGTTGCCTGAGGTCCTTGCTGTAAATGTGAGCACCACTGATGACGGTCTCCAAAGCATGTCATACGGACTTTGGACAAAAACCACGGCATTCCCGATAAGAAAAGGGATCTGGGCAAACTCCTACGAGGTCATCAACCAGCTGAACAACATCATCAGCCACATCAACAAAGGCGGAGACCACGAATTTCCGCACACAGGATTGTACAAGGGAGAAGCTCTGGCACTCAGGGCGTTGATCCACTTCGAGCTCCTACGTCTCTACGGAGCGCCGGTCTGGGCACCGGAAAGCGAGAAGGTCAGAGCCATCCCTTACGTGACTGAATATTCCTTCAAGATCACAAAATTCAGTTCTCTCGACGAGACCTACGACCTCATCATCAAGGATCTGAAAGAGGCGGAAGCCAGCCTTTCCGAAGATGAGTCACTGATCAACGCGGAACGCACGAACAACAGAAGCGGCGGATTCACGTCATGCAGGATAATCCACATGAATCTCTATGCGGTGGAAGCGCTTCTGGCCCGTGTGTACTGGTCAAGGAACGATTTGGCCAACGCCGCGATCTATGCCGCCAAGGTCATCGACAGCAAGAAATTCGGAATGCGGAGCGTGGAGGCGTTCAATCAGCCTGACAACGGAACCTTGGACATGAAAGAGACGATTTTCGGAATATATTCGAAGAAGTACGAGGAAGAGAACGCCAGGATGTACGGCCTGAGCGGCAGTTCATCCTCCAGCACTTTCCGACTTGCCGACTACAAGATACTGTACGAGTCCGGCTCAAGTTCCGCAACGACGGATTTCAGACTTACGGCATGGTTCGACGACGGACAACAGCAACTCAAGAAACTGGTCAATCCAGTGTATTACGAGTCAGGCAGTACCTCATATTCAGGGAAATCCATTCTTGGGAACAACATTCTGAGAATCCCCGAGATGTATTACATCATGGCGGAGGCACTGCTTGAGTCAAATCCAGCCAAGGCCACTGAATATTACAATGACGTGATTGAAACCCGTGGCCTCGACCCTCTTGAGGGATCTTACGTGACGGCCGACATGCTCTTCACCGAACGAAGGAAGGAATTCTACGGTGAAGGTTTCCTGTGGCACGACATGAAACGTCTCGGAAAAGACATCGCCGTCTCCGCCGGAACCACATTGTCCGGCTCGGACGTGAACACTTACAAGATTCCTTACCCGGTAGGAGAGGACGAGGCAAGGGATGAGAACTGATAAAGGAAGAAAGGCATGAAAGCATTAAGAATATTCAAGGCACTGTGCCTTGCCGCGTCGGCGCTTTCCGCCGGCGCCTGCAAAGGGACATGGATGATGTACGATCAGGATCAGAAGGACCATCTTTATTTCGAGATAACCTCCGCCGTCAACATCTCGTTCTCCCTGACAAGCAATCAGACAATAATCCACACCGTTCCGGTCAAGATGATGGGAATGCCCCGTGATTTCGACAGGACCATCCACCTGGACTGGTTGGAGCCGGAGTCCTCACAGGCCGAGGACGGAACCGAAATTGTCAAGGCTGTGGAAGGAGAGGACTTCACCGTCTCTGACCTGATCATCCCGGCCGGAGAGGTTGCCGGAAACATCGTTTTCACGATCAACCGTACCGAGACCATGAAGGAAAAGATTCATGACATCCGGTTCTGTATCGCAGAAAGTGAGGATTTCCTCCCACTAAAAGCCGACAGCACTCATATTTCGAAGATTCTTTCTCCGATCTTCGACATAAAGGTATCAGACGGAGAGCCCCTGTGCCCGTCATGGTGGGACGCCACAACAGGTTCAGGTGACGACCTGAAGGGTTGGACAATGTACCTCGGGAGATACTATCCGGCCAAATACCGGAAGATGCTAGAGATTTACCATGACATGAAGACGAAGAACCCTATCTTCTACGAAGACTGTCTTGAGAAATACGGAGAGAACATCGACAAAGAAGACATAAACAAGAGCTTTTTCGCCAGCGAGAACCCGGCGGCGTGGGCATCCTACGTTCTGATTCCGCTCTGCGAATATTACAAGACATGGTATAGCGAGCATCCTGACGACCCAAACGTGGAGACAATTCAGACCAAACCCGGGACATCGGGGAAATACTGGAGAGACCCTGTCGCTCTGCTTAGATAACCAAGGAGGACAAGATGATGAAAAAGACAATATTCAGAATTCTTGCGGTCTTCACCGCACTGGGCATGACCGCATGCTACGGCATCAAGGATGAGAATTATCCTGAGCTCTCACCTATCACATTCAATGAGGTGTCCGATGTCATTGATGTGAACCTCGGCGAGGAGCTCATCTATACTGATCTGCAAGTGAACAGCGACCTGCCGGTAACTTACGAGTGGAGCTATGGGCAGAGAAAGCAGAACGGAAGCCTTGAGGACATGGCCGACATCACGGCGATCTCCGACAAGGCCGACATCCGGTACACTTTCCACAGGGTCGGGACCTACGTGCTCAGACTGAAGGTGGACAACGGAGAGGACATAGAGTTCAAGTACTTCACTCTCAACGTCAATTCTGGAATGGACGAGGGTCTCCTGATCCTCTGTGACGATGACGGTCAGGGATCGCTGGCCTTCATCAAGAAAATGCCTGAGAACGCAGACGAGGACGAGCAGGAAATCTATCCTGACGTGTTCAGCCTCATCAACCCGGAGCAGAAGCTTGTGAAGCCGACCGACATGTTCATCTCGGCCTACACATCAAAAGAGGTCCAGTACCGTTCACTGCTGATCTCGACAGCTGATGAGGACGGCACCATATTCAAACTGGAGCCTAAGACATTCGAGTACTACAACAAAGCGAGCATGCGGAACAACGGCGAGACTTATTGTACCGGATTCGCCGGAGAGACTTCATCATCCGCTGCCTATTACACACTCATGGCCGGAGCAAACGGAAAAACCTACCGATATGATCTTTACGGTGATTTTGTGGCCGAGCGCGCCGATGCGTCAGCGACAGCGAAAATTGACAGGAGCGGAAGATTTGTGTACCACACATCCGCTACAGGCAAACCGAACGTCAAGAACGTCCTCTATAATGAGGACATGATGATCCAACCTGAGAACGCGAAAGTGACAAAACTTGCTTTTGGCGGTTACAAAATCGTCAATTTCAGCGCCATAGCATTGAAGAACACGGTCTATGTACTCCTGAAGAAAGACGGAGCGGACAACACCTACTGCATCAAGTCCACAACCGGATCATTGGGAAAGGCAAAAGATGTCATGAAGGACTTCACCGTGGAAGGCGGTGTAAAGATGGACCGCAACTCCGTGATGGTCAACTCGGTGAACGCTCCCGATTTCATTTACTACACTTACGGCGACGCCATCTACAGATGGACTCCGACATCAATGCCTCCTACCGCGCCTAAGATAACCCTACCGGAAGGCGAACAGGTCATCTCCATCTGCACGAACTTCCAGGGAAGTTTCCAGGGAGCGACAGGAACATTCGAGAACCTGCTCTACGTGGCGACTTGGAATCCGGACAGGGCAGGAGACAAAAAAGGAAGCGTGTATGTGTTCCAGTTCTCCGACGACTCTCGCGTGAAGGCTTACGAAGGCATCTGCGGCAAGCCGGTCAAGGTCATGTACAAGTACAGAATCTCATAACAGCATGGCCATCTGGTCTCGAGAAGCGGACTGAGTTATCGGTCCGCTTTTTTGCATCCATGCCGATTTCCAAAATCAAATGATTTTCAGTAATATTGCATTCTGATTATTCATCAAGGCCATGCAGGAGCGACACACGGACAGAGAACGGTATTTCAGGGAGTTGGCACAGACTTCCAGGGAGTTTTACATAGACTACCTTAGAAGGTTCAAGAGCATCGGAGCCGGGACACGGGTTCTGGAGATCGGATGCGGCGAGGGCGGAAACCTGCTGCCGTTCGCCGAAGCGGGATGCTCTGTGACTGGCATCGATCTGGCTTCCAACAAGATAGAGAATGCGAAGGATTATTTCGCCAAAAGGAATATGCCAGGCGAATTCATCAGCGGAAACTTCTTGAATATGCCCCCTCGGGATGACCGTTTCGACATCGTGCTGATCCATGATGTGATCGAACACATCGAACCGGAGGACAAACCGGCCTTCTTCTCCGGCATCAAGAAGTTTCTGAAACCTGACGGAATCGTTTTCTTCGGTTTCCCGGCCTGGCAGATGCCGTTCGGAGGCCACCAGCAGATTTGCCGGAGCGGAGTCTGCTCCAAAGTCCCGTTCATGCACCTCCTCCCTGCCAGCCTCTACAGAAGCTATCTAAGAATATTCAAGGAAGACCCTGCCAAGATTGAGGAACTTCTGAGCATCAAGCGCTCGAAGATGACTCCGGAGAAGTTCGAGAGACTATGCAAAGAGACTGGTTTCAGGATTGTTGAACGAAAACTATGGCTGATCAGTCCGCACTACAAGGCAAAGTTCCATCTCCGTCCTACCAGACTGTGCCTCGGTCTCGACCACGTCCCGTACCTCCGCAACTTCCTCTCCACTTCCTGCTTCTACATCGTCTCGGCAAGGTAGTTTCCGGGTATCCTCCTATTATAAACTCCGGAGAGGCTTATCGTAGCATGTGGAATTCAACTGTCTTATTCATAATAAGATACAAAATACTGCCGGGCGACTTGGGAGGGCAGGATCTACGAATATATTCATTTCTAACAAGTTACGACTCCCGCATAATGAGATGGGAAGCTGGCGTGTGATTTGCAATGTTAGATGATTTTGACCACAAAGAAGATTTATATCGTTTCTTACTCAAAAAACTATTGCATTTTCGGGAAAGAAGCCTATCTTTGTAGCGTATTAATAAACTAATACACACAAAGCGGTAAGGAGAAGCCATGCTACAGAAATCATTATTTTGTGAAGAGACCACGGATGCTTCGGTCACTGAGATTGTCGAAAGGGTGGAGAAAGGACAGACGGAAATGATGATGAATATGTTAGGTGATGAGGTCGCTTCGACGGGCTCAGCGACCGCAGCAGGAGAAGCGGCACGAGACAGGGAAGGAGAAGACAACGGCGCTTCGACGGGCTCAGCGACCGAAACTGGGGAAGCGGTACGGAACAGGGAAAGCGGCACGAGGCAGGAAAGGAAGAAACAATGGCCTTATGGGCTGAAAAATGATAAAGACTAAAATGCTGATTGAACTGAAAGATGTCAACAAGACCTATGAGGGGGCGCAGCCACTGCACGTACTCAAAGGCATTGATCTGAGCATAGAGAAAGGAGAGTTCGTCTCGATCATGGGGGCGTCAGGCTCCGGGAAATCCACGCTTCTGAACATTCTCGGAATTTTGGACAACTACGATTCCGGAGAGTACAGGATAAACGGGAACCTGATCTGGAACCTAAGTGAGAGCAAGGCCGCCGAGTACAGGAACAAGATGATCGGATTCATATTCCAGTCATATAATTTGATAGGCTTCAAGACCGCCGCTGAGAACGTCGAGCTGCCTCTGTTCTATCAAGGTGTCGGACGGCAGAAACGGCATAGGATGGCGATGGAATTTCTTGAAAGGCTTGGACTTAAGGAATGGGCTGACCACTACCCGAACGAGATGTCAGGAGGCCAGAAGCAGAGGGTGGCGATCGCCAGAGCTCTGATCACCAAGCCGGAGATCATCCTCGCGGACGAGCCGACAGGAGCCTTGGACTCAAAGACCTCTGTAGAGATAATGAATCTGCTGAGGGAGCTCAACGAGAAAGAGAACATGACGATCGTCGTTGTCACCCACGAGAGCGGAGTCGCCAATTTCACAAATAAAATCATACACATCAAGGATGGCGTCATCGGCAAGATCGAGCAGAACATCCGTCACGACGCCTCACCGTTCGGCGAGGGCACAATAATGAAATAAGCGATGAGAGATCTGTTTGAGGAAATCTGGAGCGACATACGCCGCAACAAGCTGCGCACGGCCTTGACCGGATTCGCTGTGGCATGGGGAATATTCATGCTCATCTTTCTGCTTGGCGCCGGCAACGGACTTATCCATGCGCTTGAGAGCAATAACAGCGACTACCTTGCCAACACGATGAATGTCTGGGGAGGCCGCACCAACAAAGCCTACAAAGGAATGCAGGAAGGCCGGCGGATAAAACTGAATGACAAGGATGTGGAAATCACCCTCGGTCCTGATTTCTCGGACAAGGTGGAGGAAGCGGGAACAATCCTCTTCCAATCCAGCGTCACGGCGAGCCACGGCAAGGAATATATTGTCAGGCAGCTTACTGGGGTGAGCCCTGAGCATTTCAGGGTCAACAAGATAGACTTGATGTTCGGCCGCCCGATCAATGATGTGGACATCAAGGAGAAGCGCAGGGTCATCGTGATGGACAGCAACGACGCAAGAGAGCTGCTTGGCGTGGACGGAGAAAGGGAGACCGGCCTGACCGCCATGCAAAAGGCGGAGAAGGCCAAGGCATTGATCGGTGAATATGTAAAGATCGGCACCTCCATGTTTCAGGTGATCGGCATCATCCGACCGAACAATCAAGGCAACGTTCATATATTCACCCCGATCACGACCCTTAGGACGATTTACAACAGGGGGCAGGACATTGATGAATATTATTTCTCTTTCCATGGTCTGAAGACAATGGAGGCAAACGAGGCCTTCGAAGATAAATTACGGACAGCGCTCAGCAAGAACCACAACACCGCACCGGATGACAAAGGCGCCATAGGAATATGGAACCTCTTCACAATGAACATGCAGATGGGGAAAGGGATGTACATGATCAGGACGGCGCTCTGGATCATCGGAATCCTGACCCTGCTGAGCGGCATCGTGAGTGTCTCGAACATTATGCTGATTTCTGTCAAGGAACGCACACATGAGTTCGGAATCCGGAAGGCTATCGGCGCGAGTCCTTGGGCGATTCTGAAGCTGATCATCTCAGAGAGCATAATCATCACGGCGTTCTTCGGCTACGTGGGAATGGTGCTCGGAGTTCTGGCCAATGAATGGCTCGATCATATTTCCGGAAATATGGTGATGGACTTCGGTCTTTTCCAGCAGACGGTGTTCAAAGACCCGACAGTCGGTCTCAACGTCTGCTTCGGGGCCACGATCCTGCTGATCATCGCCGGCACTCTGGCCGGCCTCGCCCCCGCCCGCAAAGCCGCCAAGGTCCGCCCCATCGAAGCCCTCCGCAGCGAATGAGGAAATTATTAAAATTTCATTCCATGAAATTTTTCGATATAGACAGATTCAAGGATATTCTTGACACGCTGACCCGCAACAAAGGACGGAGCCTACTGACAGGGTTCGGGGTGTTCTGGGGAATATTCATGCTGCTGTTCCTGCTGGGTGGCGGCGACGGATTCAAGGCGATGCTGGCCGAGCAGATGGGTGGCTTCGCTTCCAACTCGGCCATGATCTGGTCACAGAACACCTCCAAGCCTTACAAAGGATTCAACAAGGGACGTTACTGGGAGATGAACATCAAGGATGTGGACATACTCAAGGAGAAGGTCCCGGAACTGGATGTCGTGTCACCTCAATGCTTCAGCTGGTCAAGAGGCGACGCCACCTACGGAGAAAGATCCTCACGGTGCAACGTCAAGGGGCTGAAGGCTGATTTCGCGCTGATTGAGACTCCGACGATAGTCTTCGGCCGCTACATCAATGAGATGGACGTGGCGCAGAAACGGAAGGTCTGCGTGATCGGCAAACAGGTCTATGAGAACCTGTACTCCAAAGGAGAGGATCCGTGCGGGACAAGGATAAAGATCGGGCCGGCATATTACCAGGTCATAGGAGTGGATTACAATGAGCACAGTGTCATAAGCTTCGGAGGCCGCCAGACTGAGGCCGTCGTGATTCCGATTTCGGTTGTCCAGTCGGTCTACAACATGGGAGACAAGGTGCAGGTAATGGCGGTGACAGCCCAAAAAGGAGTCGTGATGAGCGACATAATCCCGAAAATCAGGAAGGCTGTCGCCGGCAACCACTACATCGATCCGACCGACGAGCAGGCGGTCAGCGTCCTCAACACCGAGATGTTCTACATGATGGTGGACAGTCTCTTCAAGGGTGTGAACTTCCTGATCTGGCTGATCGGGATCGGAACCCTGCTGGCCGGAATCATCGGAGTCTCGAACATCATGATGGTCACCGTGCGGGAACGCACCACGGAAATCGGAATCCGACGCGCCATCGGAGCCACACCCAAGATGATTCTCTCTCAGATCATCTGGGAAAGCATCCTGCTGACAGCTGTGGCCGGAATGCTCGGTCTGCTGTTCTCGGTGCTGATTCTTCAAGGATTGGAGCTGGCGTTCACGACGGACGGCATCCTTCAGGCACCGTTCCAGATCAGTTTCTGGACTGCTGTCGGGACTCTTGCCGGACTGACGGTTCTCGGAGTTGTGGCCGGCCTCGCCCCTGCCGCCAGAGCTATGAGCATCAAGCCGGTGGATGCTATGAGAGATGAGTAAACATATTCAGAAATAACAAGTTAAATGATATGAAAAAGTATTTCAAGTACATTCTGTTCGCCGCCGTCATTCTGGTGTTCGCGGGCACATTCTTCTTCCTCTGGAAAAAGTCCCGTCCTCAGGAAATACGCTACGAGGAACTTTCAGCCGAGATCGCCGACATCAAAAAGACCACCCTCATCACAGGCACCATCGAACCGCGCGACGAGGTGAACATCAAGCCGCAGATCAGCGGCATCATTTCCGAGATCTACAAAGAGGCCGGAGACCAGGTCAAGGAGGGCGAGGTGATCGCCAAGGTCAAGGTCATTCCGGAGATGGGTTCTCTCAGCTCGGCGCAAAGCCGCCTGCGCATTGCCGAATTGAACCTGGAACAGGCACAGACCAATTTCGACAGGGAGAAAGCCCTCTACGACAAGCAGTTGGTGAGTGCCGAGGAATATGACCAAGTTCGTCAGGCGCTCGACCAGGCCAAGGAAGAGAAGGAAGCCGCCGAGGAGTCATTGGAAGTTGTGCGCGACGGTGTGTCCAAGCGCAACGCCACGGCCAGCTCCACCCTGATCCGCTCGACGATCACCGGCCTGATTCTGGACGTGCCGGTCAAGGTCGGAAACTCCGTGATCCAGAGCAACACTTTCAACGACGGGACGACCATCGCCACCGTGGCCGACATGAGTGACCTGATATTCAAAGGTAATCTGGACGAGACGGAGGTCGGCAAGGTTGACGTAGGCACGAAAATGAAGATCACCATCGGTGCGGTGCAAGGCGTGGAGATGGACGCGGTCCTTGAATATATCTCACCGAAGGCCGTGCAGAACAACGGCGCCAACCAGTTTGAGATCAAGGCTATGGTCAGCCAGCTTGACAGCGTGAAGATCCGCTCAGGCTACAGCGCCAACGCGGAGATCACCCTTGAACACGTTGATTCAGTTCTGGCTGTGCCTGAGGCTGCCATTTCCTTCGAGAAAGATTCCACGTTTGTCTATCTGGTTGAGGGTGAGGGACAATACAAACGCCAGCCTGTGACGACTGGACTCAGCGATGGAGTGAAGATCGAGATCAAGAGTGGGCTGAGCAAGGATCAGAAAGTTCGTGGAAACCAGATATTCACAGACAAGAAATAACGGTATGAAGAGAATATATTCATTGATAGCGCTGGGGTTGGTGACCGTTGGGCTTTCCGCGCA
>DJQB01000008.1 GCA_002439875.1 Bacteroidales bacterium UBA6397
GATGCTGTCGGATTTTAGTTGTACCTTCGCCATGTCAGTGACTTTTTTTGCAACACTAATTCAGGTGAAATCTCTGACATTGCCAAGCCCTGGTAAGGGTTTCTTTATCAGGGCTTTTAACTTTTTAGCAGGTTACAGGTCTGCGGAATTTAGGTGAATATATGAACACAGCAAGCAATGAGACAGAAGTCCTTCACCCAGAAGGAAAGATCCTTCTGATGAACGGGAATATTCTTGAATGCCACCCGAAAGCGAAAGTATCCGATGACATCAAGCAGGATGTCCTTGAACTTGACACGACAGGAGAGTTCCTCAGTGTCAAGAATATGCCCGTGAAGACTTCTGGCAAGACAGGCGAAGAGCCTTGGATGGCTCTATTCTACAAGGAAGCATTCTTCCTCTACGACCATCGTGACCGGATCATGTCCGACAGCCGCATGTTCCTCACCCCGATCCCGTTCCAGAACAACCTTGCCTATTCCGGCACGTCCGGCCTCAGCGACGCCACGCTCGGCGTCTATATTGAGTGGTGGGAGACCTGCGAGAGATCCGTGATCAAGAAAGACGAAGAGATCCACGCCCTCACCTACTATCTGGCCGGAAGCCCTCTGACCGGCATCAACCGATGCAACGCCGTCACCCGTGACGGAATAACCGAAAAGGTCAGCTTTTCCGGCTCCTTCGCCGACCTCTGGCGCCCCTTCATGACAATCAACAAACGTTACACCGAGGCCAAAAGAATATATCAGGCCTACTCCCTGGAAGAGACCATCGCAAGCCTCCGTTCCCACTTTTAGGCAAGCCTTCGAGAGCGTTTTTCCCTTAATAGTGAACCCGTCAACAAACAGATTATCTTAAACAGCAGCGTTTTCGTCCAATAAGGCTTCAGATGGATACCCACTCAAGTCTCTGGTTTCCACACACAAGAGCCTCGTGACAGATCAATGCATCAGTTTCACAGGCTTTATGCCGTGGTAGACAAGACCACGATAACGCCAAGCATTCTCACCGACACCGCAAAGCGCGATATTCATTGCCCCGGCTCGGCTATGTTCATCGAGCGTTGAGATATTCATAAGCATTGATTCTGAAATCGCCGGGAAAAGGCTGAACGGAACCACATACTCGAAACGCTCCCCCTTTACAATTTGATCCTCAGAGCCGACAGAGACAATCTTCACTTCGCCCATTTCCTTTTTCCGATACGGTTTAATCCTGGCACACAACGCTTTAGCATCGTCCATCTTTTCCCAATATTCACTATGGACATTCCCTTCGCTAAGTTCACCATAGATGAAGGCCGGCAACCGGTATTTACGACAATAATATGCGATGCTCTGAATCGAGATATTGAACACAAACATTGAATATGCCGTTTTGCCACCAAAGCGAGCCCTCTGGCCAGCCCAAACATAATGGCCTGATCCAAGGCTTTTTGCCAAAGGTGATTGGCACATATTGTCGAAATCAATTGGAGCAGAGACTGCCTCTGGACAATCCACAGCGATCACCCCGAAGCGGGTAATACATCTAAGATTCGAATTGTTATTTCCAATCATTGGATTATTTCAAAGATTCAACAAAGTCTATCTGGTTAATCTGATCGGAAGGCAATTTAACAAGATTCAACAGATTACATCGGATAAAGTCTTGAATCGCAGCCACATCTTCTTCAGAAATACGGCAGTATATCTCAGAATTCAGAATCGCAGGCCTGTCCGAAACGAGAAAAGGAATGAACTCGGAGACCTCACGTCCATAGCCATTTCTAGCCCAAAGAAGAAGCGGATGCCCATACCTTTCATAAGACCCGCAATCATCCACGAATATATCCACCTTCAGCCTTGTCCTGTCAGGCTTTAGCCACATATATTCCATAAGCTCGTCAAGTGACGTAAGTTCACATTTATCTTCTTTCATAACGTTGCTATTTGTTCCCGAATCATTTCATCTTCTGCATAAATCCCCCCTGATTCTCAACAACTTGCCAAACGCTGCCAGTCTAATTAGGAGGGCAGAATTCACTAATATATTCAATAACATACCGTTGCATTCAACGGTCATTCCAGTGGGAATCTCCATTCCTGCCCGGAAGCCGCACCACAACACCGGTAATACATCTCTAAACAAAAATCCGCAACCAGAATAACGGGATTATACTCTTTAGGCTTGCGCTTGATCCCATCGGCAGCACTTTCGGCCTCTTTTGATCCTCAAGAGTGTATCAAACACTCTTAGGAAACGTTTTCAGCACTTTTCGCCTCCCGACGGTGCTGCCCAGGGATTACAAACGACATAAAACCATCGAATATAATCTGCCTCAAAAGTGTGTCTGGCTTATCACTTTACACCGCCTTAAGTTCAAACGCGTCCGCGAACGGAATCCTGCCGCTGTTTTCGTGGCAGTCGAGCCAGGCTTTTTCCTTGTGGCTGACGGCTGAGATCTCACGGGAGGACATTGAGCCGAATCGGGAACATACGGTATCAAGAACGGCAAGCTCATCGGGAGTGAAGAGAGTCTCATCCGGCTTCTCGGAGGATGTCAGGACATTGCCTTCAAAATCACCGATGAGACGCGGCTCCTGATGGATTTCGTCGAATTGACTATAGACTCTGTCCCAATTTTCCGGGACTGGGCCATAGCTGATTGCGCGATATGACAAACCGCTCATCGCCAGACCTCTCTCCCTATAGGAAAGGAAGTCAATGTAGAAAAGTAGTTTGTTCATCTTGGTACAGAAGGTGTCTCCGCAACGCTGAAGAATATATAACATAATATTCTTCAAGTGCTTTAATGAAAGAGGAGCGAATCCATTCTCCTCGGAACGCGCGCAACTATAGACACGCTGAATCTCGTAGCGCTCTACAGAATAATTCTCGTCAGCGGAAATCACATCATTGACCTTTGATGCGATTTTTACATATTCTTTATCAGAAAGAATCTCTTTCGAGCTTTCCACCAAATCCAGAAACACTTTCGGATTCATTATGGAACGGATCATCTTTCCGTTAGACAGACTCGGAATCTCCTCTTGCTCATATTTGCGCCATTGGTTCTCACCGAAGCCAAGAATCAAAGACATCTTCAACGCGGAAATCCCATAGCGGGCACGCAGGGCGATGATTTCGTCAGTGTACGGTATGCCATACTTGTGGCAATACTGATTCCGCATTTGAGCCAGCCATATTCCGTCGGATTCTGTTGTCGTGAATTGTTCCTTAGTGTCATCGCAAACATAATATGGGGCCAAGACCCGAAACGTTTCTTTCCGGAAATCAATGTCACGCCACTCCCAATGCAAAGTGACTTTGCCACCCGTTAACGGGCTTTTCATATTCATTGGATTCTGCAACATTATTTGTCCTCCTTATTCTCTTTGAGTGGATAATTCATTGGATGTTCCGCTTGATGACATGAGATGCAGATTGTCTTTAGATTCGGTTTGCCAAGAGTGATCTTTATGTATGTCTCTATCCCATTCACATCTTTACCGGACACCCACATTTCACCGTAGTCATTCAACACGTCACGAATAGGGCCTTCGGAATAGTGTTCCACCTGAATGGTCCTTATTTCATTAAGCCGTTCAAAACGGGAAATGTTAAGATCAGCAAGAGCTTGCATATTCTTTTCCCTGCCATCAAGGAATATAATTCCCCATATGTCAAGTTTAACCTTGAATTGACTTAAAAAGTGCTCAACTTCACTACGTGTCGCCATAAGTTCAACGATTCTACAAATCGACACAAAAATACTTAAAAACAGCCTATTTTACGAATATATTCAACCTTAAAGTCGATTATCTTGCAACCACTCTAATAATACCGGTATAACATGGGTCAACTTGAATTAGGGAAACACAAGATCTAGCCAGCCCAAATCATAGCAAGGTTTCCGAAATAACAGAAGACTTGTGGCAAGTCGGGCAATAGACTGAGTAACGGGCAATGCCAGCAAAAGAATCGACTGCGCAGGAATACACATACGCATCGGCTCCACAACCACACTTAAAAACAAAGCCGCTTTGCGGATTCTTCCATAGTCTCGCCAAAGCGCCAAGTGTTATTTGCCCTTTAATGCCATAAACTGGCAAAGGCACACGGATGCTTGAAAATCCGGCTAACACACTAATGCGGTTTCTATTCTCGACAAGAAAAGGAACACTACGCTCGAATGCCTTCGCGTCGCATGAAACATCAGTGAACTCAACATTGGAAGGTAATGCAACTGCATTTTCATAGTTAGTACTTCTAGACGGATCCTCCATTAATAGTCGTGCTGTCATCATATTCATAGCCTTAGGAATTAATCTTTCATAAATACTTCTTCGACGAGTGAAGTGCAACCAAATTCGCAACTATTCTCGTTAATTTTCGAGTTGTCCAGATAGGCTGGACAAGGCTGGATTTATGGCATAGATTTTATTATTTACCTCCTCCGCACGGCTACAATTGCCTTGTATTTATAATTAACTTAATAAACTAACGTTATGAGAAAACTATTCTCTTTTAAACTTGTCTCCATCACTGACGCAACAATCAATGCCGCAAAAAACGGTGACTCAAAAGCACTAGAAAATGTGATTAATGACTGTGTTGGACTGACGGCTGGACTAATCAAAGGATTCGGTCAAACCCTAAACACGTATTCAGTCGAAGAACTGGCACACATCGGGAAGTCGGTCACGTTTAATTGCGTGAACGGATTCAACCCCGAAAAGGGAACTTCGTTCACGGCATACGTGAACTCTGCGATACGCAAAAAGTTCATCTCAATGATCGACCGGCAAAAACGCTACGTCTCCATTGATGAAGGCTGGAACAGCGAGGACAGCGATGTGGCAAGAGATGACTTCATTGAATATGATTCTGAATATTCACGTTCTAGGATGGAAGATCGCGGGAGCGCTGCTGTCCGGTTGAAGTATCTTTTGAAATATACGCGAGACATAACACCGTGCGAGCGATGCGTGCTGAATGAATTGATCCGGCTGATGAAGAACGGAGTCACCTCTCCTACCGATGAGATGGTGGCCCAGAATCTCGGAATAAGCCATCAAGCGGTCTCCAAAAGCCGCAATAAGCTCTTCGGCAAACTCAGGAAGACAGATAAATTCCTCAATCGTACTTGGGGAATCGTTGGATAAATTAACATCTTGGTGAAATAGATGGACATAAAAGACGATTGTATAACTAGAATAAATGCATAAACTATGAGAAGAAGAAACAATGACCTATTTAATTTGGAAGACATCGATCAGTCTAAGAAGACACCGACACCTGAGGAACTTGAAAACCTCACTCTGCTCAAGGCTGTGGACGGCATCGTTTCCAGATCCAGTGACTCGGGGTTGACCGATGAGTTCATGAAAATGGTCGAGCCGTTCTCCGCCTACCTTGCCGAAAGGCTGAAAATCACAAAAAGCCAGGCTGTGCTGTTCTCGCTGTTCACAGAGCAGTCCGGCTGGTCCACAGTCACGCTTGAGAATCTGAGTTCGCATCTTCATTGCCATCGGACATCACTGCTTATGCATCTTGATGAGATTGAAGACCTTGTCTCAAAGAGACTGCTCAAACGGAACTGCGGAATTGACTCTTCCGGCTACAATGTCCCGATGGGTGTACTGAGGAGTCTGGCCGCCAACAAGCCGTTCATCGCTCCGGAATATTCAAAGATGACCGAGGAGGAATTGTTTGACACCGTCATGGACCTCTACGAAAGGAACTCGCGCAACAACCTTGACGACGAGTCACTATTCCTTGAAATAGATTCCGCGCTGAAGGCCAATCAGGAACTTCCGTTTGTCAAGGCGATTTCCGGGTACACGAAAAACGCTGACATGAAGAAGGTTCTCGTCTATCTGTGCGCCTTGTATGTGAGCGAATGCAAGGACAGATTCGACCAGTCGGACATCCGCGACGCCCTCCAGTCCCCCAAGGACTCACGTGCAATGCTGAGATCTCTGGAAAGGGGCGAGAACCAACTGATCACAGACGGTTTTCTTGTTTTTGACTCTACGGAATCTTTCTTTGACAGAGGATCCTACAGGTTCACGAAAAAAGGGCTGAAGAAATTCCTTCCGGAGCACAAGATGAAGAGCAGAACCGGAACGGACAACATCAACGACAGTCTCGTTTCCCACAAAAAGGTGACAAAGAAGACTCTGTTTTTCAATGCGGACGTGAACGCTCAGGTGGAAAGGCTCGCGGATCTCCTTCAGCCCCAGAATTTCAAGAACGTCACCTCCAATCTTGAAAAACACGGGATGCGTAAAGGTTTCGCCTGCCTGTTCTACGGCAGTCCAGGCACCGGCAAGACAGAGACCGTCTATCAGCTGGCGCGCGCCACTGGAAGGGACATATTCCCGGTCAATGTAGATCAGATCAAGAGTATGTGGGTGGGACAGAGCGAGAAGAACATCAAAGCGACCTTTGAGATGTACAAAGAGCTATGTTCCAAGAAGAAAGTCCAACCTATTCTTCTGTTCAACGAGGCCGACGCGATTTTCGGAATACGCCGGGAAGGCGCCGAGAGCGCCGTTGACAAGATGGAGAACGCCATCCAGAACATCATCCTTCAGGAGATGGAGGCCATGGAAGGCATCCTCATCGCCACCACCAACCTCACCGACAACATAGACAAGGCCTTCGAGCGAAGATTCCTCTACAAAATCGAGTTCAAGAGGCCGGAAATCAGTGTAAGGGCCAAAATCTGGGAATCCCTCATTCCAGGTCTGACAGACGAAGTGGCCGTAAGACTCGCCTCAGAGTTCGACTTCAGCGGTGGCCAGATTGAGAACATCTCCAGAATGAAAGCCGTTGACGCCGTCCTGACCGGCAACGAGTCACTTGACTACCACTCAATGGCTGAATATTGCCGCTCCGAGACCCTCAAACGCAACGGCAACATGAAGAAAATAGGCTTCTGATGGCATTATAATAAATGCCATCAGAGTCCATCACCGCCTCAGATTCTCACCAGCACACCCGATGTAGGGTAAAATAGAATCGTGTCTAGCACTTTTTTGCCTGAAGATTCAAGAGCGTGCCGATAGCAATCCAGCTGCGGAGCATATTTACCGGCATAAAAAACACTTGTCCTGTCGGTCAATTCTTTGATTGGCCGAGGACAAGTCTTATAATCCACCAACACCACACCATTCTTTGTCTCGTAAACCAGATCCATACTTCCTGAGATCACCTGTCCGTCACGTGAATCTCTAAACGGCAGTTCCCTATGCAGGGCAATCGGACCTCCGTACGTTTCCTTCATAAAAGAATAAAATGACTCAACCGTCGCTGAAATCTTATCCAGATCTTTCAACGGAGCGAGCAGATGAAAATCTCGCGCCATGGACTTGATCAGAGACGTGTTATCCTCACCTAATCGCCAACAAAACAGCACTTGATGAAAATAAGTCCCGTAATCAGCGAAATCACCTTCTGACTTCACAGTTATCCTGTCACCGATGTTCATCACAATCTCAGCATGCGCTTTTGCCACCAGATCTTCATCCTTCACCGCGCTCGGCTCAATGAACTTTTCTTTGTAAAAATCTCTGACTTCAGGAGCCGAAAGCACTTTGAAAGACTCCTCAGGCTTTCTTGGTGTTATGTCTTCTCCAGTAGGTTCAAATGTCCGGACCATCATCGAATCATCTGCAAGGAATGGGAACGGACGTTTGCTCGAAACGCAACCTGTCAAAACATCCAGCCAAGCAACTATATTACCCTTGGCTGCGGTTATCAGGTGTGTCCTAGCGCGCGTCAAGCCGACGTACATCAGCCGCTTTCCTTCCGCAAGTTTTTCCTGCCGAGCATTCTCCGCCAAAGAGCTTTTTTCTAAATCAGACTCTATAACCTTTTGAGCGACCCCTGTCTTAGGCAAGACATACACGCCTACCATTCCGTCTGGATTCTTGTACCTTCTTACACCGAACACATCCTGCTGAACGTCTATCAAATCAGGATTAAAGTCAAGGGAACAACAAATAACTGTGTGCCACTGAAGCCCTTTTGACTTATGATATGTTCCAACGAAAACTCCATCGTCGTCAGACAAACCATTAATATCATTATTCAAGACATACGTCAAGAAACCGGATAATGACGCCCCCTCACCATTCAAACGGCAACGGTCCTCGTAGGTCTTGGCCGCAGCCAGATAGCCATCCACAAAAAGGGAGGCGGTAACTGGATCGTCGATGCCAGACAAGATTTCCTTCACCCCGAACTCCCTCACAAGGCTGTCAACCGCCGCAGCGACCGATTGCCGCCTGATAGGCTCGCACAGAGCCAGCAGTCTCTTGATCACCCGTTCTTCATTCCATCGATTCCTTGGCTGCCCGTCCTTGTCGGAAAGTCTCAAGTCTTCAATTCTGTCTGAAAGGAGAGCCCCTATCTGGTGACCTTGCTCACTGCCGAGCAGAACTACCGCCTTTGAATACGCATCCTTTTCGTTCACGAGCAACGACACAAGAGCGTTCATAAATGAATATGATCGCTTATTCTCTTCCTTATTCCTCGAATCAACCTGTGTGTTGACCGGCAGTCCCAATTCTCTGAGCAAGGAGGCCATCTTGACACAATCATAGTTTTTTCTGAAAAGGATAGCCACATCCTTCGCCTTCAATCCTCTCTCTTTTATCAGAGAGTTCACCTTCATTGCCAATTCCTTAAAGAACAGTTCATTATTACCAACATCGAACCGCCAATGCTCCGGCTTCTCATCAGCATCTACATTGCCTCCGTCCGCCTTCTCCAAACGTACCAACTCCGGAGCGATCTCACCTTCAAAAGCACGCTCAAAAATCTGGTTGGTGAAATCCACAAGAGTCTTGGTTGATCGCCAGCTTTCCTTCAGTGTGGTAATTTTATTTCCATTCTCGTCCACGACATCCAACTGCTTTGGAAATTGATCCGTGACGCTTTCAACAACGCTCAAATCCGTCCCCCTGAAGCCATAAATGGACTGCTTCTTGTCACCTACATAAGTCACGGACTCCATCATGGCTCCGAGCCTTTCAAAAATACTGATTTGAAGCGGTGAACAATCCTGAAATTCATCCACAAACAAAGATTTATAGCTACTTCTGATTTCTTCCTCAACTTCCTTCATCTGAAGAAGATCGTAAAACTTCCCTTCAAGGTCATTGAAGTCAAGCAAACAACGAGATTCCTTGAACGCTGCGTATTCGCTTTTCCATTTTGCGGCAAGGTCGAATATTCTATGAATATACTCTTTCTGCAATCCCAACACCTCCGGTGAACAGGCAAGGGCCCTCTGGATACGCGATAGTTCCGCAAGATCATCAACAGCCGAACCTTCAAGACTTTTCGCTCCCGAAAGGCGTTTTATAATGCTTGCCAACAGGGACATCAACTTAACGTCTGTCACATCCACTGAAGATGCTTCCGTAACTATTCCCGCCAATTCATCTGCCGCCTTAGCCAACCTTTTACTTTTCCTGACACCAACTTCCAGACGTTTCATAACTACTTTTGCATATTCCGGAGTGGCATCTTGGTCTGGATATGGATTCCTGTAAAACGCCTCCACGAGTCTGATTGACTCTTCCTCACACACCTTCTCATCGGCAATGCGAAAAACATGAATAGTGTCCACAATCGACTTCAAGTCATCCAGCCAAAATTTTGTATCCGGCACTTTCTGATAATTGCCTTCCTTATTTGTCGTCAAGTCAAAGAACTTCCTATACTTGTCGAAAAAGGCAAGGTCGTCTTCAGTCACACATGAAGCCAATGATTGGTTGACATAGAACCGCACATCTTCCTCTGGCATTATCCTGACGTCAGCGCTGACTCCGGCAAGATACCAGAATCTGCTCAACACCTGAAACGCGACGGAATGAATTGTACCAATCGCAGCATTGTTCAGCATGGAAGCCTCGTTGAACAATCCTCTTTCTTCAAGAATCGCACGGGCTCTTTCTTGCAACTCTGCCGCAGCTTTCTTTGTGAAAGTCGTAGCGATTATCTGATCACCACGCACTCTGATCACCTTTCCATTTCTGACGATTCCATTCTGAATCTGACCGGCCATCTCGTTCACGATGCTGTAGGTTTTCCCACTACCAGCGCTTGCGCTTATATATTTTGTGTTTTTCATAGATTACCTCAATCCTTTAACGTTAGAGTAAATATTGTCATACTTTTTCTTCTGATCATTCTCCTTGATAGGAATCAATTTCTTTTCCGACTGATTCCGGCCATATTCCGTCACATTGGCAGGAAGACCTTCACCTAATTCAACCACTCCCTTCTCCAGTTGTTTCCACCTGAAATCAAACGAGTTGTCGAGCAGTTCCATCAAATTGCCATCTGTACGGTTTCTGTCATCCGGAGCTACCGGGTGGACTCCCGCGAAATCATCTGATGTGAATATCTCCGCGTCAGGAAGAATGACGTAAGCAGTCCTCGCCACCTTGACGGAGAAATCTTCCGATCTCAAGACAACATATTTATAGACAGCCAACTGTAGCGCCTCGTTGCGGGCTATTCTTTTTTTGTAGGAATCCGGAGCGGAAGTGTTCTTGAAATCAAGTATAACTGGATTACCGGCACCATCCTTTAAGATCATATCCACTTTCGCGGTTAGCCTTTTCCCTTTCCATTCACAAGAATATTCCTTTTCAGAAGCGATGAATGTCAGGTTGTTGAGTTTGATAAAACTCTGTAAATTCTCCACGCCTTTCTCCAATCTTATCGCAAGCTCTTTCCGATCGACAACGTTCTCATCCAAGAACAGCAACGCTCCACATTCCTGAACGGCCTTGTCATAACAATCCCGGAACGAGTCCAATCTACCAGAGAACATTAGCTCCACAGTCCGGTGAGCGACGTTCCCCTTGACAGACTCCACCGATGCCTTATCAAAGTAAACCGGCTCTCTGAGTGCCGCGGCATAGTTGCAGACATAATCAAAAGGATGTTGCACAAGGGAGTCCAACGATGAATAACTCTCAGCATCACGCCTTGAAGGAATGGCGGTGTCCCTGAGGTTGATTTCATGAGATTCAACTGTGTTTTCCGCATAGTTGTCAATCAGCTGCCTTACCTCATACGCCTCATCGGAAATCTCAGGATTCTCTTTCACAAAATCCTTGAAATTCTCAATCTTAGCCCCAAGACGCACCAGCAACGGATGCTTTGCCACCGGTGCGTTGTCCGCATAATCGGTATAGATCAAAGTCAACTTCTCTTTGGCCTTGAATATAGGTGTCGCCTGAACGTTGTCATTAAATCTTAATTCCTTTTCAGC
The DNA here is from genome assembly GCA_002439875.1 of Bacteroidales bacterium UBA6397. Taxonomy (GTDB): domain Bacteria; phylum Bacteroidota; class Bacteroidia; order Bacteroidales; family UBA932; genus Cryptobacteroides. The sequence continues at coordinate 11,282 of DJQB01000008.1, forward strand.
CTGCCATTCCTCGCAGCCTAGCCGCGCTTTCTCACCAACAGTCAAGAAGCTGAATTGTCCTGACGGGACGGAAGCGTTATACATATCAACCCAAACCACCTCCGACACCGGATCCAGAATATCACCTGGCGAAGCAATAACTTCACGGCCTCCGCATTCTGCGTTATACATAGCATATTCATCACCATGGCTGAGCTGAATAACCATCCGGCGCAATGTGACACCGTCCAGTTCATCGGCATATTCATTGACAACTTCGCTCATCAAGCCAAACAATTCCTTGAGAGTGGTGAACTGAGCGACAGCTCCCGGCATTGCCTGATAATGTTCAGACTGAGACATCGCGACAGCCCATTGGGACATATTTCCGCAGAAATCAATGACTTTATCCTTCTCTATCGTCTTGGATGGTTTGATAATGAACCTATCAACAATCCTGTCAAATTTGGCAATATGCTTCTTTCGTTCGCTCTCATCAACGTCCTCGTTGTCACGGATCGCGTTTCGCTCGTATGTTATGGCCTTGTCCCATTCCTCGTTGAACAAACCGCCAGAATCCTTGACTGCCCGCAGCAAGCTGAACCTCAACTTTCCCAAAGGACTTACCGGAGCCTGAAGCCAGGAAACGACCGAACCGATGTCGGACGGATACTGAAAGAGAGACATTCCTATCTTAAACAACTGAACGATCTGCGGCTCTGAGTTCTCGATCGCAGAGCCGGAATGAGGCTGGCCAAGGTAGGTTTGAATGTTGTCAAGGCGTTTGGCAGAAGAACAAACAAAGAGTCTATTCTCCGAAGCGGGAACCATGGTCGCCACGTATTTGAGAGCCTCATCCTCTGTCTCGAAATGAAGGACGTTGAATGTGTCATCATTCTTGTTCAAGATGATTTTTTCATTATTGTCAAACAAGCCTGACTGGATTATGCCCAGATTGGTTCCGGCAGATGCCTCTCCTTTCGCTTCAAGGTATGACACCACCGTTCCATATTTCTTGAGATTCTCCAACAGCCGCAGGAACACCGGCTTCGTAAACAATTTCGGAACAATCAATTCCGTCCCTTGCGGAAAAACCGGTCCTTCTGATGTGGCACGAAGCATCTCAGCCCACTGATCAGCTGTCCCTTTAATGCCCTCGCACTCCAAAGAGGCGATGAGACCAAGTTTCCAGCCCTCTTCCTCTCCTGACGGTGACCAACCATTAAGAACCAGTTCGTCCCTCCACTCCAGAATCTTGGCAGCAGCGGCCATAGGGTCTATATCAAACGATTGTTTCAGAGGAGATGTATCGCTCACAACCTTACGCAACGCATTAAGACATGTCACCAAACGGTCTTTGTCATCAGGCACATCGCGGTGAATGCCGGAATAGTCCTGCAGGAGTTTAAGCAACCCCGCCTCCCCTGTTACTATCTGTCCCAAACGGCACCCATCAATATTCTGATGGCAACGTCCGGTAAAATCAGGATGAAAGAATATTTTCATAGACATTAATGGTTTTCTTGTGTTATTACCTTCATAAGTCTTATTCCGCAACCAAATTCGTAAATATTTTGATATTTTCCAATTTCTGGTTGCATATTCTGTATTCTGATAGAAAATATAAAACATTGCAAATAAGTTGCATAATAATTGAGTATATTTGTTAACTAAAGTAAAAACAGTAAAACTAAAATGAATAAACAGCAACTGGCAAACCGCATATGGGCATCAGCCAACAAGATGCGCTCAAAAATAGAGGCAAATGAATACAAGGACTACATTCTCGGCCTCATCTTTTATAAGTTCCTTTCAGACAACGAAATCTCGTATCTCAAGACAAAGGCAGGATGGACGGACGAGGATCTTCCTGCACTTGTAGAAGATCACGAGGACGATGAGGCACGACAGATGATAGAGTTCTGTCAGCGGAACATCGGTTATTTCATCGAGTACAAGAACCTGTTTTCCACATGGCTCCTTCCGGACGTTTCGTTCAATGCTGCCGACCTCAATGTAGCATTGGGAGCATTCGACAGGCTCATTAATCCAGACTTTGCCAATGTCTATAAAGGCATATTCAAGACACTTCAGACAGGCCTCCAGAAACTTGGAGAAAACCCCTCCTCACAGACTCGTGCCTTAAGAGACCTCATCAAGCTTATAAAGGACATTCCTACGGATGGGAAACAGGACTACGATGTTCTTGGTTACGTTTATGAATACCTTATCTCCAACTTCGCTGCCAGCGCCGGCAAGAAAGCCGGTGAGTTCTACACCCCTCACGAAGTGGCTATGGTGATGTCGGAAATAGTCGCCGAGCATCATAAGGCCAAGGATAATATCCAAATATATGACCCGACCAGCGGTTCTGGATCTCTCCTCATCACAATCGGAAAATCTGTCGGTAAGCACATGGCCGACACCGATCACGTGAAATACTATGCCCAGGAGCTCAAGGAAAACACGTACAATCTTACCCGTATGAATCTCGTGATGCGAGGCATCAAGCCTAGCAACATCGAGACTCGTTGCGCTGATTCTTTGGATGAAGACTGGCCAATGGCAGATCCGGAGAGCGGACGCCTTGAGCCTCTCCGCGTGGATGCGGTCGTCAGCAACCCTCCATATTCGCAGAACTGGGATCCTAAGGACGCAGCGATGGATGCCCGCTTCAAAGACTATGGCATCGCACCTAAATCAAAGGCCGACTATGCCTTCCTGCTTCATGAACTCCACCATCTTGACGCCAATGGCATCATGACCATCGTACTTCCACACGGAGTGCTCTTTCGTGGAGACCCAAATGACGGGAGTGAGGGTGAGATCAGACGCAAACTCATCGAGAAGAACCACATCGATGCCATCATAGGCCTCCCCGCAAACATATTCTTCGGCACAGGCATACCGACATTGATAATGGTTCTGAAGCAGCACCGCAGCAACGATGATGTGCTTATAATAGACGCATCTAAGGGTTTCATCAAAGAGGGCAAGAGCAACAAACTACGGGACTGCGACATCAAGAAGATAGCCGACACGGTACGCGGCAGGGTGGAGATTGACGGATTCTCCAGAAGGGTGAGCCGAGACGAAATCCGCGAAAACGGATACAATCTCAACATACCACGCTATGTTGACTCCAGTGAGCCTGCCGAGAAGTTTGACATCTACGCCACAATGTTCGGTGGCATCCCGAATGCCGAGATCGATAAACTTGAAAACTATTGGGCAGTCTTACCGTCATTGAAAGACGAACTTTTCGCTTCGTCCGAAGACAAGCCATACTCAGCACTGAAAACAGAAGGTGTAGCCGAAACCATCAGAGACAACCGGGATGTCAAAGCTTTTCAGGAATCGTTCAAATCAGCCTTTTCCGGTTTCGAGAATATGCTGTGCGACAAGCTGATCACTCACGTTGCAGAGGTGAAAGAACTCTCCGTGGTTGACGAAATCGCTGATGACATATTCCGTCGGCTTATGAATATTCCGTTGGTGGATAAATATGCGGCGTATCAAGCGCTTGCAGATAGTTGGCGCACAATCTCCGGTGACATAGAGACCATTCAGACTGAAGGCAAGGCCGCTTGCCGTGTCGTTGAAGAGGCGTATAAGCTGGCCAAGGACAGAAACGGTGAAGAGGTGGAAGTCCCTGACGGACTGAAAGGAAGGATAATCCCGTTCGGTCTGGTCCAACAGGTCAGATTCCAGACAGAGCTTGACAGCATAAAGGACAGGAAATATCGCCTTGAAGAGATAGCCTCCGAACTGGACGAGATTCGTGATGGTTTCGATGAGGATGAACAAGAGGCTTACCTTGAAAAACAGGATGAGCAGGACGGTGCGGAAGACAAACAGGCACGCGCTAAATTCAACAAGAAAGCCATAACAGCCGATGCGAAGGCAAAATGCGATGATGTCGCGAAGGAGACCAAAGACAAACTGAACAAGATAGTCTCATTGTGGAAGGAACAAACCGACACGAAGAAAGCCGCCGCTAAAGAGGAGAATGATTTGTTCTCACTCACCAAAAGTACCATCGAAAGCCTGTCTGACGATGAAATCGACGAACTTCTTCACAAGAAGTGGATCGAGCCGATATGTAACGGCATAGAAAGGACATTGCATTCAGTGCTGACCGATCTGGAGAGGAAGGTCTCCAGTTTGTCAAAGAAATATGCCGTGTCATATAAGTCGCTTGAGGAGCAGATGAAAGAGGCGCAGGAAGAACTGGCTGGGCTTGTTTCCGAACTAAGCGGTGATGAGTATGCTGTTGCGGGACTGAAAGAACTTGTTAAATGTTCTAATAGATGAAAGATATGAGTGTTCCTATCATTGAATTTACAAAAAAAACAAATTGGGAAACATATAGAATAGGAAATCTTTGTGATATATTAACTGGATTTCCATTTCCAGGTGATAAAATAAAGGATGATGGCACATATTTGTTGATGCGTGGCATTAATATTACTGAAGGAATAGTCCGGCACTCTGATGATATTGATCGCTATTACGATGGCAGCACTATCGGCCTTGAGAAATACTTCCTTCATGAAGGCGATTTAGTTATTGGATTGGATGGTTCTAAAGTAGGAAAGAATTCTGCATTAGTAACAGCATATGAATCATCATCTCTGTTGGTTCAACGTGTAGCGAGGTTAAGAAACAAGGATTTAGACATAATCCGCCTAATACAGATAGCCATAAAATCAAGTAAGTTCATTAAGTATATAGATGAAATTAAAACGTCTTCTGCAATACCTCACATTTCTCCTGAGGATATAAAATCATTTAGAGTGTCTTTACCTACAGCATCTCAAATCCGTTCGTTGGTTGTATCATATTTCCAAAGCCTGGATTCGTTGATTCAGACAACGGAGAAGAAGATTGCATCGTTGAAGCAGGTAAAGGAGGCATCGCTTCAGGCAATGTTCCCCGCCGAGGGCGAGACCGTCCCGAAAGTCCGCTTCAAAGGATTTGAAGGTGAATGGAAGAATATGGTCATTGGAGAAGCCGGAAATACATTCAGTGGTCTAATTGGGAAAAATAAATTAGACTTTGGAGTTGGAGAAGCACAATACATTACATTCTTGAATGTCCTTAATAATGCGCAAATTGATACAGATATTCTTGAATTTGTAAATGTATCGAATGATGAGCATCAGAATTATGTTCGAATAGGAGATTTATTTTTTAACACGTCTTCTGAAACCCCCGATGAAGTCGGAATGTGTTCGGTTCTTACACAAGATGTTAGAAATGTGTATCTTAATAGTTTTTGCTTTGGCTTTAGAATCTCAGATAGTAGTGTTTGTCCTGAATATATGGCATATTTAATGCGAGGACCCGTTGGTCGAAGAATAATGAGTATCCTCGCTCAAGGTGCCACAAGATTCAACCTCTCTAAGAATAACTTCTTAAGGGCTTCTATTCCTTGTCCACAGAATTATACCGAGCAGCAAAAGATTGCCTCATATTTCACAAATCTTGACAAACAGATCGCCATTCAGACACAGCGTCTCGAAAAGCTGAAACAGATCAAGTCCGCCTGCCTTGACGCGATGTTCGTATAACACTAACCCTATTGCACTTACAGACAAAACTTATGGAATCCATACACGACCAGATACAGCCCTTTGTCAAGGAAAGCGACTTTGAGCAGGCTTTGACCCAGACTCTTCAGCAGCACGGGTGGGGAGAAAACGATGTGATCATGTATCCTACGGAGGAACAGCTCGTCCAAAATTGGGCTAAGATCCTCTATGAGAACAACAGAAGCATTGACCGGCTCGGAAACGCGCCATTGACCCAGACCGAGATGCAGCAAGTCATCGATCAGGTGAACAGATGCTCTTCTCCATTCAACACAAACCGCTTCATAAACGGTGAGCAGGTGGTCATAAAGCGTGACAACCAGGCTGACACCTTAAACTGCGGCAAGGAGGTATATCTCAAGATTTTCGATGCAAAGGAAATCTGCGCCGGACAAAGCCGCTACCAGATTGCACGTCAGCCCAAGTTCCGCGCATCCAATGATTTGGCTGGAAACCGCCGTGGGGACATCATGCTCCTCATAAACGGAATGCCGGTCATCCACATCGAACTGAAACGCTCCCGAGTGGATGTCTCGCAGGCGGTGTACCAGATCAAGCGTTATACCCACGAAGGAGTGTTCTCCAGCGGTATGTTCTCATTGATCCAGATATTCGTGGCGATGACGCCGGAGGAGACGCTCTACTTCGCGAACCCAGGATGTGAGGAGAACTTCAAGCCAGAGTTCTGGTTCCATTGGGAGGATTTCAATAATATTGTTGTGAAAGACTGGAAGAAGGTGACGCAGGACCTTCTGTCCATTCCGATGGCGCATCAGATGGTGGGATATTACACTATCGCGGATGACAAGGACAAGACGCTTAAAGTACTGCGTTCATACCAGTATTTCGCGGTAACCAAAATTGCCGACAGGGTTCACAAGACCAATTGGGATGACCATGAGCACCGTGGCGGCTACATCTGGCACACGACTGGCTCCGGAAAGACGATGACTTCTTTCAAAGCTGCTCAATTGGTCGCCGGTTCTGGGAACGCAGACAAGGTCGTGTTTCTTATGGATAGAATAGAACTGTCCATCCAGTCGCTTGACGAATACCGCGGATTCGCGGGTGATGACGATTCCGTCCAAGACACACAGAACACTATGATGCTGGTGTCCAAACTCCAGAGCACGGACAGGGATGACAGGTTGATAGTCACTTCCATACAAAAGATGTCAAACATTAAAGGAGGAACTTCCATAAGTCAAGACACTATCAATGGAATCGGACGCAAGCGGCTCGTTTTCATAATTGACGAATGCCACAGATCCGTCTTCGGAGATATGCTAGTAAGCATAAAGAACACTTTCCCGAAGGCGTTGCTTTTCGGGTTCACCGGTACGCCTGTGTTCGAGGAAAACGCTCATAACGAGATAACAACCGAGACGCTCTTTGGTGATATGCTCCATAAGTACACCATTGCCAGCGGAATTCCAGACGGCAATGTGCTCGGATTCGATCTTACTATGGTAAACACGTACGATGAGGATGAACTTCGGGAAAAAGCCGCTTTCTCTCAGTTAGGAATCCACAATATTGACGAACTGGATGCAGCCTCTGAAGCAGACAAAGAAACTTACCGGCATTTTATGGAAGACCTTGAAATGCCTGACACCTACAACGGAAAGGATGGTGAAATATGCAGGGGCATAGAACATTATCTTCCCAAGGATCTTTATCAACAGTCGGTCCATCATCAGGCGGTGGCAGCCGACATCTGCGCGAATTGGCACAGGCTCAGCAAGAACGGCAAATTTCACGCAATTCTTGCTACTCAGAATATTCCGGAGGCAATAGAATACTATCATCTGTTCAAGGCACGGTATCCGTCTATGAATGTGGTGGCTGTGTTCGACAACAACATTGACAACAGCGATGAGGGAATAGCCCGTGAGGATGCGATCGTTGAGATGCTGACGGACTATAACCTCAAATACAAAACATCGTTTCAAGTGGCGACGTACGGAAAGTACAAAAAGGATGTCGCCAAAAGACTTGCACATAAAAAACCTTATGTAGGAATAGAGAGCGATCAATCTTTGCAGATAGACCTTCTTATAGTAGTGACACAGATGCTGACAGGATATGATTCCAAGTGGATCAACACTCTCTATGTGGATAAACTCCTGAAGTATGTGGATGTTATTCAGGCGTTTTCGCGTACTAACCGCCTGTTCGGCCCTGACAAGCCATTCGGCATTATCCGCTATTACACTTTCCCATACACGATGAAACAGAATATTGATGACGCGTTGGAAGTGTATGTCGACAGACCGCTTGGGGTGTTCGTTGACAAACTGGAACAAAACCTGAACAACATCAATAGTCTGTTCCTGCATATTCGTGACATCTTCCTGAGTCACGAGATAATGAATTTCGAGAAGCTGCCTGAGACGCGGGAAGACCGCAATATGTTCGCGAAGGATTTCTCGAAGATGACCCATCTTCTGGAGGCCGCCAAACTGCAAGGGTTTCTATGGGATAAAACAAGATATGAGTTCCCGCACGGTGAGACATACACTGATGTGTCAATGGAATTGGACGAGAACACGTACCGGATTCTGTTGCAGAGATACCGTGAACTGTTTGACCGTAATTCTTCCGGAGGTGATGAAACCGTGTTCGACTACCCTATTGATACCTACATTACAGAAACGGGAACCGGTACCATTGACGCTGAATACCTGAACTCTCGTTTTGAAAGGTTCATCAAGAACCTTTATACAGAAGGTCCGGGAAGCGATCTGACGAGAACGGCTTTGCGTGAACTGCACAAGACATTCGCAATGCTTTCTCAAACAGACCAGCGGACAGCGATTGTGATTCTGCACGACATCCAAAGCGGTGACCTTCATCTGGAGGCAGGCAAGACGATTCAAGACTATATCTCCGACTATCAACTCAAGGAACAATATGGTCAGATTTCCATTCTTCACGATGCCACAGGATTGAACGTCAGTATGATGACGAACATTCTTAAAGGCGATGTGGATGAAAGGAACATCAATGAGTTCAACCGTTTCGACAATCTTAAGCTGACGCTGGATCTTCAAAAGGCAAGGATATTTGTCTCCAAGGTTGAAGGTAATGATGTCGCAGCCAGATTGGTTGTTCCCAAAGTGGACAAACTGCTTCGTATGTTCATACTCCAACCGCAGATGCGTGGTGCCATAATCAAAGCCTACCAAGAGGAAAATATGACATTGGAAACCGCCCTACGGGAAAGCACTTCAGAAGACATCACATTTGAGCGCCTTGAAGAAGAGGTCAGTGCCTCTTCGCCTAGTGCTCAGGACGTTGATAATAATCCGAATGACAAACTCAATTCAGATAAGATTCTGTCCGAAACTGAAAGAACCCAACTGGTCAAGGATAAAATAAACAATGTCGTGTCCGAATATTTGAAGGATTTCAGTCGCTGTATGAGACCTGTGACAGAAATGGTTGATGGTTTGTTTAAGGTGCTAGACATCAAGTCAATTGAGTCACTCGATGGAGTTAAGATGTATATCAGCCAGGCTCTTGATTCCTTATATGTCAACGAGAAACCAACAATCGTGGATAAGTTCGTGTCATTCAATCTTATCGTAACAAAGTTCGAGGCTTATTTGAAGAAACTGTATTATGTCCTCAATAAGACTGAGATCCAGGCAAGGGGCCAGGCAAGACGCATAGGGGAAGATGCTATGTGGGCAGATGTCATCTACGCATTTCCGTGTCTGTGGGATCTTAAGTACGACAAGGATGCCAGATACCAGCAACTGTATCAATTCCTGAAACTCGTAAAAGGCTGGCGAAATGAGCAATCACACCTCTCGCCTACAGCATCCGAAAAGGAAGTTGACACTGCTATTAATATATGCCTGACAATGTACATATTCACGACAGGATGTTGCCTAACGGAATTAGAGAATGCCTGAATAAGAAATTTATGGAAAAGAATATATTGATACGAAACAGTACGGCAGAATTTCTGACTTTCGTTATGGAAGGAAAGGAGGATGGAATTCAGGTGCTATATAAAGATGAGAGTATCTGGGCAACACAGAAAGCGATGTCTATACTTTTCGATTGCTCAATAGACAACATTGGATTACATTTGAAGAATATATATGAAAGTGGAGAATTAGACAAGGGGCGAACTACCGAGAAATTCTCGGCAGTTCAAACTGAGGGATCCAGGAATGTCAGGCGAAGCACCTTGTTCTATAATCTGGATGCGATCATATCCGTTGGCTATCGTATTAACTCAATTCGCGCCACACAATTCCGGCAATGGTGTACAAATGTCTTGAGGCAGTTCACAGTCAGGGGATATGTCATCGACAGGAAACGTATGGAAAACGGGAGTTTCCTCGGAGAAGATTATTTTGAGCATTTACTTGCCGAGATAAGAGAAATCAGACTGAGCGAGCGCAGGTTTTACCAAAAACTAACAGACATCTACGCCACTGCTATTGATTATAATTGCGATGCTCCGACAACTCGCTTGTTCTATAAGAAAGTTCAGAACAAGATCCACTTTGCCGTTCACGGACATACCGCCGCTGAACTCATTGTCGGAAGGGCTGATGCAAATAAGGAGAACATGGGATTGACGACTTGGGAAAATGCGCCAGATGGTAAAATTGTGAAATCCGATGTAAGCATAGCCAAAAACTATCTGAACGGCTTGGAATTGGAGGATATGAGCAAACTCGTGAACGCCGTTTTGGATATGGCGGAACGCATGGCTGATCGTCACATCCCGATGACAATGGAAGACTGGGCAAAAAGGATTGACATTATTCTTGAGGCCGGAGGCGATAAGATTTTGGATGACTCCGGAACAGTGACTGCAGAGTTCGCAAAAAGTTTTGCTGAATCAGAGTTCGAGAAGTACCGTGTAATTCAAGATAGGATATTCCAGTCTGACTTTGATAGGCTGAGTGATGATATTCTTTTGGATTTTGGCAAAGACGATATGGGCTGTACTCTGTAAAGTTCATATCTTTATCAAATCACAACGCATTACGATTTCATTTGCATTTCCAATAAATAATCATTATAATTGCCTAATAATACCAACACATTGCGAAAATGAAGAGGATTGGCATTCAGATTAAAGAACGGCGGAAGGCACTTGACATAACACAAACGGAGCTTGCGGATCTCGCTGGAATCAGCACAAACACTGTAGTGGCGGTGGAGAGAGGGCAAGGAGACCCTAAAATCTCCACTTACCAGTCAATCTGCGAGGTGTTGGGACTTGAAATGGCAACTAAACTAAAGGACTGAAATCATGAGACTTTGCGAGATCTTCCTGCACGGAATAAAATGCGGGACACTACTGGAGGATGACAATAAGGAATATTCATTCACTTACGACAGAGCGTATCTCCTTGGAGAAAATGCCGAACCGGTGAGCCTTACCTTACCGCTCAGGAATGAGCCATATCACTCAAAATATCTCTTTCCGGCCTTTGCGAATATGCTTTCTGAAGGAGAGAACAGGCAACTTCAGTCACAGCTTCTCAGAATAGATCCAGAGGATGACTTCGGGATAATGCTGGCGACCTGCGCATTTGACACCATAGGTGCTATCACAGTCAAAACCATCGAAGCATGAACAAATTAAACATCTGCCCGTCAACGCTCGAAGAGGGATATGCCACATATTCACCATCGGCAATAAGGTCTCTATTCGAAGGCAAGAAGATTTTGCCGCTCTACTCGGCTACAGCAAAGACAATGGTGGAATTAACTATAAATACGCCAAAGCAAGCTATGAGGAATGTGCCGGGGTGATACGCCAATACGTTAAAGCATCACTTGTTGACATAAGACGCTTCTACAGGCTGATCCTTTTCAACTTCGTGACGCTTAATGACGATGCCCACCTTAAAAATTTCTCACTTATCGAAAGAAACGGGGAATATAGGCTTTCCCCTGCCTATGACCTTGTCAACACATCACTGCAACTCCGGGAACCTCGCATATTCGCATTGGATAGGGGTCTTTTCAAAGAGGGTATGAATATGTCGGACACGCATAACATAGGCCACGATGATTTCACCGAGTTCGGGAGGAGGATCGGACTTCCGGGAAAGGTGATAGCCAAAGAATTGGAGACATTCTCATCTCCCGTTCCCAAAGCCCTACAGCTAATCGAAAGGTCTTTCTTATCTGAAGAATTGAAGAAAGCCTACAAAGCATCCTACACCTACAGATGCAAGATGCTTACTTTTTGACAATCAGGAAACTAATCACTCATTCCGCTCAAGGATCTTTCGGATGCGGGCGAGGAAGCGTTGGCGGAAGGGGTCGGGGGAGACGATGCGGATGTTGTCGGCGTACCTCAGCAGGACGGCTTCCAGCTCAAAGTTCGGGCGGACGGTCACTTTCATTTTGGCCGGGTCCTCTGGAGAGACGTACTCCTTCATAAGACGGAGGCTGCTATGGAACGGTTTGGTCAGCAAATAATTATAAGTCTTCTCATCGTACACAAGGAACTCAATGTCCTGAACAGGTACATTCTCCATAATGGTCACGCCAACCACGTCCTTGAAGTATTCATCAAAGCCGCCTCCGCTATAAGGAATATATTCAATGCCATCCACGACAGAGAATCCCTTTATCCTGTCCAACGCAAAGTTCCTGATGGCCTGCACCTTCACATCGAAACCTAGCAGGAACCAGCGACAGTTGTATTGCTTCAGATAATACGGATGGAATATTCGATCCTCCTCTTTACCAAAGGCTGGTGAATATCTTATCTTCAACACCAGCCTTCCCACTATCGCCTTGAAGAGTCCATCGAAATTATCAAACCCGACGAGGTCTTCGTTGCTTTCAAATCCTACGCAGTCAAAATTCCCCGATGTCAGGCCAAATTCCTCAAAGCGCTTGGCTGCGTCCTCTAGTTCATCGAAATACGGCAGGCCCTTGAAACGTCCGAGCATTTGGATCGTGTCGCGGATCATCTTGGCCTCATCTACAGACAACGGTCTGTTGTTTATCGAAAAGCCAGGATCCGCATACCGATAATAGACACGCCCCCGCTCATCTCTCATTTTGACAATCGCATCGGGATATTCTTTCATCAGATTCTTTATGTCAGCGAACACCTGACTTCTGCTGACTGTCGCTTCAGGGGCATCCGAAGTCCGGATTGCATCGCTGCATTCCCGGATTAGGTCTTCAATGTAATATCTCTTGTCTTTATCCTTAAAGCAAGCGTCCAGACGATGGTACCTTGCCATGGCATTCTTGTTCAGCGGCATATTCCTTAACAATTAAAAGGCAGCAATATTCATTAATTCAACTTCCAAATAGGCAATTTCATGCAGCAAAATGTATGAGTTTGCAGCAAACAGATCTCCATCAGGAAACCACCGTCACGGTGCTCGTGGCCGTGCGCTCGTTCTGGTTGACTTCTATCCGGACAGGGATCTTCTCCTGAAGTTCTTCGATGTGGCTGATTATGCCTACCTGCCGGCCGGACTTGGTGCGGAGGGTTTTCAGCGTGTTCACGGCATTCTGGAGAGGCTCACCGGAAAGGGTTCCGAAACCTTCGTCGATGAACAAGGTGCCGACTGCCAGACCGTCACCGATGTCAGACAAAGCCAAGGCCAGGGAAAGGGACACAAGGAAGCTCTCTCCACCGGAAATCGTGCTTGCCGGACGGGAGACGTAGCCTTGGTAGGCATCCTCGACCTCAATGACGAACGTACCCGGTACGACTTTCAGGACATACCTGTCGGTCAGGTCGTTCATGTAGCGGTTTGCTGCCTTCACAAGGCTGCCAAGGACGTAACTCTGGGCTATCTTCCTGAAATTCTTGCCGTTACTGTCGCCAATCAGATCGTTCAGGCGGTTCCACATCAGCAACTCATTCCTTAGATTGTCAGCAATCTCTTTCAGTCTGCCGACCTTTCCACGGTTCTCCTCATCCTGCCTCAGAGCCTCCGTCAGAAGAACCTCCTGACTGGCAGCGTCAGACATTGCCTTGTCATTTATCTTGTACAAGTCATCCAAGCGCTCAACCGTGTCCTCGTCCTCTAGCGAAGGCTTGTTCAATTGATGCTCAGACTCATTCCGCTGATCCGTGGCCAATGCGACTTTAGCAGCTGCTAACTCGTCAGAAGCCTTTTTGTGCCTGCGTTCTATCTCAGCGATAGCTGTCTCTGAATATTCAGAAAGAGCCTTCAACGCTGCTCTGTCATATTCAGAATGCTCCTCTAAAAACGCCTCAACCTTGGCTGACTCAGCTTTGGCGTTTTCCTCGGCAAGAGCAAGTTTGTGCCTTTCCAGAATCAATGCGCTCTTGACAGACTCCGCCTCCATTGACAGTTCCGGAATATTCACGGTCTCACCCCTCGTCAGTTCTTTCCACGACGGCATCATCTCCTCTATGGCCTCCACAGTTCCCTGCACGAAGCCAATCCGAGCCCTCAACTCATCAATCTTCTTGCTCAGGCTCTCCGCACGCTCCACCCTCTTCTGGTGCGAACGAACCGCCTCCTCAAGATTTTTCATGAATATCCGAGTGTCCTCACTCCAGTTTTCACCCCAAGGAGAGCCGGCAAGAATGCCTCCGACAGCTTGCTCAGCCGACAAAACGGACTTTCGCCTGTCAGACACCAACGCCTCCACCCTTTCGATCTCGGATTTCTTGGACTGGACATCATTATCCGCCTTGACACGCGCAGCAACAGCCTTATCCACTGCATCTCTTGCAGCAGTACTTGACTTCCGAGCTTCAGCGGCTTCTTTTTCAAGACGGGCACAAACCTTCTCTTTTTCAATAAGTTCAGATAGACGCTGACATATTCCCTGACTCATCGTCTGAAGCGCCAGCTTGGTGCCGTCATCAACAGTCGCCAGACCGCATTTCTTCGCAGCCATATTCACGGATTCCGTCATCCGGTCCACCTCACTGTCATTCTCGAAGGCGGATTTCCGTTTCTGCAACTGCTCCGACTCCGCCCCAATCTCAGCCACAAGACGATCGTAACATTCCTTGTCATTACGGTAAATTATCCTAGCCTCCTCACACGCACTCTCCATTGGAGCGAGACGTTTCCGCAGCTCTAAATCTGTCGGCAACTCTGACTCGATCTCCCTCATGCAGACAGGGCAGATGTCCCCGACCTGAAGGTTGTTACGGATAGCCTTGACGGTGTCCTCAACCGTCATGCTTAACTTTCTATAGACTTCGTCAGCCAACTCAGATTTAATGCGGGAAGCATCAACGGCCTTGGCTAGAGAGTCTCGTTCAGCGATCTTGCCTTCAAGCCTCTTCTCTTTCTCAGCGATGTCTTGCGCTTCTGTCTTGCGCCTGGCAATCAGTTGTTCAAGGAGCGAAAGTCGATCCTGAGCCAGCTTGACATCCACTGACTTATCTTTCAGGTCGCCTATCTCCTTGCGGACAGCAGCGGCATCAGACTCGGCCAAAGCCTCTTCCGCCTTCTTCTGAGTTTCCTCCGCAAGCATCCTCTCTCTCCCGGCCTCAGACTCCAGCGACTTAGCCTTTTCCGATGCCGGAAGCCACACCCCCGTCAAATCCGACCTTAGGCGCAAAAGCTCGACTTCTGATTCGCGAATATATTCCCGTCCGCTCTCGATAACTCCTATGTGCCCCGCTATGGTCTGCTCCTTCTCAAGGACAGGCAGCAAAGGAGCATCCTTTTCCAGCTCAGCTTCAACAGAGGCTTTATCCTCGGCAAGCCTCTTCTCCTCGTCACTCAGGAAAGCCAAACCGCCCTTTACCGACCGGTATCTCTCTGACAGTCCAGAAAGACTTGTTCTTGCCTCCTGAGCCGCCGCCTCTTCCTGCTTCTGGGTTTCCATATTCACTCGTACCACCTCAGTAGCCCTGAACGAGACCGCAAGGTTCTCCTCAGCGAGATATTCATCAGTCCTTGTCACAGCCTCTCTTTCTGAGACAGCTTTGGAGTCAGACTCAATCGTAGCCTTCAATTTGGCGTCCTGGTTCAGCCAATCCCTTTTCTTGCCGCACTCGTCCCTTGACGCGCGGGCGGATTCCACTTCAGCCAACTTGTCTTCCTTCTCCTTGAGTTTCAGTTTCTTTTCTTCCTCGGAAAGAATCTTGACATCGCTGATTTTCCGCTCGGCGTCCTTCCAGGCCTCCTCTTTCCGCCTCGTTATCTCATAAACCTTGGCTCCGATCTTCGTGTAGACGTCCACACCGGTAATCTTCTCCAGAATATCAGCCTTCTCGTTGTCCTTGCTGTTGAGGAATCTGGTGAACTCTCCCTGTGCCAGCATCGTGGTGCGGCAGAACTGGTTGAAACTCAGGCCGACGGCAGAGGCAATTTCCGCATTGACTTCCTTACTTCCCACGTAAAGAGCCCCTGAATCCAAGTTTTTAAGAGTCCAATCATCCTTTTTCTTCTGTATCCTCCCGTTTGCTTTCCCTCTGGCGCGGGCCACCGACCATTCGGCCACATAATCAGCCCCATTGGTTCCTTTGAACTCAAGTCTGACAAAACCGCTTCCGGCCCCTTGCCTAAGAAGTCTGGCTGGACTGTCAACCTTGACATCATCCCCATGGTCAGCGGAGCTGCCTTCCATCTGCGTGCCTGCCAACCTTGGCGTGTCTCCGTACAATGCCAGGCAGATGGCATCCAGAATAGTGCTCTTCCCCGCCCCGGTCTTGCCTGTGATGAGGAACACATCGCAATCAGACAGCGGTTTGCCGCCAAAATCAATCACAGCGTCCTCTATGGACGCGATATTGTGAATCGTAAGTTTTTGAATTTTCATAAGTCAGTCTAAATTAGTTATTTCTGTCATCCTTAACTTCATTCTCAGCCTCACGGAACAGGGTTGCAAGCTCATCCGTGAACGTTATCCCCGTGTCCTCAGCGTACAGGCGCGCGACCTCTAGGGGCTCCATAGCCCTGAACTCCGCCACGGAAAGGGTTTTCCGGTCTGACTTTCCGGCGGCGGCGCGGCGCGCGTTAATTGTGCAGAAAAGCCCCTGTCCGCCACTTAGTATGTTTCTGGCCTCGGACACCGCATCCGGCGGAAGGCTGTCCTCGACCTCGACATTCAGTCTGATGTAGGCCGGATTGTCCTTCGGGAAATCTTTCAGCAGTTCCTTAACCTTATCCCACCTACCGAAACCGGACACGGGAATATTCACCAACGGATGCGGATTGTCAACAGTCTCCTCACGCACTTGCGGAATCTCCCCATGCGACCCAATCTCAACCACCGAGACAGTGTGCCCGTAAGTCTCGTCGAAACTTACCGGCAGCGGTGTGCCGCAGTAGCGGGCTCTTCCGCCAGAGCCGGCGATGGTCTGTGGCTTATGAATATGCCCGAGCGCGATGTAGTCGTACCCTTCGCCGAACTCTTCCAATCCGACGGAGTCAATCCCTCCCACAGAAGATTCACGAATATCCTCGTGTCCGGTGAAATTGGAACCAGTCACGGTCGTGTGGGAAGAGATGACGACCGGAAGGCTGCCAGTGTTCCTTTCAGCAACCTTGTCCAGCAGACTCTGGCAGAACCCTTCCGGGATACTCCTTTCATTCATGTAAGGAACAGCGACGATGAATCCTTTCCCAGGCACTTCCACGATAAGTTTATCAGGACAATCCTTGTCAACGGATCCTATCATATTCACTTTCTGGGTCTCCCATAATATTCGTGAGACCTCGTGCTTTGACGCGCTGTCGTGGTTCCCCGCCGTGATGACGATCTCCATCTCCGGACAGACAGCGTGCATCCTCATCACCGCCTCAGTGAACATCTTCTGCACAGCCGCAGACGGCTGTCCGGTGTGGTAAACATCCCCGCTGACCACCAATGCGTCAGGTTCCTCTTCCCCAACGATCTTCTCGATCTGACTGAGCATTGACCTCTGCTCCATGCTTCTGTCGTACCCGTAAAGAACGTGTCCCAGATGCCAGTCACTTGTGTGTATAATCTTCATAAGCAAGTCATTGAATAATCATTAAACTAAACCGAGCCAAACGCTACACCCAATATACACCCATTCTCTGGTTTTCGCAACCAATATTTTCATTATTTCTTCTAACGTCCTCTCCTTTTGCCTGGCTTTGTCCGGTGGAACCGGCTATTCTCCCGGTGGAATGTGATTTGGAGGCACTTTGTCCGCAGTGAAGTGTTACATAGGACAAAACATTTCTTTATGTGACAGCTGAATTGTTTTCTTTACACAACGGATGATATTCGAGGAAAATCACTATTTTTGAAGTAATGATTCCATAAGTTGTAAAACGGACTTTGCTATGGACACGATTCATCAGAGATTTCCCCAGTATGATGAGGCAGGACAGGCTCTCATCGACAAAGCGTATGCGATAGCAGCTGCGGCTTTGGCAGACGAGACACGAGGCAACGGACACCCTTTCATCGAGCATCCTATCAACGTGGCGCTGATTGCCGCGGACGAGATCGGTCTGCCGGCTGACTGCGTGGCGGCGGTGTTCCTCCACGAGGCCACCAGAAAGCATCCTGAGATTGATTTGCGGGCGGAAAGGCCCTTCGACAAGCTCAGGGGCCAAGCACAAAAATTTGACATTGAACTGAAAGGCGGATTTCCGGAGGATGTTTACACAATGGTGGAAGGGCTGAACAAAATCGCCACAATCAAGCCCAAGGACACACGGCTTGAGGCCGAGAGCTACAAGAAGTTGATAGTCCAGTACTCGACGGATCCGCGCGTGACCGTGCTCAAGATAGCCGACAGGCTGGAGGTGATGAGGCATCTGGAGATGTTCCCGAAGGCCTCCAGAGAGAAGAAGATTCTGGAGACTCTGATGCTGTACATCCCTCTTGCGCACCAGCTTGGACTCTACAACATCAAGAGCGAGATGGAGGACATCTACTTCCGTTTCGCCGAGCCGGAGCAGTACCGGGCCATCACCAACAAGCTCAAGGCCACTGAAAGAGACCGCATCAGGCTGACCGAGGAGTTCATCGAGCCGCTCAAGAAGACTCTGTCAGACGCCGGGATTCACTATAAGTTGAAGATCAGGACAAAGACGGCATATTCAATATGGCGGAAGATGCAGAAGCAGAAAGTCCCGTTCGAGGGGGTCTATGACGTCTTCGCCATCCGGTTCATCATTGACTGCGAACCGGACACCAAGAAGGAAAAGGACATCTGCTGGCAGGTCTATTCGTACGTGACTGAGGAATATGAAGCCGACACGAAGCGTCTGCGCGACTGGGTTACGAACCCTAAGCCGAACGGCTACGAGTCCCTGCACATCACTGTCAAGAACAAGAGCGGAGCCTACATCGAGGTCCAGATCAGGACAAAGAGAATGGACGACGAGGCGGAGAACGGCCAGGCCTCGCACTGGTCCTACAAAGGCATCAAGCACGAGGCGCAGCTGGACAAATGGCTGACCTCCGTGCGCTATGCCCTTGAGCATCCGCACGAAGGCAATCCGGACGATCTTCCGCAGCCGCCTTCCAAGGAGATATTCGTGTTTACCCCATCCGGAGAGTTGAGAATACTCCCGGCCGGTGCAACCGTTCTGGACTTCGCCTTTAATATTCATTCAGGACTCGGAGTTCGCTGCGCCGGCGGACGCATCAACGGGAAGGCTGTGTCTATCAGGGAAAAGCTGAAGACAGGAGATGTGGTGGACATCATGTCCGGAAAGAACCAGAAACCTTCCTCCGACTGGCTGAACTTTGTTGTCACGTCCAAGGCGCGCAACCGCATCAAGCAGGAACTTAACGAGGAGGAATATAAAAAAGCCGCCCAAGGGAAGGAACTACTTGGAAGGCGCCTGAAAAACTGGAAGCTGGAGCTTCCGGACGAGATTCTCGCTGAACTGCTGAAAAAGCTCAAGTATGCCACTCTCAACTCGTTCTATGCGGCCATCGCTGACGGGGAGGTTGATGTCAATGATGTCAAGAATTACATCCTAGACAGGGACAGGATCACTGCAGAAGCCATCGAGGCAGCGAGAGAGGCCGAGGCGGAAAGGATTGAGACAAGGTCAGCGGAATGGGGCAACAGGCATTCATCCGATGACATCCTTGTGTTGAACGCCAAAGATCTCAAAGGATTGGATTACAAGATGTCCAAGTGCTGTCATCCGGTGTTCGGTGACGATGTGTTCGGATTCGTGACAAGGACTGAGGGCATAAAGATTCATAGGATTTCATGCCCGAACGCGGCGCGGCTCATCAGCGCCTATCCGTACAGAATCCAGAAAGTGAAGTGGGCTGAGACACCGGCAGGAGGTAGTTTCCAAAGTTCGCTGAAGATCATCACGGACAACGAGTCTTCAGTAATCGGGCAGATCACCGAGATTGTGAACACCTTCAAGGCGTCACTGCGTTCGTTTAATGTCAGCGAGAACAACAGAGGCGGGACCTACGAGATCACGATGAGAATTTCCGTGCCGTCCAACATGGAGTTGGACAAGGTAATCTCGCAGATACGGCTGCTGAAGCATGTGACTAAGGTTTCCAGGGTATAATAATAAAGTCGCTTCGACAGGCTCAGCGACCGATTGGACCGCCTCGGTCACTGAGCTTGTAGAAGTGACCGAGCTTGTCGAAGTGACTGAGCTTGTCGAAGTGACTGAGCTTGTCGAAGTGACCGAATAGGATGGCTCAGCGACCGGAGAGATCAATCTTTCCAGACCTTTAAATATTCCTGAAGCGCCCACATCTCGTCACGATAACGGGCGGCCTCGCTGAAATCCAGGTCAGCGGCGGACTTCTCCATCCTGCGTTTGTCCTCAGCGATGGTCTTCTGGATCTGCTCCCGGCTCATAGAGCGAATCACCGGATCCTGAAGCACAGCGGCAAGGTCCGCCTTGACGAAGCCGTCAACATAGGCCGTGTTCCCTTCCCTCTTGGAATCGTGGCCCAAACCAACGGAGACCGTACCACGGCCCAGATCGCTTGGATTAGGAATATACGTCGGATCGGAGACCGAATCAGCCGCGCTGACCCTTCCGCTCGGCCCATTCTTGACACGAGGATTGACAGCCTTCTCCGGCTCACCATAGAGCTCGGAAACGAGAATATTCCTTTTCACCTCAACCTGCTTCGGGGTGATGTGGTTGAGTTTGTTATATTCAATCTGCTTTGTGCGGCGCCTGTTGGTCTCGCGGATGGTCTGCTCCATCGACTCGGTGACGGTGTCAGCGTACATTATCACCAGACCGTTGACATTCCTGGCCGCTCGGCCGGCGGTCTGGGTCAATGCCCTTCCAGAACGCAGGAAGCCTTCCTTGTCAGCGTCAAGAATCGCCACAAGCGACACTGTAGGGATATCCAACCCCTCGCGAAGGAGGTTCACTCCGACCAGAACATCGAAAAGTCCGTTCTTGAAGTCCTCGATGATCTCGACCCTCTCAGCTGTGTCCACATCGGAATGAATGTAGCGCACCCGGATGTCGATCTTGTCCAGATAGTCGGTCAATTCCTCGGCCATTCTCTTGGTCAGGGTAGTGACGAGAACCCTCTCATCCTTCTCTGCCCTCTTGCGGATCTCCTCAACAAGGTCATCCACCTGATTCTTGGTAGGTCTGACTTCAATCGGAGGATCCAGAAGACCGGTAGGCCGCACAACCTGCTCTACCACAAGGCCGTTGGAGCGTTCCAGCTCGTAGTCCGATGGAGTGGCGCTGACATACACCTTCTGGTCGGTGATGGAATTGAACTCATCAAAGGTAAGAGGCCGGTTGTCCGATGCAGCGGGAAGGCGGAAGCCATATTCAATGAGAACGGACTTGCGGGCATGGTCACCGCCATACATCGCCCTGATCTGCGGGATCGTGACGTGGCTCTCGTCGATGAATGTGATGAAATCTTTCGGGAAGTAATCAATGAGGCAGAACGGTCTCTGGCCCGGCTGGCGGCCGTCCAGGTAGCGGGAATAGTTCTCGATTCCGGGGCAGTAGCCCATCTCCTTTATCATCTCAAGATCGTTCTCGACCCGTTGCTGCAATCTCTTGGCTTCCAACCCCTTGCCTATCTCGTTGAAATAATCCACCTGCTTCTTGAGATCGTCCTGGATCATGCTCACGGCCTTGATGCTTCGTTCCCTTGTGGTCACAAAATTGGTGGCAGGAAAGATCGGGACTTCATCCAGTGACTCAATGTGCGCCCCGGTCAGCGGATCAATCAGCGAAAGAGAATCCACTTCATCACCGAAGAACTCGATCCTGACAGCTTCGTCAGAGCCTCCGAGGAACACATCGACTGTGTCACCGCGAACCCTGAACGTTCCTCTTTTGAAATCCACCTCTGTGCGGCTGTAGTTGGCGTCAACGAGATGGTAAAGGAGACGGGTCAGGCTGCGCTGCTCTCCTCTTTTCACCAGAATCGACTGGGCGTGAAAGTCTTCCGGGTTTCCTATACCGTAAAGGCATGACACGCTGGAGACCACGATGACATCCCTCCGCCCTGACATCAGAGCCGAGGCAGCACTCAGCCTCAGCTTGTCGATCTGGTCGTTGATGCTGAGATCCTTCTCAATGTAGGTGTCGGTGGTCGGCAGATAGGCTTCCGGCTGATAGTAGTCGTAGTAGGAGACGAAATATTCAACCGCGTTGGACGGGAAGAAGCTTTTGAACTCTCCGTAAAGCTGCGCCGCCAGCGTCTTGTTGTGGCTGAGGATCAGCGCAGGCCGCTGAAGTTTCTCGATGACATTCGCCATCGTGAAAGTCTTCCCCGACCCTGTCACTCCCAGCAACGTAACATCTCCCACGCCTTGACTCAGCGCGTCACAAAGTCCCTCGATCGCCCCCGGCTGATCCCCCGACGGCTTGTATGGTGATTCCAAACGAAATTTCATGGCTTATCTCCTGCTCCTGTTCACAGTTCGCAAAAATAACAATATCTTTGCAGATAATAAACAAGTAATAAACATGAGACTGCCTGCTGAATGGGAGAGACAGAGTGGGGTGATGCTCACCTGGCCTGACGAGACGACACCTTGGTACGAACTGGAGAAGGTGCAGGAATGCTATGGACGGATCATCTCTGCGATTCTGCGTTTCGAGAAGGTACTGCTGGTGACAGCCGATGTAGAGGCCGCCACTTGCAAACTCGCTGAGCTGGGGGTGGACACTTCCTCGATCAGTTTCCACGAGTGTCCGGTCAACGACACCTGGGCGCGAGACCACGGTGGAATCGCGGTCTATGGCGACAATGGAGAGAAGTACCTCTACGACTTCGTCTTCAACGGCTGGGGACTCAAGTTCGCCTCCAACTTCGACAACGGAATCACCAAGAAGATATTCTTCGACAGGGCATTCGCCGATGAGGTGATGTGCGTGGACATGCGTCCGTTCGTCCTTGAGGGCGGCAGCATCGACACCGATGGCACCGGAACCCTGATGGCCACCTCCGAATGCCTTTGCAGCGACAACAGGAATGAATATCTCACCCAAGAGGAGATTGAAGGTGAGCTCAAGCAGGCGTTCGGTCTCAAGCGTGTGCTCTGGGTGGACAGCGGCAGCCTTTCGGGCGACGACACCGACAGCCACATAGACATTCTGGCGCGCTTCTGCGATCCTGAGACAATCGCCTACCTCAAAAGCGACAATCTGGAAGACCCTGACTACGAGTCGTTAATGAATATGGAAGCGCAGCTTCAGTCCTTCCGTACTCTGGACGGGAAGCCGTACAGACTCGTGCCTCTTCCGAAGCCGGAGCAGATGTTTCTGGACGACTATCCTCTGCCGGCATCTTATGCGAATTTCCTGATAATCAACGGTGCGGTTCTTGTGCCGGGCACAGGAGCGGAGCTCGATGAGGTTGTCCGCATGAGGCTCCAGGAAGTGTTCCCAGACCGTGAGGTCATCATCATTGACTGCCGTCCGCTCCTCTCCGGCCACGGAGGCCTTCACTGCGTCACGATGCAGCTTCCGGAAGGGTGGCTGAAATAATCAGTATTCCTGTAATTCCTATATTAGGATAGGAGTGTGTCCGCAGGCCGGCAAGTACTTATCGAGAAGGTCGCTGACCTTGATTTTCACGAAGCAGCCCGCAGTGCCGTCTGTACAGCAGTACCACTCGCCTTCCAGGATTTCTTTGTCAAGGACGAATGTCACCTCCTTAGCTGAATCAAGACAGGCGCTCAGCACAGTGGTCGCCCCATGCTCGGTCCCGGCGATCTCAAGCAGTTTCTCGGCAGAGGCGAACGACACCCTCGGAATCCCGAGAGCCTGGCCGAAGTCCTTGGTGACGAACGGCTTGTCATCCCTTGTCACATAGAGGTAGAACTTGGTCTGCTGACGGTTGCAAAGGAATATGCTCTTGACGATCCTGCCTCCGATGCCGGCATTGATGTTCCGGCAGTCCTCCATCGTGATTCCCGGATCCGTGTCCACCCTCTCGAACGGGATTCCCAGTTCCGAGAACATCTCGTACACCTTCTTCTGCAACGGTGTGGAGAACGTCTCCGGGGCCGTGCGCTCTATCTCACTGACGTAGAACATTTCTAATCAATAGTCATGTCGAACTGGTCGTAGGCCTCGGTCCTGTGAGCCAAGTGCTTGGTACTCGGAGAGATGCCGAAGAGCGGGGAATAGGTCTTCACCTTCACCGTCCTGCCGTCCGGCATGAACTCCAGGATCCTCAGCCAGCCGTCACCGCCGTTGCCTTCCCAGCCGCCCCCAAGAATCTGGACATTGAACATCATCTGATGCACATTCCGTCCGGCCACATTCTTGTCCACACGATAGGCCACAGAATCCTCAAAACCACCCGGCCGTCCCGTGTGGCCGCAGACCACGAGCACAACATTAGGCGTGACAGACACGAACTTGTCCCAGAAATCCTTGCCGGAGGTCTGAGGCCTCACCTTGTAATGAGAATTGTCGGTGTAATCCGCTGTGCGGTGCTTGAGATAGCTGTGCGTCATCGCGATCACCATATGGCCGATGTACTTTTCGCTTGTGGCGAGGTTTCTGGCCCATTCCAGAACCTCAAGCCTCGGCGCGAACTCGGTCGTTATGACCAGGATGTCACCCCAGTTCCTGTCGTGGAACTCAAAAGCGGCGTTCTCCATCGAGATGTCACCGTTGCGGTTCGGGAAATCCGCCACGAGGCAATCCCGCCAGCAGGAGTTACGCTCGAAAGGGAAATATTCAGGAAATTTTGTCCTTCCGTTCTCGGCTATCTTATAGCCATAGTCATGGTTGCCGCACGAGATGATGTACGGAACCTTGTCGTCAAGACGCGACATGGACCTTGACGCGGCCTCCCACATCTCGCGGCTGGTCTGGTTCACCATCTTACGGTTCATTTTGATGTTCTCGTTCTGTTCGACCAGATCTCCGGTGCAGAGCACAGCCTTGATGTTCAGGTGGTCCACATTGTCTGCGATCCATGCGGTACACAGCTCAAAGATCGGCTGGTTGATGTCGTACTTGTTGTAGGTCTGTGGATCGCCAAGGACGATCATGGAGAACGAATCCTCGTTCTCAAGATTCTGGCGGTCAGCCCTGTGCTGGGCAAAAAGCGGATTCGCTCCAACTGCGAGCAAACCTAAACCCAAAAAGGTAAAGATGTATTTTTTCATACTTTCAGCGTTTATGACATTGCAAAGGTAAGTATTTTCAAAGTGGAGACCAAACTATATCTTTCATCCCGGAGGTCCAAAGGAATATTCACAAAGATTGTTGGTCCTATATGCAAGGAATGGTTCTTGCGGGGTTTAGGAGATTGGTTGGTTAGCGCGGCGGGCAATAGCCGCTTGAACGGATATATTCACGAAAGGTGATTGCCCGCCTGACGGAAAAAGTGTGAGTGAAATGAATAAGACAACAAGATTGATTATGCTTTCGGGAATGGCGGCGGCCATGATGGTGTCGTGCGGCACGGTCAAAAAGAGCGGCAAGAGTGACAACCCGGTAATCAGCAGAGGAGACAACATGGAGAATATCGACAACGATTTCCTGATCCTGACTGACGGTCAGAGGGCGCTTTTGGCGAAGAACAACACCTTCGCTCTCAATTTGTTCAACAAGGTTTCAGGGATGGACTCAAGGGTGATTTCACCGCTTAGCGTCACCGGACTGATGACGATCCTGTCAAACGGAGCCGATGGGGAGACACGTCGGGAAATCCTCAACACTCTTGGATTCAGCGGAGCGTCTCAGGACGAGATCAACGCTCTGTACGGCTTTCTCATCAAGAAAGCCGGGAAACTGGACCCTTCCACGACCGTCAGCATCGCCGACTTCATAGCGGTCAACAAGAACAACAAGGTCAAGAAGGAATTCGAGCGGACAGTAAGTGATTGGTTCAAGGCCGAGGCAGAGAATCTTGATTTCACCTCGAGCAAGACGGCAGGCATCATCAACGACTGGTGTTCCGAGCACACTGACGGGATGATTCCTAAGATTATAGACAGCGTGGAGCCAAGTGCTGTCGCCTACCTGATGAACGCGATCTACTTCAACGGCTCATGGACGGATAAGTTTGACACCAAGGACACCAAGCTTGAGCGGTTCAGGGGCTACACCCGCGACATCAAGAAAGTCAGGATGATGCACAGGAATGATGAATATCTCTACACGTCGAACAAGACTTATTCCGCCGTCAGGATTCCTTACGGCAATGGCACTTTCTCTATGACAGTGCTTCTGCCTAACGAGGACAAGTCGATTCCGGACATGATGAAGGTCCTCAGTGCCAAGGAACTTTCACGGATGCGTCAGAACATGGAGAACTGCAAGGTTGACCTCAAGCTACCTAAGTTCACAACTGAGGTCGAACAGCCTCTGAATGACATCATCGCCAGTCTTGGAGCTTCCACGATGTTCAGGCCGTCAGCGGATTTCAGCAAGTTGGCGGACGGGAATATCTTCGTGTCCAAAATGTTCCAGAAAGCCAAGATTGAGGTAAGCGAAGAGGGTACCAAGGCCGCTGCCGTCACCGCGGCGATCATGACGATGTCAGCCCTTGCTCCTGAGCCTCGTCAGGTCGAATTCCACGCAGACAGGCCTTTCGTCTATCTCATCAGTGAATCCGGCACCGGAGCCATCTACTTCATAGGCCAGTTCACCGGCAGCGAGATCTGAGTCTATTCAGGCTCTGCTGGAGCCAGCAAAAACATATTTTGTTGTATCTTTCTTAATTCTTGTAAGAAAAAGTCTTAATTCTCGACTAAGATACATACGAACAGGCCTTTCGTTTACATCATCAGCGAGTCCGGCACCGGCGACATCAATTTGTTTGTTGCGATATACAGATTTTCGACAGATTTGTTTATCGCAATAAACACTTCAATATTTATATAGCAGAGTATTATGGATATTACACTTTAACCTACCGACTACGGCGGGCATCAAGGGCGCGCTGGAACTCGCGGGCGTTGCGAAGGTGTTCGGAATAGGTGGCGGCGAATTTGTGGGTGCCGTCCATGGCGGCGCTGGCACAGAAATAAATGTAACCGTGGCGGTCCGGATTCAGTACGGCCTCAAGGCTGGCTTTGTCAGGCACACAGATCGGACCGGGAGGAAGGCCCTCATGGAGGTAGGTGTTGTACGGTGAGTCAAACTCAAGATGCTTGAACAGAATCCTGTTCAGAGTGTAACCATAACAAAAAGCCACAGTCGGGTCGGCCTGAAGGCGCATGTCGCGATGCAGACGATTGAGGTAAACGCCGGCGATGGAAGGATATTCAGGAGCATGGTTAGACTCGCTCTTGACGATGGAGGCCACAATCGAGACCTGCTTGGGGGTCAAGCCCTGTACCTCGGCCTTGGCGACATTCTCAGCGGTCCAAAAGGCATCGTAGGCGGCCTTCTGTTTGTCCAGGATGTCTTTCATCGACGCGGTCCAATAGACCTGATAGGTGTCTGGCATTATCAGGGAAAACACGTCAGAGGGAGTGAAGCCGTAGCCGGCAAGCAAGGCGGAGTCATTCAAGGCCCTGACGACCTCGGCGGAATCCAGCATCATCTGGTTGCCGATCTTGCGGGCTATCTGCCCCTTGAGCCTCATCGTGCCGGAAAGAACCAGATTCACAGGCGACTGCCAACCATTTTTCAGCATCCTTACAACATAAACGCTCGGCTTGCTTTTTTCCACGACATAATGCCCGGGCTTCAAATCGCTGTCGGTCAAACTCTTCCTGACCACTCTGGCCAAACTGCGACGATTAATTACAATGCTGTCAGGAATCTGTCCAAGCACATCAGCCACCGTCATCTGCGGACGGACATACAACTCAGCCTTGCCGGAAAAATTCGGTTTGCGGTTGTCTGCGTACCAGCGGCCACCGACAGCGCCAAGGGCCACGACCATCACCAACGCGGCGAACAGTACAATCAACTTCCAAGTCTTCATTTCCTCACTTTTTTGCCGCGAAGGATGACAGTGTCACCCTCACGAAGTTCATAACCGGCATGGAATCCGTTCATCTTCATCACACTGGACATCTTCACGGCGAACCGCTGGCAGATGTCACGCAGTGACTCCCCGTCCTCACCCACAATGTACTTGTCAAGCCCCTTCTCGGACTGGTTCTTCTTCGCCTGCAGATAGACAACTGTCCCGGGCAGAAGTTCCTCCGAGCGAGTCAAATCATTGAATCTTAACAATTCATTCAGATAAAGATGGTACGACCGAGCGATGCTTGAATATGTCTCCCCTTCCACCGAAGTGATGAACGGAACCCCGTTGCGGGAATATGCCTCCCTTGTCAACGAGAAACTGAAGACCTCCAGACCGCTCTTGTCAATCCTCTTCGGTTCCTCAAGAGACAACGGCGAGGCTGGGATCACATCAGAGACTGCCTCATCTTTGACACGCTTCCTTCTGACCCTGCGAGCCTTGCGGTCTTTCTTCGCCTTCTCTCTTTTAGACTTCTCTTTCTTCACCGAAGCCGACTTCCTGCCGGAATCCACATCGGAATCCCCGCAGGCGACCTCTGCGTTTTTCTCCATTGACTCCGCGACACGCTCCGACTCCTCGTAAGTCATTGTGTCATATTCATAAAGATTGTAGTCCTCGATGTACTTGATGAGTTTGGCCGGATAGTTGGGATCGGTGGCATAGCCAGCCTTCTTCAAGCCGTAAGCCCAACCCTTGTAATCCGTTGTCTTCAAGTCGAAAAGAAATTTGTAGCGGTCCCGGTAACGCAGAAAATCCGAATGGTCCTGGAACGACTCGTCAGCGGAATCATAGACCCGGAAGCACTCCCCTCTCGCGTCATCGTCATAGCGCATCGACTTGCCTTTCCAATCCTTGTGGCACTTGATGCCGAAATGATTGTTGCCCTCAGAAGCCAATGAAGAGAGTCCGTACCTCGACTCTAAAATGCCCTGAGCCAAGGTGATGCTCGCGGGCACTCCACTGCGGTACATCTCCCGGACAGCCGTCGGAGCCCATTTCTGAATATACCTCTCTTGAGGCGTACCCTGAGCGAGAGCGGCCACCTGAAACAGAAGAACACTTATGAATATTATAACTTTTCTCATCCTGAATATTTACAATTTTCAAACCCACGGCAGCCGATGTTTTGCCGCTTGATGACTATAGAATGTAAATATAATGATTTTTGGCCGACAGAAAACAACGTCGGTCACCAATCAGATAATATCTACCCCAATTTCACCAACGGAACATCGAAGACATCACCGTCATTGGCGGCATAAGTCTCCGGGAATATGCTCCTGCATTCCGACTCGTACCTGGAAATGTCCTTGCAGCGCGAGGAATAATGTCCGATCACGAGTTTCTTCACACCGGCATCCAGCGCGCAGCGGGCCGCCTGAAGAGTCGTGGAATGATGACGTAGGGCAGCCTGATCCGCCAACTCCGCCGTGTATGTCGTCTCGTGGTATAGAAGATCCACACCTCTCACCCAGGAAGAAAGTTCAGGGAACGGAGCAGTGTCGCTGCAATAGGCGAATGAACGGGGAATGTACGGCCTGTAGCCAAGTTCCTCGAACGGGAGCGTCTCCGTGGAGCCGTCAGGATGTTCACGAATCACATCCTCGCCACGCTTCACCGCGCCTATCTCGGTGAGCGAGAGGGCATATTCATCAATCTTCCACTTTTTGACGTTCATCTGAGGCTCCTTTTCCCGGAAGAGCCAGCCGAAGGTTTCGATCTTGTGGTTTAGCGGGAAAGCATGGACTTCCAGTGATTTTGTGTGGTAGATCATTTCAGGAGCCTTCATATTCATAGGAATATGCCGGATCTCGAACGGGATGCCTTCGCCGTAGTAGGAAAGGAAGAATTTCAGGATCGGACCGAAGCTGACAGGCGCGTATATGTTGAGCGGAGTCATTCGTGAGAGCATTCCCATTGTGGAAAGCAGACCGAAAAGCCCGAAGACATGGTCGCCGTGGATGTGCGAGATGAAAATTGAGTCTATCTTCATCGGGGACACGTTGCATTCCTGAAGGCGTGTCTGCGCACCCTCCCCGCAATCAATCAAAAATGAGCGCCCATGTACGGAAAGTACCTGAGCGCTCTGATTCCTTCCGGGACCGGGCTTGGCCGAAGCCGTGCCCAGCACCGTCAATGTGAAATCCATAAATTATTCGCCTTTCTCGAGCTTGTCCTTGAGGGCAGCGAGTTCACTGATGTCACCGAGGGTGGTCTTCTCCAGATTGGAGTTGATCTTCTTGACCGCCTTCTTTGTGTTGTCAGCCTCTACGGCAACCTTCTCGGCCTTGGCCTCAGAGTATGTTCTTACGTGAGAGAGAAGGATCCTGCGGGTGCTTCTCCTGAGCTCGATGACCTTGAACGGAAGGGTCTCGCCCACTACAGCCTGCTTGCCATCCTCCTTGATGAGATCACGGCTGAAAGCGAAGCCCTCTTCGCCACCTTCAAGTTTGATGTTGGCGCCCTTGTCGGTGAGGGATGCGATTGTTCCCTCAACGGTGGAGCCTACAGGATACTTGGCCTCGATAGCGTCCCAAGGGTTAGGAGTAAGCTGCTTGTGGCCAAGGCTGAGCTTGTGGTTGGCCTCGTCGAAGTCAAGGATCTTTACGTCGATGACATCTCCAGGAGAAACAAGCTCTGAAGGATGCTTGATCTTGTTCCAGGAGAGGTCGCTGATGTGGATGAGTCCCTCAACGCCGTCCTCCGGCTCAGCGAACACACCGAAGTTGGTGACGTTGCGCACGACAGCCTTGTGAACCGAGCCTACAGGATACTTGTCGCGGATGCTCTCCCATGGGTTAGGGGTGAGCTGCTTCAGGCCGAGGGACATCTTTCTGTTCTCGCGGTCGATAGAGAGAACCTTAGCCTCCACCTCGTCTCCTACCTTGAGGAACTCCTGAGCGCTGTGGAGTCTTGGAGACCAAGACATCTCAGACACGTGGATAAGACCCTCCACACCCGGCTCGATCTCTACGAAAGCGCCGTAGTCGGCGATGAGGACAACTTTACCCTTAACAACGTCGCCCTCCTTGATGTTGGCATCGAGATTGTCCCAAGGATGAGGGGTAAGCTGCTTGTAGCCAAGGGCGATTCTCTTCTGCTGAGGATCGAACTCCTTGACAACGACCTTGATCTTCTGGTCGAGGGAGACAACCTCCTCGGGATTGTCGATCCTGCCCCAAGACAGATCTGTAATGTGGATAAGACCGTCAACGCCACCGAGGTCAACGAAGACTCCGTAGTTGGTGATGTTCTTGACGGTACCCTCAAGGATCTGTCCTTTCTCAAGCTTGCTGATAAGCTCGGCCCTGCGCTGCTCCTGCTCGGCCTCGAGAAGAGCCTTGTGGGAAACGACAACGTTGCGGAACTCTTGGTTGATCTTGACAATCTTGAAGTCCATGGTCTGATTGACATAAGCGTCGTAGTCGCGGATAGGCTTTATGTCGATCTGCGATCCCGGGAGGAACGCCTCTATTCCGAAGACATCGACGATCATGCCACCCTTTGTGCGGGTCTTCACAAAACCCTTTACGATCTCGTCGTTGGCGAAAGCCTCGTTGACCCTGTCCCAAGACTTGAGGGCGCGGGCTTTCTTGTGAGAAAGGACGAGCTGTCCCTTCTTGTCCTCGGCGGACTCTACATAAACCTCAACCTTGTCACCGACCTTGAGGTCAGGATTGTAACGGAACTCAGGAGCCTGGATGACACCCTCGCTCTTGTAACCTATGTTGACGATAACCTCCCTCTTGGAGATGGCGGTGACTGTCCCTTCAACGACCTCGTTCTCAACAATCTTCGAGAGAGTCTGGTCGTAAGCGTCCTCGATGGACTTCTTGTCGGAACCGCCGTAGATCTCAGCGCCGCCTTCAAACGCGTTCCAGTCGAACTTGTCCGGAGCGACAGACGCATTGAGGGATGTTTTCTGTACCGGAGCCTCAGCCTTGGGAGCCTCCTGTACAGGAGCCTCAGCCTTAGGAGCCTCCTGTACCGGAGCCTCAGCCTTGGGAGCCTCCTGTACCGGAGCCTCTACCTTAGCTTCCTCAGCTACTTTCTGTGTTTCTTCTGCCATAATGGTAATTAAAGATAACTAGTTGTTTAACAATATTTTTACGCCCTACCGGACTTTCCGAAACGGCATAACCGGTCAAAAGGCGTGCAAAGATAGGCAAAAACATCTGATTTACAATAAGAAAACAGTATTATTTTACAGCAGCTTGTTTCTTCTGAAGAGGAACAGCACCAGAGCCACGGTCAGCAGCATCACGCCAAGCAGAAGCACCCATGTCCAACTCCTGTCCATCAACGGCATCGGGACGTTCATCCCGTAGAAACTCGCTACAAGGGTAGGAGGCATAAGAAGCACGGACACAAGGGTGAATATCTTCATAATCTTGTTCTGGTCCAGATTGATGAGACCGACAACCGTGTCCTGAAGGTACTCCAGCCTCTCGAAACCGAAATTCGTGTGGTTGATCAGTGAGTTGATGTCCTGAAGCAGGACAGAGAACCGCCTGTGCAGATCCTTCGGGTATTTGTCGCTGCGAAGCATGTTGGAGATCAGACGCTGCTTGTCGACGATGTTCTCGCGCACGAGCATCGTATTCTCCTGCAACTGATTGATGTCCAGGAGGAAATCTTCGTCAATATCCTCTTGCTGGTTAATCCTCTTGCTATACTGCGAAATCTCCTTGCTCATCAGCTCGATCATGTCGGCGTCCAGGTCGAC
Organism: Bacteroidales bacterium UBA6397; assembly: GCA_002439875.1. Lineage (GTDB taxonomy): Bacteria > Bacteroidota > Bacteroidia > Bacteroidales > UBA932 > Cryptobacteroides. The sequence goes on from DJQB01000008.1 coordinate 43,943, forward strand.
TCGCTGGTCCATTATGCTTGCGAAGACCGTGTAGCCGTTCGGATAGGACTGCGGCATTGCGACTATCCTGCGCTGTAGCTCGGTGAAGCTTCTCAGCGGCACATCTCTCAAAGTCGTAAGGCAATTTCCCACGAAAGTGAACGAAACGGCCTCCATCGAGTAGTCCTCAGGTCCTGGCATCAGGAAGTTGGTGTTGGCGAATATGGCGTTCTCGGTCTCCGAGAACCTGGATGAACTCTCGATTTCCTCAGCCTGGGCGCGGCTCTGAATCTCTTCTCCGAGGAACCCGTCCACAGTGTGCTTCTCATCTCCCGACGGGGAAAGAATGTCTATCCAGAGAACGTCCTCACGTTTAATCTTCGTAAGCTCCGTTTCAGTCTGGGAAACCAACAGTCTGCCGTTCTGCCTATAGAAAATCGCGATCATACTCTTTCTGTATTATTCCCGGCCCAAGCGTGGGAAAGGTTCCACTTCAATTCGCTGACATTACGGAGAAGTCAGTCTGCAAAAGTAGGAATATTTTCGCAAAAACACACGAGGGTACGATATTTTTTAGAAACGGTATGCTTACCAGATTATTCCCAGCAGGATATTCAATCCAATCAGAATCAGCACCGAACCACCTATAATTTCAGCAGGGCGGCCGAACTTCCGGCCGATTCTCTGACCACCGAACATTCCGCCGATGACAGACAACATCGTAACAATGAAGACGGAGACAAGGTTCATCATCATCTTGTCCGTCGGTACAAAGCCCATTGACAGGCTGACTCCGACAGCTAAAGCGTCAATGCTGGTAGCCACGGCTCCTATGGTGACATTCTTGAGGCCGTTCAGGTCACGAGCCTCGTTCTCGTTCCTCACCGCCTCCAGAATCATCGACCCGCCGACATAGAGCAGCAGCAGGAATCCTATGAGACTGGCGACCTTATCAATATGTCCGACGAATATGTCGCCGAACAACCAGCCCATGGCCATGAGGGCGGTCTGCACGACACCGAAGGCAAAGGCTATCGGCAGGATTTTCCTCCACGAGATGCATCTGAGGGTGACGCTTGAGCATGTGGAGACAGTGAAACAGTCGGCACAAAGCGATGCGGCCAGAAGCAGGGATTCGAATAGTGATAATAACATTGTCAAGTAATTGTTCTTCGCACAGCGGATCCTTCAAGAACGATCAAGGCTTGAATGTCTGACGGTTGACGATCGAGCGCCCCAGAGTGAGTTCGTCGGCATATTCAAGGTCATCCCCGAAGCCCAGCCCCCTGGCAAGGGATGAGACCCTGACGGAATATTCAGAGATCTGCCGGTAGATGTAGAACGAGGTGGTCTCGCCCTCCACGTCGCCGCTCAAGGCCAGAATGATCTCGACCTCCTCGGGCCTCACGTCCCCTGACGAGACCATATTCCTCACCCTTTCAACCAAATGCGAGACGGTGATGTCGGAGGGACCGACTCCGGCGATCGGAGAGATTATCCCGCCGAGCACATGGTACACGCCGTGGTACTGGCCTGTGTTCTCAATGCTCATCACGTCGCGGACGCTCTCCACGACACAGATCGTCCTATGGTCACGTGATTTGTCCGAGCAGATCGTGCAGACATCCTCGTCGGAGATCATCCAGCACTCGCGGCAATACTTCGAATCTTCCCTCATCCTGACTATGGAGTCAGCGAAATTACGCACGTTCTCGGACGGCTGCCGGAGAAGATGTAAGGCAAGGCGCAAGGCGCTGCGCTTGCCCACTCCCGGGAGGGAGCCTATGGCCTGCACAGCATCTTCAAGAAGTTTTGACGGGAATTTTTCGGGGGCAGTCATCTACTTCGCCTCACCTTTCTGCCAAGCATTAACGGCAGCACGGACCTGACCGTACTCCAGCAGAAGCTTGCGGGCCAGATCGTAGTCCTCGATGCCGGTTTCGCCCATGATCATTCTGGTGCCGCGATCAACGAGCTTACGGTTCGTCAGCTGCATGTCCACCATTTTGCTGCCCTTGACATGACCGAGACGGATCATCGAGACCGTCGAAATCATATTCAGCACCAGTTTCTGGGCTGTTCCAGCCTTCATTCTGGTGCTTCCGGTCACAAACTCAGGCCCTACCACAACCACAATCGGGATCTCGGCGGCGGCGGCGACCGGAGAGTTCTCGTTGCAGGTGATACAGCCGGTCATAAGGCCGTTCTCGCGCGCGGTCTTCAATGCTCCGATCACATAAGGAGTTGTGCCAGAGGCCGCGATTCCGATCACGACATCATTCTTTGTCGGGGAATATGCCTGCAGGTCTCTCCAGCCTCCTTCCACATCGTCTTCGGCACCTTCAACGGCGTCACGGATCGCGGTGTCGCCGCCAGCCATGAAGCCGATGAACACATCGTGTACTCCGTAGGTCGGAGGAATCTCGGACGCGTCAACAATGCCAAGACGGCCACTGGTTCCGGCGCCAAGGTAGAAAACCCGGCCTCCGAGAGGGACTCTCTCCACGATTCCGTCCACCAGTTTCCGGATCTGCGGGATGGCTCCGGCTACCGCAACCGGAACTGTTCTGTCCTCTGTGTTGATCGCATTCAGCAACTCCTCCGTGGTCATTTTCTCAAGGTGGTCATACCTTGACGACTGTTCTGTTGTTCTTGAATCTTCCATAACATCTTATGCCGGAACATCTCCGGCGAAGCCATTATATTATTTTTTTCCTAAATGGTATTCGACGAGACCTTCAATCGGTGCGGGAATGATTGTGGAGAAGCGGATTCCATAAGGCTTCGCCACTTTTTCAAGAATATTTCTGTTGGCGTAGCCGAAACCTCCCACGACTCCGACAGGATACTTGTCCACATCATACTGCTTGAGGGACCTCTCGATGAAATCCCTGAAATTCTGGTCCACAAGGTCGCGGACATATTCACATGACACGTACCTTTCCAGAATCCACGGGGCGAAAGACCCTAGATATTTTGAAGGAGCCTCGCCTCGGTAAACATTTTGGACCACCGTCATGTAGTCCACCTTAAAGTCCTTGGCGAACTCACCCGAGACCGGTTCCGGGACAAGACCTTTGAGAAAGTCGGCCATGAACAGTTTCCCAAGCCTTGCGCCTCCACCCTCGTCACCGAGGATGAATCCGGCCGAACGGACGTTCTTGACAACCTTCTCACCGTCAAACAGACAGCTGTTCGACCCTGTACCCATGATCGCCGCGATGCCGGGCCTGTGCCCACAGACAGCCCTCGCCGCGTCAAGAAGATCGGAGGCATATTCCATTTCGGCCATAGGGAAGAACGTCTTCAGTACCTTGTCCAGTCCTTTTACCTGCGCGGGGACTTTCTCCCCCTCCGGAACAATCAGTCCGGCCGCATAGAAATGTAATTCACGGACCTCCCCGGAGAGACCTTTCTCCCTGAAAGCGGCCACAGCCTCCTTGACGATCTTCCCGATAACATCCTCAGGCATGGTCACCAGGTTCATACCCGCGGTCCTAACATTAATAGGTTCCTTGTCCAGGGCGGCGGCACACCAATCAGTCTTAGTAGCCCCGCTTTCCACAATGATAATCATAATCGAATATTTTTATGCCCGGCGATGCCCCACCGCCGTTGTTGAAAATCGTGCAAAGATACTCCTTTCCTACAAAATACTAAATATTTATTCACCACACGCCACATCCGACATTTATCTCAACGCTTTCTTCATGACAGGAAGGATCTTCTCGGCGTAGCGCATCATTCCGAGGTCGGTGAAATGTACACCATCGACAGTGGCCTCGCCGTCTTTGCCGATCAAGCCGTCAGTGGAGACATAGTACAGCCTCTTTTCTCCAGCCTTCCTGAGCTTCCTGTAAAGTGCGAGTTGGGCGGCGTTCTTGGAGGTAACCTCCTCCAGCATTTTCTGATCGAAACGAGTGTGAGGGAACGTAGGGTCCTCGACAAGAATCACAGGGACATCAGGGAAAGCGTCCCTTATGATTCTGAAGAACTTCTCTCCCTTTTCGTTTATCCTTTCCGCAGAGGAGTTAGGGACATAGTCAAGCACGATGAGGCCAGGATTCTGGACACGTGTGATATATTCGGCGATCTCATAGTCCAGTAACGCGTTGCCGCTGAACCCAAGGTTGATGACCTCTCGGTCGAGTCTCCTGCCGAGTATCGCCGTGAAAGCCATGCCGGGACGTGAGGCGCAGCCGCCTTGAAGAATGCTGCTGCCATACATGACAACAGGACGCTCGGTCTTCGGGCTTTCCACAGCCGGAGCTTCGATGACAGCGCCCTCGTCAACACCTATCTCAAGCGAGTCGATCCCGTTGTACAAGGAAAGGTATAGCATATATTCTCTCATCTCCGGCTTCATGTTGGCCACCAGAGTCTTGCCTTTGACATCCTTGTCGCGCCCGCCCCATTCGAATCCGCTGCCGGCGAAGCGCCATCCGTCCTTCTCGGTAAGAATATAAAGGTCCAGGCCATTATCTCCGGCATCGGTCATATGCGGCATATAGTGACGCGGTGATGTGGACTTCCACCTTGCGCGGATTTTCGTGGAGTTGGAGCGAAAACGAATGAAAAGCCCGGCCGAGTTGCGGCCAAGTTCCCACAATGGCTCCCTCACCACCCCATCAAATTCCTTCGGAAGACGCTCGTAACGAGCCGATGTCTGTTCAATGCACTTTCCGTAAACAGGAAAGGCGGACGCGTCACTGTAGATGACATTCTTGTCCTGAGCGGAGGACACAAGTCCGGCAAGCGCGGCAGCCACGCCAAAGAGAAATCTCAAATGCTTATTCATATTCATAAAACAATTAGTCGATGTACTTTCCTTCTCTCATCCAATGGAGCAGTCCATAGACGGCGGCGGCCACATATGCGGAATAAAGAACAGCCAGCCAGCACTGCCTGCCCATGAGGCACATGATCACCAGGATGATGTCAGCCACTATCCAGATCAGCCAATGATACGGAATCGAACGTCCCAACCAGTAGGTGGCGACAACGGACATCATCGCGGAAGCGGCGTCCAGCCATGTGCTTGAACCGTCCAAGACCCGAAGCAGCCAGACAAGAAAAGGCGTGCCGGCAAGGAATATCACAGCGCTCCACAGAGCCGTCCTCCTGTCCATCCTGCCGAGATGTACAGTGGTACCCTGTCCACCAGTGTCACTCTCAAGAAGTCTGCTGTCCTTTCGCCAACGGTAAAGTCCCCAGATGGACATCACCACATAATAAAGGTTCAAAGCCAGGTTGCACCATGCATGCTGTACGGCGAATGAATATGCGCACGCAAGCCCTGTGGCTATCCCGAAATACCACATTCCGTTCTTCTGAAGAACCTCCATGACAATGTAAGGAACACCTGTCACAAGGGCGAAAATCTCAATTATGCCAATCAGATCCATATTTTACAAAATTAGGTATTTTTTCAGTCAGTTTTTCATTGAATATCCTACGTTTTTTCCTTATTTTTGCAATAATTGAATATCAATTTTTAAAACCTACAATATTTATGTCTTTCAAAACCGAGACCTCACTATTCATGGTCCTGGCGCTTATGCTCCCTGCCGCCTTCAACTCATGCGTCAACGAAGACTACGACCTGACCAAGGACATTGACAAAACAATTCGCATAGACGGTGACATCAGCGCCCCGATCGGCAATTCGGAGACGATTCTCGTCAAGGATCTTCTGGATCTTGACAGCGAAGATTCCGGAACCTTATCCCTAGACCTTGAAGACAACTACGTCCTGACTTTCATGGGGAACCGCACCGAAACCAATTTCACTGTGCCGTCTTTTTCCATCACCGGAGACCTTGTTACCGAAGGCGGCTTCAAAGGAATCATCAACCGTGACGACATCTTGATCGAGCTTCTTACTCCGGGAATCGTGTTCCCGGACAATCCGCCGGTCCCTCAAGGTGTTACCATCACCAGATCTTTCGAGCCGTCTGACACTCCGCTGGAGATCAATCAAGAGATTCCTGAGGAAATCACCGACATCAAGGACGTGAACGGAAACGCCACGGCAAGAATCACGTTCAGCACCAACACGGGAAAGGCCACAGCCAGCGGTCTCGACATCAGATTTCCTTCTTACCTTAAGATTTCCGATGTCAAGGCGGACAAGATTGCCTGCTCCTTTGACAAAGAGGAAAACCTCTTGAGATTCGGGCAGGTCGAGATAGGCAAGACCTCACGCGAAGTTTTAGTCGAGATCTCCGGCCTGGACTTCACCAAAATCCCGTCCGGGCAAGGTTTTCTTGCCAAGGAACACAGGATTCTCCTTCACGACAACATCATCCTCTCCGATTTTGATGTCAAGATTCTCTCCGATGATCTCGGGACCTCATTCAACGACATCCCTGAGGAAGTGCGCGTCGATGTTGACATCAATATAGCGTCAATTGACATCAAGGACATAACCGTCAAGGTTGATCCGAAGGTTGACATCACCCCACAGGCGGTCAGTGTCGGCAAACTTCCGGATTTCGTCAACGGCGAAGGTGTCGTTCTTGATCTGTACAACCCTCAGATCATGCTGTTTCTCGGCAACGAAAGCCCTTTGAAAATGAATCTTAACGCTGATCTGGAGTCTTACCACGGCACATTCAAGAAAAGCGTGCACATCGGCGACAAGGGTGGAGCCACCGACAAAGTCACGGTGGAAGCCAGTACGACATCCAAGGTCTACCTGTCCCGGACCGGAGAGGCCGCTCCTTCCGGCTACCAGAATGTCGTTGTTCCGAATCTGTCCGACATTGTGAAAAATGTGCCGGAGAAGTTAGCCATCGCCGACATTGATGTCAAGGCTGCCGATGAGTTCATCACCGTGCAGGTGGGCAAATCCTACAAATTCTATTGCAGCTACAGCGTGATCGCTCCGCTCGCTTTCGGAAGCGACCTGAGCATCGACTACAGCTATGACTTCACGGGATGGAACGAGACGTTCAATCCGAAAGACGAGGAGATCGATTTTGAGATCAGAAGCGCCGACGTGTCATTCGATTTTGTTAGCACTATACCTCTTGGCATCGAATTGACGGCCTCAGCCATTGACAAGGAAGGCGATGTCATTCCTGGAATCTCCGTCACTATGGACGGCAAGGTTTCATCGGGTTCCATCGAGAAGCCTTCCGAAAGTACGATGTCGATGAACCTGAAAGCCTCGTCCGAGGACATGCGCAGACTTGACGGCATAAAAATGAACCTGAGAATCACCGGAGCGGACAATGATCATAGTGGAGTATGTCTCAACGTGCGGCAAGGCATACGGATGGAAAACATAAAGATAAGACTGCAGGGCGCGGTCTCCACAGAACTCTAATCAAAACAGGACAGACAAATGAAAAAGATCATCATATTTTTGGCAGCCACGGTCTTAATGGCCGGCAGCGCGTTCGCCCAGCAATCATTCAGGTCGGCGTACTTTCTCGACGGCTACAACTACAGGCATGAGTTAAACCCGGCATTCGCCTCCAGGACAAGTTACTTCTCTGTCCCGGTCATCAGCTCCTTCAATCTGGAGACGCAGAGCAATCTGGGTGTCAGCACATTCCTCTACCCTGTCAACGGCCAGTTGACCACCTTTATGAATCCGGCCGTCAGTGCAGATGAATTCCTCGGGAGACTGGATTCAGAGAACCGTCTCAACATCAACAACAGGATTTCCCTGTTCTCGCTCGGAATCAGAGGCAAGAGATCGTTCTTCTCGGTTGATGTCAACATGAAGACCGCAGCGGACATCAATCTTCCTTACGGTCTGTTTGACTTCATGAAGAACATGGGGAAATTCCAGCGCTATGAAATCACCGACCTTTCGGCAAAAATCAACAGCAGACTGGAGTATGCCCTTGGTTACGGCCGGCAGATTTCCGACCGCCTGAGTGTGGGAGCAAGGGTCAAACTCCTCGTCGGAATGGCGAACATAGAAGCCAACATCGACAGGATGGACATCCAGATGGACGAAGACAAGTGGTCCATCCAATCCCAGGGAACACTGAAGTCATCCTCTTTCATAGACATCCCGACCAAGGGGGAAAGCGGGGCGGAGATCACCGATCCGTCTGACAAGAATCTGCTGGACTTCGACAGCATGGATGCGGCGGAAGGCTCTCTCATCAGCGGGTTCGGAGCGGCGATCGACCTCGGAGCCGAGATGGAGGTCATCGACGGTCTGAAAGTCTCACTGGCCGTCAACGACCTGGGCTATATGTCCTGGAAGAACACGATCTCTGCGCAGACCAGCGGCGAAGGTTGGTCTTTCGATGGATTCGACGAGGTTTCGTTTGACGGGGGAAAAGACAATTCGCTCAAGAAACAGTTTGATGATCTTACGGATGACATAGCAGACATGTTCGATTTCAGAAGGACCGGGAAAGACGGAACTAACGGAGGAATGATTTCCGCGACTGTCAATGCCGGAGTCGAGTACTCCTTACCGTTCTACAGGAATCTGACAGCGGGTCTCCTCAGCTCTACCTACATCAACGGCTCCTACACATGGACAGAGACGCGTCTGTTCGCCAATCTCAAGCCTGTCAAGTGGTTCAGCTGCGCCGTGAACTGCGCCATGTCAAAGTTCGGGTCAACCGTCGGTGCCGTGGTCGGATTCCACACGAGCGGATTCAGCGTGTTCGTCGGCTCCGACCATCTTAACTTCAATCTGGCCAAGGCAAGCGGCCCGCTGCTCTACCCTTACGAGAAGCTGAACGCCGACATCAACTTCGGCATCTCGTTCAATCTTGGAAAGTAACGGGGCCGTCTCAACATACCGGTCAGGGGGCTTTTCTGGTGTCAAGCCGGAAGACGAAAAATAAACCGGGGAAGCGGGGTCTCATTGCTGGAATATGTCTACCTTTGCGGTGGAGATTGAATATGAGACTGCACGCTATGACATATTCATTGATGACCGCGGCCGTTCTGGCGACCTCGAAGACAGAGGCTTTCGGCGCGGAGGAGCGTATTGACACTTTAACCTCGTCGGTCGTGTCTGCATCCTATGGCAGTGTGGTCATTCCGCAACAGCTCTCCGAAAAGGAGTTGAAAGTTGCCGCCAACCTTTCCGAGGCGATTCGGCGATTCGCCGGCGTACAGGTAAGGGACTACGGCGGGGTAGGAGGTCTCAAGACCATCAACGTCAGAAGCCTCGGAAGCGAGCACACGGGGGTGTTCATCGACGGAATCCAGATTGATAACGCACAGAACATGCAGGTTGACCTCGGACGTTTCGGAACGGACAACCTACAGAGTGTCAGCCTGTTCAACGGGCAGAAAGCCTCTTTCCTCCAAAGCGCCAAGGAATATTCCTCCGCAAGCGCGGTTTACCTTGAGACAGCCCGCCCGACGTTCAGTCCAGGAAGGGGCAACCGCCGTGTCTGGCTCCGCGGCGGCTCGTTCGGGGCTTTCTCTCCAGGGATGACATTCGAGAGACTGTTCCGGAACGGGACTTCGATGAGACTTACCGGCGAGGCGGTGACCTCCGACGGACAGTACAGATTCCACGTCAGCGATTTCAGACGCATGCCTGACGGTACCATGGCCGGCTACGACACTGTGATGACCCGCCGGAACTGCGACCTTAGGAGCGTCAGGGTGGAGGCTCAGCTTTTCAGCGGCAGGTCATCCCTCTCTGACTGGAACGTCCACGCCTACTTCTACGACTCTGATCGCGGTCTGCCGGGACCTGTCTTCAAAAGGGCTGATGAATATCCTCTCAGCGAGGACCGCCAAGAGGACAGGAATATCTTTGTCCATGGGCGATGGAGCAAGACTTTGGGCGGGACCTGGTCAGCCATGACAAAGTTCAAGTACGCCTTCGACAGACTTGAGTACCTTGACTTTCCTGAACTTCGTCCTGATCTTGATCCGGCGGATTTCCTCTACAAAAATCACACGGCCTACGTCTCAGCCGCCGCCATGACGGTCATCCGGGACTGGTGGAAAATGAATCTGGCGATTGACATCCAGTACAACTATCTGGATGCCAGTCTGGTGAACTTCTGCTATCCGGACCGGTTCTCCACCTATGGTTCACTCACCAACGTCTTCTCTTTCGGAAAGCTCGAGGCCTACGCGACTCTGCTGTACCTTGATGCCAGGGATTCCTTTTTGTCTTCGGGTTCAGTGAGAGACCGGGCCTCAAGAAATGCCCTGATGCCTTCACTTGTGGCCAAATGGAGATTTTCGGACGGTTTCAGTGTCAACGGATTCGTCAAGAGATCGTACCGGATGCCGACATTCAATGACCTCTTCTACACCACGACAGGAAGCAAGTCCCTGAGGCCGGAAGACGCTGTCCAGCTCGACTTGGGACTTGACTGGACCCAAGGCGGGCTCGTTCTCAAAGCTGACATCTACCACAACAATCTGAAAGACAAAATCATCGCCGTACCCACCTCCAACCAGTTCCGATGGTCGATGTACAACATCGGGAAAGTGCGGATTCTCGGAGCGGATGTCAGTGCGGCCTATGAGAAGACCTTTGGGAGAATCAAACTTGGGGCGACCGCACGCTACACATTTCAGAAAGCCACGGATTTCAGCGACCGCGACGCCTTGACCTACAAAGGACAGATTCCGTACATTCCCCTGCACAGCGGCTCCGGGAACATATTCATTGAATTTGAAGGATGGCGATTTGATATGACGGCTTTTATGACAGGAGAAAGGTACTCCTCCTCCGCCAATATGCCAGCGTACAGGATCGCCCCGTGGCAGACCTTGGACGCGTCTCTGAGCAAGTCTATAAAGCTTTGCGGAAGCGAACTGGCGCTGTGCGTATCCTGCAACAATCTCCTTGGAGAAAACTACGAGATCATCGACAATTACCCAATGCCCGGCACAAATCTCACCGTCAGGCTTGAATATTTCTTCTGATTATCGTAATTTTGCAGCCGCTTTACCGGTCTGCGGCCGCTGAATTCGCAGCGGCATACTTGTTCTGCCCGCTGAGTTTGTCGAAGCGAAGCGCACCGCGAAAGAAACCCGGCAAGACTGGCGCTTCGGCAGCACCTAATGACCGACGACAATGGCTCCAGATACAACAAAGCAACCATTTTAAGTTCTTTAAATATCATGAAAAAAATCGCACTGCTGGTTTTCAGCACGCTGTTGGCCGCGATAGTGGTCAGCTGCTCCAAAGATGAAACCACCTCCAGGGACGCGGATCTTGCGGGTGTCAATGTCGCAGTAGGTGAAAAAAACGGAAAGTTCGACAAGTTGTTTGTCCTGAACGAGGGCAACTACCAGAAGAACAACTCCACTCTGGATTTCTTCAGGTTCTCTGACGGAAATTACATTTCTGATGCCTTCGGGCAGATGAATCCTACCATAGTCCAAGGACTTGGAGACACCGGCAACGACATTGCTCTCCAAGACGGCAAACTGTGGCTCGTGATGAACGGCTCCAGTACCATACATGTTTTGGATGCCAAGGACGAGGATTACTTGTCCTCGATCACCGTGCCCGATCCGCGCCACATTACATTCGATGGGTCTTACGCCTACGTTAGTTCCTATGCCGGAGCCGTTTACGGAGGTGAAGAGACCAAAGGCAAGGTTTATAAAATCAACTCCGGCACCTACAAAGTCGAAGGTGAGGTAGAGGTCGGCTGCCAGCCGGAAGGTCTGGCTGTCGCAGACGGCAAGCTCTATGTCGCCAACAGTGGAGGTTACAACGCTGTCCATGAGTCAACGGTAAGTGTCATCGACCTTTCCACTTTCAAGGTCAGCAGTCAGATAGAGACAGCCTCTAATCTGCACTTTCTCGCGGCCAGCGCCAACGGTGATGTCTGGGTGTCCAGCTACGGTGAAAGCACATGGTCGCAGGATGCTTCAGGCAACTGGATTCAGTCTATGTCTGAGCCGATGGGACTATACCGGATCTCCGGGGGCAAGTCTTCTGCGGTCAAGGACGTACACGTCAGCTGCATGACCCTGTGTGACAACGGGTTTATCTATGCAATAGGAAACGCGGATGAACTTTCAGGCGGCTATTCCAACACACTTTACAAAGTCAACGTCAAGGACGCATCCGTAACAAGCACGGCTCTGTCCGGTACTGATGCAGTCAAGGTTTCCAACCCTTATGGCATTCTCGCAAATCCTGAGAATGGAGACATCTACATTGCTGACTCTGGTCTCACTTACACAGATCCAGGCAAAGTGTGGTGCTTCACCAAAGACCTCAAGCTCAAATGGTCCGCCACCGCAGGGATGCTCCCCGCCCACATGGTTCTCTATTAATAGGCGAGGAAGGTAACTAACTATTAGCAAATAAATTAAGAAATCCCCTTCAGTCGATTTTGACTGAAGGGGATTATCTTATTGGCTAAGTGTCAGGAGTTTAGACTCCACACCGTATTACTCAGCCTTGCCGTCAGAACCAAGAACGTCAACAATCTTGTGCTCATAGAGTTTCTTCATCTCGTCACGAGCTGGTCCAAGGTACTTTCTTGGATCGAACTCGGCTGGTTTCTCAACGAAAATCTTGCGGATGACAGCGGTCATTGCGAGACGGGAATCAGAGTCGATGTTGATCTTGCAGACAGCACTCTTGGCAGCCTCACGAAGCTGATCCTCTGGAATACCTACAGCGTCAGGAAGTTTTCCACCATACTTGTTGATCATATCAACATACTCTTGAGGTACTGATGATGATCCGTGAAGTACGATAGGGAATCCCGGGAGTTTCTTCTCGATCTCGTGGAGAACGTCGAAAGCGAGTGGAGGTGGAACAAGACGACCAGTCTTAGGGTCTCTTGTGCACTGCTCTGGCTTGAACTTGTAGGCTCCGTGTGAAGTGCCGATGGAAATCGCGAGCGAATCACAGCCTGTACGGGTAGAGAAGTCAATAACCTCCTCAGGCTTTGTGTAGTGAGACTCCTCTGCGGAGACCTCTTCCTCCACTCCGGCAAGAACGCCAAGCTCAGCCTCCACAACCACATCAAACTGATGAGCATAATCGACAACCTTTCTTGTAAGAGCGATGTTCTCCTCGTAAGGAAGAGCGGAACCATCAATCATCACTGAAGAGAAGCCCATGTCAACGCAGCTCTTGCAAAGCTCGAAGCTGTCACCATGGTCAAGGTGAAGAACAATCTGAGGATGCTCCCATCCGAGTTCCTTGGCATACTGAACAGCACCTTCAGCCATGTAGCGGAGAAGGGTCTGGTTAGCATAGTTGCGCGCACCCTTGGAAACCTGAAGGATAACTGGTGACTTCTTCTCAGCGGCAGCCTGGATGATAGCCTGAAGCTGCTCCATGTTGTTGAAGTTGAATGCAGGAATAGCATAGCCACCCTTTACGGCCTTTGCGAACATCTCTCTGGTGTTGACCAGGCCAAGATCTTTGTATGATACCATAATTCTATGTGTTTAGAAATTAATTATCCGTTTTTTCCGACATTGGTTCTCTTCAAATGCCGTGCAAATTTACGTTTAATTTTATAAAAATTTATATTTTTGTCACATTAATCGTTTAATGATTACGGCTATGAACATCGGAGATGATTTCAAGATAATTACTGACAAAACGACTGACGGTGTCAGGCACATCACTGCTGTACCGAGTGTGATTGTCTGCTCGGCTCAGATTGATTTCGACCTCATTGACGGGAAGATTCACAATCTGCATTACATAAAGGGATGCGATGGAAACCTTCAGGCGATCGGGAGGCTTCTGGAAGGAATGGAGGCAAGAAAAGCCATTGAGATTCTGTCCGGGGTCAACTGTCATGGGCGCGGTACCTCATGTTCGGATCAGTTGGCACGGGTGCTGCGGAGCATTATTGGATAGATGTCGCTTTGACAGTCTCGGTGACCGAAAAAAGCTCAGTGATCGGTTTGTGAGTCTGCCGAACCACAGCGACCGGATAAAAAGGAGACGTAGCGACGACGAATGATTCCATGACGGCCTACTTCAAGGATGAACGGCATCGCGGAGAGGTCGAAAGTGTCCAGTAAAGCCTTGGCAAGGTCTGAGTTGGAGACCATTATCTCATCTACGTTCACGTCCAAGATTCTCAGCCCCAAAGAATCAGCCGCCGCAAGTTCAGACTTGCAGACCGGGCAGCCTTCCGTGTGAAATATTATATAACCGCCTTGTCTGCGAAAGCGATCCCAATCCCTAGCCCAGCCACGCATTGAAAAAGCATTAGCAACGTCAGACATAAGTGCTTTGGCATCAGGTAATTTCGAACCAATTGGCATACGAGTAAGCAGACTTTTCATCATACGGGCGAGCCCTACTACTTTGAGGGTGTCATCAGACGTGTTCCAGATTTCCGGACGCGAGAGAACATATTCATTAATGAAAGGCAATGTCCCTTCTTTGCTTACCTCATCGCGACGAGATGTCAGCCAATAAAGCAAATCACCTTCGAGGTGCTTGAAAAATGTGGTGTCGCCTTTAGCTAAGGTTCGAGATTCCAACGCTTTAGCCATAGACATAACATCAGAATCCGCGGCAAAGAGCTTGTCCATCAGAGCAGCTGAAGCCGAGCCGCCATATTCATAATCCACGTCGGAAAGGACGATGCCAAGGAGTTGCTCCAAAGCTTGTGTGTCCATTCCCCTACCGATGATGGTGCCAGACCGGTCCAGAAGGAACATCCTTGGAGTCTGGATCACACCGTATTTCATCTGGTAGTCAGAGTCGATTTCCGGGTCCCAAAGATGGATGACTTTAGTTTTGGGGGCACTGACAGCGAATTTTGTCTGCCGCCACTCCTTCCAACTCTGAGGATCATCCCCGGTGTAGATAGCATAGACATCTATCGGCCAATTCTTTGAATTAAGCTTTGAACGCAAAAACAACGTCTCCAGTCTACACTTTGAGCACTCTGTGTCGTAGAAAAAAAGCACACGGTAACGACTCGCGGGGCCGCCGACTTCAACCTTCTCTCCCTCAGGAGTTTCCATCTCAGCCAATGGAGCTTTCATCCCAAGAAGCGACTGACGGTTAAAGTCAGCGAATATCTTGGCATTAAGCAGAACCTCATCCCCGCCCATGTCAATCTTGCCAGCAGCGAACCACTTGTCAGTCAAATGAATGGCGACTGCCTCATCGCCCATCACAGGGGACTCCAGATAGTGGTCGTAAATCTTCAGCGCGATGTGACGACGCAGAACCGAATCTTGGGCTGAATCAATCAGAAGGTCGCATTCCTCGTTCTTCACCTCGATCCTTTCAGGTTCAAGCGTGCGGAAATATTCCTCCAACCGCGCATCCAACTCCGCCAGGCGTGTAGAATCAATCTGCCCAACGCAATAAAGCGACGGGAGCAGCCATAGCAGAAGGCCAATGAATATTACCGCGCCTCTTTTCATCTGACTTCCGGCAGCACGACCCCCTCCGGAATGAACTGCGAAAGATCGCCATGATGGCGCACCACATCCCTCACGGCCGAGGATGAGATGTGAGAATATCCCTGAGCGGTAGGAATGATTATGGTATCGACTTCAGGAGCCAGATGACGGTTCGCATCTGCAATCGCCTGCTCGTTGTCGAAGTCTGTCATATTCCTAACACCCCTTACAATGTGACGGACCCCGAGCTCGCGGCAGATGTCTATGGTAAGTCCCTCGTAGTGAATGATCTTAACCCCGTCCATACCTTTGGTGGCCTGACGGATGATGTCCTTGCGCTGCTCCATAGAGAAGAAACCGCGTTTGTCCTGATTGATTCCCACGGCCACGATGACCTCGTCAAAGATGGACAAAGCCCGTGTCAGGATATTCAGATGCCCCGAGGTGAACGGGTCGAATGACCCAGGGAACAATGCTATGCGATTCATTGTAAATTCCTTGAAGATGATGACTAAAAAAAAACGGATTATAGTTGCCAGTTTATCGGGGTCTTTCCCTCACTGACGAGAATCTCGTTCGTTCTGGAGAAATGTCTGCAACCGAAAAATGCCCCTCTTGCCAGCGGAGACGGATGAGCCGCCTCCAGCACATAGTGGCGGGAAGTGTCGATGAGTTCCTTCTTGCTTCTGGCGTAATTGCCCCACAACAGGAAGACAACTCCGTTGCAGTTATCAGAGACATAGCGGATAACGGCGTCGGTAAACTGCTGCCAACCGATTCCGCTGTGCGAGGCCGCCTCACCGGAGCGGACCGTCAGGATAGAGTTCAGAAGCAGCACGCCCTGACGCGCCCACTTCTCAAGATTCGGGCGTCCGCTCATACGGATACCCAAATCATTCTCAATCTCTTTGAATATGTTCTTGAGAGAGGGTGGAGCGGGAACGTTGTCAGGCACGGAGAAACTAAGCCCCATTGCTTGTCCGAAGCCGTGATACGGATCCTGACCAAGAATCACCACCTTGACTTGACCGACAGGGGTCAGATCAAAAGCTCTGAATATCTCAGGGCCAGGAGGGAAGATCACTTTCCCTTGCGCTTTCTCGCCATGCAGATAACGCACAAGCGCGGCAAAGTAGGGCTTGTCAAACTCACCTTGCAGCGCTTTTCTCCAACTTTGTTCTATCTTTACGTCCATAATTAACGACCGCTAAGATAGAAATTAATCTTTGAATATGTACGAAATCACGTCGTCAATGTTCTTGACGTAGTGGAACGACAGACCTTCGACATAAATCGGCTTGATGTCCTCGACATCCTTGCGGTTGTCCTCTGAGATCACGATCTCGGTCACTCCGGCGCGCTTGGCGGCGAGGATCTTCTCCTTGATGCCGCCAACCGGAAGCACACGGCCTCTCAGAGTCATCTCACCGGTCATCGCGATTCCGGGCTTCACTGCCTCGCCACGCAGGGCGGAAACCATTGAGCTGACCATTGTTATCCCCGCTGACGGGCCGTCCTTCGGAACAGCACCCTCCGGAACGTGGACATGGATGTCCTTTGTCCCGAACTCCTCGGATGTCATTTTGGCAAGCTGAGGATGAGCCTTGATGTACTGGTAGGCAATAGTAGCTGATTCCTTCATCACATCGCCGAGATTACCGGTCATCGTCATGACACCTTTGCCTGTGCTAACCGAACTCTCAACAAACAAGATTTCACCTCCCATCTGCGTCCAAGCAAGGCCTGTGACGACTCCGGGAGCCTCATTGCCTTTCTGGAGATCATGGAAATTGGTTGGCAGGCCAAGATATTCCTTAAGATGCTCTTTCTTTATGACTTTCGGATAGGGTTCACCCAAGGCGATCTTCTTGGCTGTCACACGAGCGATTTTTGCGATCTGCTTCTCCAGACCACGGACTCCGGACTCGTGAGTATATTCATCAATGATCTTTTCCAAAGCGGCCTTGTCGATGCGGAGATCCTTCTTACCTATTCCGTGCTCTTCCAGCTGCTTAGGTACAAGGTAACGTTTGGCTATCTCCATCTTCTCCTCGGCCAGATAGCCGGTGACGTTGATCAGTTCCATCCTGTCGAGCAGGGCGGACTGGATCGTGGAGATGTTGTTCGCGGTGGTGATGAACAACACGTTCGAAAGGTCGTAGTCGATGTCCAGATAGTTGTCGTGAAACTCCACGTTCTGCTCCGGGTCAAGCACTTCCAGAAGGGCTGACGACGGGTCTCCCTTATAGTCGTTGCCTACTTTGTCAATCTCGTCCAGAACGATGACAGGGTTGGACGTGCCGGCCTTGTCGATTCCGTTAAGGATACGTCCAGGAAGAGCTCCCACATAGGTTTTCCTATGACCACGCAGCTCAGCCTCGTCGTGCATTCCGCCGAGGGCGATCCTGACATATTTCCTGCCGAGAGCTTTCGCTATCGACTTGCCAAGGCTGGTCTTTCCGACTCCCGGAGGCCCGTAGAGACACAGGATCGGTGACTTCATACTCCCTTTCAGTTTGAGAACGGAAAGGTATTCGATTATCCTTTCCTTAACTGTGTCAAGTCCGTAGTGGTCGCTGTCCAGAACCTTCTGGGCGTGCTTCAGATCAAGGTTGTCTTTTGACATCTCACCCCACGGCAAGTCAAGCATGAACTCTATGTAGTTGTACTGGATGCTATAGTCCGGTGACGAAGGATTGTACTTCTCAAGCTTGGCCAGTTCCTTCTCGAACTGCTTTCCGACAGCCTCAGGCCATTTCTTTGTCTTGGCCTTGGCGCGGAACTTCTCGTACTCTTCCTCCTCGTCCATCCCGAGTTCCTCCTGAATTGTACGAAGTTGGTTGTTAAGGTAGTACTCCCTCTGCTGCTGGTCGATGTCACTCTTCACCTTCTGGTTGATCTCCTGTTTGATTTTCAGAAGTTGGATCTGGGTATCAAGCACCTGCAGTAGTTTCATCGCCCTGACGGTGATGTCGTCGATGCCGAGCAGCTGGACCTTTTCCATGAAGTTCTCTATCTCCACAGTGGTGGCGATGAAATTCACGAGGAAAGCGTAATTGTCAATTGACTTGAGCGCACCCACGGCCTCCTTCGGAGCGAAAGACGATGATTTTATGATGACCGAGGCCTTCTCCTTGAGGGATTCGGCGATCATCTTCGTGCTGTTGTCGTTCTCCGGTATGACATCCTCGATGTACTTCACCCTGGCGGTGATGTACGGCTCATATGACACGACACCGGCTAAGCGGATGCGCTTCACACCCTGTATAATGGCCGTGATAGTGCCGTCCGGCATCTCCAGGACCTTCATGACACGGGACACAGTGCCATATTCATAAAGATCCTTCTCGTGTGGTTCCTCCACCGTGACATCAACCTGTGGAACAGCGCCTATGAACAAGTCGCGCTTCTCCGCCTCCTTTATCAAGGTTATTGATTTCTCACGGCCTATGGTCACTGGATAGACCATTCCCGGAAACAGCACAGCATTCCTCAAAGCGAGGATTGGCAACGTGTCGGGAAGGTCGTCTGCCTCCACTTTCATCTGTTCACCTCCCTGCAATACAGGGATTATGTTCACTTCCGCGGCACCTGCCGGGAAGAAAATGTCCTTATTATTGTCTGTGTTCATAATATTCATTCAAAACTCAATGGAATTCTTCTGCCAATTTGGCAGAAAATGCGGAATCCATAGGGTGAAGGGGTATATTGTCAATCACCGTGCCAAAAAATATGGGCAATAATTTATGTATATGATTTTGAATATTAAAAAAATAAGTCTATTTTTGCATCCCCAAACGAACTTTTGGGGGTTATTACGGTAAATCCTAATAAATATTAATAGATTATGACAAAGGCAGAAATCGTGAATGAGGTTGCAAAGTCAACCGGAATCGAGAAAATCGCAGTACAGTCCGTTATCGAGGCTTTTATGGACACCGTAAAGGGTTCCATCATCAGGAAAGAGCCTGTGTACCTCCGTGGATTCGGTAGCTTTATTGTAAAGCACAGAGCGAAAAAGGCAGCCAGAAACATCACCAAGAAGACAACTATGACCATCCCTGCACACGATATCCCGGCCTTCAAGCCAGCAAAGATCTTCGTGAACGCAGTCAAGGAGGAAAAATAATTTTTAAAAACATCTTTTATTATGCCAAGCGGAAAAAAGAGAAAGAGACATAAGATGTCGACGCACAAGCGTAAAAAACGCTTGCGCAAGAACAGACACAAGAAGAAGTAATACGCTTCTGTGCCTGCCATTTTAGCAGTCTGCTAGAAGAAAAAGGCTGACCGGAAGTGCCGGACAGCCTTTTTTATTACCGTCAAGGAATAAGTTGGCAGGTTAGCCAAATTATTTTTATTACCATTGTAATTTCCTTATGGAGTCAGAAAAATCTGAAAAAGATTTGATTGTCGATGTCACATCGACCGAAGTTCACATCGCGCTGATGGAAAACCATCGGCTGATCGAACTTAACAAAGAGTCCAGCAAAGGGCACAGTTTTTCCGTCGGGGATGTCTACCTGGGGAAAGTGAAGAAGATTCTTCCTGCGCTCAACGCTGCCTTTGTGGACATCGGAGACAAGAAGGAAGCGTTCATTCATTATCTGGATCTCGGATTCTATTTCACGTCTTTCGACGAGTTCGTACGCAAAAGCAACCCGAACACGGATCTCGGCGAGCTTTACTCCAACATTCCAATCGGACCTATTCTTGAAAAAGAAGGCCGGATCGAGAATGTGCTGAAGCCGGGCCAGATGATTATAGTGCAGATCGTCAAGGAACCGATCTCCACGAAAGGGTCACGACTGACCGCGGAAATTTCATTGGCAGGACGCAACATTGTGCTGATTCCCTTCGCCCAGAAGGTGAGCATATCCCAAAAGATTTCTTCAAAGGAAGAAAAGAGACGGCTTGAGACACTTGTCAGGAGCATTCTCCCTAAGAACTACGGGGCTATCATCCGCACAGCGGCTGAAGGCAAGAACGCCGCCGTTCTGGTGGCCGAGCTGAAGTCCTTGATCGAGAAATGGGAGTCCTCCTGGAAAAAGGTGGCCAATTCGAAAGGCATCCAACTGCTCTTCACAGAGTACAGCAAGACCACCACCATCCTCAGGGATCTCCTGAATGATTCGTTCTCGAACATTTATGTCAACAACGAGAATGTCTACGAGGAGACCAAGAAGTATATTTCCTTGATCTCTCCGGACCAGGAAAAGATTGTGAAGCTGTACAACGGCAAGGATCCAATCTTTGATCATTTTGAGGTAACGAGACAGATCAAGAGTTCATTCGGCAAGGTGGTGCCAATGAAGCAGGGCGCCTATTTGGTCATCGAGACGACCGAGGCTCTGAACGTCATTGACGTTAACAGCGGGATTCGCGCGAAGACCGACAACCAGGAGGAAAACGCCTTCGAGGTCAACAAAATCGCGGCTGAGGAGATTGCCCGGCAATTAAGGCTCAGGGACATGGGCGGAATCGTGATCGTGGACTTCATCGACATGGATTCCGGAGAGCATCGAAACGAGCTACACAAGTATATGCAATCCCTCATGGAGAATGACCGAGCCAAGCATAACGTGCTGCCGCTCACTAAGTTCGGCCTAATGCAGATCACCCGGCAGAGAATCCGTCCGGTGACTGAGATCAACACCGCGGAGGTCTGCCCTGTCTGCCACGGCACTGGCAAGATCTCATCAAGCGCGGTGATCGACGAGCAGATCGAACGCAACATAGCCTACAATGTAGAACATGGCAATACGGACCTCACTCTGAAGGTCAGCCCTATTCTCGGAGCCTATCTCAAACGTGGAGCAACAATGCTCTCGGACAAATCATTCCTCGGGAAATGGAAGAAGAAGTACAAATGCCGGATCAACCTCGTCGAGGTGACCGACTACACAGTTCTGCAGAATGAACTATATGATGAGAAAGGGGACCGGCTTTAGGTCCCTTTTTTCGTTTACCTTGATGTTATGTCCTCCCTATCGGGCGAAGCGGCGGACAAGGGTGGCTAGAAGAATAAGGGCGGACATAAGTGTGGAGAGACGTCCGATGAAGTCGCCGTGGATAACGAAAAAGGTCTGCCCGTCACTCAGTCCTACTTTACCTTTCAGAACCTCCGGACACCACCAAGACGTGTGGGAAACAATCTTGCCGGACGGGTCGATGATGGCTGAAATGCCGGTGTTGGCACTGCGGGCGATCCAGCGACGGGTTTCAATGGCGCGGAGACATGAATATGACAGATGCTGGACATAACCTGGGGTGTCACCCCACCAGGCGTCGTTGGTGATCACGGCCAGAAGACGCGCGCCCTTGCGGACATATTCAGCGCAATACTCTCCGTAGACAGACTCATAGCAGACAGCGCAGCCCACCGGAATGGTTTCTCTGACATGCACATCCTCGGAGGATTCCGAATGTAGGCTGCCGGAAACAGAGTGAACGGGACTACCAGAGGCGTAGGCATATTCATTGAAATGCAGAGTCCCGACCTCTTTCTGGCCGATGTTTCGGCCCATCACCCCCCCGAGCCAATCATCAATCTTGCAAAAGACAGCGGGATACGGGGTCATCTCCACAGCCACAACCAGCTTGCTTTTATGGAATATCTCCGGAAAACTGTAAGCGTCCAGCATCAAGGCTGAGTTGTGCGTCTCCATCCAGACCCCGTCTCCGACCCTGCGGGCTGTGTAGGACGGTCTGATGGCCTGTCTCAGATAAGTCCTCGAAGAAGCCCCGACAAGCAGGTTGGCGTTCGGATGTCCTTTCAAAAAAGAAGTAAGACGCTTGACAGTCAAACTGGAAGGCAGATCGTTTGTCACGACATCTCCGGTAAATGTCTCGGGAGCGGCCAATAGCACAGGCACGCTGTCAGGAATGTCAGCGAACTGACCGAGCAGCAGCTCATTCTGTTCTTCCTGCGTCATACCTCCGAATTTGTTGTACGGGTCGATGTTCGGCTGTGCGATGACAACATCCAGCATCTCGTCAGACGGTTCCGGCTTCAGGTAAATCGACACGACCGGAGGAGCCACGAACAGGGTCAGAGTACCAAGCAGGGCCGCCGACTTGGCCTTCCGGTTGAACGTCATCCAACGGCCGTCCGCTATGGATTCAAGAATCCCGAAGACACTGAGGTTCGCGGCCCAGACAAGTAGCGAGCCTCCGAGCGTGCCGGTATATTCATACCATTGGATCCATCCCGTCGTGCGCGCGAAAGCGTTGCCAAGCACGAGCCATGGCCAGCTGATCTGCGCGTCTGTGAGGTACCATCGTTCCCAGGCGATCCAAGCGAAGGCCAGGAATATGTAAGGAAGCGAACCGCTGAGCCATTTGCGGCTCCAACGGAACAGTCCGAAGACAAGCGACATCTGGAAGGCGTTGGCAAGAATGGCGAATATTCCTCCTCCAAGAGTGGCGTTGCAGACCCAGAATGTCGTGGCGGCGTTCCACAGCACAAAGCAGAGATAGTGCCACCAGCAGAAACCTTTCATTCCGTCGCCTGTGGCAATGTCTTCCGCCCAGAGCAGCGGGACGAACGCGATCAACGACAGCCAACCCGTCCCGGGAACCAGGAACGGAACACTCAACATGGCCGATGACATGAGCACCAGCAGCAAAATTGTCAATTTTCTGGGCATAACAGTCTGCAAAGATATAGTGTCAGAACCTGAATTCCAAGCCAAAATTGATCACAAAGCGGTTGTCGTGCGGAACTTTCACACCATCCTTGACCTCGTAGCGGTGGGTCATTCTCCAGAAGGCATCGATCCGCAGGAATCTGAATATGTTCGTGACGCCGACTCCCATCTCGACGTAAGGCCTGTTCAGTTTTCCCATCTTCTCCGGGAAAAGCATCACTGAGCCGAACCCGTCATCGCCAGCGATTCCGTTGTTTTCTTTCCGGATCGTTCCGTAAGCCATCCTCAACGAAGCCACCTCCCTCCACTGCAATTTCTTCAGCAGCGGAATTTTCCCGAGGAAGAATCCCTTGAAATTGTGTTCCCAGAACAAGGTGGCCCAAAGATCAGAAGCGAATTCATAATAATCCATACATGCGAACGAATACCTTGAGAATGTGTACGTTCCGTTGCCCTCATGAATCTTGAGCATCGGGTAAGGCACCCTGCCCACAACCGTACCGGTTTTCAGGTCAAATTTGGAAAGCCCCAGCGGCGGGATCGGGAGCGTGTAGTGAATCGACAGTTCTGGACGGAAGTAGGAATATTCATTCTTCCCTATTCCTTTTGTCGAACCAATGAAATCAAGTGTCACCACAGGGTACTTCGAGTACATGTAGTGCTTCTCGAACGTTCCTCTGGTGACTATCTCGTCCTTTGAGAAGCGAAGCTGCATGTGGGCCTGGTTGTACCCGACGGAGTTGAAGACCTTCCCGTCGGACGAGACCATCGGCACGAACATGTTCGAGAATATCCTGCGGCTTTCCAACGCGACGATCATGTTGAAATTCTGGGACCATTCTTTCTGCCAGGAAAGGGCGTAGTCATTCACCATACTCATTTTCTGACTGTTGGCCTTCGCGAGAATCGAAGACATCAGGCTTCCGCTTCCGTAGACAGTCGGTCCCTTGCCAAGCTGCATCACATCGTGCTTGTAGGAAAGGGTCAGTTTGTCGGTAGGCTGGTTGTTGAACATGAACTCGAACGAACCGCCGCCCTTCCAAGTCTTGTCCTTGAATCCGTAGGCGGCATAACCCATGACACGGAATTTTCGGCTGAGTTTCTTGGTCGTCCTGATTCCCAGCTGGATGCGGTCGCCCTCCAGCTCATTGAAGCTGTAGACCGATGAGTACGGGCCGAGCCCGACATACTTGGTGTTCAGGAACCCGTTGACAATCATGTCCGCCAAGGCATAGACATCCTTGTAGAGCGGAACATTCTTGATGGAGTCAACCATATTGTAGATCCCCCGCTCCTTCTCGCTCAGCGGGTAAGGACGGACACTCTGCCAGTAGCTCTCGTCATTGTTGATGACATCCTTGTCCGCATGAACCTGGGCGTTGATGTCCTCCCTGTCGGCCTTGTAGGTGGTTGTAAAGTCCGGATTAGAGTAATCTATCTGTCTGTTGCCCAAGAATGTGACCATCTTGGAAGAATCCCGCGTGGTGAGCGAGAAATCCACGTACATCCTGTCCTGTTTGTAGAACCAAGTGGAATCCGGAAGCCTACGGTTCTCCACATCGATGGTCATGTCACGGACCCAGTTCACATTGGATTCTTTCTTGAGCCGCACGTGGATGTCGCGCAGCGCATATTCCTCGGCATCAATGGACATCTCCCCGTCGAACGTCGGCGATGAGACCCATTTGGACGGATGGAAACGGATCTTGTAGGTCTTGCGCCCCTCGATCTGAAGGCTGTCGACCAGATAGTAGTTGTAGTAGGTCATCCCGGACGAGGCCAGCGGTGACGGAATCTCGACCTGGAAGATGTTGATGAAATTGTCGTAGAAGTTTGTCTTCACGTACATGTTGCCGGTGAACTGGGACAGTACCGGATTATTGTCCACTCCGGAGATTCTTGAGGCCTTGATGAGTTCCCTGTTTGACGGAGGATCCTTCCGGTGATAGTACTTGGAGGCCGTCTCGGAGATCAGCACAGGAAGATAAGGATGACCGGACACGACGGACGTGTCCATATAGTCATAGACAAACTTAAAATCCTTGGGCAGGAAAGTGCTGATCATCGGACTTTCCGGGTTGGTGACATCAAGCTCCATCTTCGTGTAGACATCGCAGCTGTACCTTGGACGCTTTTCCGGATTGTTCCGTCCCTTGGCTTCGTCGATCTTTCGAAGTATCGAACGCATGTAACGGTCATCCGGTTTCACCACAGCGGCGTTCAATTCGCTATGAATCGGTTTCAGTCTGAAGTTGATCTCATTGAAACTTCGCCTGTTTATTTTCCTGAATTGCTCCTCATAGCCAAGGATGGAGGCTGAAAGCACGCTTAACGTGTCTCGTGTCTCCAAAGAAAAGTAGCCGTCCATGTCGGCCGAGACCCCGACGGTGGAGTTCTTGAAATATATTCCCGCGAACGGAATCCCCTCACCTGTCGACGCGTCAACGACACGCCCTTTCACCTTCGTCGCCTGCGCCGAGGCGTCAGGGCTGAAGATGATGGTCAGGAGAATGGTTACATATAGGATTCCGGATATGTGTCTTAAGTCGAATGTCATTGTTTGGTCTGAATGGCTGGAATCAACGGATCCTGTCAATCTTCAATTGCTGGATCTTGTACAGACCTCCGCAGTCGCTGACAAAGATTGTGACTTCGAAAACTTCACCGCCGGCGTTCAGGAAACCAAGGGCGTACTTCGCGTTTGAGCGGGAGGCCGTGTGCCGGATCTCGAACGAGCGGGGTGTATGATTGTCAAAGAAGGCTTTCAAAATCTGTTTCGCCTGATTCTTGCTGGAGTCGTTGGTCGTGGACATGATCGTGATCTCAAGATTGTCATCGAACCATACGGACAATCTTTCTGCATCGCCACGCCCAAGGTACTTCGCTATCGGAACGAAGACATCATAACTGTCAGCGGCGACATTGCCGTTGACGCAGGACAGCAGCATCGAGAAAGCCACTAGGATCTTTGCGAAAGCCATCATAATAAAGATTTAAGTCGTTGCAAATTCCGAGCCACTTTTCCAAGAAGCTTTTTTGAAAAATCGGTCTGGCTTTGTTATTTTTGCATCCGGATAAAAAGTTGCCACATCTATGAGAATCATCTTGCTGGCAGTCGGGAAAACCGACATAGATTGGGTGCGGAAGGGTCTGGAGACATATACATCCAGACTTACACACTACGTGCCGTTCAATGTCACGGAGATCCCTGAGCTAAAGAACACCTCGGCACTTACCAAGCCACAGATCAAGGACAAGGAAGGAGAACTGATACTCAAGAACATAAAGCCGTCAGACAGGGTCATCCTACTGGACGAGCGCGGGAAAGAGTACCGTTCGGTCGAGTTCGCCGACGAGATACGGAAGATGACCCTCGGCGGTGGCAAAGATATTGTATTCGTAATCGGCGGCGCCTATGGCTTCTCCGAAGCGGTCTATGGCAGGTGCGACGGGAAGATGTCCCTTTCGAGGATGACATTCTCGCACCAGATGGTCAGGACAATATTCACTGAGCAGCTTTACAGGGCATTCACGATAATCAAAGGGGAACCTTACCATCACGAATGAACATCAGGTTTGGCATAAGGAACTGTCTGGCAGGAGGGTTTTTGGCATTCGCCGTCACCCTTCTGGTGTTCTCGCTGTCAGTCAGCAAACTTCCCGGCAATACGGAAAGGGAGGCGGCGAAAGTCAGCAGGAACGTTTCCTGGAGGATGCACCTCCTTGATGAATATATCAGTTCAGCGCTTACCGCTGACCGCCGCGTCTGGGCCGGCCACAATGACGTGCCTTCCGACATGGTCATCTACAGGTATATTGATGACACCCTGCAATCGTGGAGCAACCAGTTCCCTGTAAGGAATGACGACATCGCCTCAAGAATAGTGTTTCCCCGCCTG
Source organism: Bacteroidales bacterium UBA6397 (assembly GCA_002439875.1). Lineage (GTDB taxonomy): Bacteria > Bacteroidota > Bacteroidia > Bacteroidales > UBA932 > Cryptobacteroides. The sequence goes on from DJQB01000008.1 coordinate 70,782, forward strand.
TCCAAGCCGAGGGACAGCATATACTCACCCCTCGCCGAAATCTCCGAGGAGGTATCGTTTGTAAACTACGGGCAGAAATGGTATCTTGTGAAATCCGAGAGTCTGGGCAGCAGGAAAGTGATAGCGGGTCTTGAGATAGTCGATTCGATGTCCGACGAGAGTCCGAACGGGGTTAACGTGAAGCTTGGCCTTGGGCGGAACTACACCATTGTCCCATTGTCAGAAAGCAGCGGATCAGTGGCGATAATCGACGGCAAGCCTGTGTTCAAGATTATGGCGGACTCCGTCATAGGGCGGTCCGTCGCGACTCATTCCACGATGATCTGGTTCGCCATCACCTGCTTCATCATCGCGTCATTGCTGCACCTTGCCGAGAAAAAAAGCCTGAAAAGACTCCTGCTTGTCCTGGCCGGTCTATTCGCCGTAATCATCGCGACTTACCTCTGGGGCGAGAACATGAAAAACAGTTCCCGTCTCTTTTCCCCGACAGTCTACGCTGACGGACAACTGTTCAATTCGCTGGGCGCAGTGCTTATAGTGTCCCTGCTCATCGTCCTTAGCGTCGGCTGCACCTTCGTGACAAGAAACGACATATTCAGAAAAATCCTAAAGACAAGACACATCAGACGGACTTTGGGACTTTACGCCGCCTGCATATTCATTCTCATCGCCGGCGTTCTCGTCTTCGTCCATGTGACTTTCAGAAGCATCATACTGAACTCGAACATCTCGCTTGAGCTCTACCGCCTGAATGACATCAACATATTCAGTCTCCTGGTCTACATGACCCTGATCTGTCTGCTGATGACCATCCCGCTCCTGATGCAGATGCTTATGCCGGCGCTGAAACACCTTTTTGGCCTGAGGCACGACCTCTTCTCCGCCGGAAGCAGAACAATCACGGCCATTGTCTTCGCCGCTTACATGGTGGCGATGGCCGGCACACTTGGATTCCGCAAGGAACAGAACAGGATCAACGTGTGGGCGAACAGACTGTCCATCGAAAGGGACATAAGCCTCGAGCTTGAACTCCGAAGAGTGGAGGATAAGATTGCCTCCGACCAGCTCATTTCCACTCTGTCCGCGATTCCTAAAAGCAACAGCACAATCCTTAACAGGATAATCGAGAGCTATATGCCGACGGCCTCACAAGACTACGACATCATGGTCGAGCTATTTCCGGAAAACGAGAAGGACAAAGGGGTCATAGCCTACTTCACCGAGATGGCCACCAGAGGCATTCCAATCTCCAACGAATCCCATTTCAGATACACGCGGGATGCCATAGGCCACAGCCTGTACGCCGGAAGTTTCGCCTACTACAACTATGGCAGCGGTGTGACAATGATGCTCATCCGTGTGTCTCCAAAGTCGAATCGCGAGAACAAGGGTTACGCCAGGTTGCTCGGCTACTCCGCACCAGGAGATGTGCTGATCCCACCAAGGTACTCCTACGCCAAGTATTCCGGCAAGAACCTGACATCCTACAAAGGCAACTATCCCTACCCTACAATCGTGGACGAGGATCTTGAGGAAGAGATCAACGAAGCCGAGGACGGAGTCGTACGGAAGAATGGCTACACTCACTTTGTCAACAACGTCTCCGACGATGACCTTATAATAGTCTCAAGGCCAAAGACCGAGGATTTCACCTATTTAGTGTCGTTCCTGTTTCTGACCCTGATCTTCTACTTTTGCCTGACCCTTCTGACACTGACGCGCATCCATCCTAAACTCCGGGAAAGCAACTACTACAAGTCAAGGATCAATGCGGCCATGCTTATGGCGCTGGTCATGACGCTCATCGCCCTGGCAAGCGTCAGTGTACTGTTCGTCTATAGAAGGAACAACGCTAACCTTAAATCCTCGATGGCGGACAAGGTCAACTCGCTCCAGACACTGCTTCAGGCCAGATGCCGTTATGTCTTGGACTTCACGGACTTCAGCGCGCAGGAGGCGTCAATGATTCTGGAGGACATCAGCAACACGATGAAGTCCGACATCACCCTCTACACAACCAGCGGCAAGGAGTTCCGCTCCACCACTCCGGAAGTGTTCGACATGATGCTAATGGGATACAGAATGAATCCCGACGCTTTCGAGAACATCATTTACAAGAACAAGAGGTATTACATAGGCAAAGAGAACATAGGCTCCAAACGGACATATTTCCTCTACGCGCCGGTGTTCAACGGTCAGGGCAGGATGATCGCGATCTTGTGCTCGCCGTTCACAGACGAGAGTTTCGACTTCAAGTCGGAGGCTGTGCTCCACTCGATCTCTATAGTGACAGTGTTCATGATACTGTTGCTGTTGGCAAGGTCAATCACAGCGAAGGCGGTAGACAAGATGTTCAAGCCTCTCTCCGAGATGGGCCGTAAGATGAACGAGGCGAACATCAACAATCTCGAATATATCGTCTATGAGCGTGATGACGAGGTCGCGCGGCTTGTCCGGGCCTACAACCTGATGGTACATGACCTATACAACTCCACCAGAAAACTGACCCAGGCGGAAAGGGATAAGGCATGGGCAACCATGGCGCGTCAGGTGGCCCATGAAATAAAGAATCCGCTGACACCTATAAAACTCCAGATCCAAAGGCTGATCAGGATGAAGAGGAACGGCAATCCTGCCTGGACAGAGAGATTCGACGAGATTTCCAAGGAGGTCCTCAAGCAGATTGACCTGCTCGCGGACACGGCCAACGAGTTCTCCACGTTTGCGAAGCTCTACACCGAGGAGCCGGTCGAGATCAATCTGGACAAACTCCTGAGAGAAGAGATCGACCTGTTTGACAGCAGGGACAACATAAGGTTCTCCTACATGGGGCTTGAAAACGCCACTGTCACAGGACCCAAGCCACAGCTTACACGCGTGTTCGCCAATCTGATCAACAATGCGGTGCAGGCAATAGAAAACGCTCAGGCTGAAGCGGCAGACAAGGGAGAGGAACCATTACTTGGAAAAATCGTGGTATCACTGCGACTGTCTTCCAAGGAAGGATTCTATGACATTGTCTTCGAGGACAACGGGCCTGGGGTCAGCGACGAGAACCGTTCAAGGCTGTTCACGCCGAACTTCACGACAAAGAGCAACGGCACCGGCCTTGGACTATCGATATGCAGAAACATTCTTGAGAAATGCAACGGTGAGATTTTTTACTCCAAATCCTTCTTGCTCAAAGGAGCATGCTTCACGGTAAGGTTTCCACGCTGACAGGTCGCCTACAGAATCAGCATCAGAGCGCAGATGACAAGCGCCGCGGCAAGGATCACGTCGATGACACGGCCATGTCTTTCCGTCAGGCTGTTCAGTGCGGATCCGGCCACAAGCCAGACCAGATTGGCGACAGGCCCCGCCAAAACAAGAACGAGTCCAACCTTGGCCAGTTCAATAAGGGAACTTGAATATGGCAGCACGAACGTCCCAAGAGCGGTCAGACAGAACATCCAGACCTTGGCGTTGGTGACCTCTATGACAAATCCCGTCCTGACATTACAAGACTTCACCATCTCCTCCTTTGACTGTCCGGACTTGACCACAATCATGATCGCCAGACAGACCATGTAGATCGCACCGGCATAGGAAAGCCATTTGACATAGGGTCCAAGGGCGTCTCCAAGGAAATGAGTGGCAAGTACAAGCGACGTGTCTATGATCAGAAAACCAATCACAAAGCCCCACCAAACCCTTATCGCGTTCCTTCGGCCGAAATGGATGCCGGAATGGAATGCGCATAGATTGGACGGGCCTGGTGTATAGCCCAGCGCAAGAATGTAAAGCAACAATGACGGCAACAACTGTGATGGCATAATCATGCATAGGCCGCCGAGCCTGTCAACGCGACATTTATAATTGATTTCACACGTGCGCTCACTTCGACGGGTTCAGTGGCCGTCGGCAGGCTCAGTGACCACACGTCCCACGAATTTAACCAGAATATTCAAATAATCCAAATAAAACAAAAGAGACCTACCGTTGTGGCAAGCCTCCTTTGTAGTCCCAATAGGAATCGAACCTATATTTAAGGTTTAGGAAACCTCCGTTCTATCCGTTGAACTATGGGACCATTAGTATCCACCGAAGAGACTACTCCGCGCTCTTCTCGATGATCTGACGTCCTCTGTAATAACCACACTCTGGGCAAATGTGATGATACATCACTGTTGCGCCACAGTTAGGGCAGGTAGCGAGAGTAGGAACCGGAGCGAAGTCATGAGTCCTTCTCTTGTCTCTTCTCTGCTTTGAGACTTTGTGTTTCGGATGTGCCATAGTTAAATATTCTTTAATTATTATTTCACTTTTTCCAAAAGATCCTTCAATGACGCGAACGGCATCGAAGCATCCTTTCCTTGGAGATCACGCTTCTGATCGTCTTCAGAACTCAGATATTTCACAGCCTCCGGGTCGCACCCGCCATCGGGATGAACCCTCTGGACCGGCAGAGACAGACATACATAGTCATACACTGCCTGGGCGAGGTCGAATTCGGCGTCCGATTCCGGCAGCCAGACAATCTCCCTTTCTCCTTCCGGGGCATCACTGCCGCCGGCCGGTTCCTGACCGAACTTGACGCTGAGCCGGAATCCCGTCTCGACAGGAAGTCTCAACTCTTCAAGACATCTGTCGCATGCCACCGTCACATCGCCCACAATCTCACAGTCAATCCCGATGAATCGTCCGGATTTCTCCGCGAAGGCCTCAATCTCAAGATCCGCGTCAAGAATCTCTGAATTCTCAAAACTCTCAAAGAACTTCTTCCCAACCCTCCAACGAAACTCTGTCCGTCCTTGGGCTAATCCATTTATAGGAACTATAAAATCATCTTTCATGATCCGATAGACAGATTAAGGGTTGCAAAGGTATAAATTTTTTTCCGAATATAAAATCTTTTCGCGAATAGTTTGCCTATTCATCGTCACCGGAGTTGCCGGAACGCTTCCTATCCATCGGATCAAGAAGGATCTTGCGCATCCTCAGATGGTGCGGAGTCACCTCCACTAGCTCGTCTTCACGAATATATTCAAGCATTTCCTCAAGAGACATCTTCACCGGAGGCGGCAGCACAACCTTCTCGTCGGAGCCGGCGGCGCGCACATTGGTAAGTTTCTTCGTCTTGCAGATGTTGATGTTGAGATCCCTCTCCCTCGTGTGCTCTCCCACAACCTCACCACAGTAGATCTCGTCACCCGGATCAATGAAGAACTTGCCCCTGTCCAGAAGTTTGTTCATTGAATATGCTACCGCGGTTCCAGTCTCAAGGGAAACGAGCGATCCGTTGGTACGGTTCTCGATCTCGCCCTTGTAAGGCTGGTACTCCTTGAATCTGTGAGCCATGATGGCCTCGCCCTGGGAAGCGGTCAAAAGGTTGCTCCTGAGTCCCATAAGGCCACGGGTCGGGATGTCGAAGTTGAGCAGTGTCCTGTCTCCCCTCGGCTCCATGTGCAGAAGCGCCCCCTTCCTGCGGGTGGCAAGCTCGATGGCCGCCCCCACGAACTGCTCCGGAACCTCTATGGATAGATCCTCGATAGGCTCGCAACGCTGTCCGTTGATGGTCTTGTCCAGAACCTTGGGCTGTCCGACCTGAAGTTCGAAGCCTTCGCGGCGCATCTCCTCGATAAGCACAGAGAGGTGAAGCACTCCACGTCCATAGACCACGAACGAGTCGGCGTTCAGTCCCGGCTTGACCTTGAGGGCAAGGTTCTTCTCCAACTCCTTGTCCAGACGGTCCTTGATGTGCCTGGACGTCACGAACTTGCCGTCCTTGCCGAAGAACGGGGAGTTGTTGATGGTGAAGAGCATGCTCATCGTAGGCTCATCGATGGAGATCGGAGGGAGAGCCTCCGGATTCTCGCTGTCGGCGATAGTGTCACCGATTTCGAAGCCGTCGATGCCGACAACAGCACAGATGTCACCGCACTGGACAGTGTCCACGTTAGCCTTTCCCAGACCATCGAACACCATCAACTGCTTGATCTTGTGCTTTTCCACAACGCCATATCTTTTGCAGAGGCTGACCTGCTGACCGGTCTTGAGCTCGCCACGGGTAAGTTTGCCGACGGCGATACGCCCGACATACGGGGAATATTCAAGGGAAGTCACCTGAAGCTGAGGGGTTCCCTCAACCACCTTAGGCGCCGGGATTTCCGCAAGAATCGCGTCAAGAAGAGGAGTGATGTCCGATGTCGGCTTCTTCCAGTCGTCAGACATCCAGCCCTGTTTGGCACTACCGAAGATTGTCTTGAAATCGAGTTGGTCATCCGTGGCGTTCAGCGAGCACATCAGGTCGAAAACCTCTTCCTGAACCTCATCCGGACGGCAGTTCGGCTTGTCAACCTTATTCACTACCACTATAGGTTTCTTGCCCAATTCAAGTGCTTTCTGAAGCACGAAGCGGGTCTGAGGCATGCAGCCCTCGAACGCGTCTACCAGCAGCAGCACGCCGTCCGCCATATTCAAAACCCTTTCGACCTCTCCTCCGAAGTCACTATGGCCCGGAGTGTCTATAATGTTGATCTTGACACCTTTGTAGGTGACAGACACGTTTTTCGCCAGAATTGTGATACCTCTTTCCCTCTCGATGTCATTGTTGTCGAGAATCAGTTGGCCGAGATTCTCAGGCTGACGTACCAGATTGGCCTGATAAATCATCCTATCCACGAGAGTCGTCTTGCCGTGGTCGACGTGCGCGATGAGCGCGATGTTCCTAATGTCTTGCATATGCCGTAAAAAATCTTGCAAAATTACGGATTTCCAATGGAAAACCGAAAAATTGCTGGATTTTTTTACGTTGGTCGCTTTGTCGGTGGTTCGGCAGGCTCACCAACCGCACTGTGTGGTCGCCGAGCCTGCCGAAACGACTTCATCACCAATTATCAGTCCTGAACGGAACGACAGGCAAGCCACGTCTCCCGGTAAGGTTTCCGATTTGGAAATCCCGGAAACAATAGCGGACAGCCACCGGAGCCGGAACCTTGTCACTCTTCACCACCAGATTCTTCCAGCCGGAGCCTTTTCGTACCTCGGCAGGGTAGAACACTCTGTCCTCTCCAGCCACCTCGAAACCGACAATCTCCCTCCAAGGGCTGAACCCGTTCTCGTCATTGTAGAACGAAATCTCTATCTCATCTCCATTGATCTTGTAATCCTTGAAACGAGGTCCCTCAAATGGGATATAACTCATCCCATACGTCTGGTTCAGAGCCAGATAGGACAGGCGCTGACCTACCTCTTTCTTCTTGCAAGGATGGATTTGGTCATATTCATAAGGATAGACAAGGTCATTGGTCGTGATGATTCCGCTGTTCGGGATCAACTCCACAGCCTTGCGCTGCGCCTCACGTATTCTTGCGCCAGAAGTCCCGTCCCCACCATAGACGTACGGTGCCAGCTCAACCTCATAGAACGGAAGTTCACCCTGCCCCCAAAGGTCCCTCCAGACATTCACCATTGTGGCAAGCCTCTGGGCGTAATACTGCGGGAATCCGGCGTTGGTCTCTCCCTGGTACCAAAGGAATCCCTTCAGGGTGTAATTGCGGATCGGGTACAGCATTCCGTTGTACATGATGATCGGGCTATGATAGTGATACCATCCACCCGGCTCCCTCTTGGAGGCGTACTGTCCAGACGGCAATGTGTTCTCCGGGTAGGAATATACCACCTCTTTAGGCAGCCAGCTTTCCACAGCCGAGCCACCCCAATTACAGGAAACCAACCCAACCGGGACATCCAGGACAGCGTTAAGCATCTTAGCAAAATGCCAGCCCACAGCGGTAAACCAACCAGCCGTCTCAGGTGAGGAGACCTGCCATGTTCCTTCTACGGTCTCTTGTGGTGTTTCCGCTCCTGTCTTAGGAATCTTCACCAGGCGGATTTTGTCCCGGTATTGCCCCGACAAGGCAACCTCTTCAAGTGCTCCTTCCACAGGGCATGAGCCAAAGCCGTCCAACGGCATCTCCATGTTGGATTGCCCTCCGCAAAGCCAAACCTCACCGATAAGGATGTCCGACAATGTCAAGGAGCCATCTTTGTCTGAAATCGTTATCGAATATGGAGTATAACCCGCTGCAGGTGTCTTGACGGAAAGTTTCCAATTACCGTCCTTATCGCTTTTCACTGAATATTCCTCCTCGCTCCAAGTGGTTTTGACAGACACCATGGATGAAGGTGCGGCCTTGCCCCAAAGGTTGGCGTCGGATTTCTGCTGGAGGACCAGATGCTCGCTTAGGATCTGAGGAAGCTGGATTTTGGCCTCTGATGTGGCTGCCCCGGCCGTTCCGGCCACCAAGACCGCCAGGATTGTTCTTAGGAATCTGTAGTTCATTTTCTGATTATTATGTTTTACTAGTTTTGTGATTTTACCCCGAAACCGCTTTCGGGCACACTTACAAAGATATTAATAATGTCAGAACTTCCGAAGTTTTCCGCCTCGGATTGAGTAATCTGCATCAAGATTGGTTATATTTGTACTACTATAATGTATATAAAACATGGCAAACAAACTTTGGGACAAAGGATTTAAGGAAGACGAGAGGATTGATGCGTTCACGGTGGGCAACGACCGTGAGCTGGATCACGAGCTGGCTCCTTACGACATAATGGGCACTATGGCCCACATCACGATGCTGGAGAGCGTGGGACTTCTTTCAAAGGAAGATCTGGACAAACTGCTGCCGGCGCTCAAGGAATTATATTCATCAGCCCGCAAGGGAGAGCTTTACGTAGAGGATGATGTGGAGGACATCCACTCGCAGATCGAGTTGATGCTTACCCGCAGGCTTGGTGACATCGGCAAGAAAGTGCACACCGGGCGTTCCCGGAACGATCAGGTGCTGGTGGACCTGAAACTCTATGCCCGCGCCGAAATCGAGAAGACGGTGCACAAGGTCGAATCGTTGTTCAAGACGCTTCAGGAAGCCAGCGAGAAGTACAAGGACGTGCTGATTCCGGGCTACACACACCTTCAGGTGGCCATGCCTTCTTCCTTCGGGCTATGGTTCGGGGCCTACGCCGAGAGCCTTTGCGATGATCTCAGCATGATGAAGGCCGCTTGGGAAGTCGTCAACCTCAACCCGCTCGGTTCCGCCGCCGGCTATGGTTCGTCCGCTCCGCTGAACAGGACTCTCACAACGGAATTGCTTGGTTTCGAAGACTTGGACTACAATTCGGTCTATGCCCAGATGACCAGAGGGAAAATGGAGCGTGCCGTGGCATTCGCATATTCATCAGTCGCGGAGACTGTGGGACGGCTCGCGATGGACGGATGTCTTTTCTCCAGCCAGAATTTCGGCTTCATCCATCTGCCGGACGCGCTGACCACCGGTTCCAGCATCATGCCACACAAGAAGAATCCGGACGTGTTCGAGCTCGTGAGGGCGCACTGCAACAAGCTTCAGGGTGTGCCGAACACCATCCGCCTCATCACCGGGAACCTGCCAAGCGGCTATTTCCGGGACATGCAGATCCTCAAGGAAGTGTTCTTCCCGATTTTCAAGGAGATGAACGACTGCCTCGACATTGTCGAATATGCCGTCCAAGGAATGGAGGTCGTCACAGATGCGATGAGCGACCGTAAGTACCGCCTTGCGTTCAGCGTGGAGGAAGTCAACCATCTGGTAGAGAACGGAGTGCCGTTCAGAGACGCTTACAGACAGGTGGCCGACTCCATCAGAAAAGGGACCTTTGAATATCACGGCTCGCTTCACCACACCCACGAAGGGTCTCTTGGCAACCTCTGCAACGACCGCATCGCCGCCAAGATGGCACGCATCATCTCCGGCTTCGGCTTCGACAAGGTTCATGCGGCAATCACCGCTCTCACATCATAACCCTCCGGTCACTGAGCCTGCCGAAGCATGGTTGATGAGCCTGCCGAAGCATGGTTGATCAGCCTGTCGGAGCATGGTTGAAATCCAGAGAGCCGCTAACCCGAATTTTGCACGTTACCAAGATTCAGAACAACGGCTCTCTGGATTATTTGGAGGTTATTTATTGACGTCACTAAGGATGTAATTAGCAAACAACTCGTTTTCAACTTATTACGAAATGCAGCCAGTCATTATGGAATGGCAGCGATCTGTAATACCTGAGCCCCAACTAATAACCCAACACGTATTCAAGTATTCAAGGCCTTACAGTCGCAAGCCGTCAAGCAAGGCGACATAAGTCTCAACACCGTTCGCGATTTCATCCAGGCGGATATATTCATCAGCCGAATGAGAACGTGCGGAATCACCAGGGCCTATCTTTAGGGTAGGGAAATCGCACAGAGCCTGATTGCTGGTCGTTGGTGAGCCGAACGGTTCTAGGCCAAGGGAAAGGCCTCGCACCACAGCGGGATGCTCCAACGAAAGATGCGAGCTTCCGATTCTGGTGGAGCGCTCCTTGACTTCGCACGAGACTGAGGATTTGATCAGCTCAAGGAGTTCGGGATTGGTGTACATCCCGTTCGGGCGCACGTCCACCACAAACGTACACCTGTCAGGAACAACGTTGTGCTGCGTACCAGCGTTAATCTGCGTGACGGACATCTTGACCGAGCCAAGAAAGTCAGACTCTCGGTCGAAACGATGATTTCTGAACCATTGGATGTCATCCATAGCCTTGTAGATGGCGTTAATGCCTTCATTTCTGGCGGCATGACCGCTCTTCCCGTAGGCTGTGCAGTCCAACACCATCAATCCCCTCTCGGCTACGGCCATACGCATCCCCGTAGGCTCGCCCATCACCCCGAAATCAATCCGGCCCAACTCCTGCAGAATCAAGTCCAATCCACCCTTTCCACTCACCTCCTCCTCAGCTGTGACCGAGAAGATCAGCCTGTACGGCTGCTCTTTCTTAGTCAGTCTTGAATATGTCTCCAAAAATGCTACAAGAGAACCACCGTCATCATTGCTGCCGAGACCGTACAGACATCCATCCTCGATGGTCGGTGTAAAAGGATCACGGATGTAGCCCGATGCCGGCCTCACAGTGTCTATGTGGGCATTCAGCAGCACGGTCGGTCTCCCATCCGCAGGTCCGGACTCCACCCAAAGGTTGTTGCCCAATCTCCTGACATCCAAACCGTTGTCCTTCATCCATCCTTCCAAAAAATCAGCAGCACTTCCCTCCTCCCTGCTAAAGGAAGGAATCCGGATCATCTTCATCAACAGCCCGATCGTGTCCATAATTTCTAAATCTTTAGACATTAACACTTTAGCGCCTTTCCTTTAGTTGAGTTTCACCAAAGGGAACATTCTAACTAAAAGGTCTTCAATCTGTTACGCAGCACTAATTGAGTATCAATCGATGACACACAACAGGTTGACAATCATTCAAATGCGTTTTTACCTTCAGTATAATCTTACCGAAGAGAATCGCTTTATTATCAGTATGACAAACAGTTACACGTCACTCATTGAGTATCAGCCGGTGGAGAGTAACTTATTCATCATCAGTAAAAAAGACTTAATCCTTTAGGGCAAACCGACCATAGGGAATATTTCTTTTAACTGATTATCAAATGTTACATTATATCACCACCTAAAGTCACCGACACCAAACGATGCAAATGTACACAAAAGCTTAGGTATTTAGATAACGATAACAATAATTTTAGGACGATTCGTTATTTTAACACTTACTTATCGCAGTTTTACGTACATTTGTGGATATGGATTTAGGGACATTGAACAGACAGCAGAGGGAGGCGGTGACCTCCACGGAAGGAAGGGTGCGGGTCGTGGCCGGGGCGGGTTCCGGGAAGACCAAGGCACTCACCTACCGGTACGCCTACATCGTCAACGAACTGGGTGTGGATCCGGCCAATATCCTGTGTCTCACCTTCACGAACAAGGCTGCTCAGGAGATGAAGAGCAGGATCACTCAACTTGTGCCTCCGGGGTACACGAACGACTTTGTCTGCACCATACACGGGTTCTGTGTCCGTTTCCTCCGCGAGGAGATCCACCGGCTCGGCTACCCGAAGAACTTCCAGATCCTGGACGAGGAGGACATGAAATCTCTGGCCAGGCAGGTGCTGACCGAGAACAACACGGAACGGAGCGTTAAGACCGTCCGGCAGCTTCTTGAGGCTCTCTCAGGAACCAAGGCGGCGGAACCTTATGTCCAGCAGTACCTCGTCCCGGCATCTCCGGTAACCGGCAGAACTGACCTTCCGCTCAGCGTCCAGCTTCTGTACAAGCAGAAGGACAAGTTGGCCCTTGACTACGATGACCTCATAGAGTTCACCAGACATATTCTACAGACATATTCAGAGGTGAGGGAGAAGTGGCAGGAAAGGATGAACTATGTGATGCTGGACGAGGCGCAGGACTGCAACACCGGGGATTGGGAGATTGTCGAGACTTTGTCTGGAAAGTGTGGCAACCTGTTCATCGTCGGGGATCCGGACCAGTCTATCTACGAATGGAGAGGGGCGAAGCCGGACAGGTTCCTGGCCTTCCGTGCGGACAAGGACATCATCCTGGACGAGAACTACCGATCCACTCCAGGGATTCTCAACGTGGCCAACTCCATCATTGTCAACAACAAGATCAGGATAGACAAGCGGATGTTCACCCGCAGGGGCGAAGGAGAGAAGATCATTCATTTCCACGCCACAGACGAGCGGCAGGAAGCGCAGTGGGTCTGTCAGGAAATCATTCGGAGAATAGACGTTGGCGAGGCGGCATATTCAGATTTCGCGGTGCTGTTCCGCGCGGCGCATCTTTCCAGGTTCATCGAACAGGCGTTCATCCGCGCGAACATCCCGTATGTGATGTGGGGCGGAGTGAGGTTCTTCGAAAGGATGGAGATAAAGGACTGCATCAGCTATCTGAGGCTTGTCGCATCGGACGACGACCTGGCGTTCGAGCGGGTGGTCAACACACCGTCCCGGAAAGTCGGCAAGACAACCCTTGAACTGATAACCGCTTACGCATCTCAGGAGGGGACGACTCTCTACCAAGCGTTGAAGAATCATCTCGATGATAAGAAACTGAACCGTGACACGCTTCACGAGTTCGTGGCGCTGATCGAGGAATGCCGCTCAAGGGCATATTCAATGGGAGTCTGCTCGATGCTTGAATATATTCTCGAAAAGACCGGTCTTAAGCAGGAATATCGCGACGACAATGATGAGCAGCGTCTGGAGAACATAACGGAACTGGTTGATTCCATAAGGCTTTACGAAAGCGAGCACACGGAGTGGGAGCAGCTGCCGCTTTACGACTATCTTCAGGACATCGCCCTCTACACCAACGCCGACTACCGGAAAGAGACTAACAAGGTACGCCTGATGACCATCCACCAGAGCAAGGGCCTTGAGTTCCCGTACGTCTTCATCATCGGGCTGAGTGACGGAATATTCCCGAACGCAAGAAGCATCCGCGAGCGCAAGAGAACGGCTCTTGAGGAGGAAAGGCGGCTGATGTATGTCGCGGCGACAAGGGCGGAGAAATGCCTTTTCCTGACCGAGTCGGAAGGCTATGATGTTCAGGCGCAGCAGCAGAAGTTGCCGTCAAGGTTCATCGCCGAGATCAAGCGCGACCTCTTCGTCACGGAAGGTGCCATGGATGAGGCTCTTTGGCGAAGGCTTCAGGAGCAGATCGCCAACGAGAACCTGGACGAGACAGATGTCAGTCCTGATGATGTGGACAGAGCCGACAGCATCTCCGCCGGAGACACCGCGTTCCACAAGATCTTCGGCCAAGGCGAAGTCCTTGAGATCACCGACACCGGTTCCTGCAAGGTCCGCTTCGCTGACGGGAAGATCCGTTTCCTCCGCAGTACGTTTCTCAGCCGCCTCGCTCCGGAAATGTAAAACGACCTTACGCAGAGTCATTTCTTGCAAATCATAAAATCAAATCTTAAATTTGCAAGAGATTAGGTGGGTGTATGATAAAATAAAGGAAGCCATCAGTGTAGCAATCCTCCACAGTAACTGTTTGATAGAATTTGAATAAAGCCGAGGGGTGAAGCGGAGAGCCTTACGGCTCAGAGCTGCGAATGACCACAGAAATCACCCTAAAGACATCTGTAGTGACTTCGCACTCTCTCAACCTTGCCGAAACGCACTCGCCTGTAGGCTCGTACCCTGACAAGTCTGATAATCCCCACCTCAATGGCGACTATCACAAGATATTGGCATGTTCTCATGGACAATCATTATTAATAGTGAAAAAAGGTGAGAGAACAGCCGTCCTTGTGTGCAGTACCCCTCGGTATGAGGCAATAAAAAACAAAAAGCAAGCATCCCTTTTAGGGAAAAGATGCTTGCTTTTACTTTCCTTTTTTCTACCAAATATCGATTGCCATTGCAAATCTAAGGATGTTTTTTCATTT
>DJQB01000040.1:0-92307 GCA_002439875.1 Bacteroidales bacterium UBA6397
AAAACACTTTCATCAAATATGTCTGTTTCAGGCCATCGGGCCTAAAACGGTGCTAAGATAGTGATATTTTCGGAATTGACAACACCTGCCGGATTGTTTCCGGTTGGAAATTAGTAAAATACCGCATAGGGAAAAATGGTATGGATGCTCTTATACTTATAAAGGTGCTATAATACCCATAGATGATAAACTATATCCATTTCCACAGGCTAAATGAACGAGATTTCAAGAACATTGCTCTCATTTTGTCCTCAAACTTTATTCGCCCCTGATTCGCCCTTTATTCGTCAAACTTATTTGATTTGGACGATGAAATAATTTTGCATATCCGTGCAATACGGAAAAGATCTATGCAGCATGAAGTCTTAAGTTCCTACTTGAGGGGTTAGTAGTGCCGGTGGATCTTTTTTCATATTCCACTTTTTCTAAATTCTGCCGGAACGAATCGCCAATGGCGGTATGGCATACGCCAACGCTCCTTTGCAGTATCTGGTAATGTGCTTTTGTCTATTTCAAACACCTCAACTTCATCCATGCTACAAATCAAGTCCAAAATATGGTTGAATAATCTTTCTTTAGCCAATGTCTTTCTACCAGGGGCTATTGCCTCTTGCGGAATCACCAGATGCAGACTATTCATTCTGAAAGCCATCGCTCCCAAGATGATGTCCACACACAGCTGAACAACATGTTTATGGGAATCAATTTCAGATGTATCATCATTGACGGTCACCATCAGGCCAGAACTGCCACAGAAGAAAAGCATCGACGCTATCGCTTCATGTATGGCAGCAAAAAAGAAGGCCTCTTCAGAAATCCTGAAGAGGTCATTTGTGTGGGAGCTGAGGGAGTCGAACCCCCGACCCTCTGCTTGTAAGGCAGACGCTCTGAACCAACTGAGCTAAGCTCCCGATTCGTTGTCCCGTTGTTTATCGTTCGGGTGATGCAAAGGTACTACTTTTTTTCATATCCACAAATTTTTTAAAACTTTTTTAATAAAAAAAAATCGGCTTCTCGTTGCCCCGGGAAGCCGATCTCATTACCTTTCCGAAGTCGCCACGACACCTCCAAACGACGCATTAGCCCGATAATGAGGAGCATAGAGACCCTCAATGCTCACAACTGGAGCCGTGAACGTTCCGTCCTGGGTTATAAAGAAATTCTCCGACACCGTTGTCCTCTCCTCTGGATAGACATCGAAATAGTACTCGGTCCGGTCTGCCTTGACGTTTCTGTAGCCCTGCGGGGTGACCGGCCAGACTCCGCCCTCAGCAAGAGGACGAAGCCTCCAGCCGTAAGCCCCTGAAAGTTGATCAGACGGGCGAAAAGCCGCCTCACGTGGCGCGGTCAGCTTCACGAAACTGCGGTTTTCCTGATTCCAGATCTGGTACTCGACGGTTATTTTGTCCCCCACTCTTAATTTTGTTCCCGGGAACATCTCAATACGATTTTTCTTTCCATCCTCTCCTGCCACCTCCTTAAAGAAATGGCGCTCGATGGTAAAGCCATTGCCCGAAGCGGCAATCCTGGAGAATGGCTTTGAATATGTCTTTGTCAGGGTCACGACCTTTGTTGCCAGAATATCTCTAGAACCGGACATGATAGAACTCAAGGCATCCACAAAAGCTGGATCCTCGTCCCATCTCTGGGTTTCTTTCTGGAGCATCAGCCAAAGTCTTATGCCCTCGGCGATTTGCCTGGCAGTCACGTCTTCGGTTGAAGAGGTCACTTCGACAGGTTCAGTGTCCGAAATCGCCAGATCCTGAGCCTTCCGAATGGCGGCATAATCAACATATTCACCTGACAGCAAATCACAAAGCAAAGAATGGGCATAGGCCTCGCTCTCAAGCAAGCCTCGGAACGGCATCACGGCGTTAGGATAGTACCAGCCGCCATCCGGATGTTGTACGGCATATTCAAGAAGCGACTGAACATCAGCAGCAACCGACTGTTTCATTTTGGACTCAGCAGATAATTTGATTCCCCAAGCTGATGCCAAAGCAAGGCCTCCATCATTGTTCACGAGATTAGCCAATGTCTTAATTCTGCGTGCCTTGGCAAGGATTTGACCATCCAGTCCCCGGCCATCGCTAGCCGAAGGAAGAAGATAAGCCTTCAACGATTTCTTAAATTCATTATAATTCTTTGAATATTCCGACTTGTCATTCATAGTCTGAGGTGAGACATCGAACGGCACCGATGAGTACAAGGAGCGAATGTAGGCATACTGCTCCATTGACAGCCAATCGTACCAGCGAGGCATTACCCCTCTATGAAGGAACTGATTGCGATCCAGCCACTTGGCGGCTCCCGTCAAATCAAATCCGCCACTATCAAGGCCAGCATCACGCATTTTTGCGAAACGCTCAAGCACGACAGCTGTCAGAGTCGGAGAAGAACGGAATCCTTCGAACCAACCGAAACCACCGTCTGCATTCTGACAAGCCTTGATCTTCTCCACAATAGTCTCATCAGACTTCTCAGCCTTAACTTCAGTCCCTAGAGAGGTCGCAACCTTACGGACGTACAAGGCCTCAGTAAGAGACAGGACATCTTTCCCTTTAGGCTCAACCTTGGACGGAATTGCATCCAAAACCATTTGACGAATGTCAACCTCCCTGATCTCAGCGCCTTTGGATGTCGTGCCCTTAAACTCAGACTCTAATCTCTTAATAAGCGAAGCCTTGTCCGCTCCGGCAATAAGGACGGCAGAATGGGACTCTGTCAAAGTCTGCTTAGCCTCATAAACCGGCAAACTGACAAACACCCCGTCAGAGAACGTCTTGGCATTATCGGCGAAAACCACCTTCAATCCAAGCTCGTCATGATCCTTAGGCTTGACATCGAAGGCGACTTCCACAGAGCCTCCGGCAGGCACAGTCACCTTCTTCGACAAAGAAGCGAACGGAGTCTCCCCCTCATAATCTTTTGATGAATATGTCTGGAGAGCCGCCACCCCGGAGACTTCCCTATCAGAGCCGTTTGAGACAGTGGCGTGAAGCACGAACCTGTCACCTTTATAAAGATACTCAGGCTCCGCCACAGAAACCTTGACAGGGACCGTCACCACCATCTCCTTGCGGACACAAGCGTTGAGCATCTCCTGCGTGTGCGCCCAGACCTGCACAACGAATGTCGAAAGTTTGTCGGAGGTCCTGAATTTCATGAATATGTTCCCGTCGGCATCCGAGCGAAGAAACGGTTCGAACGCCAGGGTGGTGGAGAAATCGGAGCGTACGGTGACATCGGGGACTTCAACCTCATCGTCAGATGCACTCTTTGACATCTTGTACGACACCACCGCGTCTTCGCAAAGCATCCCATCCCCGCTATCGATCCTCGACTCTGCCCCACTGATGTTTCTGCCTAGTCCACGAACTCCAGCATTGCGGGGAGAACTTCCCACGAACACATCGTCATAGGTCATCCGCCCGTGGACACCACCCACGGAGAATGAGAGAAAGACATCATCCGCTCCGAAATCGGTCAAGCGGACAACAGGCCAATCATTGGCAGAAATCACTTCCGAACTCTTGTCAAACACTGTCGCCACAGCCTCAACACCCGGAATGGACTTCAGTGTCAATGAATATTCCGCACCCGGCAAAGCCTTGTCAGTGAACGAGGAGAATGCCAACGGCAGTTCGAGAGTCTCTCGCTCACGCCTGAACTCATGGTCAAACAGGCATCTCGTTCCATCACGGAAATAGAAAACCATCAGTCGGATCGCATCAGGATACTCCTCCTTATAATTATATACAATTTCTGTCAAAGAGCCATCCTTCCCCACCTCTCCGTCAAGATGAATAATCTTGTGATCAAGCAGTTGGCGTTTGTCTCCAAACAGTTCCACCACAGCCCAGACAGGACCCTCACCCACACCGAACTGGACCTTGATGTCCTCTCCGGTTCGTAAGGTTCCATCCGAACATGCACCGACAAACTTGAAAATGTTCTTGACCTTCGCGTCAAGCGAAGTGGCGGAATCATCCACACGGAGAATCATCAGCCGCCTCCGCGATGACACCTTGCGGCCATCCTCTCTGACTATTTCAGCCTCTGCATCAAGCAAGTACATTCCAGCCTTAGGAAGCGCGAACGCCTCCTCCTTGCCGGAAAATGTCTTCCCGGAAGCGACTTTCTTCCCCGAAATGCCAGTCAATGAATATTCTATCTCTATCGGAGTGTCTATCTCATTACCCATCAAGTCCTGAGCCTTGAACGACACCACAGCCTTACCTCCAGAGACCATGCAAGGAGTCCCGCGCCATTCACCGTCCGAAGGACTTATCTCACCTTTGGCGGCATTAGCCACATCAGCAAGGAGATTCAAATACTTCACAACTGACAGCATCTTGGTAAACTCCTTGGTCTCCCCCGTCGCATCCGTTACCTTAACCGTCACGCCAAAGAAATCAGGACTATCATCGTCATCGGTTGCGAAACGTATAGTGAACGAACCGTCCGCTTCCAAGGACAGTTTTCCCGATGCAAAGTTATTCCCACGTCCGTCAACGGAATAAGACACCGAAGCGGAAGACAATGAGTGCCCGCTGAAACTTGACACCTTGCCGTTCACCTCCACTGTGTCTCCAGCAATGAAGAGCCTGTCAACCTTGTCGAAGGCAAGGTCATAGGTCGGGAGAATGAACTCGTCCACTACGATCTCTTTCGATGAGTTCACCCCGTCTCCGGTGATTCTCACATAAAAATGGCCGTTCCTGCAACCGGACGGAATGTCAAACGAGCCGGCCACAGAGCCATATTCATTGGTTGTCAAATTCTTGCTTCCAACCACATTGCCTTCGGCATTGACCAGTTCGGCCTTCACTTTGGCGCCTGCCTCGGCTGTGTGCAGACTCCGGCTCCTGTCACCCTTGTAAAGGACAGCCTTGAACTCAACCTTCTCTCCCGGATTGTAAGCCGACTTGTCCGCGAACACCTCGCAGAAAGTTCCTGAATTGCCATTCGAATCAGACACATAGCCCTGATTACCGTAGATGTAGTGTTCCTCAGTCTTGCGAGAGAATCCGTTCTGATCACGGAACGACGCAACCAGATAACTTGACGCTCCGTCTTTCAGGCTGTCCACTATGACATCCGGCAGAGGAGTGAATCCGTCCTTGCAAAGCACGACATCCTTGGCCCGAACCACTGTCTTCCCGGAACGAAGAAGCTCAAGATCTACCTTTTCCACCGGCTCACCGGTCAGATAGTCAGCGACAAAGAAACGCATCTTCTCGCTGTCCCCGCGCACAGCGACGGAAAGAGTCTTCTTTGTCCATTTCGCCTTCGATGTCACCTTTCCGTTCCTTGCCGTGAATATGTAGTCTCCGTCATCGCATTCAGGGAGCCCGACCTTCACCGTGTCCTGAACATAAAAACTCTTCTTCTGGTTGTTTATGGTCTTGCGGACCAAAGGTTTGGCATTCTTGGTGTCCGGGACGAACTCCACGTCAACCTTTGTCAAATTACGTAGAACCAGCACAGCGACACCCTTCTCGAATGATATTCCAATCTCCCTCCTGTCAAGGGATTCCATCAACAGTTTGAAATCATTCACCTTACCGGCGATTTCCTTGTCGATACCTTTTGAATATGAAAGGCGTTCTTTCTCGGCTGATTTACAGTCACGGTAAAGGTTTTTATAGGAGGCTTCGACAGGTTCAGCCACCGAAACCACATGTCCCTGAGCCTGTCGAAGGGCAGCGGATGACTCACTGATTCTGGACAGGCTGTCAAACTGGCCTCTGAGCACGATGGCCTTGCCGTACAGAGACATGGCACTTCCGGCGTATTTCTCCGCGAACGAACGGGCGGCGGCCATCTTATCGGCACGGCCCTTATCATTGTATTTATAATCCTTATCCGCCATCCTGCGGTACTCAAGGTAGGCAGCCTTAGGGTAGGTATCGCCGACATATTCATTCAGAAGCGACATCGCCCTTTCAGAACGTTTGATGGCGGCCAGAATCCATAGGGTATATTCATAATCATCCTTGACCATCCCCATCCAGAGGTCATCCAGCCCGTCACCGTAGAAAGCTCCGTTCCTTGCCGCCTGAAGGCGAGCCTTGTTGACAACGGCAAAGTCGGTCAGCGAGGCAGGACTCACTTTGGACAGATTGTGGTGGAACGTCACGATTGGCTCGGCATATTCCTCGACCTCCTTGTCCAGCCACGCGCTGTACTCGTCCCTTTGCTTCCAGTCACGGTTGCAGACGACTAAAACTTTCTGGCTGGCAGCGATGTAGAAATCGTAGTTCAGACGCTCCGCCTTGGCCTTCGAGACAATGGTGTCCAACACGGCCAACATCTCCTTCGGGCGGTCGGCCTTATTGGCAGCAGTATATCTCTTCCAAAGGTCCGTCAGCACAAGACCGTCCTTTGTTTGATTCCGGTCTTTATCTTTCCTGACAAAAGCGGCTGTCGTCATAGCCGCAAAACAAAGAATCGCCACCAAGGTGGAGGTTATCAGCATGGTCATCTTCATATGATATTATCGCTATATTATCGCTTTTGTATGGTTAAATCCCGTCCTGCAAAAATCTTGCATAGAGGGAGTCCTGCGGCCGATTGTTTCTGGTCACATCGGCAGGCTCAGTGACAAGAGACAACTTAAATTCTACAGTGGCAGCGACTTGAGTATCTGCACAGCCTCGCTCACTAGATAGGTGCTGCCTCCGACGTAGATAAGCGGATAGCAGAAACGGGAACTATCTGTTTTCCTGGAAGTCTCACGGGCCAGATTGATAGCCATCGACAAGGCCTGACGCACGTTCGGTGCGTCGTAGATGCGGTTCACGGATCTTCCGTTCGCCGCACAGAAAGCACGGTACCGCTCAGTCAGTTCCTTCTCCGGAAGCGCCCGGTGAATCTCAGGATTCGTGAATATGCAGGTGGCGTCGGCCGGAATCAACGGCATTATCCCATCCAGATCCTTGTCGGCCATGATCGCATAGACAAGGATCAGTGATGAGCACTCCCCTTCCTCAACCATCGACTCCAACTGCGCGAAGTTCTCTTTCAGAGCCGCCGGATTGTGACCGATGTCCGCGATGATGAAAGGTTGGAGCGAGAGCCTTTCCCAACGGCCGTGGAAACCCATCCTGGAGGCTGTGCGGACTATGGCGGTGACGACAGCCTGAGAATCCGACAGACCGGCATATCCCGGCATATTCATCAATATGTCGATGGCGGCAAGCACTGTGCGAAGGTTCTTCCTCTGGTACTTTCCGCGCAGATCCATATTCATGAGAATCTCATCGCTTCTGTGCCACAGCGAAGGCTCCACATCCTCGGCGAACGTCAGCGGGCATCCGACCTCGGCGGCCTTGGCCTCGAAGACGGGGCGCGTCTCGGGAAGATATTCCCCGACAAGGGCCGGGACATTCTTTTTGAATATTCCAGCCTTCTCGCCGGCGATCTCCGCCAACGTGTTCCCCAACAGGGCGCAATGGTCGAGGGCGATGCTCGTGACAACAGAAAAGTCCGGTGTGATGACATTCGTGCTGTCAAGGCGGCCGCCGAGACCGACCTCGATGACGGCCACATCAACCTTCTGATCGGCGAACCACTTGAAGGCCATCCCGGTCGTGATCTCGAAAAAGGACAGGCTCAGGGCATCCATGTCTGTTTCGTACCGGCAGAGGAAGTCATAGACATATTCCTCGGACACCAATTCCGCTCCCCCATCGTGGGCGGCTATCCTCATCCGCTCCCGGAAATCCACGATATGCGGAGACGTGTAAAGGCCGACCCGAAGGCCGCAGGCGGACAACGCCGAAGCGAGCATATTCGCCACCGAGCCTTTGCCGTTCGTTCCGGCCACGTGTATCGTTCTCAACCTATCGTGCGGATTACCAATGACTTCCTCAAATCGGAGCATATTATCAAGCCCTGGTTTGTAGGCATCCTTGAACGGCACTTTCTGAACCGAGGGAAATCTTGTGAATATCGCCTCAACCTTCTTTTGGTAACTCTTCTTGGAAAATGGTTCCATTATGTCCGATGAACTTGTTTTTGAACTGAACTCAAATTTACTTAAATTTACGGAGATATTCTAACGGAATGAAAGAAAAAAACTCAGCGCTTCACTCGAAGTACATCATCGACGGCGTTTCCAGACGGCTGACTCCGGCTGAGATGCTCGATGATTGCCTTGCGTCCAAAGGTGAGAACACTCTTTCTGAGAAAGGGAGCTTCGAGCCGATCATCGATGAAAGCACGGATCCGTCGCCTTCCATAAAACAATTTCTGAATCAGGATATTAAAGGTTACCTTGCGACAGTCGCGTCACTCCTGGACGAGCCAAGGCAGTTCCCGACAGCATTCGCCGACTCATACTCAAAGGGGCGGATCGCAAAGGCTCTTCTGGACGCGGTCTGGCTGAACGGCCACTTCAAACTCGGCGACCTGACCGTCGCCGCCAAATGGAAATGGAACTGCAAGCCGCTCGGGAATATGGCGGCCTTCTACTCCTCAGTGGAAGCCACTGCCGACTATATCAATGATTTAGGAATATCCTTAAGCGGGTACTCCTTCTCGGAAAGCGGGTGGCTTTGCCAGACATCTTTCAAGATCGGGGCGTGTGAGAAGGCTGAACGTCAGGATGAAGACGACATATCCCTGCCTGAAGACACACCGTTCGGCAGCGAGCACCCTGTGCTGGGTCGACGCAGAGCAGTTCCAGACAAATTAATGGCTGATTTTGACAGTTGGATCATCTACATTCCTTTCGACTCATGTGACTTTAGGCTTGGAGGTTCGCTTCTCTGTGACGCTATCGGGCAGAACGGAGACAACTTCCCAGAAATCGGGGATGCCGACTATTTCATTGACTGCTACGAGGTTGTAAGAGAGTTTGTGGAGGACAAAGTGGCTGTCTCCGGGATTACCGTAAGCGATGGAGGGCTTCTTACTGCGTTGAAATTGATGTGTTCTGAGAATGTCGGAGCCGACATTGACATCAGCGGAATAATGAACGCTTACGATGAGGATGACAGAATCAGGATTCTGTTCTCTGAAATTCCTGGGGCAATAATCCAAATTAAAGACATTGACTACGACTACGTTGACGCTGAACTGCTGCTTCAAGACATCGCCTACTACCCTATCGGGCATCCGGTATCAGGCGGTCGTGAAGTCAACGTCAAAGCAACGCGAAGTAACGGGATTTCCAACATTCTGCAATCCCTTCTAGGCAGCCAGGCCTCAGAGGGAGAAGACTGACATTAAGCAAGCGACAAAATACAAGTCGCTGCGGATAAACAAAGATTTTTGCGATTATTCAATAACACTATATGGCAAGATACGCTAACATTCCGCACAGCGGAGGGGGCTGCAGGAAGCCCAAAATCTTTGTTCTTGACACGAACATCATCCTGCATGACTACAAGGCCATCCGCAAATTCCAGGACAACGACCTGGTCATCCCGATCGCTGTGATCGAGGAGCTTGACAAGTTCAAGAAGGGCAATGACACTCTGGCTTTCAACGCCAGAGGATTCATGAGGGACATCGACCGGATCACCGATGGGAAGTCTTTCGGCAAGTACGGAGTGCCCATCGGCAAAGGTCTGGGCAACATTAGGATAGACCCTGGACACCCCTTCCCGGAAAGCATGAAAGGGATGTTTTTCGATGACATTCCGGACCATAGGATCCTTGCCACTGCAATCTGGGTCCGCGACAACAATCCCGACAGGTTCGTGGCTCTCGTCACAAAGGACATCAACCTTAGGATGAAGGCCAAGGCCGCTGGGATGGAGGTTCAGGACTACCTGACTGACAGGATAGAGGAAGAGAAGATAGAAAACTCCAACAAAGAAGTCCAGTTCCTTAGCGGTGTCAGCCCTGAGGCGATTCAAGGACTGGCCTACAGCCCAAGCACCTCCGTTGATTGGAAAATGATCAGCAAGACAAAACCAAAAGCCAACCAACTCTACAAAATCAGAAACGGAGAGGCGACACTCTGTGCCAGATTCGATGCAGGCAAAGACAGGATTGTCCTGGTGAAAAACAGAGAAGCCTACGGCATACGACCACGTAACGATGAGCAGAGATTCGCCCTTGACGCTTGCCTGAATCCTGACATCCAGCTAGTCTCAATGACCGGTGGGGCAGGAACCGGCAAGACATTGCTGGCTCTGGCTGCCGCTTTGGAGCAGGCCAAGGACTTTGACCAGATTCTCCTCACGAGACCAACTATAGTGCTTGGCAATCAAGACATAGGATTCATTCCGGGAGACCAGAAGACGAAGATGAGTCCGTTCATCCAGCCGCTTATGGACAACCTGAATGTCATCAAGGATCAGTTCCGTTCTTCGAGCAAGGAAGCTTTGCGGATCGAGGCCATGCTCAAGGAGGAAAAGTTGATGATTTCCCCTCTAGCCTACATTAGAGGCAGGAGTCTCGGACGAGTGTTCCTCATCTGTGACGAGGCTCAGAATCTCACCCCGAATGAAGTCAAGACCATCATCACCAGAGCTGGAGAGGGCACAAAGATGGTGTTCACTGGTGACGTATTCCAAATCGACCAACCTTATTTGGATCAATGGTCAAATGGCCTATCCCACCTGAACGAAAAGATGGACGGCCAGAAACTCTTCGAGCACATATTCCTGAAAATCGGAGAAAGGAGCGAACTTTCCGACATCGCGTCGCGATTATTGTAAGACCACTGTGAAGGCAATCCGTCCTGATGACATTTTTCGAAGTCGGAAACCGTTTCTTGGATGTTTGTAAAATTGCTATAACCAAAGTTTTTTAGTAAATTTGTAGTCTATATTTACCAGAACGTCTATAAAACAAATTCTTAATAATATGTTCGACAAGAAGAAAAGAGTCTATCGTTTCGGTGGAAAGACCGCTGAGGGCGATGGACAGATGCGTGAGCTCCTTGGAGGAAAGGGAGCCAACCTGGCCGAGATGAGCAAGCTCGGCATGCCGGTGCCTGCCGGGTTCACAATCACAACAGAATGCTGCGCTGAGTACTACTCACTCGGTGGAGGCTATACTGACGACCTCAAGAGAGAGGTCGCAGAGGCTTTGAAGGCCACGGAGACCGTCATGGGCAAGAAGTTCGGTGATCCTTCCGACCCACTTCTCGTGAGCTGCCGTTCAGGCGCCAGAAGCTCCATGCCTGGCATGATGGACACCATCCTCAACATCGGCCTCTGCTCCGCCACTCTTCCTGGAATGATCCAGAAAACCGGCAATCCAAGGTTCGTCTATGATGCCTACAGGCGTCTTATCATGATGTACTCTGATGTCGTTATGGAAAAGGCCGAGGGAATCGAGCCGGCTGACGGTCAGGGAATCCGCCAGCAGCTTGACAGGATGATGATGGAACTCAAGGAGAAGAAGGGCTACAAGTTCGACACCGACATCACGGCTGAAGAGCTTAAGGAACTCTGCGAGAAGTTCAAGGCCAAGGTTAAGGAAGTTCTTGGAGTTGACTTCCCTGACACTGCCGAGGCACAGCTCTGGGGTTCTATCGGAGGAGTGTTCAAGTCTTGGAACGGGAAGAGGGCCATCGCCTACAGAAGAATCGAGAAGATTCCTGATGATTGGGGAACAGCTGTCAACGTTCAGTCTATGGTGTTCGGTAACATGGGTAACACATCCGCTACCGGTGTGGCATTCTCACGTAACCCTGCCACAGGAGACAACAAGTTCTATGGTGAGTGGCTAATCAACGCTCAAGGTGAGGATGTAGTTGCCGGGATCCGTACCCCTAACCCTCTCAACGAGGCCACAAAGACAGAGAAAAACAAAGATCTTCAGTCCCTTGAGACCGCTATGCCTGAGGTTTACAAGGAGCTTGACGGAATACGTCTGAGACTCGAACAGCATTTCCACGACATGCAGGACATCGAGTTCACCATCCAGGAGGGGCACCTTTGGATGCTCCAGTGCCGCATCGGTAAGAGAACCGGTCTGGCAGCTCTGAGAATGGCGATGGATATGGTTGACGAGAAGATGATTGATGAGAAGACAGCCGTGATGAGGGTTTCTCCTTCACAACTTGATGAGATTCTTCATCCTATTCTTGACCCAGCTTCCGAGAAGAAATCAAAAGTCCTAGCCATCGGACTTCCAGCCTCACCAGGTGGAGCGGTCGGCCAGATTGTGTTCACTTCAGAGGCCGCGATGGAAGCCAACGACAAAGGGCTGAAGACAATCCTCATCCGTGAGGAGACTTCTCCGGAAGACATCGAAGGCATGCGTGCCGCCGCTGGTATTCTTACCACTCGTGGAGGTATGACCTCACACGCCGCACTTGTAGCGCGCGGATGGGGCAAGTGCTGCATCGTAGGCTGCGAGGCCATGAAGATCAACTTCGAGGCCAAGACCGTTTCCTTCGGAAAAGCAACATTCAAGGAAGGCGACTGGATGAGCCTCAACGGAACAAAGGGCTTCGTTTACGGAGAGAAGATCGACACGATGGACGCTTCAGAAAACCCTCTGTTCATCAAATTCATGTCAATCGTTGACAAATTCCGCAAACTCGGTGTCAGGACCAACGCTGACACCCCTGAGGATGCACAGAAGGCTCTCAGCTTCGGTGCCGAAGGAATCGGACTGTTCCGTATCGAGCACATGTTCTACGGAGCCAACTCCGAGCAGCCTCTTGCAAAACTTCGCAAGATGATTCTCTGCAACACTGACGAGGAGAGAAAGGCTGCCCTTGCGGAGCTTGAACCTTACATCAAGGCATCCGCCAAGAGCACGATGAAGATCATGGACGGCAAGCCGGTTGTCTTCCGTCTGCTTGACCCGCCTCTCCACGAGTTCGTGCCAAAGACCGAGGAAAAGGAAAAGGAACTTGCCAAGGAACTTGGTGTCACAGTCGAGGACATCGAGAAGCGTGGCGAGGCTCTTCATGAGGTCAACCCGATGATGGGACATCGTGGAGTCCGTCTGCATATGTCTTACCCACTCATTGCCGAGACTCAGTACAGGGCGATATTCACCGCCACCGCCGAGCTACAGCAGGAAGGCTTCAACCCTCACCCTGAGATCATGATCCCTGTGACGATCTCTGCCCGAGAACTCAGTTTCCAGAGAGCTATCTGCGACAAGGTGAAGGCTGAAGTTGAGGGCACCACACGCCAGTTCATCCTCTACAACTTCGGCACTATGATCGAGATCCCTCGCGCCGCCCTGACCGCCGACAGGATGGCCCGTGCCGCCGAGTTCTTCTCATTCGGCACCAACGACCTCACACAGATGACATTCGGTTTCTCTCGTGACGATGTGGGCACCTTCATGGGTGAATATCTTGGCAACAAGATTCTCGATGCGGATCCGTTCCAGACAATCGACACCAAGAGCGTCGGCAAGCTGGTTGAGTTCGGAATCCAGGCCGGCCGCTCAAAGAGGCCTGACCTCAAATGTGGAGTCTGCGGAGAGCACGGTGGAGATCCTGCGTCAATCCGTTTCTTCAACAAGATCGGTGTTGACTACGTTTCCTGCTCACCGTTCCGTGTGCCTATCGCCCGTCTTGCGGCGGCTCAGGCTGCCATCGAGCAGAGCAAGTAGTCGGCTTCGCTGACATATTCATAAAGAATCCGTCCCTTGCCGGGGCGGATTTTTTTCGCAACTTATAGATGAAGGGGTGCAAAAAATTTCCCCTTGCCGAATTTTTCACGTTACAAAAATTGCGGCAAGGGGAAATTTCTTTGCTTTAAAGCACCTCGAAGCTATTTTCCTACCATTATCGAGAGCCAAGGTAAAGGAACACCATGCCGAGGAGGACGAGGGCAAGATCGATGGCTTTGCTGCGGAGGTTCTTCTCCTTGAAGACGATCGCCGCGAAAAGGAAGCTGACAATGACGCTGCCCCGGCGGATCATCGAGACCACAGAGATCATAGCTCCTGGAAGGGTGAGGGCATAAAGATAGACAAAGTCAGCGATGCTTAGGAATATGGAAATGAATATGATCGGCCATCTCCATTGGAAAGGGGTGGTTTTCTTTCGGTTCGGGTACCAGATAAGCATCATCATGACGCCCATCATCCCGCACTGGTAGATGTTGTACCAGCTCTGCACGGACATCTTGTCCAGGGCCAAGCCGTTCGGATCCATTAGGAACTTATCGTAAAGGCCGCTCAGGGCTCCTAGGATAGCGGCTCCAACAACAGCAAAAATCCAGACATTATGCTCGAAATCAATCCCTTCCTTCTTTCCGCTGCGACTCAGCATGAAGAAGGACACCACCGCCAGCAGAACACCAATCCATTGGAGCCAGTTAAGCCTCTCTCCGAAGATCAGCATCGCTCCGAGCAGCACAAGAACCGGACGAGTTGCGTTGATCGGGCCGACAATCGTCAGCGGGAGATGCTTCATTCCGTAATAGCCCAGCGTCCATGAACTGAGGACTATGACGCTTTTCAACAGAATCCATTTCTGGACAGCCCAACCACCATATTCACCAACCTTTAGAATTGTACCGTCAAGGACGGAAGTATTGTAAGACAGCAGGATGAAAGGGAGGAATATCAGCGAGCAGAACAGTGTGTTCAAGAACAGCACTGGTATGACGGCATTGCCGCCAAGGGCTTCCTTTTTGCAAGAGTCGTAGAATCCGAGCAGGACCGCCGACAGGAACGCTAACGATAACCACATAGCAATTACTAAACAAACCAGCCGCAAAGATAATGTTTTTCGGGAATATTAAGATTTGGTATTCAACCTCAGAAAAAATTAGATTTGTGATAGAGAGGTGATACGAATATGGCTGAGAGTCAGATTCCGGAAATGAATTGCCTGATGTCCCTTGTGGAGAAAATATTCCGCAAGGATGTCAAGACATCAACTGACTCTTACTCGGTGACCCAAGAGATTGAAAGCGAGACCCGGGAGTGTCTCCGCCTCAGCGTTTGCAGAAGAAAGAGATGATGTACGCAACTCATCATACACAACACCATCCTCGCAGCCAGCCAAAACGGCCGCCACGGCAAAAGGAGCATATTCATCATCCGAAGAAGTCTCATTTGGATCGGTTTGTTATCAACTGCACATATACGCAATGGAAGTGAATTACGGGAAGGTTTCCGCATGGAGATGGCTATAGGTCCTCGTCAGTGAGGCCGAAGCGTTCAGCGATGTCATCGGGGATGTCGTCGAGGCCGGCAGTGTAGTCAATCTCGTCCCAGGCTTCCTCCATGGCGCGGCGGTCTTTCTTAGTCGGGCGGCCGGCACCGGGGTCACGGCGGAGGAAGAAGGTCTCTACGGGAGCCTTGAGTTTGTCGATCTCGGATTGAGGGGTGAGGTTCTCAGCATAGTCGGGAACCAGTTTCGCACCGAGACGGTGGCCGGTCAACTGCTTGATTCGGTACGAGTACTGCACGGCACCCTTGCGGATTTCAACCACCTCGCCGACTTTCAACATTCTGGATGGTTTGGCGTTGACTCCACCGATCTTGACCTTGCCGCCTTTACATGCATCCGTGGCCTCGGTGCGGGTCTTGAACACCCTGATGGCCCAAAGGACCTTATCTATTCTTTCTGTGTCTGCCATAATCAATCCCTAAAATAGACCATTACACTATCGCGTCTGAATATAATACCGTGGACAGACTAACTGTTCCACTCACGAATATGTGGGTCCGGAGTCCAGGTCTCAACAGAGGAACTTGGCTCAACCTCCTGATCCGTGTACGAATCCTTCACAAGACGCTTCTCCACTAGGGTTTCCAACAGCACTGTTCCATGCGCGTCCGGAATAAGGAAAAAGTCGTTCAACTCTGACGGAACAAGGATGGAATGCCCTGACTTCAATGGATATGACTCCACACTCTCAGTGCCTTTGTCATTCGTATTCTCAACCGGAACCTTAACGGTGGCCTCTCCGGAAGCACAGTAATAGACAGCGAAACTGCCCGGCTGATCGGAGAATATGTGAAGTCCGTCTTTCAGATCGAGTTTCGTGACCACAAATTCCGGACACACAGCCAGTTTGTCTCCTGTGACAGGTTCAGGGACGTATTTCTTGAAATCGATCATATCAAAGGCTTCATCAAGCATAAGTTCCTCTGTATTAAGTGATTCCAATTCCCAATTATGGAGATTGAATACGAGTTCGGAACTCTCGGCGATCTCTACGATCTTGAGTCCTGGTCCGGCGGCGAAGACCGTGCCTGGCTTGATCAGATAAGCCTCGCCTTTGTGCGGCTTGACAATATTCAATACCTCTTTTACGGTGCCGTCCTGACACCTTTTGTAAAACTCCGAAGGATCAATGTCACGACTGAAACCCAACACTAATTCCGCGCCCTTAGCGGCATCCTGCACGTACCAAAGGGCGGTTTTGCCGAACGAATCGTATCTTTCGGCGGCCACGTCATCGGCGGCGTTCATCTGTAATGGCTGCCAACCAGTCACATCCATAACTTTCACCATCACTGGGAACTGCAAGCCGTAGAACTCGAAGACATCATCCCCGACTACCCTTTCCAGATAGGTTCCCATAAGCTCGCTCAGAGTGTTGCCCCCGAACCAGCCGTTGTCGATCATCGAATCCTTGAACCCAAGATCTGCGATCTGATAGCTTACGCGCCCCCAAGACACATCAGCACCTTCATCCACAAACCTTATCGGGTAGAGTTTTCTATTGTCGTTCTCCATATTCTTCACATTTTCTATCGCAAGCAGGCAATTGCCGACGAAACAAACCAATTTCACATTATAAGGTGAATGCCCACCAATATTCATAGAAGCAGTAGAGACTATTACACACTGACCCGCGCCTTGATCTTGGCGATGAAGTCAGACGAAATCTTCTCATAATTAGCAAAATCAGCGATAAGAGACGCTGTGTCAATTTCTTCCAAATATTTTCCCGTGTTCCGAGGCTCCTCGTTAATGAAACTGGCGCACTGGGCAAGAGCAAGGAGCGGATCAGGAAGCATCATGTAGGCATGGACATCTTTCACGAAAAGCAACCGGTTCTCAGGAGTAATGTCCATCAATCTGCGCATCAAGCCTTTCTTCCCGTTCAAGAGGTCAAAGTGCGAGGCGGAATATTCATTTAAAGAGCTTTCAATTACAAGTTCCTCCGGGGCAAGGGTTTCCGGAAGGTAAATTACTGCGGAGAGATCCGCTCCCACATAGCCCCATTCGGCATCCTTTCGGGACACTTCCGCATTGTGGGAGGCGAAGCGGGAATATGGCACGCCGGCTCCGTTCACGGTCGCTTTCTCCGGAGCGAAAGCACCTGATAGAACAACCTGCACACAGTGCCTTGGGTCTATTCTACGGTAGTTTCCTTGGTGAGATGCGACTATGATTCTCACGGAATTGGCATCGGACACCTTTCGAACCTGTGTGGTGACATATTCGGTGCTGTAGGCCTGTGTGGCGCCATCGTCATCATAGACGGAAACGGTGCTCTCGCCATCAGCCGGAGCGGCATTGAGTTTAAGGGGGTTGTCCTTCCCCCGAAGCGACTTGATCTTGTCCGAGGCCATCGGGATGACGGCTCCGGGCTTGATGTAGTAAGGGTTCTCGCTGATGGCATATTCCAGTCGGAAAGCAGCGCGTATAGCGTCGAAATGATCCGGGAACACCATGAACCGCTTCTCCATCGTCCAATCTTTCGTAGAATGAGTCCTGAATATAGGGGTGAACACTCCAGTAAAGTCACGGTCAGCGCCCCAATGTTTCCAATCCGAATCAACCGACACAAACACCTGACTGTCAGACTCGTCGATGACAGCCCATCCGCCACGTGAGGCAACTCCCTTGTCGTACGGTTCCTTGGTCCTCACATCATCGCAGTCGTCAAGGGTCCCCTTGGTGCCAGGAAGGTTGCCGCTATCCTCCATTCCCGGACGCCAAGCCACAGTCTTGAAGCCTTTTCTGGCTGCGGGATCCGCCATACGGAATGTCACGTACAAGTTATTCTCATCAATCTTTCCGTTTCTCAAATATTTCAACGCAAAGCCCGAAGACTTGACTGTCAATTTTTTGCCAGGATTACTCACAGTATAGGCAGGGACCGGCAGTCTTCTGTTGACAACACCAAGGGTGGCACTGTCCTCGAAGTTCACGTCAGCGGCCCATTCCATGCGCACCATCCGGCCCCCCAGCAGCGTGAACCCTGTGTTGCCCGAAACGGCAACCGCCTTTGAGTCAGCGACAGGCTCTTCCTCCGCGCTCTGCGCCGAAGCCGAAGCCGAAGCCGAAAATACCATCAAGGCGAACGAAGCGCAAACGGCAAAACCTTTCCTAATGCCCCTTCTCATATTAAGAATATTATCGTGCAAAGATAATCAAAAAAAAGCGGACGCTGACCAGAAGTCTGACGAAACGGCAAAGCCATTCAGAAGTTGTCAAAAATCCGTGTGCGATAACGGGAATATGAGAATATTATCTAATTTCGCCGTGTACAATGGTGCGCGGAGTCGTACGTAAGCACGGCTTCAGCAAATCAAATAATAATACAAAAACAAATTACGCGCTATGGCAAGAATCATAACATTCTGAGTGATAATGCTCAGAATGACCACTCCAGGACATCTGAGACTTTCACAGGCTCAAGAGTTTGAAGCGACATTCGGCGGAGGAGCTGGAGGACATCCGTGGATGGTTCAAGGCCGGTGCGTCATACGTGGGAATGGGCAGCAACCTCTTCCCGAAAGATGTCATCAAAGCCCGAAATCAGGCAGCCATAACAAAACTTTGCCGCGACTCGCTGACAATCATAGCCAAGGCAAGGCACAATAACAGAGCCGAGCAAGATATCCACTTAACCAAATTTTGGCGCAAATCTGGCGCAGCATTTTTAGCAATTTTGCCGCAATTTCTTGACATACAAGAAGTTACGGCAAATTCGTAGCGGGGGAAGGACTCGAACCTTCGGCCTCCGGGTTATGAGCCCGACGAGCTACCAACTGCTCTACCCCGCGGTGTTGGAATACAAAGTTACGGATTATTTTTGAATATGCAACCTTTTATTGAAAATTTATAATCATCTTCATTGATATTCTTAAATTTCACCTTCGATTCGGTTGCGTTGACCGTTCCTGCCGCTTCGGCAAGCCCAGCAAACGAACGGGAGCATTCTTGCAGCTATTAACAAGAATACTCTCTCAATAGCTTCTTAATCCGAAACATTCATAAATTCCTTCATTCCAGCGATGTCGGTCTTTGAGAAGGATTTCTGCTCGCCGGTGGTGAGGTTCTTTAGCTGGACGGTGTCGGCCTCGGCCTCGTTGCCGCCGTTGATGGAAAGGAACGGTATAGACTTCTTCTCGGCGTAGTCGAACTGCTTCTTCAGTTTGGACGGCTCCGGATAGACCTCAACGGAAACGCCCTCGGAACGCAGGGCGGCGGCGACAGGCAGAACGTAGCGAAGCTCTTCCGAACCCATGCAGGCGAACAGCAAAGTCGTGCTTGAGGCCAGAGACTTAGGGAACTTGCCCAAACCCTTGAGGACATCGTAGATCCTGTCAGCCCCGAAGCTGATGCCCACACCGGACATGTCCGGAAGACCGAATATTCCGGTAAGATTGTCGTAACGCCCTCCGCCGCAGATGCTTCCAATCTGGAAATCGACCGCTTTGACCTCGAAGATGGCACCGGTATAGTAGTTCAGTCCACGAGCCAAGGAGAGGTCAATCTCCACAGGACACTTGACCCCGACCGTATCAATCAAGCCAAACAGTTCCTCAAGTTCGTCAAGACCTTTGAGACCGGTCACGGAAACGAGTCCGGAAGCGGAGCCACCGTTCATCAGAGAGCGCATAGAAGCCAGTTTCTCGGAAGTGGAGCCGGACAGATTCAGAATCTGCTCAATCACGGCGATCGCACCATCGTTCAACCCCTTCTCACGCATCTCCTCCTCAACGCTCTCCAGACCGATTTTGTCCAATTTGTCGATAGCAACGGTAATGTCCACGACCTTGTCCGGGAATCCGCAGATCTCAGCGAAACCGGTAAGCACCTTCCTGTTGTTGATCTTTACCAGGACACTCACGTCCAGAAGGCCGAACACCTTGTCCACAATCTGCACCAACTCAAGCTCATTGACCTGAGACTTGCTGCCGATCACATCCACATCGCACTGGTAGAACTCACGGTAACGCCCCTTCTGCGGCCTGTCAGCCCTCCAGACCGGCTGGATCTGGAAACGCTTGAACGGGAAAGAGATCTCATTCTGATGCTGGACCACGAAACGGGCGAACGGCACGGTCAAGTCATAGCGAAGACCTTTCTCACAGACCTCTTTCGACAAGGCGACACTGTTCACTCCCCCGTCTTCCGTACGGAATTCCTCAAAGTTGACCTTTGAGAAGCAGTCTCCGGAATTAAGGACACGGAACAGAAGTTTGTCTCCCTCCTCTCCATACTTGCCGAGCAAGGTAGAAAGATTCTCCATGGCCGGTGTCTCGATCTGGGCATAACCGAAAGTCTTGAAGACCTTCTTGATGGTGTCGAAGATATAATTTCTTTCGGCCATGCTCTGCTGACCGAAATCACGTGTTCCCTTTGGGATGGATGGTTTCTGGCTCATAATTATTTCTGAACTTTTTCGGCTTTGTAGCCAAGTTTCTTGATGACGTCGGCGAGAGTCTTCTCGCTGGTCTTGCGATTGTCGTACTTTATTTTGATAGTCTGATCCTTGAGCGACACCTTCAAATCCTTGACACCTTTGACAAACGACAGGTTCTCATTGAGCTTGTTCACGCACTTTTCGCAATGCATGTTGGTTGCGAAAACCACCTCGCTGACATTCTTGTCGGCCGGCATCTCAGCGGCATATTCAGAAGTCGGAACTTCAGCCAAGGCGCAAGGGACAGCAAGCGTCAAAGCCGCCAGCGCCATCAATAATATTCTTTTCATAAACACCTTATAATATTACAGCGTAGTTTCCCGCGCCAAGGTTAATCGTACAAAGATAGTGATTTAATTGTTCTTCGTCGCCCTCCAGAGCGTCAATCTCACGCCAACATTGATCCGGCGACCCATAATCGGCCCCCAGACACAGCTCGCGTCGAAACCGGAAGTCCAAGGGGTCCACTCTCCAGTGGAATAGCGATCCCCGACCAGTACGTGCTTCTGAGTGAAATCAGTGATGTTCTCCACTCCGGCATAGATGTCAAACCCGCGGAAACGCCTGGTGATCTGGGCATAAAGCAAAGGATAGACAGGCGTGCGGCCGTCAGCATAAAGCAGATTCCCTCTGTCATCCTTCAAATTCTTCATGAAATCATACACTCTGGCCGAACCGTTCACGGATGCGGTAAAATCGAATATCCATCGACCCAAATTGGTCTTGTACTGAAGGTTCAGCACGCCTTTGAAACGGCTTAGCATCGGTTTCTCCACCAAATCGCCAACATAATTCTCCTGACGGGCGTTTGTGTAGCGCCCTGTCAAAGCCACAGTGAATCGGTCAAACGGCTCGACATTGAAATCCACCTGCCAGTTGTCTGAATATGACCGTCTTCCATCGGAATCAAAGAACCAGATATCACGGCCGCCGTTCACATCCGCTCCCGGCACCTCATAGTCCACCATCAGTTGACGAGAGAACTGAGTGCGGAAATAATCGAAACTGATATACGTTTTGGAAGGATCCACCCCGAACGGCATGTAGAATGTCACATTGCCTCCGAACGTCCACGAATCCTCCAGCAGCCGGTCCATACAATCGCCTTTAAGCCTGCTGTGGGTGGACATCACTCCGATGTTGTCAGCGACCGGGTCGGCGTACCTCAATCCCCTGCCGCCGTTCGCCCTCGCCACGAACCACTCCGACGGTGAATATTTCAAAGTCACCCTCGGCGCCACCTTGAACCCGTTCCCTTTGTACCAGTCGGCGCTTACACCAACGATGGATGTGAATATGTCCCCGGCGTGGAAGGTATATTCCCCGTAAGCGCCACCGAAGAAATGATCCGCGATTCCTGAATATGGGTTCAGAATATTCCCGCCATCCTCCATATTCCACAGATTGTAGTCCAGCTTTGCGACATTCTCGTCAATGTGGTCGAATGTGCCGGAGAGTCCGACAGTAAAGTCATGGGTGTCGTTCAACATATTCCTGTAGAGCAGGTTGACGAATCCTGACCGCTGACTTGCGAGGTAAGATGACGCACCGAACCATGAGTCGCTTTTCTGCCACGACCAGTCCGCGATGGCGGCTATGCTGGACGAACCGTCCTCGCGAAGAGGCTTGCCCACTTTCAAGTAAGCGTTCAGGAAGCGGTTGTCTATGTCCGTGCCCCAAGGGATGCCGAACAGAGATTCCTTGATGGTGGTCATTTCGGCGGTTGGCAAGTTATGTCGGAACACCGGCTCGCTGACCGAAGCGGTCTCTGAGCCTGTCGAAGTGGCCGCCCAAGCGCATATGCGGTCCTTGTCATACCCGTCCATACCGCCCTGGCGGCGATCCCTGACCGCCTTCACTCCCCATCGTACCTGAAGTTCAGGCGTGTAATAAAGCCACCTGTTGGCCACATTGAACTGCAACATCTTAGGGTCATCGCGGAAACCATCGTGATTCATGTCGTAAGTCTTGAAGTTCCCGCTGACGTGCCCGAGAACAATCGTGTATATGGCAGGGCAGAGCTGCCAGGCCGAAGTGGCGTTGAAATCCGCTTTCGTGTCGCTCATCATCGAAGCCTGAATGAACAGCGGTTTTTCCTCCGTCGGCTTCTTGTGTTCCAGATTGATCTGCCCGGTCATCGACTCCAGACCGTTGATCACCGACGGAGAGCCTTTCGCTATCTGGATGCTCTCCAGCCACGGTCCAGGAACGTAAGAGAGCCCGTATGGAGCTGTGATCCCTCTCATGACAGGGCGGTTCTCGTCCAGCATCTGGGTGTAGGTGCCGGAAAGTCCGAGAAGCCTGATTTGCCGCGCCCCGGTCACCGCGTCCGAATAGCCTACCGTCACGCTGGCTGAATTCTCAAAACTCTCCGCCAGATTGCAGCAGGCCATCTTCTGAAGCCCCGAAGCGGAGATCAACTCGGTCCGCAAAGTCTTTCCCCGTGAGATGCTGTTGTCCTGATGCCCGACAAAGACAGTGGCGCTGAGACTGTCTTTCCTATCCTTGTAAATGTTGGTAGTGTCAACAGACTGAGCATTGAGCCCGGCGCACAGAGTCATGAATATTCCAATGACTATGATTTTTTTCATACCTTTGTCTCCAAAACGGCCATACCATTTACAATAAAGTTTCTCACGGGTACAAATATAATAATTGATTATTAAGAAAATGCTTAAATTTGCACTAAATTTCGTCACTTGAGAAACCAAAACGTTTTCAAGATATGAACACAAAAGAATTCGTCAAATGGGTGCTGGCCGTGCTGTGCGGCCTGTTCATCTGGGGCATAGTGAAGTTCATCATGTTCTTCATGATGCTGGGCTCAATGATCACCTCGGCAGCCTCATTCTCCGGAGGCTCGGAAGCCGTCATTCCTAAAGAAGGAGTACTGCTGATGGATATGTCAAAGCTGGCGGTCTCAGAGCAGACTCAGGAAAGCAACCCTCTCTCATCAATACAAGGAGGAGAGATAGTTCTTGTGGGACTTCACGATGCGGTCACGGCAATCCATAAGGCGGCCGAGGATCCAGGGGTGCAATACATCCTCGTCAAGACAGATGGCGCCGCCACCAGCCTCACCAAACTGGAGGAACTCCGCAAGGCCCTCACCGATTTCAGAAAGAGCGGGAAGGCGGTGATAGCGTACGGTGAGGCATTCACATCCGGAAGCTACTACCTTGCGTCAGTAGCCGACAAGATCTACACGACCAGCCACCACGGCGGCAACACATTCATGTTGGGAATAAGCGGGAGTATGCTGTTCCTCAAAGACCTGCTTGACAAGCTCGGCATAAACTATCAACTAATCCGTCACGGGAAATATAAGAGCGCCGGAGAAATGTATGTCAAGAATGCCCCAAGCCAAGAAAACATGGAGCAGAACCAGGCGATGATCGACTCGATGTGGGAGACCGTGGCAGCCGAGACGGCTGAAAGCCGTGGCGTAAGCGTGGACTCACTCAACTACTTCATCGACAACCTCTCGATAGCGCTTCCTGAGGATATGGTCAACCATAGCCTCGCCGACGAGGTCCTTTCCGTCGAGGAATATAAGGAAAAACTTGCCGACCTTGCGGGCAAGGACAACTACAAGGACGTGAAATTCATCCCGTTCTGCGACTATGCCGCGGCAAAGGCCACACCTAACCTGACCGCCAAGAAAAAGATCGCTGTCATCTACGCCAACGGGAATATCCTGGAGCAGGACGACCCGAACAACATCAGCGGAGACCGTTTCGCAAGCATCATAGCGAAGGTAAGGGCGGACTCCACCGTCAAGGCTGTAGTGTTCAGGGTCAACTCCCCTGGAGGAACAGTACTGGCGGCCAGCAAGATAAAGGAGGAGATCGATCTCACAAGAGACGAAAAGCCGGTCATCGCCTCCTACGGTGACTATGCGGCTTCCGGCGGCTACTGGATCTCCAACAGCTGCGACCACATATTCACTAACGCCACGACCCTGACAGGTTCGATCGGTGTGTTCTCCGCCATTCCGGAGTTCGGAAAGACCCTCAAGGACATCGCCCACGTCAACATGGTTCCCGTCAAGTCCCACAAGCATTCCGACATGCTTTCGCTGACCCGTCCGTTCGACGCGGAAGAGACCGCTTGGATGCAGGTTTATGTGGACGACATCTACAACAACTTCGTCAGCATCGTGGCCGAAGGGCGTGAAATGACTTTCGAAGCCGTGGACGAAATCGCTCAGGGTCGTGTCTGGACTGGAGCCGACGCGCTTAAGATCGGACTTGTGGACGAGATCGGGACTCTGGAAGACGCCATCAAGTATGCGGCCTCGATGGCCGGAGACGCTGATGTCAAGAACTGGGGCATAGCAAGTTATCCTAAGCCTTTGACAGTGCTTGAACAGTTGATGCAACAGTTCGGCAAGGCAACGGCCCCTGAGGAAGCAATGGCCAACGCCCTTGCCGGAACTCCGCTTGAGGGCGTGGCTAAGAACCTGCTCGATTGGCAAAGGACATGGGCAAAAGGTCAGGGCGACCTCGTCTTCGCAAGGATGCCGTTTGAGATTGAGATCAGATAAGTCTGATTATTGTGACGGAAGTCGAATCTTTCGTCACCTTGACCGAGTTGTCGATGCGATGACCGATCAAAGCCAGAACATGAGAGCCTTCGTCAGCGATGACGAGGGCTTTTTCCTTTTCCGGGAGACTGAACTTCAGGTCGACGAACATGTCGCTGAGTTTCTTGCGCCCCTTCATTCCTAAAGGTCGCATCCAATCCCCTGGTCGCCAATGTCTAATAGTAAAAGGGTAAGGGAGATCAAGTTTGGTCTCACCAACGGATGTTTTAACAGCATTCACATCGTCCGACTGAAAGACGGAGAACATTATGCCGTTAAATGAATATATTCCCGGGACTTCTATGGTTATGTCAGCCGCTTCGGCAGACTCAGCGACCGGATATATAACAATATCCCGGGCCGAAGTCACAGCAAAATATTCACTTGCAAAAAACTTCCTGCCACTGACTGTCCCACGACTTTTCAAAACAGCCGCAAGATCCGCGACCACAGAGGAGGTGAACCCGAAAGGCTCCAGAAGGCGGAAAAGGACATATTCCCAATCCCTCTTCGATGTGAGTTTCTGATGGTCAATCACAGGCAGACCGTTAGAGCCGTGACGTACCACCTCCGATGAAACAGAATGAACATATTCATCAGCAATGGATTGAACCTGAGCGAACCGCTCCATGTCCTCGTTCAACGTTGCCAGGAAGGACGGATTCAACCTCATGAAAAGCGGGAATATCTCATTGCGGACGCAGTTGCGCTTGTAGGCGGAATCAGCGTTGGTGCTGTCCTCATGCCACCGCAGACCATGCGAGACAGCATATTCATGAATATCCTTCCTCGGGAAATCAAGCAGCGGACGGATAAGCCGGGCATCCGAACCCGGCAAGAGCGAGCTGCGGCGCATTCCGGTCATGCCTTTCACCCCGGTGCCACGCAACATGTTCAGAATCATCGTCTCCGCATTGTCGTTGGCGTTGTGCGCGACCGCCAAGGCAGAGAATTCCCGCTCACGGCACACATCCGCGAACCAGCCGTAACGCAACTCCCTCGCCGCCATCTCGATGCTGATTCCCTTTGAGGCGGCGTAACCCGAAGTGTCAAAATCTTTCTTTATGAATATGCACCCGTGGCTTTCAGCCCAGCCTCTGACAAGAGCCTCATCCGAGTCGCTTTCCTTCCCTCTCAAATGGAAATTGCAGTGAGCCAATGCGAAACGTTTTCCGACAGCGGAATTGAGAAACAGCTCGGCCATACACATCGAATCAATGCCGCCGCTGACAGCCAAAAGAACCGCCTCCCCATCGGGAAGCAGCCCTTCCAGGATTCTGTCAAAACGCTCCTGCATATTCCAGAAATATTATTTCTTGCTTGCGAACGTGTAGGTGAAGCCGAACTGGAGAGCCTGGGCGAACTGCACCCTCCTGTGACCGTTACAGTCTTCGTGATCCTTGTCCGTGATTAGAACGGTGTCGTCGTAGATGAGGTTTGTCGTGATGTTCAGCGAGAAGAGCCTGCTGAGCTTCCACATCATGCGAGTGTCCCAGTTTACACGAATGTTCTGAGGGTTCTTCAAGTAGTTGGAGAACAGAAGCAGATGCGTGGAACCTTCGAAGTTGTCATTTACCTTGACCTTGGCGTCGGCGGTCAGCTGGGCACCGAACTCGAATCTGGCAGGCTTGTAGTAGTTCCCTGTCGTGTAGTATACTCCCTTCTCATCCTTCTCGTCCTTGTACATCTCTTCATCCTTATACTTCTTCCGCCTCTCCATACCATAATTCTTCCTCAACCTCTCGCTGCCGACAATGGTGAAGCCACCGGTGACAGGCGCCAGGTTGACAGAGAGCCATTTGCTCGGCACCCAGTCGATACCAAGACCGAGATTGACCGTACCCGGAGAAAGGATGCTGGATTTGAGCACCCTGGCGTTCCTCCAATCCTTGCTTGACGGCTCCTTATCCTCCTCCACCGCCGGAGTCGGATAGTTGTAACCGTTGGCGAACTGACTCAGGAAAGTGAACTTCGCGGAGTAGTTCAGAGTATTAGTGGCCCTGTAGCCCCAAGTGCTCTCGAACAGTATCCGGTCCTTGTTCTTCTGGAGGATAGGCTTGTCGGCGGAATATAGGAAACCATAGTCCAGCTGGAGACGGTTGTTCCAGTACATCTCATTCTTTTTCCAGTTGGCGTTGCCGTCGATGTAGGTACTGAGGGCGTAGTTGTTGTAACCTCCTTTAGCCCAGTTGGTGAAGCTGCTCTGGACAAAGTTCAGGTTTGTCATCAACGACTTGTTCCAATAGTCTGGTTTCGGAGCCACGACTTTCCTCTCCTCCGTCTGTGTCAGAAGTTTGGCGGCAGCGGCAGCGGCGGACTGGGCGTTTCTCCTTGTCGTATCCGTCTGCGCCTGCGCAGCGAGAGACACAAGCGCAAGAGCCACGCACAACAATACGGTGCATCTTATTGTTTTTACGTTCATAGTCAGTTTGTTATATCCATTCAATAAGAAATTGCGAAAACCACCCTCTGCTTTGAAGGCTTGCCGGAGTAGATGTCCTTGCCTTCCTCCTCGCAGACGAAACTGTCGATAGGGATGCAGCGGATTGTGGCCTTTGTCTCGTCCTTGATCTTCTGCTCGGTTCCTGCTGTGCCGTCCCAATGGCACAGCAGGAACTTGCCGGTTCCGATCTTGGCCTTGAACTCATCCCAGTCATCGCACTTCTCGACGTGTGACGCGCGGAAATCAAAAGCCTTCTGATAGATCGTCTTCTGAATGTCGTCCAACAGAGCGGCGATCGATTTGTCTAGGCCTTCGAGAGCGACAGTCTGCTTCTCAAGGGTATCCCTTCTATGAACCTCGACAGTGCCGTTTTCAAGGTCGCGAGGTCCCATCGCCAGGCGTACAGGGACTCCCTTGAGTTCCCACTCGGCGAACTTGAATCCAGGGCGCAGGGTGTCACGGTCATCAATCTTGACTGTGTGTCCTTCAGCCTCAAGGGTCTGTTTCAGCTGATCCATCTTTTCAAGAATCCTGGTGTGCTCCTCGTCTGTCTTGTAGATCGGGACCATGACGACCTGGATAGGAGCGAGGGCCGGCGGCAGGACGAGTCCATTGTCGTCACCGTGAGCCATGACAAGGGCTCCCATAAGTCTTGTGGAGACGCCCCAGGAT
The DNA here is from genome assembly GCA_002439875.1 of Bacteroidales bacterium UBA6397. Lineage (GTDB taxonomy): Bacteria > Bacteroidota > Bacteroidia > Bacteroidales > UBA932 > Cryptobacteroides. The sequence continues at coordinate 28,262 of DJQB01000040.1, forward strand.
GTGGCCCAGACATATTGCTGCTGCCCTTCCTTGTCGGTGTATTTCACATCGAATGACTTCGCGAAATTCTGACCGAGGAAGTGCGATGTTCCGGCCTGAAGAGCCTTTCCGTCCTGCATCATCGCCTCGATGGTGAGGGTGTCAAGCGCTCCGGCGAACCTCTCGTTAGGGCTCTTGTGCCCAACTATCACCGGCAGCGACATAAACTCGCGGGCGAACTTGGCGTACACTCCGACCATCCTCTTGGCCTCTTCCTGAGCCTCCTGCGAAGTGGCGTGGGCGGTGTGTCCCTCCTGCCAGAGGAACTCGGCGGTACGGAGGAAAAGCCTTGTGCGCATCTCCCAACGGACAACATTCGCCCACTGGTTGCACATTATCGGGAGATCCCTCCATGATGTGATCCAATTCTTGTAGGTGCTCCAGATGATTGTCTCGGAAGTTGGTCTTACTATCAGCTCTTCCTCAAGTTTTGAGGATGGATCAACGACCACGCCATTTCCATCAGGGTCGTTCATAAGCCTGTGATGAGTGACGACGGCGCACTCTTTGGCGAATCCAGCGACATGTTCGGCCTCTCTGCTAAAGAACGACTTTGGGATAAAAAGCGGAAAGTAAGCGTTCACCGCGCCTGTCTCCTTGAACATTTTGTCCAAGACATGCTGCATCTTCTCCCAGATCGCATAGCCGTACGGCTTTATGACCATACACCCCCTGACCGCCGACTGCTCCGCCAAGTCTGCTTTCACAACGAGATCATTGTACCACTGAGAGTAATTCTCAGACCTTTTTGTAACTTCCTTTGCCATTATTCTTTTGCTGATTTTGTCAATTATTCTTATTATTGTGCAATATTCCGAAAGGTATGGATTTTGTTCATTACAGAACATTTGTGTGGCCAACACCTTTTGCGTGCGGCCACGAAGTTACGAATTAATTATCAAATATAGGAGATTCAGAAATGAAAACACGCACAATCCTCTTTATCTCGGCGCTTCTGGCACTGACTTCGTGCGGTTCAGCGGCGCAGTATGCCAGCGATGCTTCCAGGCAGAAGTATCAGGACGGAATCTACTATACCTCCAAGGCCCATCAGGTTGAGGAGGCCGACGCCTCCGCCAACGACGAGGAGACCGACCTTCTTGTGGCAAAGACAAAGAACTCCCCGATCTTCATGAAAAGCGGGGAGAAAGTAGACACCCTGTTCATACCTGAGAACAAAGCGGCGAGAATAGATTTCAACAACACGAGCAACACTACATCCGTCTATCTTTACGACAACGGGTTTGACACATGGGCTGCATACCAGCCTTGGTACGCGACTTCATGGTACTCATGGAACCGTCCTTTCTACACCTCAGTCTATTGGGGAGCCAACCCTTGGTACTACGGCGGATGGTACTCACCTTGGCATTATGACCCTTGGAACTATGAATATTCGTGGGGTTGGGGCAATCCGTGGTATTACAGCGGATGGTACGGCCCATGGTATTGGGATTCTTGGTACTACAGCGGATGGTACGGTGGTTGGTATGGAGGCTGGTACGGCGAATGGCATGACCCGTGGTACCACGGAGGATGGGGACATGGACCGCATCACTTTCACGACCGTGACTTCTTCGGTCCGGGCAGCGGCAGAGTATACACGCCGCGCCTGTCCACGACAGGATCCGGCAGAAGAGGCGGAATCGGCTCAGCATCAAGGAGTGCGGGAGTGAGAAGCTCCTCCATGACCAGATCCAGAAGCGGTGCAGGATTCAGCAGAGGTTCATCATCCGCATCAACGACCAGATCATCAAGTTTCAGCAGGAGCACCCGCAGTTCAAGGTCATCGATATCATCGGTAAACAGGCCGGAATCATCATCGGTAAGGTCTTCATCCGGCAGATCGTCATCAGTCAGATCATCTGCAGACAGAACGTCTTCAGTACGGTCATCAGTAGGGAATACGGTAAGATCCAATGGATCTTCTTCGTACGGAACATCAACAGGTTCTTCATCCGTGAGGTCATCCTACGGCGGCAGCCGGTCATCATCCTCGACTTCGTACTCAAGACCGGCGAGCGGTAGCAGATCAAGCGGCTCAACCACAGGTGGATTCTCGTCAGGCAGTTCAAGCAGGAGTTCCTCCTCTGGTAGCTATAGATCATCCGGGTCGTATAGATCATCCTCAAGCGGCAGTTACTCCTCTGGTTCTTCATCAAGAAGTTCAAGCGGTTACTCGACAAGCAGAAGTTCCTCAAGTTCATATTCTTCCGGCAGTTCAAGCCGCAGCTACTCAGGTGGTGGGTTCTCCGGCGGCGGATCATCAAGAAGTTCAGGTGGTTCGTACAGTGGCGGAGGCTCCAGAAGCGGAGGCGGAAGAAGGTAACCATTAAAAACAATTGAAATGAGAAAGGTAATATTCACTGCGCTTGTGTCATTGACAGCGGCCACGGCCGGAGCGCAGACAATGTACGACGGGCTGACATTCAGCCAGAACAACTACTATGGAACGGCAAGGTCTATCGGATTGGGCAACGCGATGACCGCCGTGGGCGGGGATCTCGGATCCATCGGCATCAATCCTGCGGGATCCGCCGTGGCGGGATATTCCCAGTTCACGATCACGCCGAACCTGACGACAAGCTCGATGAACGCGTCATACAGCGCATATCCGGTCGGAGGAAGTGACAAGTTCATCAACGGGCAGGCCAAGAATCTGACACGGTTCTCTTTGCCGAACTTCGGCACCACGATCAATTGGAGTACAGGAAACAGAAGCGGCCTGACGTCCGTCACTTACGGAATCCTCGTCAACGGCACGAACAACTTCACCGGTCAGATGCTGGCTGGAGGACAGAATGACAAGACAAGCTACCTCAGCGCGATGGCTGTCGGCGCGGACGGATTCAATTCAGGCTTCCTGAATGGTTACCTCGACGCCAATGGGAACAAAATTGACATTTGGGACAATGCCTATTACGAGAATGACGACAGGAATGAGCCGGCCCCATGGAATACCATCGTAAACGCGCAGGCCGGAGCGATAGCCAACTACGGAAGCGACCTTGATCCAAACTACCCGTACCGCTACATCGCGGCAACAGAACGCTACCATCCTGTCACGGCGCAAGATGTCAAAGACGGCAATTACACCCTTCAGGACGGCGACCATATCGATGCCGAGGGTTATGTCCTGGACAAGGACGGAAACGGAATCTACAATGTCTTCCTCGGCGGTCCGCTGAATCAGGCATACGGGCGCAAGGTCACAGGAAGCAAGTACGATGTACTGTTCAACGTGGGTCTGAATTTCAGCGAGACATTCTTCGTGGGGGCCAACCTAGGAATAACGTCATTGAACTATAACTTTGATGAATATTTCAAAGAGGCGGCCGTCGATCCCGAGGATTTCCTCACAGAATTCGAGAAAGGCAACACTTACTTCAGCGACTATCGTACACGTTACTCCTACACTGCCGAGGGAAGCGGAGCCTATGGGAAGTTCGGATTCCTGTGGAGGCCGGCTGACGGCATCCGTGTGGGGGCTGCCGTACAGACTCCGACAATCATGGAGATCAACGAGCGCTGGCGCCAGGACGTGAACGTGAACTACACCGACGCCCAGTACAATGGTTCAGCCCAGACTCCTGAAGGAGAATATTCCTACATGGTTCGTTCGCCGTACAGGCTCAATGCCGGAGCGGCGTTCACCTTCGCGGGGATGGCTCTTCTGAGCGCGGACTACGAGATGACCGACTACAGCACAATTAAGTTCATGAGTAAGGAAGGCAATTGGGACAGCTCTTTCGATGACGTGAACAATGAGATCCGCGACTGCATGGGAGTGTCGCAAATGGTAAGGGTCGGCGCGGAGTTCAAGCCGGTTCCGGAGCTCGCCGTGCGCGCGGGGTACAATTTCACAACCACTCCTGAATATGTCTATGACGGGGATCTGAAGACTAAACTGAATGACAGGATCAAGGCTTACTCTGTCGGCCTTGGATATTCATCAAACGGATCGTTCTTCGCGGACATCGCGGCAAGGCTGATGATGCTGTCCGATGAATATATCTCCCCTTACGCCGACTATATGGATGTCGCGTCTCCGATGATCCTCAACAAGAGGGACATCTACAGCCTCACGGCGACGTTCGGGTGGAGGTTCTAAAGTTCTTTCAGATAGGAGATTGAGTCGGGGCCTTCATTGAACAGAAGATCCATGATGGAAAGATTCGGAACGAAACCGTACTTTCGGGCAAAGACCTGAAAGTACGGTTTTTCCAGATTCAAGTCTTTCAGGATGTTATCCGGGCGTTTAGGATGTATAAACTCACGGTAGTCCAACCCGTAGCGGCCAGTGTCCACAGGAATCTCACGGGAGCGGACGGGAACATATTCATCGGTCATCCGCAGGTCCACCGAGACGCCGGTCTTCAGGAGGAAGAACTTGATCAGTTGGACATCAAGGTCAAACAACGTCTCAGGTTGCGAGTCCAGAATCGCGAAAAGCTCATCCTTGTAATATTCAAAATAGGCGGAAGACTCGTAGGCGGAGGCGATCGCCCGCTCGGTACGGATCAGCCACGGTGTCGAGTAGTCCACCTTGATCCCGGTGATAGGCAGTTCGTGCGTGCCGCTTTCATGGACAATCGGGAAATTCAGGCTTTGAGGGCCGTCGGCGGCATAGTAGCGGAACCGGTTCCGCCAGGACTGTTTCTGATAATGCTCGCAGGCCTCAAGGTAAACGACAGAAGGCTTCACCCTGTCCCCGGACAAGATGAAGTCTTTAGCCATCAATGCGAAATAGCTGATCGGAGGAAGCCATGCCACGCTAAGCAGCACGGGGGTTTCTTCACTGCTATTCAAATTCTCCCTTCTCGTGGGAGTCGTTTGCCCTGATGATTCCACGCTTCGAGCTTCTGATGAAATTCAGGATGGTGTCACGCTCCTCGCTCTGAGGGAATCCGGCCTCGACCTTGGCGCAGCCGTCGGTGATGTTGTAGCCGGAGAAATATATCGTGTCGTAGATGTCCTTGATGTTGCGGATCACATCGGAAGAGAATCCGCGGCGACGGAGTCCGACGATGTTCACACCTGAATAGCATATCGGATCGCGTCCGCAAAGCACATACGGAGGAATGTCCTTGTTGATCTTGGACATGCCGCCGACCATGGCGTGGCAGCCGATCTTGGAGAACTGGTGTGCCTTCGCTCCGCCTCCGACAATCGCCCAGTCATCAACGACGGTCTCACCCGCGATGCCGACAAAGCTGACGAGGATGCAATGATTGCCAACCACGCAGTCATGAGCCACGTGAACATAAGACATCAGCAGAGTGTTGCTTCCGATTTTCGTCACGCCCTTGCCGCTGGCCTTGGTGCCACGGTTGATCGTCACGCACTCGCGGATCGTAACGTTGTCTCCGATCTCTACGTATGTGACCTCGCCTTCGTACTTAAGGTCCTGAGGAATCGCGCCTACGACAGCTCCCGGGAACACCTGGCAGTTCTTTCCCATCTTCACGTATGAATATATCATCGCATGCGGATGGATCTTGCATCCGTCGCCGATCTCCACGTCCTCATCGATGAAGGCAAAAGGGCCGATCTCAATGTTGTCGCCAAGCTTAGCCTTAGGGCTCACTGACGCTAATGGTGAAATTGTGTTCATATTCTAAGTGTTTTATCAGCAGGATTTTTCACGGATGACCTTGGCAGTCCGCGTGTTGATTGTGTGCCCCGGCTTAAATGCGGTGACCTTGGCCTTGAGATAGCCTCCCGCGAGTCTCAAGTCACCAATCAGATCCAGAAGCTTGTGCCTTCCGCACTCGTTCGGGAAATGGAGTTTGAGGTTGTTGAGATAGCCGTTGTCATTTATAGCAAGCTCCGGCACGTTGAATAGCGTGGAAAGCCTCTCAACCTGTTCAGGCTGAACTGGATGCTCCACGATCACAATGGCGTTGTCCACATCTCCGCCCTTGACCAGATTGTTCTGGAACAGGTACTCGATTTCGTGGAAGAACACGAATGTGCGGCACGGACCGATCTCCTTGGCGTAGTCCGTGGACTCATCCCAATGCGCCGTCTGAACTCCCAGGACCTTTGAGTTGAAGTCAACGGTGATGTCCATTGAAGGTGCGTCGGCAGGAGTGATCCTCACGAACGAGCCTGTCTTCTCGTCACGAATCTCGATCTCTTCATGGATCTCGACATATTTCCTTTCAGAGTTCTGTTGCTTGAGACCGTCTTTGGCGATCGCCTCGACATAATAGCGGGCGCTGCCGTCAAGAATCGGAACCTCGACATTGTCGATCTCTATCAAGGCATTGTCCACTCCCATCCCGGTAAGGGCCGACATGACATGCTCGATTGTCGCCACAGTAGCGTCACCCCTGGAAATCGTCGTGCTTCTTGCCGTCGACGACACATTCTCAGCCAAGGCCTCAACCAACGCGTCTTTACCGAGATCCACTCTATGGAACACTATCCCAGTGTCCTCGGGAGCCGACTTTAGAATCATATTTGAGATCTTGCCGGTGTGGAGTCCCTTACCATGGAACTCATATTCACCCGCAAGGGTCTTTTGCTTATTTGAAGTCATAATCTATCTTTTGCAAACCGTGTAAAGTTCAGCAGTCTGCAAAGATAGTATGAAATCTTTGAATATTCAAGGATTAACCTGCCACTTCGTAGTTATTGGCTGCTATTCCTCTCCCTGACGCTTGAAGACGGCATAGCTGCGGAGGTAGTTCTTCAGCGGAATGGCCGGAGATCCTAGTAGCACCTGGCCTGGCTTACGAATATTCCCGATCACTCCGCACTGGGCGCCGATCGTGGTGTTGTCGGCTATATTCAGATGCCCCGCGATGCCGACCTGGCCCGCCAGAATACAGTTCTTACCGATCTTTGTGGAGCCGGCGATGCCGCACTGGGCTGCCATCACGGTGTTGTCGCCGATCTGGACATTGTGGGCGATCTGGCAGAGGTTGTCGATCTTCACGCCGTTGCCGATGATCGTGGACTCCATCTCGGATTTGTCGATGGTTGTCCCGGCGCCGATCTCAACATTGTTGCCGATGACCACGTTGCCGATGTGCTCAATCTTCTCCCAAGTTCCGTCAGGTAGCGGGGCGTTGCCGAAGCCGTCGGAGCCGATGACAGCATTGGCGTGGATGATCACGTTGTCGCCGATGACCATGCCGGGATAAATCACGACCCCAGGATAGATGATGCAACGCGAGCCGATCACGGTGTTGTCACCTACGTATACATTCTCGTAGATTTTGGTATAGTCACCGACCTTGGCGTGGTGCCCGACATACGAATGGCTTCCGAGATAGACCTTTTTACCGAACCTCGTGGTCAGGAACCAAGATGAGCGGAACCCACGGTGCCTCTTGTCCGTACGCCTCTGGGTGGAGACATATTTCAGAAGGTCAGCCAAGGACTTGTAGGCGTCATCGACCTTGACCATAGTCGAAATCACGGCCTCTTTCGGAACGAAGTCCTTGTTGACCAACAGGACGCTGGCCCTGCATGTGTAAACATATTTCTCGTACTTCGGGTTGGCGAAAAAGCACAACTGTCCTGGTTTCCCATGTTCGATCTTGGCGAATGATGTCACTGTCGCCTGAGGGTCACCCTCAACGGTTCCCTTGAGCACCTGAGCCAATTGCTTTGCGGTATATTCCATCTTTTCTGGCGTTAAATTCTTATAATTCTTTCAAATGGTCTGCAAAGAAAGCAATTTATTTTCATATTCACTAAAATATTCTTATCTTTGCATCGTTGTGAGAGATAGGAGGACGAAAGCGTCTCCTATCTTTTGTTTTGTAAAACTATGATTTTATGCGGAAAGAACAGATACAATCCGGTATCGAAGAGGCCGTGAATGCCCGTGGCTGTTTCATTGTGGATGTGACGGTCAGCAATGACAATGACATTGTGCTTACCCTTGAGAAAAAGGTCGGCGACATGGATCTTGAGGACTGCGTCAGCGTCAACGATGCTTTCCTTGCCGTTTTCGATAAGGACTCCGAGGACTATTCACTGACTGTGACTTCCGCCGGACTCGACCAGCCGTTTAAGGTGATCAGGCAATTCACCAAAGCTGTCGGATCGGCGGTCGAGGTCAGCCTAAAAGGCGGGAAGAGGATCATCGGAGTGTTGACAGACGCGGACGAGAAAGGAATATGTCTGCGTTACTCCCAAAAGGAAGCGGTGGAAGGCAGAAAGAGAAAGGTACTCGTTGAGCGCGAGGATCATATCGGATTCGAGGAGATCAACTCCGTCGTCCCGCACATAGTGTTCAAGAAATAAGAATATACAAGGATATAAAATGGAAAAAAAAGAAGAAATCACTCTGATTGACGCCTTCAAAGACTTCAAGGAAGAGAAGAACATCGACAGGCCTGTGATGATGGGCGTCCTCAAGGACGTGTTCCTCACCCAGATCGCCAAGACTTACGGTTCGGCGGACAACTTCGACGTCATCATCAACGTCGACAAGGGAGACTGCGAGATCTACCAGAACTTCGATGTGGTGGATGAGGTTGAGAATCCGAACACTCAGATCACCATCGACCAGATCAAGGCAGAGACCGGTGACGACGACTACGAGATCGGGGATGTTTACACCAAGAAACTTTCCCTTGCGTCTTTCGGCCGCAGAGGTATCCTGAACATCAGGCAGAATCTTCAGGGCCGCATCATGGACATCGACAAGGCCAATGTCTTCAAGGCATATTCAGACAAGGTCGGCGAGATATTCACCGGTGAAATCTATCAGACCTGGTCCAAGGAGGTCATCATTCTGGACGACGACAACAACGAGCTGCATCTGCCTAAGGCGGAGCAGATTCCTGGCGAGAGGTTCAAGAAGGGAGACACCATCCGTGCCATCATCAAGAGCGTGGAGATGAAGAACAACACGACTCCTTACATCACGCTTTCCAGAACATCCAACGAGTTCCTCGAGAAACTCTTCGAGCATGAGGTGCCAGAGATTTTCGACGGTCTCATCACCATCAAGAAGGTTGTCCGTGTACCTGGCGAGCGCGCCAAGGTAGCGGTTGAGTCCTACGATGAAAGAATCGACCCGATCGGAGCCTGCATCGGCGTGAAGGGATCCAGGATCATCGGAATCGTGCGCGAGCTCCGCAACGAGAACATCGATGTGCTCCAGTGGACAAACAACACCCAGCTTCTCATCCAGAGGGCACTCAGCCCGGCAAGGGTGTCTTCCATCGACCTTGGCAACTCGGAAGACGACAAAATTAAGGTATATATGCAGCCTGACGAGGTGAAAAAGGGCATCGGCCGTGGCGGATGCAACATCAAGCTCGCCGGAATGCTTGTCGGAAGGGAGATCGAGGTCTGGAGAGAGCTTCCTAAGGATGAGGCGCAGGAAGAGGAGGACGTTCTCCTCAGCGAGTTCAGCAACGAGATTGATCAGTGGGTCATCGACCGCCTTGAGGCGATCGGGTGCGACACGGCCAAGAGTGTGCTCGCGTTCACGCCGGAAGACATCGCCAAGAGGGCCGATCTCGAAGACGAGACCGTGGCTGAGGTGTTCAAGATCCTGAGAGCCGAATTTGAGGAATAGTCCTGGCAACGCAACGGACAGTTAATAATTTAATGGGGTTGAATATGGCAGAAATCAGACTAAATAAAATAATAAGGACTTATAACATCGGACTTCAGAACCTTGTGGACTTTCTGTCCAGCAAGGGGGTCGAGGTCGAAGCCAATCCGAACGCCAAGATCTCGGACGATCTTCTTCCGGCGATCGAAAAGCAGTTCGGAAAGGATCTGGAGCTCAAGCAGGCTTCGGAAAAGGTCGACATCAAACTCAATGAGATTTTGGAAAAGACCTCAAAGAAGCAGCAGGAAAACGCAAAGGAGGAAGAGTACGAGCCAGCCAGGGAGACTGTCATAAAGACAACCATCTTCACGCCGGTGGAGCCAAAGCCGGAGCCGGTGGCAGCCAGGGAGCAAAAGCCAGAGGTGATGGCCGAGACGCGGCCGGAGCCGGAAAACCAACAATCAGGGAACCAGCCTGAACCGGTCAGGGAGATGCCTGCGTCTGAGCAGGTGAAGGTGCCTGAACCGGTCGTCAAGGAGACACCTGCAGGAGAGGAGTCAAAGGAAGAAACAGGGCGTGAGGCAGAGCCGCATCCTGAGTCCGGAAAAGCCGAGACCATTAAAAAGGCAGTCCCTAAGCCGACAGTCCCTGCGGCGGGGAAGGATGCCCGTGGTGGCGAAAAGCCTATGAGCAAGCATGAAAAGAAACTCGCGGCGGCGGCCAGGCAGAAAGAGGAGCAAGCCAAGCTCAAACGCCAACAGCCCGAGGCAAAACCAGAGGCCAAAGAAGATAAGCAGGCCGCCGAAAGTTCCACACCGGGTCTGAAGGTTCTCGGCAAGATCGACCTGTCCCAGTTTGAGCCAAAGAAGGGCAACAAGAAGAGGGAGAGAATAGCCAAGGGAAGCCAAAAAGTTGATGTCGCGAAGGAAGGCAAGCAGGCAGACAACAGTTCACGCAAGGACAAGAACAAGAACGCCAAACAGACTCAGGACCAGGGCAAGGGTGGAAAAAGGCGGGGAGGCGGAGCTGATCGCTTCAAGCCGGTCATGACCGAGGAGGAGCAGGAGGCGATGCAGAAAGAGATCCAGAAGCAGGTCAAAGAGACCTACGCCAGGATGAACGACAACAAGAAGAACAACTTCGGAGCCAAGTACAGAAAGGAGAAGAGGGAGCAGGCAGCGGCAAAATCCCAGGAGGAGATGGCACAGGAGATAGCCGAGAAGAAGGTTCTCAAGGTCACCGAGTTCGTTACAGTGAACGACCTCGCCACGCTTATGAACAACACCCCTGTCAACGAGGTGATCAAAGCTTGCATGGATCTTGGTCTAATGGTCTCCATCAATCAGAGGCTTGACGCCGAGGCTCTTGTGCTTGTAGCCGAGCAGTTCGGCTACAAGGTCGAGTTCGTCACCGCAGATCTCTCCGAGGAAATCGCTGAAAGCAGCGAGCAGACAGACCGCGAGGAAGACCTGGTTCCAAGACCACCTATCATCACGGTGATGGGGCACGTCGACCACGGAAAGACTTCGCTGCTCGATTATATTCGTAAGTCAAACGTCATCGCCGGAGAGGCAGGAGGCATCACCCAACACATCGGTGCCTACAACGTGAAACTTCCTGATGGCAGGAGAATCACATTCCTGGACACTCCTGGACACGAGGCGTTCACCGCCATGCGCGCCCGTGGAGCCCAGCTCACCGACCTCGCGATCATCATCATCGCCGCAGACGATGCGGTGATGCCGCAGACAGTCGAGGCCATCAACCACGCGCAGGCCGCCGGAGTGCCGATGGTGTTTGCGATCAACAAGATTGACAAACCTGGAGCACAACCGGAGAGGATCTACCAGCAATTGGCGCAAATGAATATCCTAACAGAGGCGTGGGGCGGGAAATACCAGTGTCAGGAGATTTCGGCAAAGAAAGGAATAGGCGTTGACAAACTTCTTGAGAAGGTACTTCTTGAGACAGATCTTCTTGATCTTAAGGCCAATCCGAACAAAAATGCTGTCGGAGCCGTCATCGAGTCTTCGCTGGACAAGGGCCGCGGCTATCTTGCCACAGTCCTGGTGCAGGACGGAACGCTACACACCGGCGATATGGTGCTGAGCGGAAGCTACTACGGCCGCGTGAAGGCGATGTTCAACGAGCGCGGGCAAAAGGTAAAGGATGCCGGACCTTCCACACCTGTCTCCATCCTTGGTCTCAACGGAGCGCCGAGTGCCGGTGACAAGTTCAACGTGATGAGCGATGAGAAGGAAGCCAAGGCGATCGCCAACAAGCGCGAACAGTTGCTGCGCATCCAAGGCATCAAGACCCAGAAGCACATGACCCTTGAGGAGATTGGGCGACGGATCGCCATCGGCAACTTCAAGGAACTCAATGTTATCGTTAAAGGTGATGTGGACGGCTCAGTGGAGGCTCTGTCCGACTCTCTTATCAAACTCTCGACCGAGCAGGTGCGCGTGAATGTTATCCACAAGGCTGTGGGAGCGATTTCAGAGTCCGATGTGATTCTGGCAGAGGCATCTGATGCGGTCATCATCGGATTCCAGGTTCGTCCTTCGACCGATGCAAGGAAACTGGCCGATGAGCAAGGAATCGAAATCCGTCTCTACTCCGTCATCTACGACGCGATAAATGATGTGAAGGACGGTATCGAGGGTATGCTTGAGCCTATCAAGAAGGAGGAGATCACTGGAACGGCTGAGGTCAAGCAGACCTTCAAGATTTCCAAGGTCGGCACGATCGCAGGATGTCTTGTCAGAGATGGTAAGATCGCCAAGACATCACAGTGCAGGCTTATACGTGACGGCATCGTGGTCTACACCGGAGAACTCGCCTCGCTCAAGAGGGGCAAGGATGATGTAAAGGAGGTCTCCGCTGGAATGGAGTGCGGTATCGGCATCGACAAGTTCAATGACATCAAGGCCGGCGACAGCATCGAAGCGTTTATCATCACCGAAATCAAGCAGAAGCTGGATTAGATAGCCATACCATAAAGCAAACGATAGAGTTTGACGGAGCGGACAGCCTCGGCGACATCATGGACGCGGAGGATGTCCGCTCCGTTTTGCAATGCGATGAAGTCCGCGACCTGGGTGGCGGGCAATGCTTCGGACGGAGTGATGCCCAAAGGCCGGAACAGGAAACTCTTGCGGGAAAGGCCCACGAGAATCTCCTTGCCAAAATCCTGAAGCACGGACATCTCGCGGAGAAGTTGCCAGTTCTGCTCAATGGTCTTGGCAAAACCAAAACCGGGATCCAAAATCCAGTCCTTAACACCGTGCTTGTCCGCCTCGGCAGCGATCCCGACAAAGAACTCCCGGACAGCCTCAGTGACATTGTCATAGTCCGTGAGACTCTGCATGTTCTTCGGAGTTCCACGTGTGTGCATGGCGACGTACGGGAGCCCAAGCCTTCCAAGCAGCGACCACATCTTCTCGCATCCGCCGCTGACATCATTCACTATGAAAGGGCCGATGATGTCAAATGCACGGCTGACGATTTCCGGACTGAAAGTGTCGATTGAAATCTTTACCCCCGGATGCTCCGAAGCAAGGATATTCAATGACGGCTCAAGCCTCCTCCATTCTTCCTCCTCACTGATAGAATCAGATCCCGGGCGGGTCGAGCAGGCCCCCAAATCGAGAATGTCAGCTCCCGACTCAAGCATATTCACAACCCTACCGCGAAAAAGTTCCTCGTCGAATGTTCCGTCTGGACGCAGATTGCGGCTGCCCGCGAAAAACGAGTCATCGGTGAGGTTGACGATGCCCATCACCTGAATATTTCTTGATACGTTGTTCCCCATAATGAAATAATTTTGGACAAAAATAGACAAAAATTGAATATCTTTGCGGATCGGAAGTAGTTTTGACCACGACTCAAGACATCCATCAAAAATCAAACGCTATGCTGGTCGTTCTGGAAGGATTGGATGGCGCTGGCAAGTCCACGCAAGTCAAGAAGTTGAAGGCTTATCTCGAACAGATATGCCTGGAATTGGAGTACCTCCACTTTCCAAGATATGACGCACCGGTTTACGGGGATCTTATCAGCCGGTTCCTGCGCGGGGATTTCGGGAGCAACGAGACAGTGCACCCTCAACTGGTCGCTCTGTTGTTCGCAGAAGACAGGCATGGGGCAGCTCCCCTGATGAAGAAAACCTTGGCTGAAGGCGGCACGGTGCTGCTTGACAGATATGTCTACTCAAACATCGCCTACCAATGCGCCAAACTTTCCAATACGGCAGAGCGGGAGAACCTGCGAAAATGGATTATAGACACTGAATATGGCATCTTCGGTCTCCCGAAGCCGGACTTGAATATATTTCTGGACGTTCCGATCGGCTTCGTTGAGAGTAGGTTGGAATCCTCAAGAATAGGCCGTGACAGAGAGTATCTCCATGGTTCGCAGGACATCCACGAAGCCGACATTGAGTTTCAGAAACAAGTTCAGACAATATACCGGCAGCAGGCAGACCTTGACCCAGACTTCATCAGAATAGATTGCTCAGACGAATTTGGGGAGATGCTTCCACCGAACAGGATATTCGCAAAAATAAAGGAAGTTATTGACGAACATATTCAAAGAACATGAACAACGTTTTCCTCTTCAGGCTTAGAAGGCTGTGCGCATTCATCATAGGTGTAGTGTTCCTTATTGCAGGAATCTTCAAATTACTTGATCCTGTAGGGGCAGGATTGGTGATGGAAGGCTATCTCAGATTCTTCCATCTAGTGTTCATACTTCCGGCTGCTAAACCTTTGGCCGTGTTCCTTGCTCTTGCGGAAGCGATACTCGGTTCAGCCATGATTTGCGGAGTCTGGAGGAAACCTCTGGCAATCATCACTACTGCGATGATTGTGTTCTTCACCATACTGACTTTACTGCTTGCGATCTTCAATCCTGTTTCGCTTACGGACTGTGGATGCTTCGGGGAGGTGATTCACCTGACCAATTTCCAGACCTTCCTTAAGAATCTGGTTCTGCTGGCATTGGCGATGGGGGCTTTCCTGCCCTTCAAGCATTTCGGGAAGAACAGAAAGAGGAAATATGTCTCCTTCGGCATCGCGTCGGTCTCGATCATACTCTTCGCCACATATTCGTTGACCACAATACCGCTTGTGGACTACACAGAGTTCACTCCGGGAAGTGAATTGTTGGCGTCCGCAAGCGAAGACGACGAGGAAGAAGATGATGAAGATGCATCCGGCTACTACAAATCGACAATCATCTACGAGAAGAACGGCCAGGAAGGAGCCTTTGATCTGGACAATCTCCCGGACTCGACATGGACATACGTCCGCACGGAGACCATCTTCATCAACGGAACGGACATCGAGGACAACAAGCCTGCGCTCTCATTCACGGATTCATCGGGAGATTACCAGGATGAAAAAGCCACCTATGGCAATGTGCTTGCTGTTTCTGTTTATGAGCCGTCCAAGACCGATGAAGATTTCTGGGCGAAGATTGCAGACGATTTTGACGGGGCTAAAGCAGCCGGCTTTACTCCCCTGCTGCTGGTTTCCTCGACAAAGGAACAGTTCGAAACGTTGCCAATGATTGAGCCTGAGGCACATTCGCGTCTTTATGGCTCGACATATTTCGCTGACAAAAAGACGCTCGTCACCCTCAACCGTTCGAACGGTGGTGCGACTTGGTTCAGCGATGGCCAACTCATCCGGAAATATTCCCACAGGAACATCCCTTCCGAAGAGACTCTTCGCGAGATGGCGGAAGACGACCCTACCGAGGAAATGCTGCACTCAAGCACCAAAGGCCGTCTCCGCTTCCAAGGCTTCCTGCTCTATGTCTTCGCCATTCTGCTGATACTCTAAAAGTGTCAGCAATCTCAGGCCGGAAGGAAATATTGGCGTGATTTACAAACCGTTAATAATAAATGCTTTAGACTCTCGCCTTTAGTGAATCCGCACTAAAGACAAGATGTTAACCACATTATAATAAACGTGTTATCCGCCACTCACTGACATAGAATGAGTGGCGGATAACATCATGATAATGAAACTTGGAAGATCAGAAACCGGTGTAGTTCCACGGGGTGATGGCACGGAGTTCTTCCTTGACGGAGTCGCTGACGGCCAAGCCGTTGACAAAGTCCTCTATGGTTTTCTCGTCGATGGCGGAGCCGGTGCGGGTGAGATTCTTTAGGGTCTCGTACGGATTCGGGTAGTTCTCGCGGCGGAGGATGGTCTGGATGGCCTCGGCGACCACGGCCCAGTTGCGGTGCAGATCAGCATCGATGGCAGGGCGGTTCAGAATCAGTTTTCCGAGTCCTTTCTTAAGTGACGCGAGGGCAATCATTCCATGAGCCACAGGGACTCCGATGTTGCGCTGGACGGTAGAATCGGTCAGATCCCTCTGCAATCTGGAGATCGGGAGCTTCATCGAAAGGAATGTCAGCACAGCGTCGGCCATTCCGAGGTTACCCTCGGCGTTCTCGAAGTCTATCGGGTTGACCTTGTGCGGCATGGCCGAGGAGCCGACCTCGTTCTTGGCGACCTGCTGGTGGAAATATTCCATGGAGATGTAGGTCCAGATGTCACGGCAGAGATCAATCAGGATCGTGTTGATGCGGCGGAGGCAGTCGAATATGGCCGCAAGGTTGTCGTAGTGGTCTATCTGGGTGGTCGGAAAGGATCTTCTGAGACCAAGCGAGGCCACGAACCTGTCAGCGAAGGCCGGCCAGTCGATGTCCGGGAAAGCCACCTTGTGGGCGTTCATGTTGCCGGTCGCGCCGCCGAACTTGGCCGGCCAGGTCAACTGGCCGAACTGGCGGAGCTGCTCGTCAAGTCTTGAGACGTACACCTGAAACTCCTTTCCGAGCCTTGTCGGAGTGGCCGGCTGGCCATGGGTCCTGGCAAGCATAGGGACATCCTTCCATGCCTCCACATCGGCGGCCAAGATGGAAATCACCTCATTCAGTGCGGGAATATATTCATTCTCAAGAGCTTCCTTTAGCATCAGCGGCTGAGCCGTGTTGTTGATGTCCTGGGAGGTCAGGCCGAAGTGGACGAACTCCTGCCAGCGGGATATTCCCAAAGCCTTGAAGTTGTCCTTGATGAAATATTCAACGGCCTTGACATCGTGGTTGGTGATTTTTTCTATGTCCTTCACCTTCTGGGCGTCTTCAAGAGTCATCGTCTGGTAGATCTGACGCAGACGGGCGAACAAGTCC
This sequence comes from Bacteroidales bacterium UBA6397, assembly GCA_002439875.1. Lineage (GTDB taxonomy): Bacteria > Bacteroidota > Bacteroidia > Bacteroidales > UBA932 > Cryptobacteroides. The sequence goes on from DJQB01000040.1 coordinate 45,031, forward strand.
TCGCGGGTCATTCCCGTGCCTTCACCGAAGTCGGCAAGCTGGGGCAGAGGAATCCCGCACAGGGCGATGAAATACTCCACCTCCACGCGGACACGGTTGCGGATCAATGCGAACTCGCTGAAGTACTGTCTCAACGATGCGGTTTTGGCAGCATAGCGACCATCGATCGGGGACACTGCCAGAAGAGAATGAAAGTCCATATTCATGTAAGATTATTTTTCTATGATGTACACATCATCGCCCGGCTCAGCGAATCCGAAGTTCTCACGGGCGAATCGCTCAAGGGAATCCTTGCTGTGGGTAAGGCCGTGGATCTGACGATCCATGTCCTTGATCTCGGCACTGTACTTCTCAATCAGCTTTTCCTGATTGCGGATCTCAAAACCCGCCTTGATCCAGCGGACGATGTTGTTCTGGTTGACAAACCCCACCATTATGACGAAAAAGACCGTAGCGCAGATGGCATAGCGGACAAAGGAACGCTTTTCCGCATCCTTGCCATCCAAATTCCGATTCCAAATGTCCTTGAACTTTCCCACTGCTTTTGAATAATATTTGTACAAAAATAGTTAATTTTGTGAAATTAAGGGAAATGAAAAGAACGGATTTTTGAATTTTCCGAAGACTGTTTTGAAATCATTAATATTCAAAAAACATGAAACCTACACTTCTTGTACTTGCAGCAGGCATGGGCAGCCGTTACGGTGGACTCAAGCAAATGGACGGTCTCGGTCCCAGCGGAGAGACCATTATTGACTATTCTATCTACGATGCGGTTCATGCCGGATTCGGCAAGGTCGTTTACATCGTCAGGGAATATTTCCGCGAGCAGTTCGAACAGACTGTCCGGGAGAAGTACAGCGGCATCACCTGCCCTGACGGAACTCCGCTTGAGTTCGACTTCGTGATCCAGGAACTGGACAAGATTCCGCCACAGTTCACCCTCAACCCTGAGAGGCAGAAGCCTTGGGGAACCGCACACGCCGTGCTGATGGCCAAGGATGTCATCCACGAGCCGTTCGCTGTCATCAACGGTGACGACTACTACGGAAAGGATTCCTTCAGGATTCTCGGAGACTGGCTCAGAGCCCACGAAGGCACAACCGGAACGTGCAGCATCGTCGGCTTCGAGCTTGACAACACACTTTCAGAATATGGCAAGGTCTCCCGCGGAATCTGCTACTACGACAAGGATCTCCACCTCACCGGCATCGCCGAGCACCTGAACATCGGCAAAGAGGCTGACGGCAAGGTCTACGGCGACAACTCCGTCAACGGCGAGACCCACGTCGAACTCGACGGCAAGGCGCTTTGCTCAATGAATATGTGGGGCTTCACCCCAGACTACTTCCAGCTCAGCGAAGAGGTGTTCACTTCATTCCTTGAGCAGAACATCAATGAACTCAAGAAAGAGTTCTACATCCCTTACGCCGTTGACGTCATGATGAAGGATCACGGCTACAAGTGCGAGGTTCTCTCCACTGACTCTCATTGGTTCGGTGTCACCTATAAGGAAGACCGTCCGGGCGTTGTGGCCAAGTTCCAGGAACTTGTCGACAAGGGAGTTTATCCTACACCTCTGTGGAAGAAGTAATGTCCTTTCTAAGACCACGCAAGGTCGAGAGGAACTACGACCTATTCTCCGGCTGCGCCTGGTACACTCCAGGCGTGGCTGGTTTATTTGCGATCCTCGGCTGGTTTTTGGCAGGAATGATCCTCGGAAGTCTGGTCAACATAGCCTTGTTGTTCTTGGCTCCGGGTTTTCCACTGTACTACAGCATGCTGATCATCTATCCGGTACAGTTTATACCGGTGCTGATGTACGTGCGGCTCAAAAGTATGCGGAACTCGACATTCGACAGGGGCTACGCCTTGGACAGCAATCATTTCGGGGCTAAAGGTGGAGCATTCACGGCAGTCCTTATGGCTTTCGGAACAATAGCCTTGGCTTTGATGCTTGAGCCGCTTATGGCGCTGATGCCAGACATGGACGAGACCCTGGTCAAGACGATGGAGCGGCTGCTTGACGGGCCGCTTTGGGTCAGTCTGCTGAGCATGTGCGTGTTCGCCCCCGTACTTGAGGAGTGGATGTGCAGGGGAATCGTTCTGAGAGGCCTGCTTAACTATTCGCGTAAAGGTGAGCCGGGAGAGGACAGCAGCCGCAGAGGAATGGCTCCGGCTCTTGCGATAGCGATCTCAGCGATCTTTTTCGCCACGATCCACGGCAATCTCTGGCAGGGAGTCTCAGCTTTTCTCCTAGGAAGTTTCTTCGGCTATGCCTATTACAAGACCGGCTCACTGAAACTCACTATGCTTATGCACTGCGCCAACAACACTGTTTCGGTACTGTCATCGAAACTGCCCGCATTCAAGGATCTTGGGGCGGATGCCAGTCTTCTGGACATTGTCCCGACCGGGATCTATGTAATCATATTCATAGTCAGCGCTGCTGTTTTGTCCCTTGCTGTCAGGCATTTGTCGAAAATCAAGACCGATTCACCGCAGGGCAACTGCGATGTAATTCCCAGTGCGGATGAGTTGACTAATGGAGAAAATCTTTGACGACCCGGACGCCGGAACAGTTACCATCCGGAAAAATGTGCGCTCCCGCAGGGTGACACTCCGAGTGAATCCCCGCAGGGGCGTTATCGTTACGCTCCCCTACCTCGTTCCCTACAAGGCCGGTTTGGATTTCTTTCTCGCAAAAAAGGATTGGGTTCTGAAAGTCCAGGCTAGGCAACGGGAACGGATTGGAGCCGAGTATATTCCTTCTCCAGAAGAAATTGAGGTGCTTCGAAAGGTGGCGAAAGAGGTACTCCCGAAACGCCTGCAGGAACTCGCGGAAAGATATTCATTTGAATATAATTCCGTCCGCATCAAGCACAACTCCTCGAACTGGGGAAGCTGCTCGCGCAAAGGCAACATCAACCTGAATCTCAACCTCGTGCGCCTACCGGACGAGCTTCGTGACTACGTCATCCTCCACGAGCTCTGCCATCTCCGCCACCCCAACCACGGCCCGCTGTTCCACGCACTCCTCGAATCTCTTTGTCCTGGTCACCTCGCCAAGCAACGGGCCCTGCGCGGCTATCGGCTGTACTGACAATTATCCTCCTTTAAGAGGGACTGCCCCATCGTAATCTTTATATTGCCAGTAAAAAGATTCGTCCATATTTTTATACTGCGAATATAAATAGTATATTTGCACTGCTGATTAGAATGAGCTATGGACAAGGAGATTCTAAAAACGATCATCAAGGAAGGTCAGGAAGATATTCTTTCTGTCGAACTATACGAGAGGCCGTTTGAGTTTGAGAAAAACGGACGCTATGTGATGGTGGGTGTGCGTCACGCCGGAAAGTCGTACATGCTGTACCAAAGGGCAAGGCAGATGCTGTCCGAAGGGCATGATATAAACGAGATGCTTTACGTCAATTTTGATGACGAGAGGCTTTTTGACACAGTAAAGGCCGAGAGTTTGGATGAGATTCTTCAGGCATATTCAACGATGTACACATCTAAACCGATACTGTTTCTTGATGAAATTCAGAACATTAAGGGGTGGGAACATTTTGCTAGAAGACTTGCCAATCAGAAGTACCAAGTCTATATTACAGGCAGCAATGCCAAAATGCTCAGCAGAGATATCGAGACTGTGTTAGGCAATCGCTATCTCGACACAGACATATATCCATATTCATTCAAGGAGTATTTGGGAGCGAAAGGAATCACTTTGGGAGCGAATTGGATATATGGACGGCAGAAAAATGATGTGGTTTATGCTTTCAATGAATATTTTCATTGGGGTGGCTTTCCTGAATTGGTGATGTATCAGAACAAGCGCCGGTGGCTCAACAGGCTGTACGAGAAGATTCTTCTTGGGGACATCGTACAAAGAAACCACATTCAGAATGAGATGGCCGTCCGCCTTACGGTCAAACGTATGGCGGAATCAGTGAAGCAGCCGATTTCGTATAACAGGATCGCTCATCTGATACAATCTGTCGGTTTGCGTACGACTCCGGCTTCTGTTATGGATTATGCAAAGTTCGCAAAGGATGCATGTCTGTTTTTCAGTGTGGATAATTACGCCTCAAAATTCGCGGAGAAAGAAACAGTGAAGAAGCATTACTTCGTTGACAATGGGTTGTTGAATATATTCATAAATGATCCGGAAACATCACTGCTGGAGAACCTTTGCGCCATACATCTATATAGGCGTTATGAGGGTGGACTATATTTTTGGAATAAAAATGTCGAGGTGGATTTTTATATTCCGGACATAAACACTGGTGTGCAGGTTTGCTATTCCACAACAAAGGATCTGAACACCTTTGAGCGGGAGGTGTCTGCATTGGAAAGTCTTGACAGGATTCATACTCTGGAAAAAATGATTGTCATCACATTTGATGAGGAAAGAACAATCCAGCTGCGTTCCGGCAAGGTCGTAGAACTGATTCCTGTCTGGAAATGGCTTCTGACGGACAATGATGTGGGATTAGGATAGTTCTGGGTAAACGGAGAATGAAATGGTGATGTGGCGAATGAATATTGAATATTCAGAAAATATTTTGATTATCTGAAAATTATGTCTATCTTTGCACGCTTTTCCGCAGGGTGCGGGGAAGAAGACGTTAATTAATCATCAACAAAATTTTTTGCGAAATGGCAGAGTATTTACAAGCCGACAAGAAGCAAGAGATTTTCGCTAAGTACGGAAAGTCTAATACAGACACCGGCTCACCAGAGAGTCAAGTTGCTTTATTTTCCTACCGTATCAATCACCTCACGGAACACGTGAAGAAGAACAAGAAGGATGTTGTCACCCGTCGTTCTCTTCTCCGTCTCGTAGGTAAGAGGCGTCAGCTTCTGGACTATCTCCAGAAGATCGACATCGAAAGATACAGAAAGATCGTCAAGGAGCTCGGTCTCCGTCGATAAATTCGCGATAGGAAGAGAAAAGGGATTGGCCGCGCTCTATGACGCTGCCGTCCTTTTTTTATTAATCCGACTGTCGTTTGCTGACAGTAAACGATTCGTATTTAAGAAAATGACGCTGAAGTTTTCAGATATATTTTGTTGAGGACACGCGGTAAAAACAGTAAAATGAACATCATCACAAAGAAGATCGAATTATCCGACGGTCGGGTGATTGAGATCGAAACCGGCAAAGTTGCCAAGCAGGCAGACGGTTCAGCGGTGGTCAAGATGGGAGGCACGATGCTCCTGGCCACTGTCACATGCGCTAAAGAGGCTGCAGAAGACACAGACTTCCTTCCACTTCAGGTGGACTACAAGGAAAAATTCTATTCCGCCGGACGTTTCCCGGGCGGATTCATGAAAAGAGAGGGCAAGGCCTCTGACTACGAAATTCTTATCTCTCGTCTTGTCGACAGGGCTCTCAGACCTCTTTTCCCTGACGATTTCCACCTCGCTGTGTTCGTGAACATCTGGCTGATCTCAGCCGAGAAGGACATACAGCCAGATGCCCTCGCCGGACTTGCCGCATCAGCCGCGCTGGCCGCCAGCGACATTCCTTTCCTCGGACCTATATCTGAGGTACGTGTCGCAAGGATTGACGGTGTGTTTAAGATCAACCCTAACTTCAGCGAGATGGAGAAGGCCGACCTTGAGCTTATGGTCGCCGCCACCGAAGAGAACATCATGATGGTCGAGGGTGAGATGAAGGAGGTTTCCGAGGATGTGATGCTTGAGTCGATCAAGTTCGCCCACGAGGAGATCAAGAAGCACTGCCGCATCCAGAAGGAGCTCAACAAGGAGCTCGGCAAGGATGTCAAGAGGGATTACCCTCACGATGATGAGAACGAGGATCTCAGAAAGAGAATCCACGATTTCGCCTACGAGAAGTGCTACGCTCTCGCGAAGTCCGCAAAACCGAAGCATGAGAGGGAAGACGGTTTCGAGGCCATCAAGAAGGAATGCATTGAGTCTCTGGGACTGAACGAGGAAGAACAGGCCGAGAAGAAGATGATGATCAACCGTTATTTCGGCCACGAGCAGAGAGAGGCACTGCGAAACCTTGTCCTTGATGAAGGACTTCGCGTTGACGGCCGCCAGACAACCCAGGTGCGTCCTATCTGGTGTGAGGTTGACTGTCTGCCTTGCGCTCACGGCTCAGCGATATTCACCCGTGGTGAGACCCAGGCTCTTGCCTCTGTCACCCTCGGAACAAAGATGGACATGAAAGAGATGGACGAGGTTCTCGTACAGGAGACCCAGCAGTTCGTCCTCCACTATAACTTCCCTCCGTTCGCGACCGGTGAGGCCAAGGCCCAGAGAGGCGTAGGCCGTCGTGAAGTAGGTCACGGCAATCTTGCTTTCAGGGCTCTCAAGGCTGTCATGCCTAAGGCTCCGGAGTTCCCTTATGCGGTACGCGTGGTTTCGGATATTCTTGAATCCAACGGTTCTTCATCTCAGGCTTCGATCTGCGGAGGATGCCTCGCCCTTATGGATGCCGGTGTGCAGATCAGCAAGCCGGTTGCGGGAATCGCGATGGGATTGATCACAGACGCGCTGCGTCCTAATGACCGCTACGCGATCCTCACCGACATCCTCGGAGACGAGGATCATCTCGGAGACATGGACTTCAAGGTGGCAGGCACAAAGGACGGCATCACCGCGACCCAGATGGACATCAAGGTCAACGGTCTTTCCTACGAGGTTCTCGCCAAGGCACTTGAGCAGGCCCGCGAGGGCAGGATGCACATCATGGGCGAGATGATGAAGTGCATCGACAAGCCTCGTGAGGACTACAAGCCGTTCGTCCCGAGGATCAAGTCCTTCGAGATTGACAAGGACTTCATCGGCGCCGTCATCGGGAAGGGTGGCGAGACCATCCAGAAGATCCAGGCCGAGACAGGTGCTGTCATCTCCATTGATGAGGTTGACGGCAAGGGCGTTGTGGACATCGCCACTAATGATGCGGAGGCCATGCAGAAGGCTTACGACTGGATTCAAGGAATCTGCGCGGTTCCGGAGGTCGGCAAGACCTATCACGGGAAGGTTGTCTCAATCCTTGAGTTCGGAGCTTTCGTTGAGATCCTTCCTGGAAAGGAAGGCCTTCTCCACGTGTCAGAGATCGCATGGAACAAGACCGAGAATGTCGAGGACGTGCTAAAAGTCGGTCAGGAGGTTGACGTGAAGCTACTTGAGATAGACCCTAAGACAGGCAAGATGAGACTCTCTATGCGGGCTCTCGAACCGAAACCGGAAGGCTACGTTGAGCCGGAGCGTCGTCCTCGCGGAGGCAACGACCGCAGCGGTGACCGAAGAGGAGGTTTCGACCGCAGGGGTGGAGATGACCGTCGCGGTGGAGACCGTAGAGGCGGTGATGACCGCAGAGGTGGTTTCGACCGTCGCGGTGGCGATGACAGAAGGGGCAGCTTCGATCGCAGAGGTGGCGATGACCGCAGCAGGAACGGCGGCAACCGGAACTTCGGCCCGAAGAACGACCTGAACGCCAACACCGAAGACCACTCCGACAATCTCGACAAGAACACAGAGGAGTTCTTTTAATGAATATCCCGCCTCAACCAAACGAGGTGACTACTGAAAAGAGGGTGACATTCCGGCCATCCTCTTTTATTTTGCGGCAAAAAACGTACAGCAGAAGGCCTCTATGTGTACCAAATGGACTAAGACACGCCATTGGTACAGGAAACGCGCTTCTGACGTACAAATCAAGGAGAATATACATCGAACTGAAAACCATGATGCAGTGAGTATCCATCAGTAAAAAGAAAATTGTGTATATTTATAGCCTGAACCAACATTCAGGACAAATGACTGAATCGGAAATCAAACAATAACCGCGATGATATTCACGAATCAACACCGACTGTTTGTGGCGATGGCCACCACTGTCATTCTGGGCATCGGCCTTGCGTCATGCGGTGCGGGCCGAAGAGGTGTCGCCACGGTGGCAAAAGCAAATGACGCGACGGTGCTGGAGTACCCAGTCGTTGACTTTTACCGTCCGGGCAGCACCTTGGACATAAGACGCATAGTGCTGACGGATTCCTCCACAACGATTCACTTCAGCGCAAAGTATCGTCCTAAGAATTGGATCTTTATCGACACTGCATCCTACATCATGGCCAAGGACGGGGAAAAGCTGCGGATGACCGGTCACTCAGGTTGTCTGACACCCGGAAAGAAGTATTTCATGCCTGAGAACGGCAGGGATTCGTTCGCGCTTGTGTTCCCTCCGCTACCGGCAGGGACAGAATCGATTGACTTCATTGAATCTGAAGCCAAAGGCGGCTTCAAACTGTTCGGGATAGACTTGACCGGTAGGAAATCCGTGAGGCAATTCCAGAAGTTGCCGGACGAACTGAAGACATTTCCAGACAGAGACACACCTCTCCCCGACCCGCAGTTCACAGCCGGTAAGACCACCGTTGTGTTTCATTATCCCGAAGGAAGCGACAGATATGTCAAAAGCGTGAATCTGATCGTGAACCGATTGCTGCAGCGACGATTGGAAATGGAACATGAAATCGACTCCCTGACCCACACGGCCACATTCACATTCGACATCTGCGGGCCTTCGAGAGCGTTCACATTCACGACAAAAGCGGATATTTTTCTGCTGCTCACACCAGGAGAGACCGTCAATGTCTATGTGAATCCGTTCAGCGATGCCGTGAAGGTCAGGAACGCGCATTTCCCTGACCACAAATTACAGACAGCACCGAAAGTGCATGCTGACGGCTATTACGCGGCGTTCAACAACTATGCGAACAACGAGGGGCTGCGCAAGCCGCCAAGCATGGATGTCTGGAACAGCGACCTGGCTGATTACAAAGCAAGCGATGAGGAATATGTCAGGAAAGTCAAGGAGAAATACCGCAGGCTCATGAGCGATATAGAGTCCAAAGACATCCCATTGAGTGTCAAAGAGTACTACGAGTACCAAATCAAGAACGAGACGGTAATGGCTTTCGGCAATGCTGACCGCATCAGAAAATGGAACTACAGAATAGTCCACAATGCCAAGGACGGGAATGTTCCGTTCAAGTCCTCCGCGCTCCCGCCCGCTCTGTTGTCCGAAATCGACTCATTGTTCGACATGACCGACCCAAGGCTGCTTGAAGGAGGCAATGCTGAATATCTTGTCTATGGCGTGAATGACTCAAACGCTGACTGGAAGGCTGTCCTTGGAGACCGTGGGAAATTGCTCTACGACCTGAAGGATGCCGATCTGATTTACATTCCAAGGATCAAGGCTGGAAACATAAAGGATGAGGAATTGCGGGAGTTCATCGAAGAGGAATTACGGGAGTTCACATCACACTGCCATCCTTTCGCCGCCGCCATCTTGGAAAGCATGGACTCCGAGCTGGCGGAAGCCAGAAAAGCCGACATCTACAAATCCGGATTCAAGGACACGCCGGAAGGCTCTGGAGATGAACTGTTTGACAAGATCATCGCTCCCTACAAAGGGAAGATCGTCCTCGTGGATTTCTGGAACACGTGGTGTGGCCCGTGCGCTATGGCGATGAACAGCATTGAGCCTTACAAGTCCGGAGAACTGAGCAGCGACGAGATTGTCTGGCTCTACATCGCCAACACGACTTCCCCGTACGTCGAGTACCAGAAAAGGATCAAGGAGATAAAAGGAGTGCATTACCGCTTGAGTCAAGAGCAGTGGAACAGCATCGCCCACAAGAAATTCAAGATCTACGGCATTCCTGCCTACGTCCTTGTCCACAAGGACGGCACCTACGAGTTCCGCGAGGACTTCCTCTTCCACGACACGCTTGTCTCGACATTGAAGTCCCTGTTGTAACGGGACGATCAAGGGATATCCTTCCATAGGCGATAAGAAAGAACATCAAATGCCGGACACCAATTACTGGAAGGTCCGGCATTCTTACATTATCAATATTAAACTTATGGGAGTCAGTCGATTACCGCGAAAGTCATGAGGGAGGAAACGGAGAGGGCCACGAGAATCATCAGCCAGATGACGAAGAGGATGAGGCCGGGGTGCCATTTCGGGGACTTGAGGCCGAGGATGAGCATCACTCCCCCGTAGAGCATTATGAACAGCGGAATGGCGACCACGAGGATGGCGGCGATCATCACGACCGGAACGGAGATGAAAGACAGAACTTCGGGTGCCTCAATGGCTATGTGTTCAATGAACTTGTTGTAGAAGAAACTGTTGCCAAGGATTTCACCGCCCCACCAGAATGAGCACAGGAACGCTATGCCGGCGACTCCGGCCAGAAGAAGGAACACTCCGAAGATGCCTGAGAATATCCTGCTGACATTCTTCCATGTCTGCGAATCACGGGTCCTTGGCTCCTCGCGGGGAGTGTTGCGGACTCGCTCGCTGATGTCTTCGACAGTGCCGCCTTCACCTCTGAGTTCATCCCGCTGGCGGACCGTCTTCACCGCAGGCATGCAGATCCAGAGAACGATATAAACCAACGGAACGGAAACATGAATCCACGGCTCAAGAGGCCAGAAACGGAAGTTAAGACCACCCAATAAGGTCAGGACGATGAAGAGGATTCTGAATATGGACGGATCCACATTGAGATAGGTGGCGAGGCCGCTGCACACTCCGGCCAGTTTGCCGTTGGCGGGATCACGGTAGAGTCTGCGGTGTGGTCTGGAGGCGGCACCTGCAGATGGCCTTGATGTATGGCTGGGCGCTCCGGAAGGCTCAGCGTCAGAAGACTCCTCCTCAATAGTCTCCGGACGGCCAAGGATCGAGATCACGTTCTCAACCATGGCAAGCGTCACAACACCACCCTTTCCGCTCTTTTCCAAAAGCAGTTCGGCCATCCGTTCCTCTATTCCCTCCATCACCTCGGTACCGCTCTCTTTTCTGGAATAGTAAGCATTGAGTTGGTCTAGATATTCCTTGGCGGCGAGACTGGCGTTGTCCTCCAAAGAGAACACATAGCCGCCTATGCTGACATATTCAACTTGTTTCATTGTCTTTCAATATATTAGGAAGCAGATGCTTCATATTCATTGCTTTATGGTCTTGATGGTCTCCACTATCTCCTGCCACGCCTGATCCATCTCTCGAAGCTGCTGACGGCCTTTTTCGGTGATGCAGTAATATTTCCGTGGAGGTCCCTGCGTGGATTCTTCCCAGCGGTAGGAGAGCAGACCCTGGTTCTTCTGGCGGATAAGAAGCGGGTAAAGCGTGCCCTCGACCACGATCATATTCGCGGATTTCAGGTCATCCAGAATCGAGGAAGCGTAGGCCTCCTTGCGGGCCAGAATGCTCAGGATGCAATATTCAAGCACTCCCTTGCGCATTTGGGAACGTACATTGTCGGCGCTATTTTCCATAACCGCTCCTCCCTTGATTGAATCTGGCCATATTCTCGGCTGTCGGCTCAAGTCCCCTCATCATACATTTGTCGGCAGGAGTCTTGGCGACAGGAACAACTATCCACAGAACAAGGTAGACCAAAAAACCTGTTCCCCAAAGCAGGAGGGTCAAGAGTGACACGATTCTGACAATCGTGATGTCCACATTAAGGAACGCGGCCAGCCCGGCACAGACTCCCCCGATGGTTTTGTTGTCCAGATCGCGGAACAACCTCCTGCGCGATGATCCTTGGACTCCGTTATAAGTAAAATCGGCACCCAATCCAGACTTCGGGTATTCATCTTCATTCCGGGTACCTTGATCTTGTCCTTGACCGCATTCACCTGACGCCGTTGGCTCGGGTTCTTTGGAACCGTCCGGCATGCCAAGCTGTTCCACGACCTTAGAGACAAGAGCGAGATTCACAACCCGATATGATGCGCCTCCAGTCCCTTGATCGAACAGTTCAGCGATACGGTTCTCCAGATCTGCCATCACTTCCTCCTTAGCAGACTGAGTGTCCCGGTCAAGACGGGACCTGAAGTGATCAAAATAAGCGGTAAGCCTTGCATAAGCATCCTCGTCCAAAGAGAAACTTCTGCCACCCACACTGACGTTCACAACTTTCTTCATTTCAGTAATATATTATTTATAAATATTTTAAACCCACAACGATTCATGATTCAAACTCACAATCCTTGCTTTGCAATCAATTTTACAATGCAAAGATATAAATAATTTCAAATACCTTGCAAGACAAAGTACTAAAAAATATGCAAAAAGTACATATTGCGTTCGTTCCACCTTGCGATGTTCCGCCGTTAGCAATTCGCGGCATAAGGAGCGAATAATTGTGAATGAGGATAAAATACGGTAACTTAGCGCAAAACTTCAACAGAATCATGCGAATAAAGTCAATACTCATGTCCTTTGCTCTGGCAGTAGTGTCGTGCGGGACACCTGAAAGGATGAACTTGGAGGAACCGGTGGACTACGTGAACCCGCTGATGGGCACGGCCTCCACCTACGAGCTTTCGACAGGTAACACCTATCCAGCGATAGCCCTGCCGTGGGGAATGAATTTCTGGACTCCGCAGACGGGAGCCAACGGAGATGGATGGACTTACACATATTCATCCACAAAGATCAGAGGACTCAAGCAGACACACCAGCCAAGCCCGTGGATCAACGACTACGGCTCATTCTCGATCATGCCGGTGACCACGGGGCCGGTTTATGATGAGGAAGGCCGCCAAAGCTGGTTCTCGCACAAGGCAGAGACCGCGAAGCCTTATTATTATCAGGTCTATCTCGCTGAGCACGATGTGGTCGCCGAGCTCACACCCACCGAAAGGGCGGTGTCGTTCAGGCTCACCTACCCCGAAAAGGAGATGTCCTACCTTGTGGTGGACGCCTACAACGGAGGCCATGCGGAAGTCCTGCCGGACAGGAATATGATTGTGGGCTATTCAACGGCGAATCACGGTGGCGTGACGGAGAATTTCCGGAACTGGTTCGTGGTGGTCTCGGACACCCCGTTCGAGACCCAGACCATTGACGGGCACATCGCCATGGTCGGGTTCAAGACGGCAAAGGGACAGAAAGTCAACCTGAGAGCAGCGTCATCATTCATCAGTCAGGATCAGGCAGAGTTAAATCTCAATGAGTTAGGTGACAGAACGTTTGACGAAATCGCCCAGGCCGGACGGGCAAGATGGAACGAAGTGCTCGGACGGATTGCCGTCGAGGATGACAACCTTGACAATCTGCGCACATTCTACTCATGCCTTTACAGGTCGGTTCTGTTCCCGCGCGACCTGTCCGAGATCAACACTGAAGGCGAAAGGATCCATTACAGCCCTTACGATGGGAAGGTACACAAAGGCTATCTGTTCGGAGACACCGGCTTCTGGGACACATTCAGATGTCTTTTCCCGCTGCTTAATCTCGTCTATCCTGACGAGAATGTGAAGATGCAGGAAGGTTTGGTCAACGCCTGGAAGGAAAGCGGATTCCTGCCGGAATGGTCAAGTCCAGGTCACAGAGGATGCATGGTCGGAAACAACTCAGCATCAGTGGTGGCCGACGCATGGCTCAAAGGCCTTCGCGGCTACGATGCGGAAGAACTCTGGAAAGCAGTCACTCACGGAGCGCATGCGGTTCATCCTGAGGTCAGCTCAACCGGACGTCTTGGTTGGGAATATTACGACAGCCTCGGCTACGTCCCTTGCGATGTCGGCATCAACGAGAATGCCGCAAGGACGCTTGAATATTCCTATGACGACTGGTGCATCTACCGGTTCGGCAAGGCTCTTGGTCGCAGTGAGGAAGAGCTCGCGCCATACGCCAAAGCCGCTTTCAACTACAAGAACCTCTATGACCCCGAGTACAAATTGATGGTCGGAAAGAAGACCGATGGCTCGTTCGAGAGGCCGTTCAGCCCTCTCAAATGGGGTGGGAACTTCACGGAAGGAAACAGCCTTCACTACACGTGGTCAGTGTTCCACGACCCTCAGGGTCTGATCGACCTGATGGGAGGAGACGAGGTCTTCGCCAGCATGCTCGACAGCATATTCACGATTCCTCCTGTCTTCGATGACAGCTACTACGGCTTCCCTATCCACGAGATCAGGGAGATGCAGGTGATGAATATGGGAAATTACGCCCACGGCAACCAGCCGATCCAGCACATGCTCTACCTCTACGACTGGTGCGGCCAGCCTTGGAAGGCGCAGAGGCGGATCCGCGAGGTTATGGACAAGTTCTACAACTCCAACTTCGACGGTTACTGCGGTGACGAGGACAACGGGCAGACTTCCGCCTGGTACGTATTCTCCGCCCTCGGATTCTACCCTGTATGCCCAGGATCCAATGAATATGCAATCGGAACTCCGTTGTTCAAGAAAGTCACAATCACCCGTCCGGACGGGGAAAAGATCTCCCTAGAAGCACCTGACAACTCCAAAGATAACTTCTACATTAAAGGTTTGAGACTCAACGGGAAGGATTGGAACCGGAACTATCTCCGTCATGAAGACCTTGCCGGGGGAGCGAAAATTACGTATCTTGTAGGGTCCGAGCCTGACACGGTCAGAGGAACCGCGAAGGAGGACAGACCATATTCGTACACTAATGAAGAATAACACAATGAAACGCACATTACTTCTGGCTTCGGCCATTTTCCTGCTCGGTGGTGCTTTGGCGCAGGCAAAGGATTACGAGTCACAGCGTCCAGCCCCCGAAAAAAGGCTTTTCCGCTCCGAGGCCGTCGAGAGCAAGATCACTCAGATGCAAGGCATCCTGAAGAACCCGCGCCTCGCATGGATGTTCGCAAACTGCTACCCTAACACCCTTGACACCACCGTACACTTCGGCAAGGACGAGAACGGCAACTTCCGGACATTCGTCTATACCGGAGACATCCACGCGATGTGGCTCAGGGATTCCGGAGCCCAGGTCTGGCCTTACGTCCAACTCGCCAACGAGGACGAACATCTCAAGAACATGCTCGCCGGAGTGATCAACTGCCAGTTCTCGCTGATCTGCCTGGATCCTTATGCGAACGCGTTCAACGAAGGTCCTACCGGCAGCGAATGGGAATCCGATCTGACGGACATGAATCCTTACGACCACGAGCGCAAATGGGAGATCGACTCCCACTGCTACCCTATCCGTCTGGCCTATCAGTACTGGAAGGTGACCGGTGACGACTCAGTCTTCGGTGAGACTTGGCTGAAATCCATTCAGACCACTCTCAGGACCTTCAAGGAGCAGCAGCGCAAGGACGGTCCCGGGCCTTACAGGTTCGCCCGGAAGACCGACCGCCAGTTCGACACCAAGTCCAATGACGGCAGGGGCAACCCTGTGAAGCCGGTCGGCCTTATAGCATCAGCGTTCCGCCCTTCCGACGATGCCACGATGTTCGAGTTCCTGGTTCCTTCCAACTTCTTTGCTGTCACCTCGTTACGCAAGGCGGCCGAGATCCTCACGGAAGTCAACCACAACAAGAAACTTGCGAAGGAATGCCTTGACCTCGCCGCCGAGGTCGAGAAGGCTCTTTACGAATATGCCATTGTGAATCACCCGAAATACGGCAAGATCTTCGCCTTCGAGGTGGACGGTTTCGGCAACCAGCTGATGATGGACGATGCCAACGTTCCGAGCCTCCTTTCAATGGCCTATCTCGGTGACATCGATGTCAATGACCCGATCTACCAGAACACCCGCGGATTCGTCTGGAGCGAGGACAATCCTTACTTCTTCAAAGGCAAGGCCGGAGAAGGAATCGGTGGCCCGCACATCGGCTACGACTACATCTGGCCTATGAGCATCATGATGAAAGCCTTCACATCACAGGACGACAAGGAAATCAAATGGTGCATCGAGACCTTGATGAAGACCGACGCTGGAACAGGATTCATGCACGAGTCCTTCTATAAGGACGATGCCAACAAATTCACCCGCGCCTGGTTCGCATGGCAGAACACCCTATTCGGTGAACTGATCATCCATCTTGTTGACATCGGCAAACTCGACCTCCTCAACTCAATCAAGGTTAAGTAGTTTTTGTCCTTTTATTATTACCCGATAGTGCCTACAGACACCATCGGATAACATTTTTGTCCATAATCATCGGCCAAGAGGACCGGCAAGCTCCAACAAGATCATTTTTAGGCAATATCACTCCCGTCGCAGTGAAATTTCACTATGACGGGAGCATTTTGGTACGAAAACGTTCTTCCCGCCAACTAACCGCTCCTTACAAAGCTTGTGTAGTTGCGAGATTTCGTATGTGCGATTCTACACGGACAGATAGCCTTTCTCGAAGGCGGAGGGGAAGCGGAATCTGGATTCGCGGTCGGAGAATCTGACGGTGAGGTAATTGTCATCTATGAATATGACCGTGCCGGGGCCGAGGCTTTTGTGGGTGACGGAATCGCCGGGCTGTAGGCCATCGTCCTTCTCTTTCTTGGTGTTCTTGACGTGCTCGGACTTGTTGATGATGGTCTCGATGTCGGAGTTGAGGTTGCGGAAGCCCTCGATGTTCATCAATGCCCTCATGGCCTCCGGACTGTTCATCAGGCGCTGGAGGGTGGCGTTGTCCACATTGACCAGCACCGCGCTCTCCCAGCGTCTGGCGAGCAGGGTCGCAGTGGTTCCGCTCATGGCCATGTCCAGAACTCCGGCGGCGTCGATCTCCTTCATCGAAGAGCCGTCGAAGGCCAGGATGGGCAGGAATTTGATGAACTCATCCACCTTCCTCTCCGGATTGGATTCGTGGACATTGAGCCGGCAGCTGTATTCGGCGACCTGCCTCAGCGCCCTGTTCGGAGCGAAATCAAAGACATAGCAGAAGGGCTTGAGGATGACCTCCTCCCCACGTTCGTCCTTTATGGTCCACGGGGACTGCACCCTGAACGCGGCCTGGAAATATGTCTCCGGAGAGGTCATGTTTCTAAGCATCAGAATCCCCGTCCACGGCCTGACCGTGACTCCGGTGGAGAGTTTGCCGCAGGAGAGGGTGATGGTCCCGGTACGCTGCGGGTCCTCCATGGCGTCATAGACCGGCTCCACAGCCTGAGCGCCCATCCCGGCCCCGCTTCCGGCCGCCACAACCACCTTGTAGTCATCGAAGAAACGGTTAGCCTTTTTCCTCAGAAGCCTGGACATGGCACGGCACGCCGCCACGGACGGCAGGAACCAGTATGTGTGCTGGAGATAACTGAGCAGACGACTGTCGGAGAACGGCATAGGCGGTCTCTCCTTGCCCAGTTTGAGTTCCGTCACGATGGTCTCGGTGTAGGCGCCACGGATCAGATCCAGCCATTTCTGGACATATTCCTCGTGCAGGAAATGGTCGTCCTCCGCCCTGAAGAACTCGTTCAGGTCAAACTCGTCGAACTCCCCTTGCGAGGCGATCCTGCTGATGCTGTCCGGCAGCTGATAGGTGAGCATCACCATCTTGGGAAGCTGGGCGTAAGGGTTATGCCCTCCCTGCCATGCCTCCTTGGCGGCCTGTTCGTCAGAGTACGTCCAGTTGAAGATCTGCTCCTCGATGAACTCCCCGGTGGAGATGGCCCGGAACGGCGTGCCCGAAAGGTAGAGGTAGGCCCCGGTGCGCAGCGGCATCAACCCCTCATCGTACATCTCCCTGGCCTCCAGCTCTCTCGCGTTGTCCGCATCCTCGGCGAGGATCTCGCCCATTTCCTCGGCCCGGCCCAACGCCGGGTCTTTCCTGTCGTAGAAGTTCCTGGCGTTCCTGCCCCATGCGCCGTAGTGGTACTCGTCCAGGACTATGCAGTCCCAACCGACCGTCTGGATCCATTCGTTCGTGGCCTTTATGCCTCCGGCTGCATTCCTGCCCAGGACATCCTGAAAGGACGCGAAGCACACGAAAGGCCTACGTTCGTCCACCCAGTTGAACTCCCGGTCATCCTGCTTTTGGCAGAACTGCCAGCCCTCGAAGTCCTTGTGGGTCAGCAGGTCCTCCTCCCAGGCGGTCTTGACGGCCGGTTTGAATGTGAGGACAAGGACTTTCGTCCAGCCCATCCTGAGTGCAAGTTGGTAAGTGGTGAAGGTCTTGCCGAAGCGCATCTTGGCGTTCCAGAGGAAATGCGGGGTCAGTCCCCGGTTGGATGGG
Organism: Bacteroidales bacterium UBA6397; assembly: GCA_002439875.1. Taxonomy (GTDB): domain Bacteria; phylum Bacteroidota; class Bacteroidia; order Bacteroidales; family UBA932; genus Cryptobacteroides. Next base: position 63,030 of record DJQB01000040.1, read on the forward strand.
TCCTTCCTGAACGCGCTGAGATAGAGGGCGGTTTTCTCAACGGCCCGTTCCTGTTCCGGGCGCATCTTGAAGTCCTCGATCCTGTCCATCATCCTGTCATTTCCCGCCACGGCGGCTGCGATGGCCTTCTCGACCGTTCCCACATCACAGATGCACCATTCTCCTTCAGGATTAGGAATATGATTCTTTTTGAGGATGTCACGGACAAGGCGGTCATCGAACGTGGACCCGTCCTTGCGCATGGCCGGGCGCTCAAGGACAATCCGGTACCTCACGTGGCTGGTCTGATTCTGTTCCCGCGCGCGGATCTCCGCCGTGCGTGTGGTGTAGCCCACCTTGAGCCATCCCTTGTGGGGAGGGTAGTCAACATGCTCGTAGGCATAGATGGTAGGGGTCGCCGCGACCCTGCCACGGAGTAGATCTTTTGCCGCCATCTTTGCAATTATATTCGTGAATATGTTCGTGAATCAAACATAGGGGCTATTCCATCGGCCGGATCATGGATTCGATGAACGCGATCTCATCTTTGTCGAGACCGTACTTCTTGTACAGCATCTCATCGGTCCACGGGTGCGAGAAGTCTTGAATGGGAACAAAAGAATATACTTGAGCGGCAGCGTGTTGAGATGATTTCTTGAGCATTACTAAAAAGCGGAATAGTTTTGTCTTAATATAAGATACCACATTCTCGGATTCTTCTGTATTATGGAATGGACCTATTACTACGTATGTCTCAGTGCAGCAAGAACCTGGTTCACCGATTATAGGTTTCCCAAGTATTTGATGCGGATAAGTATCTCCAGCATTATATGCGGCCGATATATAAACCTTAGGTTTGTCTATCCAATCCCGATGAATAACTATCTCGTTTCGGCTTATATAAGACTTACCACCCCGCTCGAATAATATTACACTATCATGAGTTTTTGTCTGCGACCCCCTTACAAATGTGCGTAATCCAAACGGCTTTTGAGAACTGACTAGCGTATCCATAGTTTTCTCTTTAAAGATCAAGACTTTATGATATACAGAAACCCCTTCGGAGTATCGAATAAACACATCGCTGTTTTTCTCCTTCAGATAGCGTTCCGGCTGTTCTTTCACGGAATCTCCGTTATGTGTAAAGATCCGGCACATCCCCTCGTTATCCCTATCCCATAAGAAATAGCAAACACCACCCTTGATCTCCACACCAGTACCGAAACAATCCGAGGCGTTCAGAAAATCGTGCAATACTCGTATGCGCTTATCCCCGAGCATAGCCGACCGAAACTCGTCAAGTCCGCGGCCACCTCCATACCAACGTGCAGGAATAATCATCGACAAATATCTGGGCTTCAATCTCATGGCCTGATTGACAAAAAGATTGTATATTGGCATCGCGCTGGCCTGCGCTCCACCATCGCTCAGTTGATAGGGCGGGTTTCCGATGATTACGTCAAACTTCATATTTCCAAAGAATTGATTGGGGTTGTTAGTGTGGATGAACATGTAGGCGTACTGCTCCGCCTCTGAGCCGCGGTCATAGACAGCCTGGGATGCACCGCAGTACTTGCATCTGCCGTTCTCCCATGTGTGGGAACGGTTGGAGTAAAGAATATTCCCGCCTTCCGTGCCGAACCGGGAGACGCTGAAATCCCCGTTGGCGAATCTAGAGCAGTAGAGCGAGCGGCGGGAAAGATAGGATGTCAGTTCGGTGACAGCGATGCCAAAGACCTGGTTGTGAAGAATATGATCGATCCGGCTCTGGCGATCGGGGATATTCCTTTCCAATCCTTTGTCGAGCCGCTTGACTATCTCGCGGAGGAAGACCCCGCTCTTGCTGAACGGGTCCAGGAACTTTGTGTCCGGGCTCCGGAAGAGTTCCTGCGAAAGAAGGTCGAGGATGCGGTTCGCCAGTTCCGGCGGGGTGAAGACCTCGTCGTTGCTCAGGTTCGCCAGGCAATTGAGGACATCGGGATTATAGTTGTTTGTCGCCATAGGTCTGCGCGTTTATATTCAAGAAATGAACGGGAGCGAATGTTTCCGCCGGGATGTCCGAGAAGAGGCCGTCGCTTTCATATTCACCGACCAGGTAGGAGAATTCGTAGTCGCGCCGGTTGACTTTGTCGCCTCCGATGAAGCTCCATTCGCTGATGTGGATCCATTCGTCGGGTTTGTCCGCGCGTCTGTAGGTGAGTGCGTCGCCGTGGATGATGTTCTTGGAGAGGATGTAGCGGACGGACTCGATGCAGGAGTCTTTGCACTTGGATTTGAAAAGCCTCCGGTACTGCTGCGTGAAGTGGTTCAGGAGCCTTTCCCGACAGGCGGTGGTGTTGTCGGAGAGAATCTCGATCCCGTAGATGCTGGAGACTGCCCAGACGGCGTCATGCTCGTACTGGATTTGGGAATATTGCCGGGCTTTGACGCGGGCCTCGCAGACCGCGAGTTTGCGGCTGAGAATCTCGATGAGGAAGTTCCCGTCACCGCACGCCGGCTCCAGGAAACGGGAGTCGATCCGCTCCGTCTCCGGCTTCACAAGGTCGAGCATCGCATTCACCTCACGGAGATTCGTGAACACCTCACCGTGAGCCGACACCCGTTCCTTGGATCTGATCTGGGTGGCCATTCTGCGCTTTCGCTTTTATAATTCCATAGCGAAAGCGACTTATCGGAGGTGCCAAGACAGAAAACGAGAGCGTGGATATTCCCCATCCACACTCAAGGTCTTGGCAAACCCATCAACGGAAAAGTCACATCCACGCAATACGCGGACGTTCACTGACTTATCCGGAGTTGATTTATAAAACTGCCAAGTTTTGAGTGTTCCGAATAAATAGCAAACGCTATTATAATATTTCCACAATGCTCTTTCGAACCATTGCAGCCACAAACTTACATAAAAATCTTCGATTTTCACTCCAGCCGCACAAGAAAGAAACAATTTCAGAGTGAATCTTCCCAAAGACACCACAAGAAAACCAGAGAGTGACAAAAAACATCATTATTTTTTCAAAGTTCTCTTGGCATAACGAAAAAAGATCCTTAGATTTGCATTGTTAAACATTAATTGGAAAAAGGAAAGTAAAAGCAAGCATCTTTTCCCTAAAGGGATGCTTGCTTTTTGTTTTATTGTCACATACCGAGGGGGTACTACAAAACAAGGACGGCTGTTCTCTCTTTTTCTTTCAATCAATAATAAATTTCCATGAGAACAGGAAATGTCCGGAGGAATGGGATTCCTCCGGACAAAATCATAAATAAGATAAGAATACCGACCCTTTGACATAACGGCCGGTGTTCGAACGCATTTGCTACTTCCACTCGTCATGCTGCTCGAGCATAGGGTTGGTGTCTATCTCACCTTGAGGGATAGGCCATACCAGATCCCGTCCGTCACGGATATTCCCTCTAGGAACCGCCGAGAACCCATAGAAGGACTCGTCTTTCTGCATACGTTTCTGTGCATTTTCGAAGTCGCCCCACCTGTAAAGATCCGCAAAACGGAGGTCTTCAAAGGCAAGCTCGACACGGCGCTCATGCCTCACAATCTTTCGGAGTTCGTCCTGTGAAAGTCCGGTCCCTTCAGCTTCCTCCACAGAAGGCATTCCGACTCTGGCACGTACCTCATTGATATATGAAGTCACACTGCTCTGTGGCTCGCCTTTTTCAATCTTCGCCTCAGCCATAGAAAGAAGAACCTCCGCATAACGGATTATATAGAAGTCAAGACTCCCGTCATATTCATCTTTGGTGTTTGAAGGAGTAAACCATTTGAGGATACATGCAGTGGAGGCTGCGGGAAGATTATTGGTAAACTTCTTTCCGTTCCACGTCATTCCCGGAAGCATAAGTGTGGCTTTCAGACGAGGATCGCGGTTTTCATAGCGGTCATAGTCAGGAGCAACCTTGGTATGTCCGCCTTTCTCAAGGCTCCCCTTAAAGAGAGGTGACTTGTCAATCGGCTTGCCATCAATGCAATAGAAGTCATCGCAAAGATTCATTGATGCCTCGATAGCGTTCATCGGTGCACTCCAGCAAACTCCGAAAGTACTGCCCTCGCCAAGTCCGGGTCCTTTGAAATGCGCTGAAAGCAGAACTTCCGGTGCAGTCTCATTCGCCTCTGTGAAGAGATCCCTGAAATTCTTCTCATAGTCGGTTCCGTCACCGGATTTAAAAAGTTGGACCTTGCCTATAACATTGTCATAAGCGGAAACAGCCTCTTCCCATTTTCCATTGAAAAGAGCAATGCGGCCAAGGATTGAGTAAGCAGCCTCCCGGCTCATCCTTCCTTTGGCCAGGCTAGAAGAGCCGAGGGCAGGAAGTTTCGAAGCCCATACTTTCATATCGGAAATGACGGATTCTATGATCTCAGCTCTTGATGTCTTTGGAGCCTGCGCCTCTTCAAGTGTCAGAGGAGCCGTAAGATAAGGGACATCTCTGAAGACTGAGGTCAGGTTGTTATAAGCCAAGGATCGGAGGGCAATGGCTTCCGCACGGTAGACATCTTTCTCCTCATCACTGATTGGAACTTTATCTATATTGGATGTCAACATATTGCAACGCTTGATAAGCTCATAATTGGCATTCCAATACATAGAGAAGCACTCGTCAGTAGTGGACGAGACGCACTTGGATATACTGCTTCCGAGCATCCAGTCACCCCAAGTGTGGTCACCGTTGTCGGTACTGGTCTCTCTGGCCAGAAAGCCGAATTTCCATCCATCAATATAGTCATCGTACAGATTTCCGCTCTGCAAGGCATCATAACAAGCCGTGAGAGCCATCAAGGCATCTTCGCCAGTCTTCCAGTACGTGTTCTGCGAAGGCTGGTTAGGCGAACTTAACTGAAGAAAACTGTCTGAGCATGAGCATGCAAACAGAAGGGCGATGGCTGCATACAAGGCCTTGAAGGTATTCTTTATCATATTATTCATTTCTAATCCTCCCGATTAATTAAAATTGCACATTGACGCCGATAGAATATGTGCGCATATTAGGGTGCACGTCATTACGGGCATCTCCGGAAGACTTCTCCGGATCCCAATTCTCCAGTGGAGTGAAAGTCAGAAGATTAGTGGCCGCAAGATATATACGGAGACTGGACACTCTGATCTTATTGTAAAGGGTATACCCGAATTCGAGGTTCTTAAGACGAAGGTAGCCAGCCTTTTCCAGCCAGAAAGACGAATAATTGTCGTTCATTGTATTTCCCAATGAAGGCATGGACCCATCTGTGTTGGCAGCAGAATAGCGATCCAGCCATCTGTCCGTAAAATTACCCCTGATATCCGTAGTGGTCTCCCAACTGTATCTGTAGACACCACCGACACCCTGCCAGAAAGTGCTGATGTCCAAATTTTTCCACGAGGCTCCTAGGTTGAAACCGAAAGAGTATTTAGGAAAAGGATTACCGATAATCACGCGGTCTTCCGCTGTGATGTCACCATCATCATTGACATCGTCATACATTATGTCTCCGAGTTTCGGTGCCACCCCGTTCTGGGTAATCACTTTCCCTTCCGAATTTGTACGCTGGAGATCAGCGTCCGTGCGGTAAAGGCCAAGAGACTTGTATCCATAATATGAGCCGATAGCCTCACCTACCCTGTTGATTGTGTTTGAACCCAATGTCTCATCCAGTCCTCCCATCTCGAGAATCTCGTTGTTCACATGCGAAACGGAAAGACCCGCATTCCAAGCCCAGTCACCCTTCGAGTCCTGATAATTGAAAATCCATTCCCATCCTCTGTTGCGTACCGCACCGACATTTTGGTAAGGAGCCGAGAGCGAACCCAGAAAGATTCCAGGCATGGAGAGACGCATAAGGATGTCTGTGGTCTTCTTGTCGAACCACTCGAATGTTGTCTGGATCCTGTCCTGAAGGAAGCCGAGATCAATCGCAAAGTTCACCGAGCGGGTTGTTTCCCATTTGATATTTTCGTTAGGGACAGAAGTCTGAACCATACCGGTCTGTTTGTTGCCATCTTGATCGAAATAATAGTTGCCGGTGGCTCCAAGATTCGCAACATATGCATAGTTACCTATTTCCTGATTGCCTAGCTTGCCCCATGAAGCCCGGAGTTTTCCTAAGGAAATCCAGCTGATATTCTTCATAAAATTCTCCTTGGAGAAGACCCAGCCTGCCGAAAATGAAGGGAAGGTAGCGTAGCGGTCAGACTTCGGCATTCGTGAAGAGCCGTCATGGCGGACGTTGAACTCTAACAGATAGCGGTCTTTGAAGCTGTAATTTACACGTCCGAAGAACGATTGGAGACGATAGGCTTCGGAGTTTCCTTTAGCGCCAGGATTCAGAACACCGCCATCCAGCTCAAATATGGTTTCGGTAGGAAAGCCCTGCACGGAAGCGGTGGTGGTGTACCATCTGGAAGAGATCACGGAATGTCCCAGGAGAAGACTGAGGTTGTGATCATTAATTGTCTTGTTATACGTAAGGATATTCTCGTTCGTCCAGGTCGCGTTGCGATACCAGTAGTCCGTCTGCTGGTTTGTCTGTCCCGCGGCCTTCTTCAGATTACCGTCAGCATCATACCGGGCTGGATCTTTCGGGTTGTAGGTCTTGGTGGCGTTAAGGTCAAAATTATATGCCAGACTGGTCTGAAACTTGAGGCCATCGAAGATGTCGTATCCTGCGTACGCACGACCATTGAATCTCCAGTAGCGGTTCTCGCGATGTCCGAGCTGCATGAGTTCCACGGGGTTCTTCACATCCTCCGCATTTGTCATAGAACCGTCAACATAGCCGTAATGACCGTTTGAGTATTGTACAGGAACAGTAGGACGAGTGAACCATGACACATAACGCATAATACTAGCATCTCCGGAAGGAGCCACAGCGGGAGCCGTAATATTTTCCTTGCCGCCCGCGAGATTCATTCCGAAAGTGAATCTTTTGTATTTACTCTCCACATTTGAACGAAGGGAGAAGCGCTCTACTCCGGTGTTTATCATTATTCCGTCCTGATTGGAATAGGCGACGGAAGTCATATGGCTGGTATTGGAATTGCCTCCTGAAACGGACAGATGGTGCTGGTGCATTCCAGAATTGCGCAACACAGCGTCAAGCCAGTCTGTATTAGCATAATGGTCAGGATCTGAACCATCCTTCAATTTCTGCAATGCAGCCTCATCGAATGTTCCCGGCTTTACTTCATTTCTCATCAGCGCCCAGTCGTAACCTCCTACATAATCAGGAACTATTCCAGGGGTCTGTAGAGTATAACTGCTGGAATAGGAGACCTTGACATCCCCTGACTTGGAGCCTTTCTTGGTGGTTATAAGTATAACGCCATTGGCGGCACGCACTCCGTAGATGGCAGCGGAAGACGCATCCTTCAACACTGAGACACTTTCGATGTCAGCCGCAGGGATGGAAGAAATCTGCGAAATGGATCCCTCGACACCATCTATAAGAACCATAGGGTTGTTGTTTCCGAATGTTCCTACCCCTCGGATTCTCATTTCTGGTGTGTCGTTGCCGGCTTGGGCACCGTTTTGAGTGAGAACCAGACCTGGAAGACGTCCCTGAAGAAGGGTTGTGGTGTTGGCTACAGGAATATTCTCTATGTCTCTTGCGGAAATCGCTGAGACCGAGCCAGTAAGGTTGACTTTCTTTTGTGTGGCGTATCCGACCACCACCACATCATCCAGAGACTCTGAAGTTTCATTCAAAGAAATTGACAGTGAGGCTTCCCCGTTATAGAGAATCTCTCTGTCCTGATAACCGAGACACGACACTAACAATATCTCCCCTTTATTCACCTCGAGGGAGAACTTGCCGTCCTCATCCGTTACGGTACCGCGAGTCGTACCTTTCACCATAACAGAAGCTCCTGGCACACCGCCCACTACATCAGAAACTTTTCCAGACAGGAGCTGATGCTGCATTGATTGTATGGATGATCCAGTCTCCGTGCCTGCAAATGCGCTGACACTGCCTGCGCATAGACAGGCCAAGACTATACTCCCCACAAGAATTGGTCTTAAATCATTTATGTGCATAACTTAATGAGTTTGTGGTTGAAAAATTGTATTGGTTTGTTTTCAGTACATTCAGAGTTTGCCGAAGAATTCCCTGATTCTTTCCTCATTGACAGCCATCACTTCTGACTCTCCATTTGCTATCTGGATTCTGTCGAACAGAAAAGATAAGGCTCCAAAGCCGGAGGGGTCTTTTTTCAACAATTCTTCATAATATGAAGACATGAGCCTCCTATCAGCATCATTCGGCAATGAATTGTATTTCCCAAGATACCAGTTTCCTTCGAAGAGGTTACACGTGGATTCTGTCATATCAAACGAAGACGGTTCGGCAGCATAGAACAGGTTCTTCGAGAAAAGAGTGCTGTCGGCATAACCACCCCAGAAATCGGAGACAATCATTGCCCTGTCAATTTCCGGTGTCGGCTTGGCGTTCATATGGAGGATATTGTGTTCTATCCTAGCCTTGTTCACCGGACCCGCGACATGGATTATCGGGGAAAACATTACCCCTCTGGTCATTTTCGGACGCTGACCGTCATTTATGCTCACATTGTACTCCACGAGAGAGTTTTCATTCCCTGGCAGGGACTTAGGATCCCGCTCATCCGTACCAGACGTACACACAAGAACCATCCCGCCATAATTGTCGTGACTGTAATTATATTGTATAACAGTATTGTTGCAACCATAGTCACAGTCGAAGCCCTGTGCATCCCAAGGGGCCTTATGTCCTTCAACCTCATTATGGCGGATTACAGTATTGTCGCAGGCCCAAGGCCAGATGCCGGCCGCTGCGTCTTGTGGCGGCAGCATCTCAGTACAATCCCGCATAAGGTTGTATTCTATCAATGCCCCATCACATCCTATCGGAACAATGCCGTCTCCAGGCACTTCCTCGATAAGATTCCTCCTGACAATGGTATTTGTGCTCGGAAACCACTTCTGACGATCCCAAGGCGCGCTCCATATCATCGCATTGCGTTCGCATCTTCTTATCGTACAATTCTCGATAATTAAGCTATCGAAAGCTGAAGGGATCTCTTTCCATCTGTTTTCTATAAGGATGCCGCTGCCACCGCCTTCTCTTTTGGCCAAAACTCCGTTGACATCGTGTATATTGAGAGAGTTCAACACTATATTTCGTGAAATGCCGTAGTTTTCGCTCAGGACCTTCACACCTGTCCGGCCGCCAAGACGGGAGGATCCATGATTTGTTACTCCAATGTTCTGAAGGGTAAGATAGTCAGAGTTTCGGATTAGGACAGCATAGAGTGAAGAATCCGGAGCTTCGATAAGAGGTTTTTCTCCTTCACCATACGCATCAATTATAACACGGGAATCTGGTCTTCCTTTCCCTGAGACGGTCAGGACACCTTCGAATACGCAGCCCTTCTTCAGAAGAATCTTATCTCCGGCATTCAGTTCAAGCGCAGAAGCCTTATCCAAGGTCTTCCAAGCCTTCAATGGAGCTGTTCCGGCATTAGAATCCGAACCTTTCTCCGAATCCACATAATAAGTTCTACCTTCGGTTGCATCAAACGAACATGAGTTTATGAACAATGCAGCAAGCAGACACACTACCGACACTTTGGCTTTAATTGGTTTGCATATCATAGTCAATTACCTTTAGTCAAGGCAAATATAACGTTTTTATTAAAAAAACTGTAATATTTCTTGAATATATCCGAGTTCTCAATTTTGCCCGGAAGGGTGGATTTCCCCAGACAAAATCATATAACACACCGTGCTACTGCTGGTCGAGGAACGACTTCGCGGCATCAAGGGCTTTACCAGGGCCTTCTACAAGAATCTTCTCGGCAGTGAAGCTCTTGAGTGTCGCGGAGAGGACGGCCAGCTTGGCCTCATTACCCTCCTTTCGCCACTGTTCGCTGAGAATACGGACTTTTTCAAAGTCCTGGATGCCTTCCACCAACTTTGCGAAATGCACGCTGCCGCGGCCTCCCGGATAGACCACGAAACAGTCACCGGCAGGCCAAGTACGGAAACGGGCATCTGCCAGAGGATCTAAAGTCCAGCTGTTGTAGGCCCAGCGGAGATAGCCGTCGTAGTTCTCGGCCTTGGCAAACCAACCAAGCCACGTAGCCTCGTCAGGATCTGAAATCACGAACAGGTTCGGATGGGCCTCGGCGCAGCAGGTGTAGAAGGTTGTGGTCAGACCAAGTTCCTTTCTCTTGGCCTTAGCAGATTCCGGGAACTCTTTCATCGGACCGAAACCCTCACTGAAATCGGTTATCTCATAGTTGATTGGCTCATGATAGTTTCCGGCCAAAGAAATTTTGAAGTCAGGCTCAATCTTGCGAATAAGTGTCAGAACGGCCTGCATCGACTCCATCGGACGCTCATCCATCGCAATCATGGTCTTCTCGAACCAGCCTTTCGATTTCAGATGTGTGGCGAAGTCAGCTATGAAAGAGCCCCAATATTCATTATACTCCGGACTGCCGGGCGTAGCTTGGATTGTTGCGTTCGCGGAGGTTGCCTGATCGTAGTAGTCAAACGACAACGCCCACGGAATCATTGAGTAACAGTTGATCTGGCGGTCTACTCCCAGAGAGGACATAAATTCCACCCAGCGGTCGAAGATGGTGTAGTCATAAAGCCATGTGCCGTCAATGCGGCGGATCTTCGTGACCATCGAGCCGAACGCGTCTTCGGTCTGACCGTTCCACGGGCGGTTCATAATGGTGGCCGTGACGGACTTCTGTCCTGCGTCGGCCAGCATCTTCATCACCGGACGCATAGCCTCGAAATGAGCGTCACTCCAAAGCGGGACACCAGCATAGCGCGCCACTGAATATGGATTCTGCCACAGATCCAGATGGAACGTCCATTCATGGGCCGGAGGAAGAATATGCTCGGACACGACCAGTTCCACATTGAGGCTGCGGGACTTCGCGCCGGTGGATGAGACGGTCAACCGGCCTGAATATTTGCCTGGTTTGGCATCGGAAGGCACGCTTACAGTCATCCAGACAGGCTGCCTGCGCCCTGCCGGAATATTCATTGACTCCGCAAGGTCAAGCACATCAGCGACAAGGACTTCGCCCCACTTGGACTTGTCTTCCCGGGAACCGCACTGGCCATATCTGGTCGTGTCAAGCAAGTCAGAGACCACGAAACTGACGAACTGGAGAGTGATGTTCCCGGAGGAAATCACGGATTTTCCGTTATGCAGATCAGAGACAGACAACGTCACATCCTTCAACTCAGAATCGGACGAGATCACGGCTTGGGCAAACACTTTCTCCCCACGCCATGCTTTATTGTTGAAGGCCTTATTCTGCAACTCCAAGGACGGAGCGGCACCGATGACACAATGCGAGCCCGTTGATGCCCAATCCAACTTAAAAGAAGATTGCGGCCGCGCCTCCATAAGGACAGGCAGCACAACCGCAATCATCAGGGTGATAATATTCTTCATCCTAATTCTTTTGAATATAAAAGTGTTGCCACTGACATTTGGCGACAGTGCGGCAACTCAACTATTCAACGTATTACAGACCAAACTGTTTGAAGAAGTCGTTGCCCTTGTCATCAACGAGGATGAACGCAGGGAAGTTCTCCACACGGATCTTCCAGATGGCCTCCATTCCAAGGTCAGGATATTCAACGCACTCGATGCTCTTGATGCTCTCGTAGGAGAGTATGGCAGCAGGGCCGCCGATCGAGCCGAGATAGAAACCGCCGTGCTTCTTGCACGCGTCAGTGACAGCCTGGGTACGGTTGCCCTTGGCGATCATGATCATGCTGCCACCATGATCCTGGAAGAGATCAACGTAAGGATCCATGCGGTTGGCCGTGGTAGGCCCCATCGAGCCACAGGCCATTCCCTTGGGGGTCTTGGCAGGGCCTGCGTAGAACACAGGATGATCCTTGAAATACTGCGGAAGATCCTCGCCCCTGTCAAGTCTTTCCTTAAGGCGGGCATGCGCGATGTCACGGGCCACGATGATGGTTCCATTAAGACTCAAACGAGTTGAAACAGGGTATTTGCTGAGGAGTTTGCAGATCTCGCCCATCGGCTTGTCCAGGTCAACGACAACGCCCTCACCCTCACCAGCATTACGCAGAGACTCCGGAATCCAACGCGTTGGGTTATCGTCCAATTTCTCGATCCAGACTCCGTCCTTGTTGATCTTCGCCTTGATGTTGCGGTCAGCCGAGCAGCTCACTCCAAGGCCGATCGGGCAACTCGCACCGTGGCGCGGAAGACGGATGATACGAACATCGTGGGCGAAATATTTGCCTCCGAACTGGGCTCCAAGACCGATCTTGTAGGCCTCCTCAAGCACCTGCTTCTCAAGTTCGATGTCACGGAAAGCGCGTCCGGTCTCGTCACCTGTGGTTGGGAGAGCGTCATAGTAATGCGTGGAAGCCAGCTTGACGGTCAGAAGGTTCTTCTCAGCTGATGTGCCACCGATCACGAAAGCGATGTGGTAGGGAGGGCACGCAGCAGTTCCGAGAGTCTTCATCTTCTCCACGAGGAAAGGCACGAGAGTGCCAGGATTGAGCACGGCCTTTGTCATCTGGTAGAGATAGGTCTTGTTGGCAGAGCCGCCACCCTTCACGACGCAGAGGAACCTGTATTCCATACCCTCCTCGGCCTCGATGTCGATCTGGGCCGGAAGGTTGCACTTTGTGTTGACCTCCTTGTACATGTCCAGAGGGGCGTTCTGGCTGTAACGCAGATTCTCCTCGGTGTAGGTCTTGTAAACGCCCTTGGAGAGAGCCTCCGCATCATCGAATCCGGTCCAGACCTGCTGGCCTTTCTCTCCGTGAATGATGGCGGTGCCGGTGTCCTGGCAGAAAGGAAGCTGGCCTTTGGCCGCGACCTCAGCGTTGCGCAGGAAGCGCAGGGCAACATATTTGTCGTTGTCGGAAGCCTCCGGATCGCTCAAGATCTTGGCAACCTGCTGGTTGTGAGCTGGTCTCAGAAGGAAGTTCACATCCCTGAAAGCGGCGTTCGCAAGCATCGTCAAAGCCTCAGGAGCCACCTTGAGAATAGGGTGTCCCTCGAAATCCCCAAGAGACACGCCTTCGCCTGTCAGCTTGTAGTACTCGGTTGTGTCCGGTCCCAACTGGAACATCGGAGCATATTTGAATTCAGCCATACAATGAAATATTTTAGTGATTATCAGTCTATGTCTTCAATTGGAGCCGTAGCGCCGCCGGCCCCCTCCTGCATCAGGTAGCGCTTCATAAATTCATTCAGATCACCGTCCAGCACGCCTTGGGTGTCAGCGGTGGAATATCCAGTCCGCAGGTCCTTGACCATCTTGTACGGATGTAGGACGTAGGAGCGGATCTGGGAGCCCCACTCTATCTTCTTCTTCGTGCCCTCGATCTCGGCCTGCTTCTCCTGACGCTTCTTCAGTTCCAGGTCGTAAAGCCTTGACCTCAGGATGCGCAGGGCGTTCTGCCGGTTGTCCTGCTGGAAGCGGGACTCCGTGTTCTCCACGACTATTCCCGAAGGAATATGCCGCACGCGCACTCCGGTCTCGACCTTGTTGACATTCTGGCCGCCGTGACCGCCGGAACGGAACGTGTCCCACTCCAAATCGGAAGGGTTTATCTCGATGTTGATTGTGTCATCCACCAGCGGATAGACGAAAACGGACGAGAATGTGGTCTGCCGCTTGCCCTGAGCGTTGAACGGTGAAAGACGCACGAGCCTGTGCACTCCATTCTCAGCCTTGAGATAGCCGTAAGCGTAGTCGCCCTCGACCTGGATGGTGGCCGACTTGATTCCGGCTTCATCGCCCTCAAGAAGGTCTGTGACAGTCACTTTATAGCCGTTTCTCTCGCCCCAACGCATGTACATCCTCATCAGCATCGAACTCCAGTCGTTCGCCTCGGTGCCGCCCGCCCCGGAATTAATCGTCAGCACGGCTCCAAGGTTGTCCCCCTCCGCACCCAACATATTCCTAAGTTCCAATGCCTCAATGGCTTCTACCGCTTTTGAATATGATTCCTCAAGTTCCCGCGTCTCCGCCGTGGTGACAGTCTCGTCCGTGCTTCCGCCAAGACTTTCCTTGGCGAAATCGTACAGCACATCAAGGTCATCCACCTCGGTGGAGGCCTTGTCAAAACCTGTCACCCAAGACTTTACGCTGTTAAGGTTCTTCATGAAGACCTCTGCGGCCTTCGGGTCGTTCCAAAAGTCCTGTGACTCCGTCTTCTTCTGCAAAGCGGCTACCTGCCCACGTTTCGCAGGGATGTCAAAGACACCTCCCCAACGTCTCCAACCGCTGATGCAGAGCCTCAATCTGATCTTTTAGTATCATCTGCTCTCCATTTTAAATTTGTTCCTGCAAAGGTAATGATTTTCTCTCTGATTCGCACCTTGTCCTTTTCGGATCAAGTCCAAAAGTATGTGTTTAGGCATATATCTTTGATAGCCTGTACAGACAAATACTTTATATCTGAGTTGTACCTTGAAAGTTTTCTTACAAAGCATAGCGTTGTTGGACGCTATCATTGCTATCTTCGGTTAGGGGCGCCGTTGCTTGGAGGGCATGGCGGCCTACGCGCTTCGCGCGCCCTATCCGGGTAAAGGACCGCCATGTCCTCCAAGCAACGGCGCCAACGCAAGGTAAAATCGCTTCATTTTTATGAGAATTAGTATCACCTACTCCATGTCTAAACGCAACATGTTCAATATCAATGAGTGGTAAATAACGCATTAACTATCATGCAGTTAGCACTTTGTCTTGAGTTATAAATCGCTAAAGACAGGTAGCTAAACTATTTACTAACAATGATTTACAAATCGCACCTACCTCCAGTCCAAAAGTTGAGAGATAGAACGACAATTTTGCCGCGAAGTGCCGTCGAACCCCTCCAATTGTCGGCTTTGAACGACATAATAGTCTAAGAATGTCGTCCATTCTCTCCAGCACCGGAATGTCAACCCGTATCCTTATGCATTGAGGCCTCATGTCAGGGTACAAGCGGAGTCGAGTCCTTATTGCGGCCACTCGTGATGATGTCGGTGAGGATTCACGGAACGCCTTCATCAATAATATGTACTGAAGTACCAGTTCTACGCTTGGAACTATTAAATCAACTGGCTGTAAGTCATAACAAACAGCCTCATTGACCGCCGGCATTGACTTTGATGTTGGAGCGATAACTTAATCAACGAGCTGGTCTCCTTTCTTTTACATAGGGCTTTGGACTTGGTCCAAGATAATGCTTACAAAAAAAAGACGAGAAGCAGATGCTTCCCGCCTTGAGTGTTTTCACAACGGAATAATCCTTATTGTGAATTGCTTCAGATGAAGCAAATTTAGTGAAAAGATGCGAAAATCAAAATATTTATTTCTAAATTAGCGGATAAAGACCATAGAGTCGTGAATTCAACCACGTATCATAATACAACAACACCTCGTATGAAAACCATTCTTGGATTAGATCTCGGAACTACCAGCATAGGCTGGGCATTGGTTAAGGAAGCCGAACCATTCTCTGACGAGAAATCAGAGATTGTCAGACTCGGTGTCCGTGTCGTCCCCCTCACAGTGGATGAAAGGACGAGTTTTGAGAAGGGCAAAAGTATCACTACGAATGCCGAAAGGACTCTAAAGCGAGGAATGCGTCGAAATCTCCAAAGGTATAAACTAAGAAGACAGGCCTTGATTGATGAACTGAAAAATGCGGGATGGATTGGCGACGACTTCATATTTTCCGAGACCGGACCCGGGTCAACTTTCCGGACGTTACGACTCAGGGCGAAATCCGCAGCGGAAGAGGTTACTCTTGGCGATCTGGCGAGAATCTTACTACAGATTAATAAGAAAAGGGGCTACAAGAGTTCCAGGCCTCTGCGCTGAGTGCATCAAGGCGTTCGAATTGTGTTCAAAGAACGAAGATACAAAATCTGAAAGCAATTCACAACACGACTCACCGTCTCAACCAGAGTGAGAAGAAGCGGTCGTAGATGACGTAGGAGTCATCATCTTCTTTCAGAACAAGGCCTTTCTCGACAAGGACGGCCAAAGCTTGACGGACACTGCTCGGTGCGGTCAGATTGTTAAGACGCATAAACTCGGCATCGTACGGTTTCGTCACCTTTCCGGCACGGGCTATGGCATACAAAAGCCTTAACTGACCTTTGGACACCAATTCGCAGTACGTCTTGTAAGTTGAGCTCTCCTCTTCTATAACATCATTGACAACCCTATGGACATCTTCCTTAGTGACAGTCTTTTGCGGCAATGAATATAACATATTCATCAAGTCCTGAACATACCAAGTGTGCCCTGACATCAGTTCATAGACATATTCAAAGACTCCTTCCGCCATTTGCTTCCCTCCGCGCGCGAAAAGTCTTTCCGCAAAGGAGGAATATGACTCCAAAGGGATCGTCCTAAGGACAATCTTTTGAGTACTTTGGTAGAACGGTCGATTTGCCGACGAGAACATCGCCTCCATCAAATGCTTTTTGCTTCCGGCAAAGATGAATCTCGCATTTGTCTGAAACTGAATATACGAGCGCAGAAGAGCCTCAACACCTTTTTCAGGATATTCCGTAATCTGCTGAAACTCATCTATAGCGACATAAACACGTCTTCCTGCATTGGCGAGATAGTCGAAAATCTCCTTCAGACCCAATTCAGTTTTAGATTCTTGAAGGTCCAATGACACTGTAGGTGACAGATTGGATGGATCAAGAGAAAAGACTGGGCGAAGATTTCGGAAAAACTCCACTATCTGCCTCTTTGCGCGGTCCGTACGGGAATCAAGGTCTCCTAGCAAGGTCTTGCCGAACAACAAAGTAAAATCCCGCAGATTCAGAGTTGGAAAAATATCCATATAGACACATACCGCAGACTTATCCTGTCGCTTGATTGTGTCGAACACGTGAAGGATCAAGCCCGTCTTTCCCATACGTCTTGGGCTTGTCAGCGTCACATTGCGTCCGTTACCTAACGCACCGATGACCTTGGCTGTCTCCGTTTCCCTGTCACAGAAATATTCCTGTCCTGCATATCCGGTTATCAAGAAAGGATTATCCGGACTTTCATTCACTTTTATGCTCATAATTACAATCGATTATACTCAACTGCAAAGATAACACAAAAAGTGAAACATAAAAAGTGAAACGCAATTTGTGAAACGAATTTTCGGTAGGAGGGTCACTTCGACAGGCTCAGTGACCGGGAAAGCAATCGGCAGTGACCGGCAAAGCGGACGCTGAGCCTGTCGAAGCGACTGTGAAAGCGCAGTTACCTGAACACAGGAATTTCCGTCTTGATGAGGATGCCTTGCGGAGCGCCGTACTCCAATGGAGTGAGTTCGATGTTCTTTGAATATGAACGCGTTACAGACGCGGCTTGTGGATAGACCTTGCCAGCGGCCTGAAGGGCGGCGCGGAGCATCGTCTCGTTCTCATCGCCCAACTGACAGCCGTCAAACGGGTTGTCATCAACCTGAACATCCACCGGAATGCCGTCAGGAATAGAAGCGTTATGGCCGTTACAGTCAGCGAACTTACTGATCATCACGTACATTCCCCAGTCCTTTATCAAAGAAAAATCGTACTTGCTGTTGTAGAAGTCCTCCGGAGCAAGCAGAATCCCGGCACAGTATTTTCCGTAAGTCTGTTGGCCGACAAGAACAACGTCCATGTAAGGTTTAAGCCCAACTATTAGGCCCTCGGATGCTGATGCAGTACCTCCAGTCACGATGACATAGAGCTTGTCTATTCCCAAATTAGCATCGGACACGTCTATTCTTAGGTTTTGCGAACTTAGTTCATGAATATTCGAAAAATATGTGTTTGTGTCCTCTCCATGCTCCCTCCAAGCCTTGGCAAGAATTGAATTGTACACTTCTGTCTGGAATATGTCCCCGGCAGCGACATTCGCCCTCGGAGCTATCATCGAAGCCAAAACATTCTCTGTGAACGCATAGCCACCGCCATTGTACCTCAAGTCAAGGATTAGCTCCTGAACATTTTCGGACTTGAATCTCATGAACACATCCCGAAGTGATCGGGAGGATTTCAGATCGAATCCTGAGTAGGCCAGATAGCCGACCTTATTGCCGTTCACATCCAATGTTTTAGTGACAAGAATAGGATCCTCGTACATATCAACAGCATTCAGTTTGACACTCCTAACCTCATCACTGATGTGATCACCGTCAAGTTTGGTCACTCCAAGTTCAATAGTACGAGAATTATACGCATCATAAATGTTATCCTTCGTGATAGCCTTGCCGTCAAGAGTTATTATGATGTCACCACGCTTAAGACCGGCATTCTGAGCCGGGCCACCATTGCTGACATAGCTTACGACAAAGAAATACACCCCTTCCCTATTGCTGATCCTGCCCACTTGAAGATCATAGCCATAGGTAAGCCCAAGTCCCTGAACCGAGTTTGTGAACGAT
Source organism: Bacteroidales bacterium UBA6397 (assembly GCA_002439875.1). GTDB lineage: Bacteria > Bacteroidota > Bacteroidia > Bacteroidales > UBA932 > Cryptobacteroides. The sequence continues at coordinate 81,429 of DJQB01000040.1, forward strand.
TCCAGATCATCAGTCAGGACCGTCCACCTGTCCACCTCCTTGCCAGCCTCACGGTAGCGGATGCTCTCAACAACTTCAACAGGCATCCGGCAAGTGTCCGGATCCAACCTCACAAAATCCCTATCAATCTCCTCATTCCAAAGGTAATATGTTCCAAGTACATCAATCGCATACTGATCCGCCTTTGCAATCTCAGGAGTTGGAGCGTTTTCCACCTTGTCCGCTGTGGTCTTCGCACAACCAGAAAGCCCAAGTATCACCACTGCCAGCACCACCGCAGCTCCGTGCAGATTCTTTGTATTCATATTCATAGATTTTCAGAATAAACCATTATTGCAGATTCCGACAGCAAAAAGACGAAATTTCACAAAGATATTCATTTTTCTTTCTCTTTCGTTTCTTTGTTGTATCTTTGATTGAATTATTTGTCTTTGAGGCGATGATCGGCATTTTCGACTCAGGTTCGGGCGGACTGTCCGTGCTGCGGGAGATCCTTCGGTTTCTTCCGGAGGAAAGGTTTGTCTATTACGCTGACAACGCCAACTGCCCTTACGGGGAAAAGACACCTGAGTTCATCCAAAACCGCAGCAGGGAGATCACTGAATATCTCCTCTCGCGGGGAGCGCAAATCATCGTGGTGGCTTGCAACACGGCCACAGCGGCAGCGATCACAACCCTCAGAAATGAATATCCCGTCCGCTTCATCGGGATGGAGCCCGCTGTGAAACCGGCGGCGCTCAGCTCGAAGACCGGTGTGATCGGAGTGCTGGCGACAGCGGGGACTCTGAAAGGATCCAAATACTTGACCACCAAGGAAATTTACGAGGATGACGTGAAGATTGTCGAGCACGTTGGACAAGGGTTCGTGGAGCTTGTGGAGAACGGGATTTTAGACGGACCAGTGGCGGAGGAGACTGTCCGGAAGAGCCTCAAGCCGCTTCTTGACGCTGGTGCTGACAGGATTGTGCTCGGATGCACACACTACCCGTTCCTACGGGATGTCATTCAGAGAGTAGCCGGGCCGGATGTCCAGATCATCGACCCTGCTCCGGCTGTGGCCAGGCACCTGGTCGAGGTGATGAAAGAGGAAGGGCTGCTTGTAGGGAATGTGGCTTCGACAAGCTCAGCCACCGAGGCTACAAGGCATAATGGATATTCGGTCGTCAAGTCTGCCGAAGCCACCTTAAAGCCCGACATCGAGCTGGTCACCTCCGGCGATGACACCTCCGCACAACGTATCCTTAGCATCATTCTTGAAGAAGACGGCTTCCGTCACAGCAATCAGTAAACAAAGGCAACCGCCAAAACACATAAAGAAATGGAATCAAACAACGGAATCGAGGTCAAAGACTTCGCCTACTGCTCAGACAAGTACCAGTACACGATGGGCAAATCCTTCTACGAGACCGGCAGGAAGGATGCCATCGCAGTCTTCAACATGTTCTATAGGAAAGCCCCGGAGAACAACAACTGGGCTGTCGTGAGCGGCATCGAGGAAGCCATAGAATGCATCCAAAACCTTGGCAAGGCCGAACCGGATTTCTACGAGAAGTTCCTTCCGGGCGATGAATATGCCGAATTCCGCAAGTACCTCTCCACGTTGAAGTTCACCGGCAATGTCTATGCGATGCGCGAAGGCGAGATAGCGTTCCCGAACCAGCCGATCATCACGGTGGAGGCCCCTCTGATCGAAGCGCAGATTTTGGAGACTCCCCTCCTCTGCATAATGAACCATCAGATGGCAGTCGCGACAAAGGCCTCAAGGGTCTGCCGAGCAACCAACCGCCCTGTGAGTGAGTTCGGCTCAAGAAGGGCCCACGGACCATGGGCGGCTGTCTACGGAGCCAAAGCCGCCATCATCGCGGGCTGCGCCAGCACGTCCAACATTCTCACCGGAGTGCTGAACGGAGTCCCTTCCACCGGCACGATGGCCCACAGTTTCGTCACCTCCTACGGCAGCACTGTCGAAGGCGAGCACAAAGCATTCGTGGACTACATCGGCACCCACCGGGGCGAGAACCTCATCCTCCTCATAGACACCTACGACACCCTCAAATGCGGAATCCTCAACGCCATCCGTTCCTTCAAGGAATGCGGCATCGACAATGAATATCCCAACGGCTACGGCGTGCGCCTCGACAGCGGAGACCTCGCCTACCTCTCCGTCAAAGTCCGTAAAATCCTTGACAGCCACGGACTTACCGGCTGCAAGATCTTCGCGACCAACTCCCTTGATGAATATCTCATCTCGGACCTTGAGCGCCAGGGTGCCTGCATAGATTCCTACGGAGTCGGTGACGCCATCGCCACCAGCAAGGCCGCCCCGTGCTTCGGCAACGTCTACAAACTCGTCCAGATTGACGGACGTCCCGTCCTGAAACGCTCCGAGGACAGGATCAAGCTGATCAACCCAGGATTCCAGATCACCTACCGGATCACGAAGAAAGACCCGGATCTTGGCGAAGTCTACAAGGCCGATGTCACCTGTCTGCGCGGCGACACCCTCGCCCAAAGGATAGAGGCCGGTGAGACCTTCACGATCTACGACGAGCAGGACCGCTACAAGTACAAGATCTTCCAATCCGGTGAATATTCCTGGAGACCCCTCCAGCATCAGGTCATCAAGAACGGCGAAAGGTGCGTCGAAAGACACACCCTCCAAGAGAAGAAAGCCTTCTACAACAACACCTTGTCGCACTTCAGCCCGTCCGAAAGGCGCCTCATCAACCCGCACTACTACAAGGTTGACATCTCCGACGACCTCCTGAACACCAAACTCGAGATCCTCGACACCCTCAACAAAGAGATCGAAGCCTTCAGCATCGACTAAGGCCCCGCCCATTACCATCCTCACACATTCGACAAGAGCGATTTCCTTGATCATCGCTCCCGTCGAGGAGAACTTTGACCCCGACAAGCGCAAAAATTCCCCTTCCTGCTCCTTTCAAGGCTTCATTGCACCGTTACCCGATCAGAATTTTGCGAAAATTGCACGATATATCGTGCAATTTTCCTAATAATATGCATATAGTCATCAGCATATTTTTTGTCTGAACCTCGATAAGCGGAAAGGGAAATAATATCACCCATCAATGCCCTGCAGCACCCTCGGGAGACAAAAAGTGGGGCAAACGGTTCCCGAGAGTGCGGGATGCACCCTTGGGAAGCAAAAGAGGCCGGAAATGCTACCGAAGGGATCAGGCGCAAGCTTTCGGCAAGCGCGGGGACCGGGGATTAGTCCTTGTTGTCCTCGATGGAGTCACGGACGGTGCGGAGGTACTGGCGGCAGGACTCTATGAGTTCTTTGGAGCGCTTCACGAGGGCGCCGATGTCGTCCAGGCTGGTGGCGGGATCTTCTACTTTGGCGGCGATCTCGTCCAGTTCGGCGACCGCCTTGGTGTAATCGAATTTCTTCTCTGACATATTCATTGATTTTTGTTGATTGCTTAAAATATTGATTTGTCTCTTCGATCATTCGGCCCTTCGACAGGCTCAGGGACCAATCTGCGGGCTAGCTTATTTCACTCATCGCCTGAAGGGATTCGTCCTCGCTTCCGGGCACATTGCTCTTCAGATCCACCTCCACGACACCGCACTTGACGGTCCCGTCGGCGAACATCATGCGCACACGGTCTCCGACACGGGTCTTGGTGGCGGAGTTCATCTTCACACCGTCCCTGTCCAAAGCCAGAACAAAACCTTTTCGGAGAATGTTGCGGGGATCATTGGCGGCGATTTTAGTCTCGACCATCATAAGGTGCGACAACGCCCCCGACAGAACCACTCCGACACGCCCCCGAAGACGCTGCTCTATCTTGTCCAGAGATGACGCGGACTTGTAAAGACTTCTGTCCGCTCCGTGCAAAACCTTGTCAGACAATCTGTCCAGACGATGTTCCTGACTGACTAATCTATTCTCCACAGCCTTCGTCAAAGCCGCACCCAAGATCTCTACCTTGTGCATCGCATCCGACACACGGGCATCCGCCTGACGGCGGACACGAGCCTCTAACAGATCAATGCGGGAGGACATGGCCGACAATCGGCTGCCAAACGACATCATAAGCCGGGACTCCAGAGTGCCCAGACGCTGATCCTCTGCGATGTAGCAGTCCAGAAACAGGTCTGCCAACGCTGTCGGAGTCTTGACGAATGTGTTCGCCACCATATCGGCTACGTGATGATCCTTGTCATGGCCTATCGCGGTGAAGACCGGAACAGGGCAACGGGCTATGGTCACGGCCAGGTCGTAGTCATCGAAGCAGCCCAAATCCAAGTCCGAGCCACCGCCGCGCATGATCAGAACAGCGTCATAATGGACCTGCGAGGAGAGAATCTCCCCGAAAGCCGCCATTATGGAAGCAGGTGCGCCATCCCCCTGCATCAAAGCCTCGAACAGCCTGACATTGAACACGAATCCATATTCATTGTCCATCAGATGGTGACGGAAGTCCCCGAAGCCAGCCGCACCAGGAGCGGAAATCACCGCCAATGAATATGGCAGCGCTGGTAGCCGCAGACGCTTCTGCAAGTCCAGCAGTCCTTCCCTGCCCAACCGCTCGATTGTCTCCTGCCGACGACGTTCGTTCGCACCGAGGGTGAACTCAGGATCGACGTCATCTATATTCAAGGAAAAGCCATAGACTGGATGGTAGCTGACCTGCACGCTGGCGAGAATCTCCATCCCGGCCTCCAGTGGAGAGCCTGTCACGCTCCTGAACTGTTGGTCGATGAGGTTCCAGCGGAACGCCCAGATTGTGGCGCGGGTCTTCGCGACCACTCCCCCACCCTCACTCTGAGAGAGTTCCAGATAGCAGTGGCCGTTCTGCTTCCGGTTGAGGCCGCTGATTTCGGCCTTGACCCAAAGCCGCTGCGGGAAAGAGCCCTCCACAACGGACTTCAGACGAGCCTGAAGAGTGAACAGGTCTATGTACGTCTTTTCCATATTAACAGTCCTTTCTCTTACAAATTTAACAAAAATCCACTATCTTTGTAAAAGAATCGCTTAGGCAGAAAGAAAGATGACCATTACTGAAGCAAAATTCGCAGGCAGCTGCACAAGAGCCAGCCAAAAGCCCTCCCGCAGACTGCCGGAGTTCGCGTTCATCGGACGCTCCAATGTCGGCAAGTCATCGCTGATCAATATGTTGTGCGGCAACCGCAAGCTTGCGAAGACATCATCCACCCCTGGAAAGACCCAACTGATCAACCACTTCATCATCAATGACAGTTGGTATCTTGTCGATCTTCCGGGCTACGGCTTCGCAAAGATCTCACAAAAAGGACGCGAGGAACTCCGGAAAATGATCAACGACTACATCGAAAAGTCGGAGGAAATGGTCGTGCTCTTTGTCCTGATCGACTCTCGGCACGACATCACGAAGATTGACAGGGAGTTTCTGGCCGGGCTTGGGGAGAACGGCATCCCGTTCGCTATCATATTCACAAAAGGTGACAAACTCGGGCCGAACGCCTTGAAGGCGCAGATTGAGCGGGACAAAGAGATCTTGTCCGAAGATTGGGAGGAGTTGCCGCCGATGTTCGCTTCCAGCTCTGAGACCGGAGCCGGAAAGGAAGATATATTGGACTATATTCAACAATACATTAATTTATAGCATAGTTTAATGCACATGGAACACAGAATGGAATTGTTTGCCTGCAGAGCCTCCAAAGACTTTGCGTGCAAAGTTGTTGACGAACTGAACATCATCGGGGCCAATGCTGGAGAAAAGTACCATCTTGGGGCTTCCGAAGTGACCCAATTCAGCGATGGAGAGTTCGTGCCCTCTTTCACGGACAGCGTCAGAGGCGCGACCGTGTTCATCCTGCAGTCAACATTTCCTCCTTCCGAGAATCTGATGGAGCTTCTGCTGACAATTGATGCAGCCAAGAGAGCTTCCGCTGACAAAGTCATCGCGGTGATGCCGTACTTCGGATGGGCAAGGCAGGACCGCAAGGACAAGCCTCGTGTCTCGATCGGAGCGAAGCTGGTGGCCAATCTTCTTACAGCGGCAGGAGTTGACAGAATCATGACCTGCGACCTTCACGCCGACCAGATCCAGGGCTTTTTCGACCTTCCTGTTGACCACATCTACGCCAGCAAGGTGTTCATTCCTTATCTTAGGTCTCTGAACATCGAGAACCTTGCGATCGCGGCTCCTGACATGGGTGGTGCAAAAAGGGCTAACGCCTATGCAAAGGATCTCGCCTGTCCTGTGATCATCTGTCACAAGTCTAGGGAAAGAGCCAATGTCGTTGCCTCGATCACTGCAATCGGAGAGGTTGAAGGCAAGAACATCGTGATTGTTGATGACTTGATCGACACGGCCGGAACTCTCGTAAAAGCAGCGGAAGTGCTGATGGAAAAAGGTGCTGCCAGTGTCAGGGCATGTGCGACACACGCTGTGCTTTCCGGTCCGGCTTACGACAGAATCAATAATTCCTGTTTAGAGGAAGTATTTGTAACAGACACAATTCCAATCAAGAGCGGTGTCGATTCGAAGAAAATAAGAGTGGTTTCTATGGCGGAGACCTTCGCTGCTATCATACGCAAGGTCTATAACTACGAGCCTATCAGTACGGAGTTTATTTTTTAGGAATATATGAAAACTGTTCTCGCAGCGATAATTTTGCTTGGATTAGGAGTGATCGGAATGTGCTTCAACATCATATTCCGAAAAAACGGCAAGTTTCCGGAAACGGAGATTAGTCGCAACGAGAACATGCGCAAGTTAGGCATCAAGTGCATGCGGGAGCAAGACAAGGAAATCTTCTCCAAGAAGAAGCCCAAAAGGAGCGATTCATGCACAGGAACCTATAGCGAAGCCTGCACCGGATGCAGTTTCTATGAATATGAGTTCGGAAGCAAGAAGCCAAAGAATAAGAGCCGCTGAAAGTAATTGAATATTTAGAAGTAACAGAATCATTATGAGTTTAGTAGCTATAGTTGGGCGTCCTAACGTCGGCAAATCCACACTTTTCAACAGACTTGTCGGAATGCGCCAGGCCATCGTTGACGAGACCGCCGGTGTGACAAGAGATCGCCACTACGGCAAATGCGAATGGTGCGGCAAGGAGTTCTCCGTGGTGGACACGGGAGGCTGGACGACCAATTCGGAAGATGTGTTCGAAGAGGCCATCCGCAAACAGGTCGTGATCGCCATCGAGGAGGCTGACGCGATAATATTCATGGTCGAAGCGGCTGCCGGCATCACTGACTACGATGCAGAGATTGCGGACATCCTGCGCCGGAGCAAAAAGCCTGTTGTCCTGTGTGTCAACAAGGTGGATTCCGGAGAGAAGATGTTTGACGCCTATCAGTTCTATTCATTGGGACTCGGAGAGATTTGGGCCACGTCAGCGGCCAACGGAAGCGGGACTGGAGATCTTCTTGATGAGGTTCTCAAGGTTCTTCCTGAGGAGAAGCCACAAAAAGACGATGACCGGCCAGACCTTCCGCACATCACAATTGTAGGAAAGCCGAACGTCGGCAAGTCATCGTTGACGAATGCTCTTCTCGGAGAGGAACGGAACATCGTAACCCCTGTTGCAGGAACGACAAGAGACTCAATCTCAACTCTTTACAATAAATTCGGCCACGAGTTCATGCTTGTGGACACCGCTGGAATGCGCAGGAAAGCCAAGGTCAATGAGGATCTTGAGTTCTACTCCGTGATGCGTTCCATCAGGGCTATCGAGCATTCTGATGTCTGCATCCTGATGATCGACGCCAACAGTGGAATGGAGGCTCAGGACATGAGCATATTCAACCTCATCGTCCGCAACCGCAAGGCCTGCGTGCTGGTGGTCAACAAATGGGACCTCTTCATGAAGGACAGCAACACGATGAAGGAATATGAAGCCTCGCTTCGCCGCAGAATAGCTCCGTTCGATGACGTGCCTATAATATTCACGTCCGTGACTAAGAAGCAAAGGATCATGGACGTGCTTGATGCAGCGGAGCATGTCTATGAGAATTATTCGCGCAAGCTGTCAACAGCAAGACTGAATGAGGCCTTACTTCCTGAGATTGAGAACTATCCGCCTCCAGCATGGAAAGGTAAATACGTAAAAATCAAGTACGTGACTCAGCTGCCGACCAGATTCCCGGCGTTCGCGTTCTTCTGCAACCTGCCGCAGTACGTAAAGGAGCCGTACAAGAGATTCCTTGAGAACAAGCTGAGGGAACATTTCGACCTGCACGGATGCCCAGTGCAGATATTCATGAGGGCCAAATAATAACTGCCTATGCTGTTGGAGATTCTGAAAGCATTCATAATTGGAATTTGCGCATCGGCACCTTTAGGGCCGGTGGCGATTATTGTGCTTCAGAAGTCAATCTGCTATGGACATAAGTCCGGTTTCACGACCGGTCTCGGAGCGTCGCTTGTTGACACAGCCTACGCCATCATCTCGATCTTCGCCTGGGCTTTTGCCCAGCATTTCATCAACACCTACGAATCGATCATATTCCTGATCGGAGGTCCGGTGATCGCCTTGCTGGGATATTCAATGGCATTCAAGGATCCGTTCAGAAAGATGGAGCCGGGCGATATCAAGGCACGCGGAGCATCACCAAAGGATTTCCTTCAGGCTGTTGCCACCACAATCTCCAACCCTGGAGCGATACTTGTGATGTTCGCCCTGTTCGCTTTCTTTCAAGTGGATGTGACCGACAGAAGCTTCAGGATCTACCCGATCATCCTTGCGGTAGCCGGCGGCTCAATCGCCTATTGGTTTTTCTTCTCATGGTTTTTCAGCAACTGGAGAAAGGCTTTTGACATGAAGAAGATAATGTGGATGAACAGAATCGCGGGAATCATCATAATAATCATTGGATTAGCCTTGCTCGGAGAAGGTGCGTTCGACTTGCTCTTCACAGGCGGAAAGTAATTTAGGAATATGGCAGAAAAAACGGACAAAAAAGGTTTCTTCGGGAACTGGATTGTGAAGAACATTATCCTTGCGGTGCTGTTTTTCACGATTTTGATAATCTTCAACTCGATTCTTCTGAGTACAATCACCAATCACAACAAGACCATCGAGGTTCCGGATTTCACAAGCATGAGCCTTGACGAGGCAAGGAACGAGGCATCCAGACTGAAACTGAGAACCGAGGTAATCGACTCGATTTTCGTCAGGAAGATGGAGAAAGGCGCTATCTACAGCCAGAATCCCAAAGCCGGCTCCAGAGTCAAGAAAGGCCGTAGGATTCTCCTCACGATCAATGCCAAGAACGCCAAGAAAGTCAGTATGCCAAACCTTGTCGGCTACTCGATGCGTCAGGCCAAGGCTGAACTCAACTCCCGTGGGTTGGCATTGGGCAAGTTGATCTACGTCAACGACATCGCCACCAACAATGTGCTTAGGCAAATCTACCGGAACCGTGAGATCAGACCGGGAAAGCAGATCGAGACCGGTTCGGAAATCAATCTGGAGGTCGGGCTCAATCCGGAGGACAATCTGACATATATTCCTGATGTCAAGGGATTGAAATATCTCAGGGCAGTCGATGCAGTGCACGACAACTCATTGAACATCGGCCGCATAGTGTTCGACAGGAGCGTGAGGAACTACACAGACTCTCTGAACGCCTCGGTGACCAGGCAGACTCCGGAAGCTTCCAGCAATCCGATTCTCATGGGGTCGGACGTGACCCTTTACCTATCATTGGACAAGAAAGACGAGTAACGTGGACGAAGAGAGACTTTACAACGACCAAGAGGAAAACGTTGAGGACGAGGAGCAGGGAATGTTTGAGCATTTCCGGCTTAATGTCGATGTCGGCCAGACCCCAATGCGTGTGGACAAGTACATGGCCACGCATCTGGAGGACACTTCAAGGCACAGGGTTCAGTGTGCTATCAAGGAAGGATATGTGCGTGTGAATGACAAGGTTGCGAAAGCGAACCTCATCATCAGACCGGGAGATGTCATTAGGTTTGTGATGCCGTACCGCCGCCGCGGCCTTGAGATCCTGCCACAGGACATTCCATTGAACATAGTCTATGAGGACAACGACCTTCTTGTTGTAAACAAAGCCGCCGGGATGGTTGTCCACCCTGGGCACGGTCACTTCGAGGGAACCCTCATCAACGCTCTCTCCTATCATCTGGGAATATCCCAGGGGCCGGAGGCTGCAGACGAGCGGATGGGCATCCTTGTACACAGAATCGACAAGGACACATCGGGGCTTCTGGTTGTGGCCAAAAACGATGAGACTCAACTGGATCTTGCGCGTCAGTTCTTCGAGCACTCTATCGAAAGACGGTACGTTGCGGTTGTCTGGGGCAACATCAAGGAGGACGAAGGGACGGTTGACGGGAACATAGGGCGCGATCCTAACGATAGGTTAAGGTTTAAGGTCTATCCCGGTGAAGATGACCGTGGCAAGCATGCCGTGACTCATTACAAGGTGTTGGAAAGGTTTGGTTATGTGACGGTTGTCGAGTGCAAACTGGAGACCGGGCGCACGCACCAGATCAGGGTTCACATGAGCTACATCGGGCATCCGCTGTTCAATGACGAGAGGTACGGCGGCTCGGAAATCCGCAAGGGCACAATCTACGCCAAATACCGTCAGTTCATCCAGAACTGTTTTGAGATCTGCCCTCGGCAGGCACTCCATGCGAAGACTCTCGGCTTCGTCCATCCCGGCACAGGCAAATGGATCCAATTCGATTCGCAGTTACCAGAAGATATGACCGCCATGATTGACAAGTGGAGGAACTACGTCAATTTTGTCAAGGCGGAAGAAGACGATTGATCTAACATTAAACCGGTTAGAAAGAATGTCCGATTGGATAGCCAGAATAAGTAAATTTTCTGACAACATATTCACGATCTTACACATCAAAGTCAAAAAAGACTATGGCGAATT
>DJQB01000040.1:92345-104135 GCA_002439875.1 Bacteroidales bacterium UBA6397
AATTCGCCATAGTCTTTTTTGACCACATTAATATATTCAAATAGAACTACATCCTTGGAGGTGGAGGTCCCATCGGGCCGCGGCCCATGCCTGGGCCGCCACGACGACCGTCTTTGCCGCCGAAGTTGCCGAAGCGGTAGGTCAGGGAAACTACTATGTAGCGTCCGAGGGTGTTGTTCAAGGTCTCGGTGTGGTAGTTCGAGGAGTCGGAGATCGAAAGGTTCTTGGCCTGATCGAGGATGTCGTAGGCGTTCAGAGCGAGCGTGAACTTGTCCTTGAACAGGAGTTTGGTGATCTTGGCGTTCAGAATCAACTGGGTACCCTGATCGGTCGTGTAGCCATTGTACCAGTTGTAGTTGCCATCGGCAACGATTCCGAATCCGCCCGGAACAGTCCAGTTCATCGAGGCGGTCACCTGATTGCTCCACGTCATATTTGTGGACTGGTTGGCGATTGTGTACCACGACTTTGACATTCTGGTGCGGCCACCGGCGGTAAGTTCCACGATGTCATTGCGGTAAGTCAGGCGGAGACGCTCCGTGAGACCGACAGTCCGGAGCTTGTTCAGGGTGAAGTCGAGTGAGTGGAAATCCTCCAGGAACTTGTCTGCAAGGAAGTTCTCAGCGCTGAAGTCACCGTCCTTATAGTAACCGCTCATATCAAAATTGGAAGATCCCACATAGGAGGAAGACTTTGAGTAGCTTGCCCTCGTCATGTTGAATATGCTGAAGTTTGACTTCGCGATCGGAGTGTTCAGCATCACACGAAAACCACCGTTGTAGGAGTCCTTTCCGTTGACTGGAATTGAGTACTGCACTCCGTTCGTGCCGTACCACTGGGCGTTTACGATCGGATTCTTGACAATGCCGCCATCGATTCCCGCACGGATGGAGAAGAACGTGGTCTTGTTCGTGTGACCAAAATCACTTCTGAAATCGTGGTTGAAATACGGCTCAAGGTACATGTTACCGAAAGAAACGTTGAGTGGATTCGTGTTGTCCGGCACCCTCATCAACTGGCTCACAGACGGTTGCTGCGAGCGCCCGAAATAGAAACCGCGCACATTGGTGTTGTCATCGATGTCGTACCAGAGCATAGCCTGAGGCGACCAGTTCAGAACGTGGCTGTCGTAAGTATCAAAGCCGCGGGTCTCGTTGTGGGTATATGTCGGATTGGCGCTGGCTCCTGCCTGCGCGCGGAGTTTGTCCTTCTGATAGACGAAGTTCGCACCGATGGTTTGGTTAATGTAGCGGTTGATTATCTCACTGGAATAGAAGCTGTTGGCGACCTCTCCAATCGGATTATAAACCAGATTCGACACACTGAAATCCTTAACGTCTCCACTGTCAAAAGTGTTCTTCTTTGACGTGGTCCTGTTCCATGACGCCTCGTAGTTGGCCTCGACAAAGAAGCCTTTGCCAAGAGGTTCAGTGTAAGTGAGACGACCGCTCAGGGATTTTGTGTCCTGATTCTGATTGTAACGCTGGTTGATCACCGAGTCGGAGGCCGCCTCGAACTCATCGAAAGCACGGGTCAAAGACTGATTGAACCCGTTCGTCTCATTGCCGCTGAAGTTATAGCGGACATTGAAAGAGAGCGTCCTTCCGGCCTTGCCAAGCCTCTGACGGAAGAGAAAGAAGCCATTTGTCTTCCAGTTGTTGTTGGATCCGGAGTTACTTGTGAAACCCTCATTTGTCCTCGATGTGACACCGTTACGGTCTGTCAGCGTGGAAAACTCGGAAATCTCATTGAAATCACCGTTGCCGAAACTTACTTGCGGTTGGAAGAGTATGGAGGTGTTCTCTGAGAACTTGTGCTCCAAACGCACTCCGAAACGATGGCCATCGGAATTTGTTGTGTTGGAACCTTTATTGTTGTAGATGAGGTTGTAGTCATCAAGATAGGTGATCTTCTTGCTCTCCTCCTCGACATAAGTCTCGTTATTATTGTAGAGGTAGTTGCCTCCAAGATCCATCTTGTCGTCAAACAGGGTGGTGTTGCCGTTCACGCCTCCCATCCACGAAGTCGTGATTCCGTTGCCGGGACCCCAGCCACGGCTGCCGCGGCCCATTCCGCCGCCACCTCCGCGCATTCCCTGCATCATGCTGCCGGCCAAGTCGTTGAATCCACGGTTATTGGTGTTGTTGCCGTTGATGATGACGCTGAGTTGGTTTTTGTCCGTGAACCGTCCAAGGAACCCGGCTCCCTGATAGCGCCAGTCTCCGTCACCGGATGACAGTTCAGAACCCGACACCTGCCTGCGGATATCATGTCCGGCCCCGGCCATGACGTTTCCGAACAAACCGTTCATCATCCCCTTCTGGATGGAGAGGTCAATAATCGTCTCATCGTTGCCGTCATCAATTCCGGTAAATTCAGCCTGATCCGACTTTTTCTCAACAACCTTCACCTTCTCGATGATCTTCGCGGGAATATTCTTGGACGCAAGCTGCGGATCATCAAGGAAGAATGTCTTGCCGTCAATCGTTATCTTACTGATTGTCTCACCGTTAGCAGTAACAGTGCCATCTTCTGAGACTTCCACGCCTGGAAGCTTCTTCAACAGATCCTCAAGCATGTCGTTGTCAGTCGTCTTGAATGACGAGGCGTTGTATTCGATGGTGTCTTTCTTAATCACAATCGGGTTGCCGGTGGCGGAGACACTTGCGGCATCCAGCACCTGCTTGTCCGGATCCATCTTGAGGACACCGAGATCCAGTTTTCCTTTGACTTCCACATCCTTGGTGAGAGTCTTATAGCCAAGAAGTTCAGCCTTAAGGACATACTTCCCCGCTGAGACTTTCTCGAAGGTTGTCTTGCCCTTGTCGTCACTCAAGGCATACTTGTAGGGCTTGGATCCGCCCGGTTTCGTGATGGAAACTGTGGCGAATCCGACCGCCTCACCGGTGGAGGAATCCGTAAGTGACAATGTGACCGTGCCGCTGCCTTGGGCAAAGGCCATAGAAAAAGCCGACACAATGCCGGCTACAAAAGTGATGAATTTCTTTAAGTTCATAAGGAATACACAACTAATCAACCTAACGCTTTCTTTGACAGGGAAACGTTGCTCTGGTTTAATCCAGAGATAAAAAAATCATTCAGCGTGGATCCAGTCGAAGCACAAACAGACACGAATGAATATTCCTGGATATTCCAACTTCATTTCACCCTATCCGGATGGTCCTTGATGAACTTCTCCCAACCTCCGGACCCTTTTACCTTCGCCAAAGGGCTGGTAATGTTGTAATAATGACAAAGCGCTATGGCAAGCGCGTCCGTGGCGTCCAGATGTTCCGGCTGAAATCCCACATTCAGCGTCTTGCGCAGCATCACGCTCACCTGCTCCTTGGACGCGGCTCCGTTGCCGGTGATCGCCTGCTTGGCCTCCCGGGGAGCATATTCATGAATCTCGGTGATGCCATATTCAAGAGCGGCAAGCATCGCAGCCCCTTGCGCGCGCCCCAGTTTCAGGATGACCTGGGCGTTCTTGCCGTAGAAGGGTGACTCCAGCGCCATCTCGGTGCCGTGGTAGGTCTTGCAGACTTCGGTGACGGTGTCGTAGATCTGGCGTAGTTTTGAATATGCATCCGCCTCCTTCCGCAGATCCAGCACGCCCATGTCCGCGAACACAGGTTTGCCGCCGATGACATCAATGACCCCGAAACCAAGGAGATTGGTTCCGGGGTCTATTCCAATTATTGTTGTCTTGTCCATAATAATTCAGAGCAAGAACCCACCTTTGACAGGTCAGTCAATGCAATCGAATCCTGTGTAAGGACGGAGAACCTCAGGGATGACAATCCTGTCGTCCTTCTGGTTGTCCTCAAGCAGGGCGGCGACCACGCGAGGGAGAGCGAGTGAGCTTCCGTTCAACGTGTGGCAGAGCTGCATCTTGCCCTCCGCGTCACGGTAGCGCAGGTGCAGACGGTTCGCCTGATAGGTCTCGAAGTTGGAGACAGAGGAGATCTCAAGCCAACGTCCCTGGGCTGCTGACCACAGCTCAAAATCGTAGGTGATGGCGGATGTGAAGCTCAGGTCACCGCCGCACAGACGGAGGATCCTGTACTTCAGACCGAGCTTGTTGACAATGCCTTCAACGTGGGCAACCATCTCGTCCAAAGCGGCATAGGAGTTCTCCGGCTTCTCGATGCGCACGATCTCGACCTTGTCGAACTGATGAAGACGGTTCAGGCCTCTCACGTCCTTGCCATAGGAACCGGCCTCGCGGCGGAAGCACGGGGTGTAGGCGGTCATCTTCTGCGGGAAGTCATCATTGCCGAGGATGACATCTCTGAATATGTTGGTGACCGGAACCTCGGCTGTAGGGATGAGGTAGAACTCATCCAACCCTACATAGTACATCTGTGCCTCCTTGTCTGGCAGCTGGCCGGTACCGAAACCTGAGGCGGCGTTGACCATGATAGGCGGCTCGACCTCCTTGTAGCCGGCGGCCGTGTTGATGTCGAGGAAGAAATTGATGAGGGCTCTCTGGAGTTTCGCGCCCTTGCCCTTATAGACAGGGAATCCGGCTCCGGTGAGCTTCACACCAAGGTCAAAGTCGATGATGTCGTATTTCTTGGCGAGTTCCCAGTGCGGAAGAGCGTGCTCGGGAAGGTTGACCTCAGGGCCGCCCATCTTCACAATCTGGTTGTCCTCGGCTCCCTTTCCTGGGATGACGAGGTCGCAAGGCATGTTCGGAAGGAGAACCAACTGATCATTCAGTTCCTTGTTGTTCTCTTCAGCCTTCGCGAGGAGTTCGGAGGATTCAGCCTTAAGCTCGGCCACTTCCTTCTTGACCTCTTCGGCCTCGGCCTTCTTGCCGTCCTTCATCAGACCGCCAATCTGCTTGGTAAGCTGATTCTGCTTGGCCACGATGGCGTCGCTCTCTGTCTGGAGAGCCCTTCTGTTGGTGTCCAGTTCGAGGACTCTTTCCACGATGGCCCTCGCATCGAAATTCTTTACTGCCAGCTTCTCGATCACATGCCGCGGATCGTCACGAAGCGTTTTGAGTGTGAGCATAGTATGTGAATAGTTTAATTACCATCAAAACGAAATCGCCCATTTTACGCCAGAAGTTCTCCGGCACATTCTCAGGCAGACAAGCCTGAAGCGGGTGGTTTCAAACAAAAAAGAGGACAGGCACGATAACTCGAAGCCAGCCCTCTTTCATTATCAATCCTCCGAGTCTTAGTTCTCAAAAGGGATGACCGAGACGTAGGATTTGTCCTCTCTCTTCCTTGTGAACTTAACCGTTCCGTCAACGAGAGCGTAGAGAGTGTGATCCTTGCCCATTCCGACGTTCTTGTCAGGATTGTGTACTGTGCCTCTCTGCCTTACGATGATGTTGCCGGCCTTTACGACCTCTCCGCCGAATTTCTTGAGTCCAAGCCTTTTGGAATGAGACTCACGACCGTTCTTTGAACTTGATTGTCCTTTCTTGTGTGCCATAATCTGTTACTCTTTAGAAATTAAGCGATTTCATCGATACGGATCTTGGAAAGCCTCTGGCGGTGACCATTGAGTTTCTGGAATCCCTTGCGACGGATCTTCTTGAACACGAGCACCTTGTCAGCCTTCGCCTCGTCATCGAGAACGGTGGCCTTGACGACCGCGCCCTTTACATAAGGATTACCGAGCTTTATCTGCCCTTCGGAGTCAACGAGCAGCACCTTGTCGAACTCGACTGAAGAATCCTTGGCCGCCGCGAGACGGTTAACAAAGATCTCTTTTCCAGCCTCAACCTTGAACTGCTGTCCTGCAATGTCAACAATTGCGTACATAAAAAACAAAACTTTAATAAGTTTCAGCCGCAAGCGCCCGTACCCTCGGCACGGAACTTCTGGAGCTCCACGACCATCAAACAGACTGCAAATTTACGCAAAATCCCCAAATCCGCAAAATATTTCGCCAAAGGTCTTATTGGGCACATAATCAAGCACTCAAGGCGGGTGCAGATTCCATGATTCCGCACCCGCTTGTTAATGAATTGACTTATTCGGGGGCAATATCCGTCTGTTCGCACCCGATAGATAGAAAAGGTTAAAGTTGTGCGTCAAAAAGGCTGATTCAGGCACGGGAGGGTACATAAAGGATGGCTCGTGCGTAGGATGGGCTGTACCACGCACGGAATTGAGGGCGAGATGGTAAATTCTTCCTCTGCCATTTCCACTCCAAGAGTTACAGCGGAACAAGTGCTCAAAGATTTCTACCATAACACAAACTTTTCTCAAATACAGAGAATATTTACGTTACAACACAATTTCCCCCTACGTTCATTACGAATCGAGAGAAAGGTGACAAGATATGTAAGCGCCTCACGATATGCAGGGAAGGAAAACAATAAGAATATGTATTTAAAAACAGCAAAAAAAATGAAAAAAATCGGCTCAGGTGATACCGAAGCCGATTCTGAATAGCGAAATCTGGAATATTCTTTAGTTCAGAGCGTTGCCTTTTCGCCAGAGGCGGGACATGTCCTCTAAGGTCTTGCCTTTGGTTTCGGGAACCAGGCGCCAGACGAAGATGGCTGCGATGACGCAGATGGTGCCGTAGAGACCGTAGGTGAACCAGTGGCCGAAATCATCACCAGCGGTGAGGTGCATGTTGAACATAGGCACGAAAGTCGAGCTGACGATGAAGTTGAAGATCCACTGGAAGGCCACAGCGATGGCGACGGCGGCGCCACGGATTGTGTTCGGGAATATCTCGGCGATGAGTACCCAACAGATCGGGCCCCAGCTGAACATAAAGGAAGCACTGTAGACCATGATGCTGATCATCGTGATGAAACTCAAGGCTTCGTTGCCGAAAGTCAAGGCGACACCGAAAGCACCGATGGCCATTCCGATCGAGCCCCAGATGAGCAGCGGACGACGGCCCCACCTCTCGACGGTGAACACAGCGAGAAGGGTGAACGCGATGTTCACGACTCCCATGATCACGGTCTGCACCATAGGGTTGTTCATTCCCATGTCCTGGAATATTCTTGGAGCATAGTAAAGGACCGCGTTGATGCCGACAGCCTGCTGGAAGACGCTGAGCATAATGCCGATGAATATGCACATAAAGCCATAGGAGAAGAGTTTCTCCTTCTTCTCGGTGAGAGTGCCCTGAATGTCAGCGAGGATTTCCTTCGCAGCGCTGAGACCGTTGATTCTCGACAGGACAGAAAGAGCCTTGTCCTGCTTCCCGGTCATCACAAGATAACGCGGAGTCTCTGGAACAAAACAAATCAGCACCGTGAACAAAGCAGCGGGAACACACTCGGAACCGAACATGTAGCGCCATCCGGTCTCGATTGTCCACCGGGCATCCAAAGCATTGGCGATAGCTCCCGCCGCATCATAGACAGGATTGGCGTGACTGCCAAGAATCAGCAGGTTGACGAAATAGACCACCAACTGGCCGAAGATTATCGCGAACTGATTCCAGCTCACGAGCATTCCACGGATGCCACTCGGAGCCACCTCTCCGATGTACATCGGGCAGATGGCCGAGGCTATTCCCACTCCTATTCCACCGAGAATCCTGTAGGCGTTGAAGACCCAAAGCAAGGTAAGGGACGGCTTGCCTACAGGCAGGATTCCGTACATTTCCGGGCACATGCTGCCCCACGCGGAGACGAAGAAGCATATTCCCGCAATGATGAGGGAACGCTTGCGCCCTAAACGAGTGGCGAAAAGGCCAGACAATGCACTTCCGATGACGCAGCCGATCAGTGCACTGGAAGAAGTGAGCCCGTGAAAAAAATTCGTGTAGGTGAAGTCCGAGGCACCCCTGAAGAACGCCTCCAAACCTTTCTCCGCACCGGAGATGACCGCTGTGTCGTAACCGAACAGCAGTCCTCCCAGCACGGCGACCAACACAATTGAAAACAGATAGGCACGGCTGCCTTTTTCTGGACAGTCCATCGCTTACTTGCTGTAGATGTTGACCAAAGTCTCGTAGAGCTCCTGCTGACCGCTTGTCTGCTTAGGCTCTCCATGCTCCTTGGCATAGGAAACGAGTTCCTCAAGGGTCATGTTCCCCTCCTCGAAGCGCTTGCCCTCTCCTGAATCGAAAGAAGCATAGCGTTCCTTGACCATTTCCGGGATAGGAGATTCCTCAACGATGGCAGCAGCGTTCAGAAGCGCGCGGGCCATAGAATCCATTCCGCAGATGTGAGCGATGAATATGTCCTCAGGATCAGTGGAATTTCTTCTCAGCTTGGCATCGAAGTTCGAGCCTCCGTCGCCAAGACCTCCGTTGCGGATGATCTGAAGCATAGCCTGGGTGAGTTCGAACACGTCAACCGGGAACTGGTCGGTGTCCCAACCGTTCTGCGCATCGCCTCTGTTCGCGTCGATCGAGCCAAGCATTCCGTTGTCAACTGCCACCGCGAGTTCATGCTCGAAAGTGTGGCCGGCAAGGGTGGCGTGGTTCACCTCGATGTTGACCTTGAAGTCCTTGTCAAGTCCGTGGGCGCGGAGGAAGCCGATAACGGTCTCGGTGTCCACATCGTACTGATGCTTGGTAGGCTCCATTGGCTTAGGCTCGATGAGGAACGTGCCCTTGAAACCGTGGGCGCGGGCATAGTCACGGGCAGCCTTGAGCATCTGTGCAAGGTGATCTTTTTCTCTCTGCATCTGGGTGTTGAGAAGGCTCATGTAGCCCTCGCGGCCACCCCAGAAGACGTAGTTCGCACCTCCGAGCTTGATAGTCGCATCAATAGCGTTCTTGATCTGCACAGCGGCACGGGCGACAACATCGAAGTCAGGATTGGTGGCGGCACCGTTCATGTACCTTCTGTGACCGAACACGTTGGCAGTCCCCCAAAGAAGTTTTATGCCGGTACCCTTCATCTTCTCAAGGGCATAGTCAGTGATGGCCTTCATGCGGGCTTCATATTCCTCAATAGTCGGAGCCTCGTCAACAAGGTCCACATCGTGGAAGCAGAAGTACTCGATGCCTAGTTTGTCCATGATCTCGAAGCCCGCGTCCATCTTGTCCTTAGCCCTCTGAAGAGGATCGGACGCCTTGTCCCACTCGTAGTCTCTGGTCTGGCCACCGAACTGGTCTCCGCTCGCCTGACCGAGTGTGTGCCACCAAGCCATAGCGAATTTGAGCCAATCCTTCATCTTCTTTCCAAGGACTACTCTCTCAGGGTCATAATAATGGAACGCCATCGGGTTTTTGCTTTCCACGCCCTCGAACGGAATCTTACCGATCTGAGGAAAATACTCTTTTGCCATAATATTATAATTATTAATAAGTTATTACTTTATCAAGTTCTTCCTTCCAACGCCCGTAAGCCTCCTGATAGGCTTCCTGATCCGCAGGTTCCACCACGGCCAGACGCTCTAGGGTAGAAAAGGCTTCATCGTTGTTTTTGAATATTCCCACGCCCATTCCCGCTCCTTTGGCAGCGCCTACCGAGCCATCAGTGTCGTAGAGTTCAATCGTCGCTCCTGTCACCCCGGCAAGAGTGTCACGGAACACAGGGCTCAGGAACATATTCGCTTTGCCAGCATGTATAACACTGACATTCATTCCCATCCCGGACATTATGTCCATTCCGTACTTGAACGAAAACGCAACGCCTTCCTGAGCGGCCCGTACAAGATGTTTCCAACTGTGGATATTGAAATTAAGTCCAGACAAACGGCAGCCTATCTCCTTATTGCCGAACATTCTTTCCGCTCCGTTTCCGAAAGGGGAAATCAGCACGCCTCCGCTTCCGATTGGAATCCCGGCAGCGATGTCGTTCATCTCAGCGTAAGAAAGGTCTTTAGGAATTGCATTCCTTCGGATCCATGAGTTAAGGATTCCGGTCCCGTTGACACAAAGAAGGATTCCAAGCCGAGGAGTCTTGGCCGTGTGGTTCACATGGGCGAAGGTGTTCACCCTTGACTGTGGGTCATAGCCATATTCCCCGTTCACTCCATAGACAACTCCCGATGTGCCAGCGGTCGCAGCCACATCTCCAGGGTTGAACACGTTCAGAGACAGTGCGTTGTTCGGTTGGTCTCCCGCTCTGTACGATACCGGGATCCCGGCCTTAAGACCTAATTCCGTAGCTGCCGATGCAGTCAGCCTCCCCTGCTCCGAAAAAGTTGGGACAATCTTCGGAAGGATGTCTTTCCTAAACCCGAACCAATCCATCAGAAAAAAGGCCGGACGGTTCTCCTTGAAGTCCCAAAGCATGCCTTCGGACAATCCGCTGACAGTAGTGCAAGACTCTCCCGTGAGTTTCAATGCGATGTAATCTCCAGGAAGCATTATCTTGTCAATACTTTCGAATATTTCCGGTTCATTTTCCTTCACCCAAGCCAATTTGGAGGCCGTGAAGTTACCGGGAGAGTTCAGAAGATGGCTCAGGCACTTCTCCGGACCTATTCCCTTAAAAGCGGCCTCGCCATAAGGCACTGCTCTTGAGTCACACCAGATTATGGCATCCCGAAGAGGCTCCCCGTCCTTGCCCACGCACACCAAACCGTGCATCTGGTAGGATATTCCCACAGCTTCGACCTTCACCTTTCCAGCCTTGGACAGCACTTCCGCCGTGGCAAGTTTGAGGCTATCCCACCACATCCGGGGATCCTGTTCGGCCCAACCTATTATTTTAGATGTGATCGGAGCCTCGCTCTTCGGGTAAAAAGCGCTCGCCACACATTTTCCTGTGGCCACATCCACAAGACTGGCCTTGACAGACGAACTTCCTACATCGTAGCCAAGCAGACAATCGGCAAATCTATTCATATTCTTGTCTTTTTGAATATCTTGGAGTCAAACTTATAGAACCTGGCGGCCCTGTGCGCCACGCCTTTTTCCTTTTCCACAAGCGGCACAACATAGGGCATCACAGCCAATTTCTTATAGAAATTCCGGGCGTCTATTTCATTGCCGGTGACGAACTGATAGACTTTCCGGAGCTGTGGGATCGTGAACTTTCTCGGCAGAAGCTTGAACATGCACTGGGGCTCACCCACTGCGTACATTCCCATGTATTTCACAGCATCCCGTATGATAATGTTATGATCAAAAGCGAGCGCCGGCACTTCGTCAAGCGGCACCCAGCACGCCTCATACCCATCCAAGACCTCAAGAGCCCTGTCGATTCTGACAAGCGCGACATAAGCCACAGTGACAATCCTCTCAACCACCTGATTTTCTGTCATCTTTATCCAGTGCAAATCCTTTGGATCCTTCGTTCTGTCCTTAGAGCCGAATGCCTTGAATTGCAGTAGAGGAATATTCTTTAGCCCCGTCAGTTCCCCTAGTACCCTCGAAGCAGCCTCGTCAAGATCCTCATCCATGTAAATGATGTTGCCAGGAAGTTTCATGTCGTGAAATTCCTGTCCGTTCTCTTCTCCACATCGCTTGATCAGGAGCACATTCAATCTCTCACCATCAAAACCGAAAACCACACAATCCACCGAGATGTGATTGATCGCCCTAGGCTTTGCGCCAGCGTTTACTGTAGGCATTATGTTATTGTCCATGTCATCAACTATGTTCAGCAAATATAAACAACATCTGACAAAATCGCAAAAACATTTAATAATTATCTACCAACATTAGACATATCAATATTTTACAAATCATAATATTTATGATTTCATTTTCATTGTTATCATAACATGTATGATTATGAACGGACAACAGACTCCCGTGCGCGGAAGAGGCGGTCTCACGCACATAAAGGCATTCGAAAGACAGTCCGTGCGCAGGACGGGATGGTCCGCTCACGGGACTGCATCTGAAGGCAGGGCCGTGCGCAGGACGGGACGATCCACTCACGGGACGGCATCT
>DJQB01000003.1:0-98495 GCA_002439875.1 Bacteroidales bacterium UBA6397
ATCTGAAGGCAGGGCCGTGCGCACGACGGGATGATCCGCTCACGGGACAGGATGAGGGACAGGATGAGGGACAGGATTGGGCACGGGATGGGAGGCTGGTCGGCAGTGAAACGGTTACCGTTCCAGCAGCTTGCGGAATGTCTCCATGCCTTTTGTGGCGACCTCGCGGATGTGGATGATGCGTGGATCGTTGACCGCCACATCCTCAGGGTCAACGAGATAGATCGGAGCGCTGTTCGGCGCATAGCGGTACAGGCCGGCTGCCGGGTAGACGTTCAGGGACGTGCCGACGATAAGCATGATGTCTGCGGCGGAGACGATGTCAATGGCCTTCTCGATGTTCGGGACGGCCTCGCCGAAGAAGACGATGTGCGGACGCAACTGGCTGCCGTTCGGAGCCTTGTCCCCAAGATGAATTTCACCGTAGCCGATGTCGATGACCTCTTTCTCTGAATATGTCCGGTCATATTCACCCTCCTCCGGGCGAACCTTTGTGGCCTCGCCGTGGAGGTGCAGGACTTTGGTACTCCCGGCTCTTTCGTGCAGATTGTCAACGTTCTGGGTGATGACCGTCACTGAATATTCCTTCTCAAGGTCGGCGATGGCGTAATGGGCGGCGTTCGGCTTCACCTCGCCGAGCCTTTTGCGCAGTCCGTTGTAGAAATTCAAGACCAGTTCCCGGTTGCGGTGCCAGCCCTGGATCGAAGCAACCTCTTCGGGATCATATTCACCCCAAAGGCCGTTGTTGCCCCTGAATGTGCTGAGTCCGCTCTCGGCGCTCACACCGGCGCCTGTCAGAACGGCAATTTTCTTTTTCGTCGAGTTCATATATTCATTCTCATTTTCCTCTTGCCTGCGCTCATCGAACAGATTCGTTCAGCGACAAGACGGAATTTTCAAAATTATTGATTATTCTTGAAATAGTAGTTTCTGAGCCAGTACTCGAACA
Source organism: Bacteroidales bacterium UBA6397 (assembly GCA_002439875.1). Classification (GTDB taxonomy): domain Bacteria; phylum Bacteroidota; class Bacteroidia; order Bacteroidales; family UBA932; genus Cryptobacteroides. The sequence goes on from DJQB01000003.1 coordinate 950, forward strand.
GAGGGTCGAGGATCACCGGCTTGCTGTCCTCGCCGATGAAGGTCAGGATTTCCTTATTCATCAGAGCGTCCTTGAGGCGGCGCACATTGGCGGACGAGTTCAGGGAATATTTCCGGATAACCTCCGCCGTGCTGAACTTGGTGTAGCCGTCGATGATCGCCTTCAGCAGGCTCACCTGGAATGTTGTTAGGTCGTTCACCATCGAGACGAAGCGGCCACGGTTGATGGCAATCACGGTAGCGAGAGCCTCAAGCAGCACAGGCTCCATTATGTAGCCTTTCGACAAAGAGTCGCAGATGGACGTGAAATGATTGATGTAAAAAAGGTTGCACTTAAACAGGCGGCACGCTCCGCTGATCAGGTCCCTGTCGATGACCTTGCCGCTCGCGAGGAATCCCTTGATGATGTGTTCGACGATCTCCCTCTCATCCACCCTGCTGAGTTTCAAGCGGGTGGCGCGGCGATAGAAGAAATGACGCTTTATGAATATGTCCTCCATCGCATTGACCTGCGAACCTATGAATATGTAGGAGAATATCTTCAGTCCCTCGGCCCTGGCCTCGTCCATCACGGCCTCCATCAGGTTGAAGATCCTTTCGCCGTCATCGGCCAGATCCAGATTCTGGAACTCATCCACAATCATGAACATCTTCTCACCCCTCTCTGCCGCAAGCGCGTAAGGCAGGCGCAGAACGGCCTTAAGATCCGCCTCATCCAGATCCCAGTTCGTGGAAAGAATCATGTCCATGTCAGAGAAGGCCTTACGGTCAAAAACCCAATGCGTGCCTCCCAGATGACCAGAGACTATCCGTTCGTACTCATCCGGAGTCGAGGCAACCAAGCGGATGACGGTGGCACCAAGTCTTTTGACAAAGGATTCTCCGTCTCGGATGTCCAAAGCTGTCATCTCACCGACGGTCAACGCGTCTCCGTTGACCTTAAGTTTTGTGAAAACCTGGTGCACAAGGGATTTCTTGCCGGTCCCGAAAGGTTCCCAAATCACAACGTTCTCACTTTGGGACAAAAGATTGCCTAGTATCGTGCAATCTTCCTTTCGGCCGATGAAATGTTGGCCGGTCACATATCTGTTGTACAAAAACGGGCTGTCCATTGAAATAACATTTTTGTTTTGACAAAAATAACATTTTTTTCCTATCTTTGCATCCGCTTTAGGAAGCGCTTGGCACTTATCCGGTAAAAAGTCTGGATATTTCCAAGTTTTAGGAAAAAAGGAGGTGGTAACAGCATTATGATCATAGTTCCTATCAAGGAAGGCGAGAACATCGAGAGGGCTCTTAAGAAATTCAAGAGAAAATTCGAGAAGACCGGCGCCATCCGCGAGCTCCGCGCCCGCAAGAACTTCGAGAAGCCTTCTGTAAAAAGAAGAGCCGCGAAGATGAAGGCAATCTATGTGCAGCATCTCCAGTTGCTTGACGAGCAGTAATAAACTCACATCAATAAAAAAACGGGCTGGCGTGATGTCGGTCCGTTTTTTCGCATATTTTGGTTATCTTTGTAAGCTATGGAAAATGAAGTCATCAAACGCGGTTCGCGGCATTGGCTCCGGGGGGTGTTGTGGACTGTTTTGGGAATATGGGCGGTAATCATCATTGCCCTGCAGATTGCGCTGAACTCAACGGTCCTGACGCGGATCGTGAATGATAGTGCCAGTGAATATGTTGACGGGGATGTAACGTTCTCCGGCATCAAGGCCTCGATGTTCAGGAGTTTCCCGAACCTCAACGTCACGATCGACAATTTCTCCATCACATATCCCCACGACAGGTTCGCGGCTTTCGATTCTCCAGAGGCTCCTGGAGGTTACCTGCTTGATTCCGGACGCGGCGAATCAGCGGATACCCTCGCACATTTCAGGAGGTTGTCGGTGTCGGTCAACTACCTTGCGGCGATCGTTGGCCGGATAAGGATTCGCCACGCCTCTCTGGATCATCCCAGAATCTTCGCACACCAATACGATTCCACCTCAGCGAACTGGAACCTGTTCGGCAACAAGGCTTCCGGCAAAGACACATCGGCGGGCGCCTCCACCCTTCCCCCGCTCACTGTCGGGAAGGTAAGCCTGAGCGGACGGCCGTTCGTGGTCTATACGAATCCGTCAGACACTATATTCGGATGCATATTTCTGAAACGACTTACCGCGAAGGGGCATTATGACGCAAGGAAGAACAAGTTGGAGCGAGTGAACCTTGAACTGGACTCGTTATTTGTGGCCGGAAGACTGCCTGCCGACACTGTAGCATTCGAGCTTGAGCGCCTTGGTGTCAAGGAACGCCTCGAACATTTTGACATAGTTCTAAGATCGCGCCTGTTCCTTGGCCTGAAATCCTCCGGCAGGATGTCAATCCCGATTGAGATCAACGGTGTCATATTCCCGGAACTTGACAAAAAGCGCGTGGCGGTCGAGGGCATTACTGCGCACATCGCCACCATAGGTCTGACCGCCGACGGGAAAGCTGACTTCTCGGGAGAGGGTATTCACATAAAGGCATCTGTCGCGACGGGGAAGGCCCCAGTCAGCGAGTTGGCTGAATATTTCGGCGACAATTTTCCAATTTTGAAGAAGTTGCGCACTAATGCAATGCTTTCCGTCAACGCATCCTGCGATGGAATTTACGACAAGAGATCCGGAGAATTGCCGCCCCTTTCCGTACAGATCCTGGTTCCGGATTCCAGAATCGGATGGGAGGGAATCCAAGGTGACGGACGTTTCAATCTGGACATGACAGCCAGGAGCATGGACGGAAAACTAACAGCGGAAGTACCGGATTTCCGCCTCAGCGTCAACGGTATGAAGATTACGGTGAGCGGAACGGCGGATGATCTTCTCGGTGATGATCCGGCGTTCGACATCAGCAGCGACATCCATGTCGTCCTTGACTCTCTGGCTGGTTACCTTCCCGACAGCCTCGGAATTTCATTTCACGGAGACCTGGAAGGCATCATAGAGGGTGATTTCAGGCTCTCGCAGCTAGATCCGTACAATTTTTCCGGAACCGGGCTTGAAGGATTGCTGGAAAGCAAAGGGATCAAGGTCAGCATTCCCAAAGACACCCTGCTCGCCTACATCGGCCATACGGACATCAGTCTCGGGGCTTTCAACCACGATGAGGAAGACCAGGACACACACGGAGGAGACAACAACCAACACAGCGGGCTGATGGTGGCGGTTGACAGTGTGTTCGCTGAATATGGAGCCTCAACATTCATCAGGGGCACCGGCATCAGGCTGTCCGCACACAATTCCGAGGAGCTGATGGACGGCCGTTATGACAGGCATCCTGTCCATGGACACATAGACGTGACATCCCTCGGGATGATGGACATAGACTCCTGCTTCGTCGGAGTGTTGGGTTCCGCCAACACATTTAAACTGAGCCAGAACACTATAGGCAGACACATCGTTCCGTTTCTCAATCTGTCCAGCTGGAACAAGAAGATAACTGTCAGGGAAGGGGTAAACCGTTATTCCGTCCAGAATGTCAGGATGTCCGTCGCCGCTCATCCGAATTCATTGGAAAGGCAAATCCGGCGGAGACATCTTCTGGACTCTCTTCAAAGAGTCTATCCCGGTGTGAAACGGGACTCCCTGTTCAGGAAGGCGTTCGGGAACAGAGCCGGCGGGGGGACATTACCAGACTACCTGTCAGAGAAGGATTTCGAAAAGAACGACATAAGGATCCGGCTCGGAGAGTCAGTCGCCAACTATGTCAGGAACTGGGACATTTCCGGAGAAATCAATGTGACCGAGGGACTTGTCATCTCTCCTTATTATCCTCTTGACAGCAAGCTTACAGGTTTCAGCGGTAGGTTCACCAACAACAGGATTGATCTGGATAAGCTCACGTTCAAATCCGGGAATTCAGACATTTCCGCGACAGGGAATCTGTCCGGGCTGAAAAGATTTCTGGCTTCCGGAAAAGGCAAACTCAATCTGGATCTGGAAATAACCTCCGACACCCTTGACGTGAACGAGGCTTTAGTAGCGTTCGATTCCGGAAAGAACTTCACTCCGACAGGGAGCAACAGCGCTCTTTCGGAAGTTGATGACTATGCCTACCTGAGTTCTGTCAAGGAATCAACCACAGCCGACACGACAGTTTCAGCCTCGCTGATCGTGCTTCCGTCCAACCTCGACGCCAGAATTTCCCTGCAGGCCGGGACAATCAGATACTCAACTCTGGAGACCACATGGTTGTCTTCTGATCTTGAGATGAAGGAGCGCTGTCTTCTGGCAACAAACACCCTCGCTACTACAAACATGGGGGATGTCTACCTCGAAGGTTTCTATTCGACCAAGACAAAAAAGGATCTCAAGGCCGGATTTGACTTGAATATGGTCGGAATCACAGCCGAGAAGGTGGTTCAACTCTTCCCTGCCGTGGACAGCATCGTGCCTATGCTGGAATCCTTCAAAGGATGTCTCGACTGTGAGATCGCCGCCACCACAGAGATAGACACCTTGATGAACATTGTGCTTCCTTCCTTGAGCGGCATTATCACGCTTGATGGCCGCAACCTGTCTCTGAGCGAGAGCGAAGATCTGAACAAATTGCGCAAAGCACTGATGTTCAAAGATAGAGACTCCAGCCACATTGAGTCGTTGTCCATCAGAGGTATAATCAAGGACAACCAATTGGAGATATTCCCGTTCATGCTGAACGTTGACCGCTATTCCATAGCTGCAAGCGGTCTGCAACGCTTCGACCAAAAGTTCAAATATCACCTGTCAGCCCTGAAGTCTCCGGTACCGTTCAAATTCGGAATCAATCTTGACGGTTCGTTCGAGAACTGGAGATGGAAACTCGGCAAGACCAAGTACAAGAGCCGAAACATTCCTCTGTTCGACAAGCAGGTAGACGGCATGAGGATCAATCTGGTCAACGCCATCCACAACATTTTCGAGAAAGGGGTCGAGCAAGCTATCAAGCAGACAGAACTGTCCCAGAAAGCCATCGAATCCAAAAAGAAAGAGATCGGCTACTCCGACTCCCTGACGGAAGACCTTTCCGCCGAGGAGCAGAAAACCTTGAAGGTCCTGGAAAGCGTCACCTCCTCCACTCGGTAGATCTGTTCCACAATCACAGATGGCATCCCAACCACCGCCACCCGGCAGCCAATCTTTTAGTCTCTGAACATGACGAAGGGAAGTATATGCCTTTTGTCACCCCATTCTTCCCCACCAAAAAAGTTTTATTTGAATATTAGCAGATTTCTCACTATCTTTGTAATCCTTTCGGACTTGCGGAGCAAGGGCAGCTTCCAATCGCCTAAACTCCCTGCGGAATCCCTGTCATCATCTAGATTCCCCTGCCGAAAGGCCTTGCGGGTGTGTTGAAATTGGTAGACAAGCCAGACTTAGGATCTGGTGCGCAAGCGTATGGGTTCGAGTCCCTTCACCCGCACAAGGGGACAGCCTCATCCGAGACTGTCCTTTTTTCATTCCCATAACCCACTGAGAATCCATCCAATAAATCAAAGACAGAGTTCCGGTTTCCGGTTCGATAACTGCGGTTTTTCTTGTCCCAAAATATTCCGTTCGGATAGACTTATCCGTATGGCTGGATAATAAGGAGGATTACAGAGCGATAAACAAACCGAGGGGTGAAACAGAGAGCCTTACGGCTCAGAGTGACCGCCTAGCACAGACATTACCCTAATAACGTCTGTAGTGGCTGCGCACTCTTTCAATCTTGCCTAAACGCACTCGCCTGTAGGCTCGCACCCGGACAAGTCTGATAACCTCCACCTCAATGGCGACTATCACAAAGTGGTTCTTTGCTCCCATAATTCTAAGGATTAACTAAAAAGTAGAAGGCAATATGCTTTTCAACGGCACGGCTTGCCAATCCTCCAGAAAAGATTCTCGGGCCAGGAGAGGATAATATATTCATAACAAAGGAAATCGGGGTTCGCCTTTAGTGGAAGCGCACAAAAAAGACAGACATAAAATCAACTGGTTTTCAATATTTTCACAATCCACTCCCCTCCCTATGACGAACCAGCTCATAAATTCTCGTACACTGAGTTCCCATCTGTTGTTCAACAGGACAGACCGATCGCACCATCGGCACGCAAAGTGGCGACATGAGCCTTGTTTTGGTTGATGAGGTCGATCAGGCCGCCGTTCTTGGTGTTTTAGATGCCGGGAACGGTTCCAGGAGAACCAGCGCCATAGATTGCATTTCTCATATTCTTTGAACATTACCGTGGTAAGAATAATGATTCATCCCGTATGGCAAAACCGGTGTCCGTTTTACGGCTTATTACCAAAATCCTAGAATCTATACTTTGAAGTAAAATAACTAATCAGACAAACCAAAATTGTTTCTTATTGATGTAGTGTTGCGGCCTTCATGAAAATATCATTTGTCGCGGCGGAATAGATTTCGTACCTTTGTTATCCGTTATGAAGTACGGATTCGACAACGAAAAGTATCTGCGGATACAATCAGAACACATCAAGGAACGCATAGCCCAGTTCGGGGACAAGCTCTATCTTGAGCTTGGGGGCAAATTGTTTGACGACTACCACGCCAGCAGGGTGCTGCCCGGGTTCCAACCCGACAGCAAACTGCTTATGCTCAAGCAGCTCAGCGACTGCGCGGAGATCGTCATAGTCATCAGCGCCAACGACATCGAGAAGAACAAGATACGCGCTGACTACGGCATCACCTACGACATGGATGTCCTGCGCCTTCGCACTGAATTTCAGAATAAAGGCTTCCTCGTCAGCAGCGTTGTGATCACGCACTTCAACGGACAGTCCAGCGCCAAGGCGTACAAGGCTAAGCTCAAGAAAATGGGCATCAAGGCCTACTACCACTACACGATAGAGGGCTACCCGAACAATGTCGCTCTAATCGACTCCGAGGAAGGGTACGGCAGGAACGACTACGTTCAGACAACCCGCCCGCTCGTCATCGTGACGGCACCAGGGCCTGGCAGCGGGAAAATGGCTGTCTGCCTTAGCCAACTCTACCACGAGCACAAAAAGGGAATCGCAGCCGGCTACGCCAAATTCGAGACGTTCCCAGTCTGGAACCTGCCTCTGAAGCACCCGGTAAACATCGCCTACGAGGCCGCAACTGCCGATCTCAATGATGTGAATATGATCGACCCCTTCCATCTGGAAGCCTATGGCAAGACAGCAATCAACTACAACAGGGACATCGAGATATTCCCCGTGCTAAACGCCCTTTTCGAAGGAATCTACGGAGAAAACCCGTACAAATCCCCTACCGACATGGGTGTGAATATGGTGGGGTACTGCATCAGCGATGACGACATCTGCTGCAAAGCCGCCAACGATGAGATCATCAGGCGGTACTATACCGCTTTGGATGAGATGGCTGACGGAAAGGACAATGAGAGCGAGGTCGGAAAAATCGCCCTCCTCCTCAAACAGGCACGCATAACCACTGAATATCGACGCGTCACAGTCGCAGCGAAACAACGTGAGGCCACTGCGGGGAATCCATCTGCCGCAATCGAATTGTCAGATGGCACAATCATCAGTGCCGAGACATCAGACCTCCTCGGACCTTGCGCTGCCCTACTCCTGAAGGCCACCAAACATCTCGCCGGAATCGAGCACAGCATCAAACTCATTCCGGGAAGACTCATCGAACCAATCCAGAAGACCAAGGTAACCTACCTGCACGGCAAGAATCCGCGTCTTCACACAGACGAGGTGCTGATCGCCCTTTCTGTCCTGAGTCCGGATGACGAGAACTGCCGCAAGGCCCTGGACACGCTTCCTTTGTTGAAGGGCTGCCAGGTTCATTCCACAGTTCTGCTGAGCGACATCGACAAGAAAGTCTTCAAGAAACTGGGTGTTGACCTCACCTGCGAGCCGGTGCATGAAAGACATTGACATGGTGTCGAGAGTGCGAAGGGCCTAGAAGCTGCTTTTTCGTGTATCATTCTCAACAGCTCGTTTTTTATATTTTTGCGTGACAAAAGAAGATGAATATGAGAAAAAGAATAATTCTTTCCTTATGGACTGTTATCGGGATTCTCTTCGCAGTGGGATGCAGTGATTACGAGCCGATGGACGAATTTGAATCAGGTAAAGTTTCTGACTTCATCAAGTCAGATTTCTTTCAGAGATATTCAAAGGATGTAGATGTTACGGAAGCGTTCACCTACTACGACAACTCCACACGCATTAGCTTCATTGACTCCGATGGGCTGCCATGTACGGCTATCTATCAAGGATTCGAATGGGTGTTCACCCAGAAAAATCACGAAAAGGACGACTTTGCATTTTTGGATCAGTTGCCACAGAATGTTGCCAGAGCTTACATACGTGCCGGGATTGACAATGAAGACTATAAGGCTGATGATGCCTATGTGATAGAAGTAAGCCGAAACGGATTTGACAACAAGTTTTACGAATTTGAATTTACCGCGCCATATTCGAATAATGAAATAACAATTGAGCACTTTTGCTTCCACGTTCTCATAGATGAGAAAGGTGAGTTGATAGATGTGCTGCACAGCAATGTCAATCCATCTACTTGGTGGTACAACATGAACGACTGCGTGTCCTACATCAATCACCGGTATCCAGAGGCGGAATTACTCGCAGCCTATAATGATGCAGGAGACAATGTCCTTTACATCAATGATAAAGGGATTCAGAAAAAAGTCCGCTTCCGTCAATCAAACAAGGATCAGATCTGGAGTGAAACGTCCTATAGGCTGGACAATGACATTGAACTGCCGGAGAGTGTAAGGATTGGCTATGAGAAGTATAGAACAGAACACCCTGATTTTATCTACGATGAGGTCTATCACGTTGAAAGGAAAGATGGTATCTTCTACGGTCTGACAATGAATGTGATGTCTCACAATGTCTTCGAGGAGACTGTCTATTTCAAAATTTAATGAATATATTTCCGAACATTCAGAAATATTCTTAAATTCGAAGCATCACTCTAATCTATGCCGAATATTTGGCAAAGATTATTAATATTTTCTAAAGGATGCTGATGAAAAAATATTATCTGACAATACTGGCAATCCTGTTGCCGGGATTGATGTCCGGGATTTGCGCTGACTCGTTTTCCGAGGGGAGGCTTTTGGACAAGACCTTGAGGATCGACTACATATTCACTGGGTCCGACAAGGATTGCGACATCGCTGTCGCTGAGTTGCTTAGCCTAGATGGATGGTATGGAAGGCGTGCCAATCTGAAAGAGGTTCCTCTTCGAGGCAACGGACAGCTTACGATGACGGACAAGGCCACGGGGGACACGCTTTACAGGATGTCGTTCTGCACTCTGTTCCAGGAATGGCAGGCCACAGAAGAGGCCACGAGAGTACGTAGAAGTTTCGAGAATGTGTTCCTTGTTCCGATGCCGGCCACTCCGGCAGAGATTACCGTGCAACTCTATGATTTCCACGAGAATGTAGCAGCAAAGCTTACGCATCCCGTTGACCCAAAAGACATTCTGATCAGGCCCGTGGATGGAAAGCCGCAGGTGAAAAAGCTGCTGGACAGTGGAGACCCCAAGGAAAAGATCGACATCGCGATCCTGGCAGAAGGCTACACAGAGGGCGAGATGGACATATTCTTCAAGGATGCCGAAAGCACCGTTGAGAATCTCCTGAGGCACGAGCCGTTCAAATCGATGAGCGACAGGTTCAACTTCGTGGCTGTGGCCTCACCATCGCAGGACAGCGGAGTGAGCGTGCCTCGCGAAGGGCTTTGGAAAAAAACTGCGGTGGACTCGCATTTCGACACATTCTATTCCAACCGCTACCTCACAACCCTGCATCTGTTCAAGATGCACGACGCGCTTGCCGGAATCCCTTACGAGCACATCATAATCCTCGCCAACACTGACACTTACGGTGGCGGAGGCATCTACAATTCCTACACTCTCACAACGGCCCACCACAAACTCTTCGGCCCGGTGGTGGTTCACGAGTTCGGCCACAGCTTCGGCGGTCTGACCGATGAATATGCCTACGACGACCAGTACATTGAATATTACTACCCGGACATCGAGCCATGGGAGCAGAACATCACCACGAAGGCAAACTTCGAGAGCAAGTGGAAGGATCTCTACGAGCAAGGAGTAGTCGGCCTTGTCGAAGGTGGTGGCTACCAGACAAAAGGTGTCTGGAGACCATGTGAGGATTGCCGCATGAGAACCAACACCGCTGAAGCCTTCTGCCCGGTCTGCCAGCGCGCCATCGAGCGGATCATACGCTTCTACACGGAGGAGTGACGGGAACGTGGAGGCCACTCTCCTGCAAATCAACAAATAACATCTATATACTCCCTACCGGAACGGCGGGGAGTACATCCACTTAATCTACTCTGCTACTGCACGTTAAGTTCCACGATCCTGTCTTAAGGGAAAGTCTCTTCGATGCTTCTACAGGTTCAGTGACCACAGGTTCAGTGACCACAGGTTCAGTGACCATAGGCTCAGTGACCGGGAAAACTATATCATGACTGGTTTGACTAAAATTTAAAGGTAACACCGATGCCTCCGACGATGCTGGTGCGGTAAAAGTCATCTTGACCGGGGATCTGGAGATTCTTGATGTCGAGCTTCTCGGCAAGGCCGGGAACTGAGGGGGCAAGCTGGCCGAGGACAGGGGCGAGTTTCGCAGCGATCAACGCTCCGTTTCCACCGTAGTCGGCCTGCTCCTTGGTGAAGTGCATGAAGAAAGTCTTGTATATTCCTAAATCAATGGCGATTTTAGGGGTGGCATTGATTCTTGCGCCCATACCTCCGGAGATTGAGCTGGTGGTGTAGCTCAGATCGGAGATGTACTTGGCGTCATTGCCGAATCCGAAGGTGCTGCTGTTGGCCCCGATGCTGAGGGTCACCACCTTACTCAAATCGTACTCAAGGCCACCGAGGATCTCGAAAGAGTTGTGTTTAAGATAATTCTGCTTGTCGTTCAGATCCGTCTCGCTGTTGTACTGTTTTGACTGCTTGTCGAAATAGTAGTTGGCACCGAGAGAGATGCGGAAATTCGGCTTGATGGAATATTCAGAACCGAGATTGATGTTGCCCGGGATGTCAGCAGCGACCTCCTTGCCGTCGTCGAACTGGGATATTCCCGTAGTGTTGGCCTTCGTGTCGTTCTTCAGGCGGACCTTCGTGTTGAACTCGTATCGAGCCGAGAAGTTGAACTTGCCGGTCTTGTAGTTCACAGAAAGGACAGGGGTCCATGCGATATCCTTCTGATGCGAGTCAAGGTTCTTGTCGCTGACAAGGCCGCCTACCATTCCTACTGCGGTCTCGGTCGGAATCAAGCCTCCGGACATCGCCGAGACAGCAGCTCCGAGCACGTTTGCGGCAGGAAGCATCTGACAGGCATACTGAAGTTTGATGTTCTGAAGACTCCCGACGTAGTAGTTGGAGATGTAGTTCAGACGGGCTCCGACAGAAACGCTCCAATGTGAGTCTATCCTGTAGCCGATGTTCAGCTGGCCGGCGAAGTTGTACTGTTCTCCTGTAAGGTTGATGTCGGCATCGTAGCCGGTAACCATCTGAGATCCAGCCAGATTATTGATCAATGCAGGGATCATCGCGACCGGAGCCTCAAACGAGCCGAGTCCTTGGTCGTACTTCGCCTTTCCTCCTCCCGAAACGACTCCGAAATGGAATGAAGCGAACAGGTTGTCGTGCTTGAAGGCCAGACTCAAGTGAGGCAACGCAGGGACGAAAGACTTGCCCGTGTACTTCTTGTAGCCTCTCCCCTCATTGTCAACCCCATATTTCAGAGGTTCATAGGTGGATGTCGTATAACGTCTCTGCAAAGCGGTCTGGACATCAAACGCAAGATGCCATCCGTCGTCCATAAAGCCGATTCCGGCAGGGTTGAAATATGCCCCCTGAACCCCTATCACAGCGTTCTGGGCTGGATTTCTCAAGAACGCCACATTCTGATTCGTGTTAGTCACATAGCCACCCGCTTGAGCGGTCATCGCAGCAGCGGAAACACATGCTGCAATAGCAATTACTCTTTTCATTTAGTCGAATTTTATTGTAATTTATGGAACAAATGTATATCTTCTTCCCAAGATGACAAATAAATTCGACCAAAAAGAAAATTTTAAATTGATTTATAGCCAAAACTGAAATAGAATTTATATAACTTGTAAAGAAATAAATCAATGAATATGTTGAAGCGGAGAATCGAGGCATCATCGGACGGGCTCAAACTGACAATTCTAGTCAGCGAGCCGGTGGGCGAACCTAAGGGAATCGTGCAGATTGTACACGGGATGTGTGAGCACAAGGAGAGGTATGTTCCTTTCATGGAATATCTTTCCGCTCATGGCTACATCTGTGCAATCCACGATCATCGGGGACATGGCGAGACAGTTCTAACCGAGGAAGATCTGGGCTACATGTACAAAGGTGGCTGGAAAGCTTTGGTCGAGGACATCAGGTCCGTGCAGAACGAGGTCAAGGCATCCTACCCGACTTTGCCTTATACCCTGTTCGGGCACAGTATGGGATCAATGGCTGTACGATCATTCACAAAACGTTACGATGACAGCATCGACACACTATTCGTCTGTGGATGTCCAAGCTACAACCCAGCAGGCGGAGCAGGACGATTTCTGGCAAGCCTGATCGGATTGTTCAAGGGGGAACACTACCGCTCACCTCTCCTCCAAAAACTGTCTTTCGGTTCATTCAACAAACCGTTCAAGTCCGAGGGTTATCCTTCGGCTTGGGTCTGCTCAGACAAGGACACCTTGGAAGCCTACCACAACGACCCTTACTGCACATTCGCCTTCACAGTCAACGGGTTCAAGAACCTTTTGGAGCTAATGCAGGATTGCTACAGCCCTAAAGGCTGGAAGATGACCAATCCTGATCTGCCAATCCATTTCATCTCCGGAGCGGAAGACCCTTGCCGGATTTCTGACAAGGCAATCGGCAAGGCCGTTGACCTAATGAAACAAGTAGGTTACAGCCACACTGACCTACATCTCTACTCAGGGATGCGCCACGAAATTCTCAACGAAACCAACCACATGCTAGTCTGGGAGGACATCCTCAACAGACTAGCCTGAAGCGCTATTATCACTAGAAGACCAAGGTGGCAATGAAACGGCCGGACCCGTCCTAATAGACCTTGACCTTGAGTTTTGAATATGCCCTCTCTACCTTCTGAAGGGCTTTCTCCACCGTCTCGTCAGTGGCAAGGATGACACCGACTCTGCGATGTCCTCTGATTTCAGGCTTTCCGAAGAACCTAACCTGAACGCCCGGCTCCTCAAGAACCTTGTCAACATCTTGGAACTCATATTCATTGGTGTTTCCATCGACAACGATCGCCTTCGAGGCTGACGGTCCGTAGAAACTGACTTCCGGAATCGGCAGTCCAAGGACAGCGCGCGCATGAAGGGCAAACTCTGACATGTCCTGCGAGATCATCGTCACCATTCCGGTGTCGTGCGGCCTTGGAGAGACTTCACTGAATATCACATCTTCCCCCTTGACGAAGAGCTCGACTCCGAATATTCCGTAGCCGCCCAGCGCCGCTGTGATTTTCCCAGCTATCTCCTGAGCCTTCTTTTCAGCGGCCGCGCTCATGCCCTGAGGTTGCCAAGACTCACGATAATCCCCATCGACCTGATGATGGCCCACAGGCTTGAGGAACGTAGTTCCGGCACAGTGGCGTACAGTCAGGAGAGTAATCTCATAGTCAAAATCCACGAAACCCTCAACGATAACCTTTCCGCCTCCCGCGCGTCCGCCTTCCTGGGAGATCTTCCAAGCCTGGGCGACCTGAGACTCATCCCGTACCACACTCTGGCCATGGCCGGAAGAACTCATCACAGGCTTCACCACACACGGGAAGCCGATCCGAGCCACGGCGGCCTTGAACTCATCCTCCGTCTGGGCGAACTCGTATCTTGAGGTTGGAATGCCAAGTTCCTCGGCTGCCAGACGCCTGATACCCTCCCTGTTCATTGTCAGGTAAGTGGCATTGGCGGTCGGGATGACCTTATAGCCCTTCTTCTCAAGTTCAACGAGTTTCGGAGTAGCTATGGCTTCGACCTCAGGAATGATCAGATCCGGTTTCTCTTCCTCAATCATAGATGCAAGAGCCTCACCGTCAAGCATTGAGAGAACATGTGAAGACTGAGCAACCTGCATCGCTGGAGCATTTGCATATTTGTCTACAGCCACAACATGCACACCGTAGCGCTCAAGTTCAATCGCGACCTCTTTTCCAAGTTCTCCAGACCCGCAGAGAACAGCCTTTTTCTCTACTGGAGTAAAAGGATTACCAATGTTTGCCATACCGAAAACGTGTTTGAATCTTCACTATCCCCTTCCTGAATCGGAAATGAGGTCGTGCAGATTGCGGTTGAAGTCGGAGCGGGACAGGAGATCCTCAAGGGTGAGGTGCATCCTCCAGCGCCAATAGTGACGGGAGATGGCCGGGATGTTTATGCGCTCATCCTCGGGCTTGCCTTGATAGCGGACCTCCCCGTCAATGGACATCCAGTCCTGTAACGGGAGGACACACAGCATCGAAGGAGACTTCAAGTGCTGATTCACAATCCGTTCGCAGATCCATGGCTCGCAGAGGTACGGGGCCTGCCCTTCACAATGCAGAATTTCATGATAGAACCTTTCGGACATGGCACGGTCTTCCTCCCACCAACCACGCAAGGTGGAGGTGTCGTGGGTTCCGGTAGCGCAGACCGAAAGATATGGATAGGTCCACGGCTCATCAAACGTCTTCTCAGGAGACTTCGGCATCCTCTGGATCTCCAACGACAGAATGTGCAGATCTTTCATCACCTCTGGGACACAGGCCGGAATCATTCCGAGATCCTCTCCGCAGGCCAGCATTCCGGTGGAATCCAGAAGAGCCGGCAACTTCTTCATGGCACACTCCTTCCAGAAACCGTTGTGTCGATGGTAGAAGAAATCATTGTAGAGATCGTTGTAGGCGTTCTTGAAGTAATCGTTAAGCGCCCGGAAATCCTCTGTGTTCTGGGCTGCGATACGTGGATGATACCACCCGTCACGATGAGGATCCGGCACAAACAACTGAGAGTCAGGGTCAAATCCCCTGCCTCTCAGCTCATCAGCCGAGTAAGGAAGCGCAGGATTGAAATGACCCAGCAAGCCCGACTTCACCCCGACCGGAATCTCCCAGATGCGGAAGAATCCAAGAATATGATCAATGCGGAACGCATCGAAATATTCACTCATCTTGCCGAGCCTTGCCTTCCACCAGGCATAGCCATCCTTGGCCATCTCATCCCAGTTGTAGGTCGGGAAGCCCCAGTTCTGGCCGTCAGCAGAGAAAGCGTCAGGCGGTGCTCCTGCCTGAGAATCAAGGTTAAACAGGTGCGGATACTGCCATGCATCGACACTCGTGCGGCTGATTCCGATTGGAAGATCCCCCTTGATCGCCACGCCTTTCGAATGAGCATATTCAACAGCATCCTTCAACTGCGCATCAAGGCAGAACTGGACATAGAAGTAGAAGTCCGTCTCGCTCTTGTGCCTGCGGCAGAATGACTTTACCTTGGTTTCTGAATATTCAGAAAGGGACTTCCATTTCCCGAACTCAGGAGTACCGTTGATGTCTCTCAAGACACAGAAAGCGGCATAAGGGATGAGCCAGTCTTTGTTGGCGGAATAGAATTTCTTGTAGCTTTCTCCCGACAGTACTTCCTGACCGACTTTCTCGAAAGTCTCTTTCAAAAGGCGGATTTTCTCATTATTAACTCTCTCGTAGTCAACGGCCGGGAGCGCGTTGAGTTCTTTCTGGAGAGCCTTGTACTTCTTGTCGGCCTTGACCCCGGCATCAGGCAGATGTATGAACTGAGGGTGCAGGGCGAACGTTGAGTTGGCATTGTAAGGGTAAGAATCCGTCCATGTGCCGGTCATTGTGGTGTCGTTGATCGGCAGGAGCTGGATGATGCTCTGGCCTGTCTTTGCGGCCCAGTCCACCAGTTTCTTGAGGTCTTGGAACTCACCTACGCCAAAGCTGGTCTCGCTGCGGAGTGAGAAGACAGGGATCGCGGTGCCCGCCCCACGCCAAGGCTTGGTCTCGAACTCCGGGACGACATCCCTTATCTCCAACATACGGCCTTTGGCTGGAACTTCCGCGAAGAAATGGTTGGGTCCGGATTCCCAGACTTTAGTTTTTTTCGTCTTAGCGTCCAAAATAACGAATTTATACTCAAACGGATCCTTCACATTAAGGGTCACGTCCCAAAGCGGAGCGGCTATAGGCGTCAACGGTACGGATTTTTTCCACTCATCGAACATTTTGCCACTGCCAGTGATGGCCGGCACCTCATCCTTACGGATCCGGACTCCCGGAACGGTAAAGATCACATTACCGGAACGCTTGGGCGAAGCCGACTTCCTTTTGAATATCACATCGGTGAAGGCCTTGGTCCAGAACGGTGAGTCTTCCGGACGGCTCTGCCACCGGTCGCGGATCTCTAGAGACTCGGTCGCTGAGCCTGCCGAAGCGATCGTATGCCTTCCCCACTCACGCCGCACGCACTGCCCACCACGGTGAAGTTCAAAGGAATATTCAAGGACATCCATCGTGTCCGGAACTTCCAAAGATGCCTCCCAGCGCCCCCCGGCAACATATTCCATAGCTATTGATTGCCTCTCGGAGAGGTTCAAGAAAAGTTCCTCTCCCAGTGAAGTGAAATATTCAAGGGTAATTTTAAGTCGCATAGTGTTTTGGCAGCGGAATTTGTCCGCCACAATCTGCAATATTAGCGAAAATATCTGAATTTGAATGCGGTTTTACGTGTGAATTTGAGGAGAAAAGGCTTTTCTTTGCCAAGATGATAGGATGAAATTTGTGTTTGGCGATTTTATGGGTTATTTTTGAGGAATAATATTCAGAGAGATGGACAAAAAGGAACTTGAGATAATGGCGCCGGCGGGCAATTTCGAATGCCTGCACGCAGCAATTCAGGGTGGAGCGGACTCCGTCTATTTCGGGGTGGGGAACCTCAACATGCGCTCGCACTCAGCGAACAACTTCACCCCTGATGACCTGCCGAAGATTGTGGAGATCTGCCGGGAATATGGCGTCAAGGCCTACATGACTCTGAATATCGTCATCTACGGGGAGGACCTTGCCCCGATGCGTGAGGCTCTGGACGCGGCCAAGGCGGCGGGTGTGGACGCCATCATCGCCTCGGACATGGCAGCGATAACATATTGCCGTAAAATAGGGCTGGAAGTGCACATCTCCACGCAGCTCAACGTGTCGAATGTCGAGGCACTGCGGTTCTACTCGCAGTTCGCCGATGTGATAGTGCTGGCAAGAGAACTTAATCTGCACCAGGTCAAGGATATTCATGAAGCCATCGTACGGGAAGGGATCAAGGGACCGTCCGGGAATCTGGTGCGGATCGAGATGTTCGCACATGGGGCGCTCTGCATGGCGGTTTCCGGAAAGTGCTACCTTAGTCTCCAGACCTACGGAGCATCAGCGAACCGTGGGGCGTGCTATCAGCTTTGCCGCAGGGGGTACGAGGTCACGGATCTTGAGACCGGCACGAAACTGAACATCGACAACAAGTACATCATGTCACCCAAGGATCTGTGTACCATCGAGTTCATGGACAAGATCATCGCTGCCGGGGTGAAGGTCTTCAAGATCGAGGGGCGGGCAAGGAGCGCTGAATATGTCAAAAAGACAGCGGAGTGCTACCGCCGGGCGGCGGACGCGGTCTGCGAGGGACGTTACACACCAGAGTTGGCGGCCTCGTTGAAAGAGGGACTGTCCGAGGTCTTCAACAGAGGCTTCTGGGACGGTTACTATCAAGGTGCCAGACTCGGAGAGTGGAGCGATGTCTATGGCAGTCACGCCACCCGCAAGAAAATCTACTGCGGAAAGATCACGAACTGGTTCGACAGAATCTCCGTAGCCGAGGTGCTGGTGGAGTCCGAAGCTCTCCGCAAAGGTGACGACATCCTGATCATCGGTGAGACCACCGGAGTCATAGAACAGACAGTCAGCGAGATCCGTGTTGACCTAAAGCCAACCGGGATGGCCGCGAAAGGCACCCTCTGCTCCATTCCGGTAATATTCCCGGACGACATCCGCACCCCAGGCGGCAAAAAGCTCCGCCGAGGCGACAAGGTTTACATCTGGCGGGAGGTCTGAGGCTCCGCCTCTTTAGCTCTCAATAATGACGCGACTTTCGGCAACGTTTTTGGCCGAAAATGCTGCCGTGGAGGGATGGAAGGCACTCCACGGCAGCATTAAAAGGTTTAAATGTTGCCGTAGGTGGTCAAATGGCACTCTTCGGTGACATTAAAAGGATAAAATGCGCTTGCTCAGTGCAACAGCTTCATAACATGACGGTCACTTCGGCAGACTCGGTGACCGCGGTGCGGGAATCTCACCAACCGCCCGGCAAACATCTATGCAGTATCAGCGCTGTTTTTCCGGCTGATGGGTGAAGTGGCGGGAGCCTTCGACGGAGCGCCAGTAGTCGGAGTCGAAATCGGGGTAAAGGAACGGGCCTTCGTGGTCAATCACGAAGCTCAGGTAGGTGATCTTGTAGCCTTGGGCTGAGAACATCTTTTCGTAGAAGGTCTGGACCTCGAATAGGGCCTCGACTGCGGATCCACCGGCGACAGAACGCAGAGCACAATCCGAAAGGTCAGCACGACCGGTGCCGTAAAGATCATTGGTGCTTGCAAGAATCCTCAACCCATTCTGCCCGGCCACCGCGCGGGAATATTCATAAAGGAAGCGGCTGTCCGTCTTGAGGTGGACTATTCCGCCCTTCTTCAAGAACTTGCGGTAGCGCTCCAGAAAAAGCGGACTTGTCAGGCGGCAGTTCTCGCTCTTCATCTGAGGGTCGGAGAAGGTCAGCCATATCTCCGAAACCTCATCGGGAGCGAAGAAGGACTCGATGAACTCGATTCTTGTGCGAAGGAACGCCACATTCGGCAGATGATTCTCCGTGGCGAATTTGGCGCCTTTCCAAAGGCGGGCGCCCTTGATGTCCACCCCGATGTAGTTGAGCGATGGTTCCCTGCGGGAAAGATCAATCGTGTACTCCCCCTTTCCGCAACCGAGCTCAAGCACAATCGGTTGGTCAGCCGCAAACATTTTCTCATTCCAATGTCCCTTGATAGGGTGATCCTTAAGTCTCAAGCCATCTACGCGTTCGGATTTGTCCAGCACCGAAGCAGCCTCTGGCTGGAGAAGGCAGGAGAATGTCTCGTTCTCTGCGAATTTTCTAAGTTTATCGTGTCCCATTTTCCTTTCTTGTGAAGATCACACCCAGCCCACGGATTGATTCGGAATCGTTCAACACCCTGGCCTTCAGCCGCCATATGCCAGACTCCGGCAAATCCAAGTCTTTCTTGTAGGCTGACAGATAGTCCTTGTTATAGTACGACGAATCCACAGAACGCTCGACACGGATGAAGGTCGTGTCGGAAATGATCACTGAATCCGATGGCGAGATCCAACGCAGGTCCAGAGAGACGCTGTCCGACGGAAACTCTCCGAAAGCCGGACGTTCCAATCTTGTGTAGAAGTCCAATCCGTAAGCGACAGTCGAATCCGACAGATCAAGATTGAATATGTAAGTGTCACCATATTCAGCTTCCTCCCTGATGACAAACGGCTCATAGGAAGCAGGCCGCGAGCATGAAGCCACAGCCAGCGACAGAACCAGCGCCGGAAAAAGGCTACGCATCGGTCTTTGGCTTCGGTTCAGCATTTCTTTCAGCTCGTGGGGTACCTCCACGTTGGTTGTCTCCACGCTGACCATCTCCGCGCTGACGCTGAGGGTGGCCGTTACCATTTCCGCGCGGGCCACGGTTCCTGAGGTTAGAGCCTTCAGGTCTTGAAGCGGCCTGGGCGCCGTCAGAACCTGGCTTCGCCTGAGCCTCGGCCGAAACAGTCCCAGACGCGGCATCAGCGTTAGGCTTCGCCTTGTTCTTGCCACGGTTCTTGTTCTTGCTCTTCTTCGGTTTGTCGAAGCGTGTGATGCTGTCGTCACCTACCGCTGAAACGAACTGAGGGCCTGTCGGCTCCGGTTCCGTCCTCAAGGACTCGGGCTTCTGGCCGTTACGGTTCATCATGATGATCTGCGCCACCTCCGAAGCGGCCACAGGATAGAGGTTGGATAGAGACCCTTTCTCGTAGGTGAAGTACATTATCTCCTGCAGGATGTCTGTCTTGGCCAGATAAGCAAGACCATCCTCAAACTCAAGAGGCTCGGAGACTTTAGGAATACGCGACTGTGCATCCAGATAGTTAGCCACCTCGTAGTTCAGGCAGCATTTCAACTTGCCACATTGTCCCGCAAGCTTCTGCGGATTCAAGGACAGATCCTGGGTACGGGCGGCGGAAGTGGAGATGGACTGAAAATTGGTTATGAAGTTGGCGCAGCACAACTCACGTCCGCAGACTCCGAGACCTCCGATCAGGCCAGCCTCCTGACGGGCGCCGATCTGCTTCATCTCGATCCTGATACGGAACTCCTCGGCGTAGACCTTGATCAGCTGGCGGAAATCCACACGGCCATCGGCGATGTAGTAGAAAATCGCCTTGGTGCCATCCCCTTGGAACTCCACGTCACCGATCTTCATGTCAAGTCCGAGCTCGGCGGCGATCCTGCGCGCCTGGATCATAGTGTCCTGCTCACGGGCTATGGCCTCCTGCCACTTGGCGATGTCGAAAGGCTTTGCCTTGCGGTAAATCTTCTTCAACGGAGTCGTCTCGGGATCGATACCCTTGCACTTCATCTGACGTCCGACAATCGGGCCCTCGAGTGTGACAATCCCAAGGTCATGACCGTTGGTGGCCTCGACTATAACCAGATCGCCAGCCTTGATCCCCTGGCCGGAAGCGTTGACGTAAATCCCTTTTCTGGTGTTCTTGAAACGAACTTCGAAAAGGTCCTTGAACTGTTCCTGACGTATTCCGTGAAGCCAATCGTAGTCCTTCAGCTTACAGCAGCCTTGACGGTAATTACAGTCATACTCCCCTGTCTCCTGATTCAGAGATATCGTGCACCCTCGGTTGCAGTCAAACTTTATAGTTTCATTATCAATATTTTCCATATTCATTCATTATTATTGTCAGAAACTCAAATACAACCGTCCCACAAGGTCGGTGAAAAGAATCTTCTGGTTCACGTTACGGTCAATCAGCATCTGCGCCCTGTCCAGACAGGAAACCGCCATCCTTGGGAAACTCTTCCGGCAGCGCGAGGCCAAACGGACGAAGAAGTCGTTCTCCTCCTGCGAGACACCTGCAATCTGTGGCAAATTCTGCTGGATCAAAAACACCTTGCGCAGACTCTCTCCCGCAAATTTACAAAAAGCTTTCTGGTTTTCACGCGACGGCAGCGCGGCCATCGCATCCCCCCAGACCAAAGCGGCAGAAAGATCTTTTGAGGCAAGGGCGTCCGTCAGGCCTTTGAATATCTCTATCTGCCGCATATAATCCTCTCTGCCGGAGAGATAGCGCAGCGCGACCCCGACACTGCCACCCGCAACCAACGCCGCCTGCGAAGCCTCGTCCGGAGTTTTCCCGAAACGGGAAGTCAGCACCTCTGCAATCTCTTGTTTTGAATATGGCAGGACTCTGATCGCCTGACATCTTGATGAAATGGTCTGCATGACCTTTTCCGGAGCATGGGTGATCATGATGAACAGCGTCTTCTCCGGAGGCTCCTCAATGGCCTTGAGAAGCCGGTTGGCGGAGGCGGCGTTCATCTTCTCAGGGAGATAGACCACAACAGCCTTCCAGCCTCCCTCAACTGAGGTAAGCCACACAGTCTCAAGGATTTCCTTAGCCTCAGCGTTATTAATGCCAGCTTGTTTTCCCTCTATTCCGAAAGCCGAGCTGACCTCAGTCTCAAGGGCGTAGGGATTTGAGGTCATCAAGGACCTCCAATATTCAAGGAACAATTCAGCCCGGAGGTTCTCCACCTTTTCGTTGACCTTGGAGCCGTTCGCCACCGGATAAACATAATGCACGTCCGGGTGTATGAGATTGGAGACCTTATGTTCGTCATCCATTACCTGACTCAAGAATGCCAGAACAAGAGCCATCGCTCCGCACCCGTCATTCTCGTAGAACATCATGGCGTGAGGGATGCGCCCGCTCTCCGCCATCCTCTTCAACGCCATGACGGCATCGTGGTTCCCTATGATCCCATCCAGATTCATTTGTCCCTGTAAGCCGTAAACCCGGCGATTTTCACAAGATAATCCTTTTCCCTCGAATCCGGAAGCACGGCAAGCGAACCGACCGCCTTTGCGACATATTCTTCAAGCCTGGAAACAGCATACTCGATACCGTTGCCCTCCTTTACGAACGAGACGATATCCTCCTTGAACTCAGGATGTTCCTGAATATTCAGGAGCATATTCCTAATCCGGGAAGCGCACTCGTCAGGCGCGGATTCCAAGGCACCCAGAAGTGGCAGGGTGATTTTCCGCTCCACAAGGTCTATGCCCACAGGCTTGCCGATTTTCTTTCCCCCCGTGTAATCGAATATGTCATCCTTGATCTGGAAAGCTATCCCGAGAGAGACAGCGTAGTTCCTTACGGCTTCCACCCACGGGTTAGGGGCGTTCACCGAAATCGCGGCCGAGACACAGGCCGATTCAAACAAAGAGGCTGTCTTGCTGTAGATTATGCGGAAATAGTCATCTTCCTGGGTGTCTCCGCTCGAAGCCTTCTGAAGCTGAAGCATCTCCCCCTCGGCAAGGAGGCTGAGGGTTTTCGAGAATATCCTAATGACCTCATTGCCGTGAGCGGACGAAGCGAGTATGTTCTCCATCGCCTTGACAAGCCAATAATCTCCCAAAAGGACGGACGCCGGACCTCCAAGAATCGCCATAACTGTCGGAGCCCCACGTCTTTCGCAGCTGCTGTCGGCGACATCATCGTGAAGGAGTGTGGCGTTGTGCAGAAGCTCCGAGGCTGCGGCGTAACGGACACTGTCCTCATTGGCGGTTCCGTCCCCACAGGCCCTGGCCACCAACAACGACACTATCGGACGCAACTGCTTTCCGCCGTGTTCAAGGATAGCCTCGTTAGTTTTGTTCAGCAAGTCAATATCACTTCTTAAGGACGAATATATCAGCCCGTACGTCTCACCCCAGTCCTTTCCAAGAAATTCCTTTATCTCGTCAAGAGTCATCAGTCCTTCAGTTTATCAGTCAAGGTGCCCTGCAAGCTCGGCAACCGTGTCCGGAAACTCGATCATCCCCCTGGAACGCTCATCAAGCATTCCGGTCTTAACATAGTGATTCAGCAAATCCTTCAGCGGATTGTAGAATCCGCCAAGATTCAACGCATAGATATTTCCATCATATCTGCCAAGTTTCGCAAGGGTCAATGTCCCGATCACCTCGTCCAGTGTGCCAATGCCGCCCGGCAGGGCTATCGCGGCACAGGTGCCCTCCCGCATCCTCTCCTTGCGCTCGGCCATTGTGTCCGTCCAGATCACCTTGTCAAGTCCCGGGAACTTATATTGTTCCATAAAGCGAGGCAGAACGCCGATGTGACGTCCTCCGCAACGGGCGACCTCATCGGCCACGACCCCCATAGTCCCCTTGATGGCTCCACCTGAGACTATCGTATAACCAAGAGAACAAGCCGCGCGGATCACTTCCCGCGCAGCTTGGTTGTACTTTTGATCGATGTCGTAACTGGATGAACAGTAGATGACAATCTTTCGTTCCTCACTCATCCGCCAAACCATTAAAAGAAGAAAGCGACGGAGGCCATGATACCGTTGAAGTTGTTGCCGTTGTTGACAGCATCCTTGACCGCGTCACTGGCGGAATCCACAAGATTGCCACCCTTGTCGTAGATTTCTCCGAAGTTCCAGAAATACCTGACGGAAAGTTGGAGTTTCCAGACCTCAATGCCGCCTCCCACACCGAGACCATACTCGAATTTCTTAAGGCTGTCCTTCAGGTTGTCCGCAAGAACGCCTTTGGTGTTCTGTCCCAGACGGTAGCCCACAAACGGTTCGGCGAACACATAAGGGCGGAATGCCAGAAGATCCGGTCCCCACTGAATCTGTACCGGAACCTCAAGGTAGCCGACCTTTGTCTCGAACGAACCCACCGTCTCGGAAACAGAAGAACTGCCCCACTTGTCCGCAGACAGTCCCTTCACCTGATAAAGGACAGACGGTTGGATAGCGAACCCCGCGAAAAGGGGAATTTCAGCCGTGAGGCCGACATGGTACAGGGAGACTGACTTGTTGTCAACCTCCTTGATTGAAGTCGATGAAGATGTGAATCCTCCCATGACTCCCACACTCGGGGAGAGGAAAGACCGTGCGGACACATTCGTACAGAATGCGAAGGCGGCCATGACGGCGGCCATAATCAAAGCCTTTTTCATTTTACAAGATGTTTTAAATTAGACCAAAGCGTCCAGTTTGGCCGTGATGTCAGCCTTTGGCACATTGCCCACCAGCTTGTCCACGACCTCTCCACCCTTGAAGAAAAGAAGGGTAGGAATATTCCGGATGCCATATTTCTCAGTGATGTCCTCGCAGTCGTCAACGTTGCACTTAACGACAGTAGCCTTTCCGTCATATTCGGAGGCGATGGTCTCGACAGTCGGCGCCAACATACGGCAAGGACCGCACCAGGTCGCCCAGAAGTCCACAAGAACAGGTTTGCTGTCGGAGAGTATCTCCGCGAAATTCTCATTGGTAGCTATCTTTTCCATAATCAATGAATATTAAAAATGTCCGGGACGGCAACCGCAATTACCGTTCCAGACACAAAGATAACAAATTCAGCGGATATTTTACAGAACCTGCTCGATGTTCCAGACAAAAGCGCGGAGACCGAGATCCTTGTAGGTCTTGTCCTTCTGTCGGAGGGCATCCATAATCGGAGTGACCTTGTCATCAGAGACAATCGTCAGAATGGCATAGTTCTGCTCAGGCCAGGCATGGTCACCGTAATGGGGACGTCCGTCAACGCCACCTCTTCCCTGAATGTCAAGCCACTGAGTGAAGCCTCTTTGGCCCAGGTCCTCAAGCAATCCGACGATCTCATCGCCGTAAGCTTGGTTGTATGAGATAAAAATCGCTTTCATATTCAAACCATTTGTTAATGTCATGCTACCGGTGAAGCGGCAGGATTCGTCCGCTTAAGTTGCTTCCTTGCCTTGCGCTTTTCCTGCGCTGTGGCGAGGGAGCAGTAGATGGTAGGAATCAGCACGAGGGTGACAAGTGTGGAGATCGTCAGACCCCAGCAGACCGTCATGCCAAGGGAACGCCACATTTCTGAACCTTCTCCACGTCCTACCGCCATAGGAACCATACCGAGCACGGTCGTGAGGGTCGTCATAAGAATAGGACGCAGACGGCTTCTCGCCGCTGTGATGGAGGCGTCAATGACGCTCATTCCCCTCTCGCGCATCAGGATCGTGTAGTCAATCAGGACGATACCGTTCTTCACCACAATACCGAGAAGGATGATGATACCGATCATCGCCATCACACCGAGCGCCGTGTTCGTGGCCCAAAGGCCGAGGATCACACCGGTGAAGGCAAACGGCACGGAGAACATGATGACAAACGGACTCATGAACGACTCGAACTGGGAGGCCATCACCATATAGACAAGGATGATGATGAGAACCATCAGCACTATCAGGTTCTTGAACATGGACTGCTGATCCTCGAAGTCACCTGAGATGTCCGTTGTTATGTTGTTCGGAATGTCCGTGGTCTTGATGACAGCGTTGGTGGCGGCGACAGCCTCGCTGAGCGCGTGTCCGCCAGAGACGATGCCGGTCACGGTTATGTACCTCTCACGGTTCTTCCTCTCGATTGTAGGAGGAACCTTGGCCTCTACCACCGTACCGAGATCCTTGATGCGCACAGCCTTGCCGGCAGGAGTGTAGACAATGATGTTCTCAATGTCCTGCACGCTCGAGCGGAACTTCTTGTCGTAGATGACACGGATGTTGTACTCGTCACCCTCCTCACGGTAATATGAGCCGACGGAACCATTCATCGCGGCACTGAAAGCTGCGGCTGCGGTCGTGGAGTTAAGCCCGTTGAGAGCCAATTTCGTCCTGTCGAAATCCACCTGGTACTCAGGTGTGTAGTCATCACGGCTGAGGACCACCTGCGAAAAGTTTTCGTTCTGCAGCAACTTGTCCTGAATCTCTTTGGCGACACGGTCGGTCTCATCGAAATCGTAGCCGTAGATCTCTAGCGTGACGGAAGAAGCACCTCCGACACCGCCCATACCTTCGGTGACGGTACCTTTCTTGACCTCAGGATATTCCCTCAGATCCTTACGGATGATATCGGCGATTTCTGTGGACGAGCGTTCACGGTCTTCCATCGAGCCAAGGTTGATGTTCATCGAGATGATGTACGATCCATTGGATTGGATGCTGCCATAGACATTGTCAGAGCTGGCCTGGCCATAACGGTACTGGAGCACCTGGATTTCAGGAACCTCAGACCGGAGTCTTGCGGCGAAGTTCTTGGCGAATTCAGCGGTCACAGTCTGTTCGGTACCCACTGGAAGTTCTATCGAGACCGTAAGACGGCCTTCATCGGAATGAGGGAAGTACTCGCTCTTCAGCCCCGGAGCAAGAAGGACAAGGACGGATATGAATATGGCAAGCGCACTGAATATGACGGTTTTTCTGTGGCTCATAGCCCAACCGATGATCTTGGCGTAGCCATCGGATATAGTGTTCAGGAACTTCTCGACATTGTCGAAGATAGCCCTGTGAAGTTTCCCGTTCTTAGGCTTGTTGCTGAGGATTCTGGAGCATAGCATCGGCACAAGGGTCAACGCGGCCGCCGTGGAGATGATCATGATGATGCTGACAATCCATCCAAGCTGCTTGAACATGATTCCGGCCATTCCGGTGATCATCGTAAGAGGCAGGAACACGCAAAGCATAGTCAAGGTTGAGGCGACAACCGAGATACCTACCTCGGAGGTTCCGTGCACGGCGGCCTCAGTAGGTTTCTCACCTCGCTCCAAATGGGTCGAGACGTTCTCCAGCACGACTATGGAGTCATCCACCACCATTCCGATCGCGATTGACAAGGCCGACATCGAGATGATGTTCAATGTGTTGCCGGTGGCGAACAGGTAGATCAATGACCCCAGCAGGGCTATAGGAATCGAGAGCACGATGATGAATGTCGCCCTCCAACGTCCAAGGAATATATAGACCACGAGCATGACAACCAAAAGGGTGATGAATATGGTCTCCTTCAGGGAATCGAGGGTGTTCAGAATGTTCGTTGAACCATCCACTACAGTAGATATCTTCACATCGGAAGGCAAGGTCGGCTCGATGGCCTTGAGCTTCTGCTTAACACTCTTGATCACATTGACAGTGTTGGCTCCGGACTGCTTCTGTATGGCGATCATCGCGGCTCTCTCTCCATTAGTGTAAGACTCCTGCGACTTTTCCTCAAGACCGTCAATGACGGTGGCCACATCCCTCAGATAGACAGTCTGGCCATCTTTCGTGCTGACCACGATGTCGAGAAGCTCGGAAGGATCCTTGAATTCCTTCTCCACACGGAGTGTGAACGACTCGGCCCCGATGTCGATGCTTCCTGAAGGCACGTTGCGGTTCTCAGATGCTATGGTCTGTGATATTCCCGAAACACTCAAACCATAGGCTTCCAATTTGTTAGGATCGCAATAAACGTGGATTTCCCTTTCCGGAGCTCCAGAGACACTGACCGTACCAACGCCTTTCACACGTCCCAAAGGGGTGACAAGCTTGTCGTCCAGGATCTTGTCAAGCCCCATCAGACTCTTGTCGGCCTTTGCCGAAAGGATCATTACAGGCATGTCATCCATACCGAATTTGAAGAGCACTGGAACGGTCGCTCCGTCAGGCAGGGATGAGTTGACGAGATCCAGTTTGTCCCGGATGTTGTTGCAGGCCTCGTCAATGTCGGTACCGTACTCAAACTCAAGGACAACGATAGAGGTGTTTTCCTTGGATCTGGAAGTGATGTCCTTGAGATCTTCCACACTGTTCAAAGTGTTCTCAAGCACCTTTGTCAGATTGTTCTCTATGTCGGAAGCGCTCGCCCCCGGATATGACGACATCACAAGAACAACGTTTGCATCGAAATCGGGGAAATTCGCCAAAGATGTGTTCATCAGTGAAAAGACTCCGAAAATCGCAAAGGCAAGGAATATCAATGCCGTTGTGACGGGATTCTTCACCGCGGATCTGTAAATACTCATAGTTTAAACTCTTTAGTTGCTCTTTGAGATCTCGACCTTAGCTCCGTCCTTAAGGCTTGAGCTACCCTTGGTGGCTACAATGTCACCCTCGTTCAGGCCATCCAGAATCTCATAATACCTGTCAAAATGGCGGCCGATCTTGACGATGACGCTGTTGACAGTGTTGTCGGCGCCTACGACATAGACGCTTCTCTGGCCTGAACCCTGCATCTTCACGACTGCCTCGTCAGGAACAACGATGCTGTTGTTCACGCCGAACTCAACCTTGACTCTGGCGAACATTCCAGGCCTGAGAGTCCTGTCCGCATTGCCAACGAGAACCTCTGTGGTGAATGTGTGGGAAGCCGGGTCAATTGTAGGATAGATTTTGTTGATCTTCCCCTTGAAAACCCTTTCAGGAATCGCATCCGCCGTGATCTCCACCTCGTCACCTTTCTTGACCTTCGTGTAGTCGGACTCGGAGATCCCCACCAGAAGCTTCACAGGTGTGATCTGCTGTACGACAAAAATAGGTTGGCCTGAATAGAGGTCGCCCTGGTCGTAGTTCCTTGCCGTGACCACACCGCTGATAGGGGACCTGAGCAAGGTGTTCTCCAACAAGTTATTGTAGGATCTGCGGCTAACCTTCCAAGCCATCTCCGCCGCGTCGAAATCTGACTTCGACACTCCGCCTTCTTCATAAAGGCTTCTGAGACGGCTGAGTTCTGTGGAATCGTTCGCCAATTTGAGCCTAGCCTGGTCTAGCTGTGACGCGTCCATCTCGGCCAGCAACTGATTCTTGTTCACAAAACTGCCCACATCCACCTTGATGACCTCAATCCTTCCCCCTGTCTGCGGGGCTATGTTGTTCACGGCAAAAGCCTCCACGGATGTTGAATATACTTCCGTCTGAGGGACTTCCTGTCTCACCGCTGTGGCGGTCGCGATCAAAGTCGCCCTTTCCTCAACATTCTGGGCAGCGGATGTGTTGTCGGCTTTCTTGCCGTTTCCGCAAGAGGCGAGAAGCGCGGTGGCTGAGACGAAAGCCATTGTTCTGATAATCTTGTTCATATTTCTGTCTTTATTATTATTTACATATTTTCCAGATCGACATTTCCTTTGTCATCTATGAAATCATAGCCAAGGGTCTTCTCAAGATTCGATTTGGCAACAACGAAGTTATAGACCGCCTGTGACTGGGACAGACTTGCCTGGGTCAAGGTAAGTTGCGCGTCGTTCAGTTCCGTGATCGTACTCTTTCCGACCTTGTAGGACTTGGCAGCGATGTCGTAGGCCTTCTGGGCAAGAGCGACAGCCTCGGTGGCGGAGTTGAAACTGTTCATGTTTGTCTCCATCGTATTAAGGTACTGACGGATGGATATCTTGAGCTGCCTTTCGGTCTCGATCCTCTGAAGATCGAGCTGCGTGGCCTGAACCTTGGCCTGACGCACATCATTATGGCGCTTTCCACCGGAGAAAATCGGAATTGAAAGGCTCACACCGACATAGGAATACGGAGACCACTGATACTCGCTGAACTTGAAGTCATTGGTCATCGCGATCATACTGTATGAGAAGTTAGCCGAAAGAGTAGGAAGGTAAGCGGCCTTCTGCATGCGCACGGTCGTGGCCAGCTGCTCGGCCTGGATTTCCAACTGACGCATTGTCGTGTTGTACTCAAGGGATGGCTCACTATGTTCGTTAAGATCCCGGAACATCTCCTTGGAGAAGTCCTCAAGGGTGCCGGACACATCTATATTCCTCTCCAACTCCACACCCATCACGGCTTTAAGCTGCCAGAGCGCGAGTATCACCGAGCTTTCCGCATTATAGACATTCGGGACGGCGGCGGCCACGGTTGATTTGGCCCTTGTATATTCGAGTTCCGAAGCCTTCTGGGCGTTGAAGCGTTTCTCGGTCTGGCTGAAATTCTCAACAGCGTTCTCATACACATCCTTATACACCTTAAACGCTTCCTTGGCAAGCAGAACAGCGTAGTAGGCCTGCTTAACTTGTGTGACCATATCCAGTCTCGAAGACCGAGCCTTCTCTACGGCCAGGTCAACGCTTTGGCCTGATATCTTCAGACTCTCCCAAAGCTGGGCGTTGACGATAGGCAGTGATGCGGACACTCCATAATTGTAAGTGTTCCAACGGCCTACGGCAAAACCACCGCTGCTGGAACTGCTCTCTCCGGATTCAGTCTTCACAGGTTCCATTCCGGCATTTTCAGAAAGTTCGTTGATCCTCGTGAAATATGGCAGAAGAGAGCTGAACATGCTCGAACCGCCACCTGAGCCACTGTCTGAATCCATGTACATCATCTGCTTCTTGATGGTCCTTTGGTAAGCACCAGAGGCGTTGATCTGAGGAAAAAGAGAAGCGTATGTGCCTTTTTTGGCATATTCAGTACGCTGGATTTCCTTGTCCGCAACTTTTACCGCGACATTCTCGCTCAAGGCGATCTGCAATGCATCATTCAATGTCAGAACGACTTTGGCCGTGTCCTTGGGAGACTCCTTTGGAATCGTGTCATTCCGGTACTGAGCCTGTGCGGACAGTGCCAGCGGCAAAGCAGCCACGACAAGAATTAAATTCTTCAATCTGTTTTTCATACTTATACTAACTGTTTTTATTATTTGTCAATGATGAATATTCCTCAAAACCCTTCGGGGTGAGAAGAGTCCTTGTGACTATGTCCTCGAAAGCCGCTGCAAGCGACTTGAAGGAGACCTTGACTCCCTCGACATGACCGCTTCCATCAAGGTAGTCGATCATACCCTCGTGCATGATGCAGATCAGAAGCTGAACACCATCGACATCCATATCAGACCTTACCAGCCCCTGCTCCATGCCTTCACGGAAACGATCCACAAAGAAGCGGTGCATGGCCTTGCCCCGCTCCTCGGCGTGCTTGGTGAATGTCTCCGGATAATACTTCATGATGTCCTTCACCATTCTTTTGTCCTTCACCATAGTCTTCTTTCTGTTCACCATGGAAAACAGAGCCTTGAGGATCTGGACTATGTTCTTGCCCTCCACAATTCTGTCAAACTCATCCTTCTTCTTCCTGACATTATTGGCCACCACATCCGCGACAAGATCTTCCTTCTGGGCATAGTACTGATAGAACGTCTTCTTTGAGATGCCCAGTTTACGGCAGATGTCGTCTATGGACACCTCGCGGATCCCTTCTTCAGAAAAAAGGGAGTCCGCGGTCCTCATTATTATTTCCTTTGTCAATCCAGCCATAATCGTTGTCAAACGGGGAAATTATTCTGCAAATGTTGTGCAAACATTCTGAATTTCCAAGAGGAAACAACAATATCCTTCCCCCAAAGATATAAAACAAAAAAGCGCATCGTCCTTATTCACAAACAAATAAAACGATGCACTAGAAAACTGAAAAAATTTCCCAGTTTCCTATATCACGCCAAAATGTTCAAGCGCCGTGACGATTCCATCCTCGTCAACCGTGTCTGTGACATAGTCGGCGGCAGCTTTGACATCATCTGTGGCATTGCCCATCGCGACTCCTATCCCTGCATATTCAATGATTGGAATGTCGTTGCCTCCGTCACCGAACGCCATACACTCCTCCCTCTTCACTCCGATGCGCTCAAGAATCTTGGAAGCGCCATAGGATTTGGACAGCCCCTCCGGCACGACATCGATGAAATACGGATGCCACCTTGAGTATGTCACATCCTTAAGGACAGGGCGGAGCAGACGTTTCTCCTGTCCCTCGTCAAAGAATATTGTGTACTCATAGACATGCTGCTCTTTGGCAACCTTGCGAAGATCCAAAAAGCCGGACGGGTGCAGATTCAGCATATTCTCCACCTCAATGGCGTGCGGACTTGCATGGTTAATTCCAGCCACTGTGTCAGCAAACACCCAGCAGGAGACATTGTGAGCCTCCGCGATCTCCGCGATCTGCAACGAGGTTTCCTTATGCATAGGGTGACTGTCAATCACTTCTTCTCCGAGCGTGGTCTTTGCCCCATTCATCTCCACATAGCCATCGAACGGAAAGCCGCCCAGATTGTTCATCACAAGCCTGGCACGACCGCTGGAAATGAAAAGCTTCACGCCCTTGGCCTGAAGCTCGTGAAGTTTCTCCTTAAGATTATCGGACATCCGGTGAGTCTTGAAACTCACCAGAGTGCCATCGATGTCAAAAAATATCGCTTTTACCATAAACTATCCGTTGATACCCTTGGCATAGTGGGTAGGCGCCGCCTTTTGCGGCTTGGTGTCAGGAATAACCGCTGCCGCGGGAATCTTCTTCTTATAAGAATATATAAGGAGTCCGATGCCGAGCAGCACAAACGGAATACTCAACAGCTGTCCCATGTCCAAAGCCATTGAGTTCTCGAAATCGACTTGCGGCTCCTTGATAAACTCAATAAGGAAGCGCATTCCGAAGCAGACGATGAAGAATATTCCTATGAAGGAGCCTCTGTACATCTTGTCCAGCTTCTTGACATAAAGCCAGAGTAACCCTATTCCCAGGACAAGGTAGCTGAGCGCCTCGTAGATCTGGGTCGGATGCTTCGGCTCGGTCTCTCCCCTGCGCTCGAAGATGAATCCCCAAGGAAGATTGGTCACGTCACCGTATATCTCAGAGTTACACAGGTTTCCAAGTCTGATAAACGTTGCCGCGAACGCCACGGCTATCGCCAGACGATCCAAAATCCACAGAAAATCAATATGATTCTTCCTGCCGTACTTGTTAGCGAACCACCACATGCACAGGAGCAGCATCAGTGCCCCTCCATGACTGGCAAGCCCTCCGTGCCACACAGCGAAGATCTCAAGGAATCCCTTCCATGAGCCGAAATAATAGTCCGGCTGGTAGAAAATGCAATGTCCAAGACGAGCCCCCACCAAAGTCCCGATCAGCAAGGTGTAGAGAAGAGGATCAAGTAGGGCTTCATTGACTTTCTCCCTCTTGAAGAACTTCGTGAACATCCAGTAACCAAGAACGAACCCG
Source organism: Bacteroidales bacterium UBA6397 (assembly GCA_002439875.1). Classification (GTDB taxonomy): domain Bacteria; phylum Bacteroidota; class Bacteroidia; order Bacteroidales; family UBA932; genus Cryptobacteroides. The sequence goes on from DJQB01000003.1 coordinate 34,199, forward strand.
GAGACAAACAGGAGACCATACCACCTGACGGCGAAAGAGCCAATCCTGAATATCTCCGGATTCATGTTCCAATGTACGAACAGGTAATCCATAATAAAAATCACTTACCGTACAAAGATAGCGTATTTTTCGGATAATCCGAGTGACTAGTCACGGATAGCGGCTATGCCCGGCAGTTCCTTGCCCTCGATGGCCTCAAGCATGGCTCCGCCACCGGTGGACACATAGCTTACCTTGTCGGCGAATCCGAGCTTTGTGACAGCAGCGACGGAATCTCCGCCACCGACGAGGGAGTAGGCTCCGTTCTGGGTAGCCTCAGCCACGAACTCAGCGATCTTCTCTGTACCGTGAGCGAAGTTAGGAAGCTCAAACACTCCGACAGGACCGTTCCAAAGGATGGTCTTGGAAGCGAGGATGATCTTCTTCCAATTCTCAAGGGAAGCATCGGAAGCGTCCATACCCTCCCAATCATCAGGAATGTTGAATATGTCGAATGTCTTGCGAGGGGTGTCGTTGCTGAACTCCTGACCTGAGACCGTGGCGACTGAAAGCGAAAGGTTCACGCCCTTCTCCTTGGCCTCCTTCATGATCTCAAGCGCATCAGGCATAAGCTCGTCCTCGTGGAGAGACTTTCCGATGTGACCGCCCTGGGCCTTGATGAAGGTGTAGCCCATGCCACCGCCGATGATAAGGTTGTCAACCTTGTCAAGGAGGTTCTTGATAACTCCGAGCTTGCTGGAAACCTTTGAGCCACCGATGATGGCGGTGAAAGGATGCTTGGCGTTCTTCAGAACATAATCAATCGCCTTGATCTCCTTCTCCATCAGGTAACCGAACATCTTGTCGTTAGGGAAATAGGCAGCGATCAGAGCCGTTGAGGCGTGCGCCCTGTGGGCGGTTCCGAAAGCATCGTTGATGTAGCAGTCAGCATAGGAGGCAAGCTTCTTCACGAAAGCCTTCTGGCTTTCTTTGACGGCCTTCTTGGCCGCAGCTTTTTCCTCATCAGTCGCATCGTCCGCAAGTCCCCTAGGCTTGCCTTCCTCTTCAGCGTAGAAACGAAGGTTCTCAAGCATCAGGACATCGCCCGGCTTTAGGGCGGCGGCCTGCGCGTCAGCCTTCATGCAGTCGTCAGCGAACTGTACAGGAACACCAAGGCATTCTGAGACGTGGGCAACGATGTGCTTGAGAGAGAACTTAGGATCCACTCCTTTAGGACGTCCGAGATGGGACATCAGGATGAGGGAGCCTCCTTCTGAGAGCACTTTCTTGAGTGTAGGGAGAGCCGCGCGGATGCGGGTGTCGTCTGTGATGTTGAAATTCTCATCGAGCGGAACGTTGAAATCCACTCTGACAATAGCCTTCTTACCTTTGAAATCGTAGGTGTCAATGTGCTGTTGCATAATGGTATTGTTTAAAATTGTTAGCGTAATTCAAGACGCAAATATAGTAAAATTCAGCGGATTGGGCATCAGTCTATAAGACTATAACGATTAAATCCGTCCGTATTTGAATAAAACAGGCTTTCTTTTCCTATCTTTGTATGCTATGACGATCGAGTTTAATCCACAATCTTGGAAGGACTACGAACTTCTTGACTCCGGAAGGGGCGAGAAGCTCGAAAGGTTCGGTGAATATGTTCTTGCCCGCCCTGAGCCGAAGGCCCTGTGGGACAAGAGCATGACTGACGCTGAATGGAATAGGCTCGCCCACACCCGCTTCTCTCCTGGCGCCGGATTCGGCAAGGCCGGGAAAGAGGACAGCGGAACATGGGAAAGGCTCAGGAATATGCCAGACCAGTGGTGGATTCGCTACGACGGCGGGCCAAGGTTCAGTCTCAGGCTGGGTCTCACGTCTTTCAAGCATGTGGGAGTCTTCCCGGAACAGGCCGCGAACTGGGACTACATATTCAGGCAGGCCTCGGACATCGCCGCGAAGACTGGCGCCCGTCCCAAAGTTCTGAATCTGTTCGCCTACACTGGAGCAGCCTCACTTGCCGCCAAATGTGCAGGAGCTGATGTCACACATCTTGACTCGGTCCGTCAGGTTGTCACTTGGGCTCATGGCAATCAGGACAGAAGTGGTCTCCAAGACATCCGTTGGGTTGTCGAAGATGCCATGAAGTTCGCTGGACGGGAGGCCAAACGTGGCAATCTCTACCAAGGCATCATCCTTGATCCTCCGGCTTACGGTCACGGGCCGGATGGTGAGAAATGGAAACTGGACGAGTGCCTTTTCGACATGATGAAGACAGTCGGGAAGATTCTCGCCCCACAGAACAGTTTCCTTGTCCTTAATCTTTACTCCAACGGATTCTCCGCCATTCTCGGCGAGACGGTCGTCCGTCAGGCATTCGGGCTTGCTCCAGATACCGCTCTGGAATCCGGGGAACTGGTTCTCAGGGACAGGTTCGGGAAGAATCTGCCTCTTAGCATATTCGTAAGACTTAGAAGGTAGAGGCGATGAAGTCATTTGTCAGGTTCTGCATCGTTTCCGTTGTCCTTGTGGCTCTCGCTTTCTTCTGCGAGGGGCTGCGGATCAATTTATTCGCCGGATCTGACTCCGAAACAACTGTCCATACATCCTCTGACAGTCTTACCGACCCGAACCAATCTGAACATTCTTTCATAAAGTTCAACACAGCCTGCCTGACAAGCCCGACGGCCGAAGGGCAGACATCAATCCGCACAGTCACCGGAGCTTCCGGCAGTCAGTGCAGGAGCGCACGCAAGACAGAGCTTGACTTCAAAGTTCTGGAGTTCAAGGCATTCCGCCACATCAACGTGCAAAGACATTCCCTGCCCTCGCTGCGGAAGCTGCGTCTTTAGCGGTCGGTTTCTTTCAAGGCCACATCAGGCCTGCAAATCAAAATAGGGCGTCGCTCCCCTATAAGGGCGACAAATAATGTATTACCATAACGAGGTGATGCAATCATATTTTTTTTACACAACAACATTTTCCAAGGAGCATTGTATTCCCTTGGAAAGCATCACTGACAATTAAATCAGAAAACAAATGGAAACCGTAAATATCAAAAAAGTTAGGTCCGCGAAGGACATCATCGTGACACTCGTATTTCTCGCTGCTGGGGTAGCCCTGCTCTTCTGCTCAGACTCAATGTTCATCCTCGGATGCACTCTCATAGCGTTCGCCGTGATCCTGTTCCTCGCTATGAAGTCATCGTATGTGATTGAGGGCAAAGAAGGCTCGTTCAAGCGCAAGACCGCGAGTTACCCTAAGACCAAGAAAGAGGAGCTGGTGTCTTTCCTTGAAGGCAAGTCAGACAAAGTTGTTCCTGAGGCCCCGGGCGGACTTCTGATGTACATCTACTACCGCTGCGACAAGTCCGGAGGCTTCGCCCAGATCAACGACTTCGACCAGTACGAGTACAAACCAATCACCGAACTGCTCCCGCTCAACGCTGAGCAGGTAAAGGCACTAGTATAATGGACTCTTCAACCTAACAACTTAGCCAACTTGCTTTCGTCAAAAAAAGAAAAAACTGTGATTGCAATCCCAACGGTGCGGCCACCTTTCCCACAAAGAGGAACGGGACCGCACCGTTTATTTATCCAGTTTAGGCCGGTAATCCAAAGCAACTACCCTACTGCATAGCTGACAGATAATCTGACAGAGAGTTTGAGATCTCATCAGCGAACTCTTTGTCTCCGGCAGCACGGATGACATCGTTGGCCATATAGTAAATCAGATTGCAGTTGTACTCAAAATCGTTCTTGCAGATCGAATAGAAGTCGAGATAAAAGCGGATGGACTCCAGCAGTTCCTTGTTCAGTTCACGAGCCAAGGCCTGTGCTTTTTCGGGTTTCCCGAGAGCGTAGTAGTCCTTGACCATCTCGATCGGGAACAGCGCGTTGGAGCCCCAGCCGAGAATCGAGTTGTCGTAAGGGTACTCCTTAGGCTTGAGAACCCACTGGCACTTGTCCAGCATCTCCTCGGCCCGGTCTTTTTCTCCCGCCGCGATGAAGGCATTCGCTGCGGAAGCAAAAAGATTCCTTAGGGACATCACGCCAAGGAAGGTGTAAGTGTTCTGATAGTCAACAAAATAATCCTCACGCGACACAGCATCAAAACAAGACTTGTTCACAATCTTGTCATAAAGCTCGTCAGTGTCGACAAGTCCGACATCCAATGATTGGACCTTATTCTTGATAGGGACGAACTTGCACGAGAAACCTTCATACATAAGGTAATCACGGAGGCCTATGTTCAGATCTCCGCCTTGATTGAGGACATTCAATGGCCTGTCCCACTGATAGGTGGAGAGGAAATCGAGCAGGAAGAGTTCAGGCTTGCTGAGGTAGTTCTTGCTCTTCGGGATCTCGATGACGATGGAGTCCGGAATCCGGTCAGCGAATTTCTCGCTCACTATTCCACTCTTCAGACAGTTCTCCTTGTTGACTGGAATGATCATCTTTCTGGAAACCCAATAATCCAACTTACGCCCGTCCTGATACATCAATTTAGCATCCGGATGCTTGAATACGGTGATGCAGTCTGAAAGCAGAAGAGCCTGGTCACGCTTGTCCTCAATAGGAATCCACTCGTTGGTTCCGTAAAGGTACTGTTCCTGCCCGATCGAGAGATTCAGAGGCGCGGAGTTGTTGATGGCATACCTCATCTGGTCAATGTACCAGTCAGTCCCTAGAAGGGAGGTATTGCATATTCTCACATCATTTCTGAAGCCTTGGACCTCCTGGGCGTACCAAAGAGGGAAAGTGTCATTGTCACCGTGAGTTATTAGCAATCCATTCTCGCCCACTGAATTAAGATAGTTTTTCGCAACCTCGACGGCAGTGTAGCGGTTGCTTCTGTCGTGGTCATCCCAGTTCTCCTCCGCCATCAGCGCGGGCACGAAAAGACAGACAACGGAAGCCACGGTGGCAACTGCTACCGTGTGCTTCTCCTTCAGGGCGGAAGCAATCCAAGAATATATCGCCGCGACAGCGAACCCGATCCAGATAGCGAATGCGTAGAACGACCCCGCATAGGCATAGTCCCTCTCTCGCACTTGGTACGGAGACTGGTTCAAGTAGAGCACGATGGCGATTCCGGTCATGAAGAACAACAAGAATGTCAGCCAACATCCTCTTCGGTCCTTGTCAAACTGGAAACACAATCCTATGAGACCCAGAAGAAGCGGCAGGAAGAAGTAGTGGTTCTTGCCGGGATTGTCCTGAAGCCACTGTGGAGCATTGCTTTGGTCTCCAAGATGAATTTTGTCTATGAACGGGATTCCGCTCTCCCAGTTGCCTGTGAACAGGTCGGCTACCGGAGTGTGGATTTCGTTCTGGCGTCCAACAAAGTTCCACATAAAGTACCTCCAGTACATCCAACCGAGCTGGAAGTCAAAGAAGAACGACAAGTTGGCACCTTGTGTAGGTTTCTTGTACTGAGACCCCGGAACCGGTGTTCCCTTGCCTTCGGTGTAGGACTCGTAGAACTTTATGTGCCTCTCATCGGCACTGCTGTGCATTCTTGGGAACAACATCTTTCCTGCACGGTCATATTTAACATCAACCGGACTGGGAACCTTCTTGTACTTGCCATCCAACGGAGCCCAATAGGTGCTTTGATCAAGTTCGTACGGAGAGCCGTAATACTGACCATAAAGAAGTGGCACAGAGCCGTACTGCTCACGGGAAAGATAACGGACAAGGGTGAAGGCGTTGTCCGGCTGGTACTCGTTGGTCGGAGTCTTGGCGCAGGAGCGGATGATCACGATGCTGAACACGGAGAAGCCTATCACGATTGTGGTAAAGCAAAGCAGGGCCGTGTTCCAGAACACCTTCTCCGTCTTGAGGGTCTTGAAAAGGCCCCAGAAGCAGGCTGCAAGGAGAGCCACGATGAAGAAGGCGGCCCCGGAGTTGTACGGAAGCCCCAGTGTGTTCACGAAGAACAGGTCGAAATAGGCCGCTATCTTCGGAATGTAAGGCACAATGAAGAAGAGGATGAATCCAAGAATCACCACAGAGATGGCCATGATCTTGACATATTCCCAAAATGAATATGCCCTGTCCTCCCTCATCTTGAAGTAGTACATATAAACAAGCATCGGGATCGCCAGCAGGTTAAGCAGGTGGACTCCGATGGAAAGTCCCATCAGGAACGAAATCAGCACAATCCAGCGGCTGGAGTACCTGCGGTCGGTCTCCTCGTACCACTTTGTCATCGCCCAGACGACCATGGCCGTAAACAAGGACGACATGGCATAGACCTCGCCCTCGACAGCCGAGAACCAGAATGTGTCCGAGAAGCAATACGCAAGAGCTCCGACTGCACCGCTTCCGTAGATGGCAATGGCTTGGCCAAGGGAATATTCCCCGGATCCTCCTTCCCCATCACGCTTGGGCACAATCACCCTTCTGACAAGGAAAACGATTGTAAGGTAAAGGAAGAATATGGTGAGCGCTGAGCAAATCGCACTCATCGAGTTTACCATCACAGCAGCTTTGTCCGGACCGGTGAACATCGTGAAAAACCTTGCAATGAGCTGGAAGACCGGGTTTCCCGGCGGGTGGCCGACCTCAAGCTTGTACGATGATGCGATGAACTCTCCGCAATCCCAGAAGGAAGCGGTCGGCTCAATAGTGGAGAGATAGGTAAATGCAGAGATGGCCAGAACCGCCAACGCTGTCACCTTGTTCCACAGTTTGAATTTCTTAGTGTCCATATTCAATCTTAAGTTCCAGTTTCGGCAAAACAAGCCGATAATCAGACAAAGATACAAAAGGATTCGCTATCTTTGCAAAAATATGACTAAGGAACATCATGAAAAACGATAATGACTGGAAGCAGCGGCTCGGTGTTGTCTATTCCACAGATCCGAATTTCAATTACGCCAAAGAAGAAATTACTGAGGTGGTGGAGACACTTGAACCGTCAAAACAACGGCTGACGGTCACGATAGACAGACGGAATCGAGGAGGTAAGCAAGTGACGCTTGTAAGCGGATTCGTGGGTACACAGGAAGACCTTGCAGCCCTTGGCAAAACCCTGAAAGTAAAATGTGGAGTTGGCGGCTCAGCAAAAGACGGAGAAATCACAATCCAGGGAGACCTGCGGGACAAAGTCACTGAACTTCTTAGGATTATGGGTTACAAAGCTAAAAGGGGCAATTAACTGGCATGTTTGACGATCCGGTTTTCTGTGGCCTCGCGGTCATATTCACATTCATATTCCTGCTGAGTGTCAGAAGTTTCTTCAAGATTCTGCCATCTCTTGGGGACTGCATCCTCAGATGGAAAGGAAACGTTGAATTGGAGGACAGCCTTCAATTAAGCGGCAGCCGGAATCTGGTGGCGATCATCCTTTTCGTGCCACTATGTATGGTGGCATATTCCCACGACCTCTACCACCCCGATTTCTTAGATTCACTGCCGCGTGGACTCCAGCTCCCGGTGCTTGTTGCCTGCATGCTGACCTATATCATCTTAAGGACATTCCTGAATTGGCAACTGGAAATGGGTCTCTATAGGACGAAGACCTTCATTGCCGCAAACAGGTCTTTTATCAGTTTCATTATTATACTATTCATAATCTTGTTCCCCACTGGCGCGATCTTAAACATATTTGACAACAAGGAATTTACACGCATCGCATTGCTTCATCTAACATTGCTCGCCTACGTCTTCTACATCTTCCGGCGTGGACAGATTTTCGCATCATCTTGCAATCCTTTCACAACATTTTTGTATCTTTGCGGCCTTGAATTACTTCCGACCACCGTTTTGGTGCTTTCTGCCAAGTTGCTGTAGCATCACCGGAGGCCGAATTAGAAAACAAGAATATGGCAATAAAGAAGATTTTGATCTCACAGCGCGCGCCTCTAAACGACGCTCCATACGTTGCTCTGAAAGAGAAATACGGCGTTGACATCACATTCAAGCAGTTCTTTCTCATCGAACCCCTCTCATCAAGGGAGTTTCGGGCACAGAGAATTAACATCCTGGATTATACCGCAATCATTTTCTCGTCCCGCCATACTATTGACGCGTTCTATGGCCTGTGCGAAGAGCTGAGGGTAAAAGTTCCGGAGACGATGAAGTATTTCTGCACCACCGAGGCGGTCGCCATGTACCTTCAAAAGCACATTGTCTACCGCAAACGCAAGATATTCTTCGGCAACGGCACGCCTGACTCCATCATCGAGCAGATCGGCACAAAGCACAAGGGAGAGAAATTCCTAGTGACCCAGTCCGATTCCTCCAACAGTTCTCCTCTGACAAACCTTATGGAGGCTCAGAAGCTTGATTACAAGACTGCTGTGTTCGTCAAGTCCGTGCCGCAGGATCTTAAAGATCTGAATCTTCCGGATTACGATATGATCGTCTTATACAATCCTTACGACATCAAGTCTCTCTACGAGAATTTTCCGGAGTTCCAGCAGGGTGACATCAAGTTTGTGGCCTACGGCAAATCCATCGTGAAGGCCATGGAGGAGGCCGGCCTCAAGATTGAGATCCATGCACCTACGGCTGAGGCACCTTCTGTGGCCAAGGCGATAGAACTTTACCTCGAAGCCCACAAGTAGCAGGATGTTCACCCTACCGAAATCCGAGCGGCTTCATGGGAAGTCGAAGATTTCGGCTCTGATGTCAAAGGGCCGCTGGGGCTTCACGTCCGGCCTCAAATACTGTTTTGTAAAGAATCCTTTTGACGAGACCGTGGATTCGAATGATAATAGGTTTGAATCTTTGCAACAACCTAACAGCATCATAGTCTCAGTTCCAAAGCGCCTATTCAAAAGAGCTGTCAAACGCAATCTCCTCAAACGAAGGCTTAGAGAAGCATACAGAACTCAAAAAGGCATCCTTCCTCCGAAAGGATATTCTATACTTTTCCTTTACAATACGAAAAATGTCTTGGAATATGCCAGCGTGAGAGAGCAGATCGCCTCGGTTCTTCAAAAAATAGCGGAACATGAAGCCTAGTGGGAATATTCCTCTATGGAGACAACAGGTTAGGAAGGTTTGCATCGCACCTTTTTTGGCTTTAATCTGGTTCTACCGCACCTGCATAGGACCATACATTCCCAAAACATGCCGTTTCGAGCCTTCATGCTCGACCTACGCCATTGAAGCGTTCAAGAAATGGGGACCGATTAAAGGATTTTTCCTGACCGTTTGGCGAATCCTTCGCTGCAACCCGTGGGGTGGCAGCGGGTATGATCCAGTGCCGTGATCGTGACAAGACAGATTATATCTTATGATTCTTCTTCCGGGAACGGAGATGGGAAACACTTTCCACAAGTAGCTGATCCCTAAGGATATACCTCGCAGCAATAAAATTCAAAATCGCGGCAACAAGCGGGAAGACCGCAGTAAACCTGAATATCCACTCATTGTCTGCCGTGAAATAATCCACTCCGATCCAAACTTGAAGTGCGGTCATAAGGATGGCGGAAAGGACAGCAGTACGCATCTGAAAGACACGGGCGTTAAACGTAAAGACTGCTAACAATTGAAGTAAAGTAATTAAAATCAGCAGAATAAGATAAGGAGTGTACTTAATGTAGGTCAATTCCACCGCATGAATCCCACCGGGACCCAAAGTAAATGCCTTGACGCTAAAGAAAAGCGCCACTACTAAACCTGTCGCTATGCACAGGTATAAAGTTTGAAGTCTTTGCCACATATTTTACAAAAATAGTTAATTCCGTTGAATATTCTTATATTTGGCAAAACAAGTGACATAAAAAGTCACCTAAGATTCCTTAATAAGATGATGCTGGTTATTTTTCAAGGTTACTAAACATTAAAATTCATATTATGAGAATAGCAGAATCTGAATTAATCATCAATGATGACGGCTCGGCGTTCCACATCCATCTAAAACCGGAAGAGCTGGCTGACATCGTCATTTTGGTCGGGGATCCTGGTAGAGTTGACATGGTCGCCGGATTCCTCACAGACCTTGAGTTCCGTCACCAATCAAGGGAGTTCGTCTCCACTACTGGAAAGTACAACGGCAAGAGGATCACTGTGCTGTCAACTGGAATTGGCACGGACAACATCGACATCGTGATGACGGAGTTGGACGCTTTGGCCAATGTGGATTTCGCCACACGCGAGCCTAAAAAAGAGCACCGGACCCTGACAATCCTTCGAATCGGCACATGCGGTGCAATCCAAGCTGACATTCCGCTCGGTTCAGCGATCTTCTCCCACTATTCCGTTGGCTGCGATGGCCTGATGAATTGGTATGCTAACCGCGACGAGGTCTCCAATCTTGAGATGGAGGAGGCTTTCAAGCGACACACGCACTGGGACAAGAATCTCCCGTCACCATATTTCGTAAAAGCCAGCGAGAAGTTGATAAAGAAATTCGAGGATTGCTCGGTCAAAGGTATGACAATTTCAGCCTCAGGCTTTTACGGACCTCAGGGCAGAGTGGTGAGACAAGGGCTGGCGATGCCGAACATGCTTGAGGACTTCGAGTCTTTCCGGTTCGGGGAATATCGGATCACCAATTTCGAGATGGAAAGTTCAGCGGTCGCTGGTATGGCAAGGCATCTCGGTCACGAGGCCGGAACAATCTGTTGCGCCATCGCCAACCGACACCTCAAGAGCAGCAACCCGGACTACAAACCGCAGGTGCGCGCCCTTGTGGAACTCGCCTTGAACAAACTCTGCGAATAATTGGGAATATCACTGCATGCGGCGTCCTGAACTGTTGTTGAAACGGCTCAGGACGTTTTCGGAATATGTCTTCGTGATTGGGATAGGTGCTATCGAATCGTTGTCTAGATCTAGTTCGTAGCCGTCTTTTTCCTTGCGAAGAACTTTAACTTTGTCCATGTTCACAATATACTTCCTATGGCAACGCACAAGACTGCTGCCACGGAAACTCTCTTCCACTGTTTTTAGTCGGCAGCGGAGCATGTAGCGCTTCAAGTCGCCCTTGCTGTCGGTGTACCACACGACAATGTAGTTGTCATCGGACTCGATGTAGTAAAGATTGGACGCGCTGACGCACAGTTTCAGGTCGCCACTGTTGTCGAAAAGTGTGATCTTTTCCAGCCGGGAGACCGGCACCGCCTCGTCCGAGACCACGTTGCCGTAGTTCATCAAACGGATAATCTGGTTCTTGTCCTGAATGGCATAGTACATCCCGGCAAGGATGTAAGGAATTATCAAGGAAGTGTTCCCGTACAGAAGGGCCTTTCCCAGCGTCGCCGGGAACTGGTCCCATCCTATTCCAGTGATCGGAACGGTGATGAATGAATATGCCAGACAGATCACGAGAACCTCACAGACACACCAAGTAATGTAGCCGAGAAAGTTCATGCTGATCTTGTTTCTGGTCTTGTACATAATGTACTTGCTCAGTATGACAATCAACAGGGAGCCCAGAGCGAAGAGCACAGTGAAGACGAAGAATCGGGAATTGCCCAGCGCCATCCAACTGTTGTGCGAGAACGGAAGACTTACCAGAAGGAAAACAATCGAGAACAACGCCGTGAACGTCACGGTGTAGATAAGTTGGTTCTTTCCGCGCAGATAAGCGGGCAGAGGCTTGTTGAAAAAACTCATCCTTCTTCTTTTTATATGGCAAATATAACACTTTTTGGAATTATCGGAAGCTGTCGATTCACCACAAATCCGACGAAATCACCACTAAAAATATGGAGACGGCGACACCGCAAGCATATTCACCACTTAATTTTTGAGCGATTTGGGCATATTCATATTTTTGTTGACTAAAATACCTAATAAATAGTAAATTTATGAGAATCATCGGTACAGGAAGCGCGCTTCCGAAAAAGGTCGTGACCAACGAGATGCTGACGGAATTTCTGGACACAAGCGACGAGTGGATCTACCCTCGTACCGGAATAAAATCCAGACACGTGATCTCGGATGAGAATCTGGAGGACCTTGGAGCCGAAGCTGTCCGCAACGCTCTGGAGATGTCAGGGCTGAAGGCTGAGGACATCGATCTTTTCATAGTCTCGAATGTAGTCTCCGAATATGTCACTCCAAGCGTCAGCTGCATCATCGGGGAAAAACTGGGGCTGAGGTGTCCAATGTTCGACATCAACTGCGCCTGCCCAGGATTTGTCTATGCGTTGGACATGGCCGAAGCTTACTACAAGGCCGGCAAGATCAGGAACGCGGTCATCGCCTGCGTGGAAGAGCCGACAAGGATGGTCTCCTGGAAAGACAGAAGCACATGCGTGCTTTTCGGCGACGGAGCCGGAGCCGTGGTGCTGTCTGAAGGCGACAACATCAAAGGAACGAAACTGGGTTCAGAGCCGTCCAAGGACGAGATCTGGGAAACAATAACACTGAACGAGACTCCCTACATCACAAAGGAAGAGGAGAGCGTCCCGATGCAGATGAAAGGACGCGAGGTCTTCAAGTTCGCGGTCAAGGCATGTACAGACGGCGTGAAGGGTCTTCTGGACGAGGTCGGGATCGACAAGAGCGAGGTCTCCTACTTTATGATCCACCAGGCCAACCAAAGGATCATCGACTCAATCATCAAGTACATGGGCCAGCCCGCGGAGAAGTTCCCGGTCAACATCACCGACCACGGTAATTCATCTTCGGCGTCATGCCCCATCCTTCTGGACGAATGCAACAGAAAGGGAATGTTCAAAAAAGGCGATATTCTGGTCTTTAGTGCCTTTGGAGCCGGTCTCCTTTCAGGAGCGGCCGTAGTGGAATGGTAATCTGAACATTAATTAGTATATTTGCAGTAATATGATAAAGAGTATTATTTGTGACCTGCTCGGAATCGAGCGTCCTATATTTCAAGGAGGAATGGCCTGGATCGCTGACGCGAAACTGGCCGCAGCAGTCTCCAATGCCGGCGGACTGGGACTGATCTCATCCATAAACTTCGGTACTGAAGCCGTCAGAGAAGAAATCCGCAAATGCAAAACCTTGACGGACAAACCATTCGGTGTCAACATTATGCTTCAGGCTCCGAACGCCAGCGAGGTTGCTGACATGATCATCGAAGAGGGAGTCAAGATTGTGACGACAGGAGCGGGATCTCCCGCCGCCTACATGGAGAAATGGAAAGCCGCTGGAATCAAGGTGATCCCAGTCGTGGCTTCCGTCGCCTATGCACTCAAGATGCAGGAGCTCGGAGCGACGGCCGTTGTGGCCGAGGGAGCGGAGTCCGGAGGACATATCGGGGATATTCATACAATGGCGCTTGTACCGCAGGTGGTTGACGCCCTTGACATTCCTGTCCTTGCCGCCGGCGGGATATTCGACGGAAGAGGAGTGGCCGCCGCGTTCATGCTTGGAGCCAAAGGAGTCCAGGTGGGAACGAGATTCCTCATCGCCGACGAATGTCATATTCATGAGAACTACAAGGCAAGGCTGATCGCCGCGTCCGATGTCAGCACAATGGTGACAGGCAAGTCTCTCGGAGACGCCGTCCGCAGCCTCAAAACACCGTTCGCGAAGAAATTCTTCAAGATGGAATATGATCCTGCGGTTCCTAAGGAGGAGGTGCTGAAGTTCGGCACAGGCTCGATGCGCAAGGCCGTCTTTGACGGAGACCTAGCCGGAGGTAGTTTCCTCGCCGGAGAGGTTGCAGGCATGATCAAAAAGAAAGAGACAGCGAAGGAAATTGTCGACGACCTCATGGACGGAGCGGAGAAACTGCTCGCCGGGGCTCCGGGACTTCTGGCTTAACGTAATGATTATAAAGGATAAAGCATGAATAAAAGAGTAGTAATCACAGGAATGGGAGTCATCTCCCCTGTAGGAAACGACGTAAACACGTTCTGGGACAATCTGTGCAACGGTGTGTGTGGAATCGAGTCCATCAAGGCTTTCCCGACCGACAACCTTCCGGTCGGAATCGCCGGAATCATCAAGGACTTCAAGGCTGAGGACTATGGAATGGACAAGCCTTTCATCAGGAAGCAGGATCTCTTCACCCAGTATGGAGTGGCCGCAGCCTTTCAGGCCATGAAGCAGGCCGGTCTTGCCTCGCAGGGCGAAGGCCAGAACATCGATCCTTTTAGGCTTGGCGTCTATTTCGGATCAGGAATTGGAGGATTCGCCACCCAGTACAGAGAAATCTCCAAGATGATCGAGGATCCATCCGGCCAGTGGATCTCTCCGCTTTTCATTCCTACGATGATTTCCAACATCGCCGCCGGACACATCGCGATAATGCACCACGCCGAGGGTCCATGCCTTGACATTGTGACCGCTTGCGCTACGTCAACCAATGCGATGGGCGAGGCTTTCCGCGCTATCAGGGACGGCTACGCCGACGCCATCATCACAGGAGGCTGCGAGAACGCCACGATTCCTATCGGGATCGTCGGATTCGCCAACGCCAAGGCCCTTTCAAGAGCGACCGATCCAAAGTATGCCTCATTGCCATTCAATGCGAACCGCGCCGGTTTCGTGATGGCCGACGGTTCCGCCGCGCTTGTGCTTGAGGAATATGGGCACGCCAAGGCCCGTGGAGCGAGAATTCTCGGAGAGATGGTCGGGTACGGCAACACCTGCGACGCCTACCACTCGACAGCCCCGAGGCCAGACGGCACTACCCAGGCCAAATGCATAGAAATCGCCCTTGAGGAGGCTGGATTCGACAAAGAAAAGGACAACCTCTACATCAATGCCCACGGAACCGGAACAAGGCTGAACGACGCGGCAGAGACCAAAGCCTACAAGATAGCGCTCGGAGATTTTGCCTACAAGGCGCATATCAGCTCCATCAAGTCTATGACCGGGCATATGTTCGGTGCGGCAGGAGCGGCGGAAGCAATCGCCACCATACTCGCCCTCCGCGACGGAATCTGTCCTCCGACAATCAATCTGGACACTCCGGACCCTGAATGCGACCTCGATTACACCCCTAACAAGGCCGTCAAGACAAACCTGACCCTCGGAATTTCAGACTCCTTCGGATTCGGTGGACACGACGCGTGCGTGGCCTTCAGAAAGTACAACGGGTAAAGAGCCATAAACCTCAGAGTGATATGAATAAGGAAGAAATCAAACAGTTCTTGCCGCACCGTGAGCCTATGCTCCTTATAGAGGAGGCCCACATTGATGAAAACGGTGTGGCTCATTCACAGTACAGAATCAAGGAGGATGAGTTTTTCACAAGAGGCCATTTTCCGGGAAATCCCATTGTCCCGGGTGTGATTCAGTGTGAAATCATGGCGCAAAGCTGCGCGATTCTAGTCAAAGATGAGATTCCGGGACACATAACACTTTACGCCGGGCTCGACAAGGTTCGATTCAAGAATCCTGTCAGACCGGGAGATCTATGCGAGGTGACCGCGACATTGGATGAGAGAAGAGGCAACCTTTTCTTCTGCTCAGCCAAACTTGAAGTCGGAGGCAAGTTGTGCTGCCGCGGAACTTTGAGTTTCGCGCTGGTCCCGATCAAGTAGAGGATGGAGTACAGACGATTGGAGGAGGAGGAGTTCAAGGATCTGGAATCCAGAATCCTCTACGAGGACAATCACATACTGGTCTTCAACAAGAACGTGGGAGAGATCATTCAGGCCGACAAGACCGGGGACGAATGTCTCGCCGAGACGCTGAAAGCCTTCATAGCCCAGAGAGATGACAAGCCTGGCAAGGTGTATGTGGGAATCCCGCATCGCCTTGACCGGCCTGTCAGTGGCGTAACAATCTTCGCAAAGACATCCAAAGCCCTTTCAAGACTCTCGGAGATGTTCAGAGCCGGAAATATTCACAAGACCTACTGGGCACTGTGTTGCAAGGCTCCTGAGAAAGAGTCCGCAGAGTTGGATGACTGGCTGGTACGCAACGAGAAGATGAACAAGAGTTTCATCGCAAAAGGGGGTGGGAATACGCCTGGCGCTAAATTAGCCAAGCTGATCTACACCCACCTGAAGGACACGGAGAGATATTCATTAGTCGAGGTACGCCTGCTGACAGGGAGGCATCATCAGATCCGCTGCCAGCTGGCGGGAATAGGTTGCGTCATCAAAGGTGATCTTAAATACGGCGCGCCACGTTCAAATCCAGATGGAGGAATATGTCTCCACTCCCACGATGTAAGGTTTGTCCATCCCGTGAAAAAGGTTGAGATGGACATCGTCGCACCGCCACCTGCGTCATGGAAAATTTGACGGTCATTTGACCTGCGGTTCAGCCACACAGTCCTGCAACCATTCAGTCGGAGTTTTTCCAGTGTTCACCTTGAACGCCATGTTGAATGAGACGGCGGTCCGGAATCCAGACATTTCCGAAACCTCATTGATTCTCAGCCGGGGATCCTCCTTGAAAAGTTCCATGGCGCGACGCACCCTGTAATAGTTCACGAATTGTCTGAAATTACGGCCGGAGAGAATGTTTATCGTCTTCGAAAGGTATAGTTTGTTCGTCAGCATCCGGTCCGCGAGGCACGACATGTCGAACGCTTGGTTCAGATAAGGCCTCTTCTCCTCCATGTACATCACAATCCGCTTGTAGAGGTAGCTCATTTTCTTATCCTCATCGACCTTATCGGCGTATGATGTCCTCAGGTTGCCTTTAATTATATCCTTGATTCTTTTTTCCGTCTCTCTGTTCAGCATGTACGTTCTTCCGGTCATCGCCCGGAGGTAAAGCAGCGCGTAAAGTCCTAGATACATAAGCAGAGACAGCGTCGAAAGAAAGCCCCTCAGATGCCCGGAGGCCGGAATGCCGCAGAAGAATAACATACCGGCGACCAAGAATGCGATTGAATAAAGGAAACGGGAGTGCTCTTCTACATTATGCCACACGGCCGTGTGTCGGAATATCATACGGATTCCTGTAAACCGTTTGTAAGCGGTGTAAAGATAATAGCAGAGGACAAATACGAACATCGTGATGAAAGAGAAGACCGCTCGTTGGCACCTGAAACCAAGGGTTCCTGCAGTTCTGAAACCGAAACAAGCGAAAACGGCAATGGATGACACCAACAGGCAGGCGGACACGTTAAACGAGGTCTTAGGCTTTTCGAATGAACAAGGATACATGACGAGTATGGCGGTTGACATTGAGAGGTCAACCGCAAGTTCCTGCATTTCCACGCGGCACGGAAGAATTAATTCTGCAAGGATCAAAGACATGCCTCCGACGCATGACATAAAGCGCAAGATGTATCTTTCCGTCCTGTTTCCTCTGCTGAATCTGAAATCATAGATAAAGAAAAAAGATAATTCAACGAGGGCCAACGATGCGATAAATATTGTCATTTTCGGTCAAAATTAGATGGTTACTGTAGGGCAAGGTAATAATAAAAAGCCCCCGCGCGGTGGTTTGCACGGGGGTAAAAGATGAAAATAAAAATTTATTTTGCGAAAATTAACTTTTCTTTGAGCCTTTTATAGAATCAAAGCCCTGTCCGTAGACACCACTGACAGAAGAAATTGAAAGGAATGCGTCTGGATCGACCCTCTTGATCGACCTAAGCAACAAATTCAAATCAGTCTTTCTTGTGATGACCATCAGGACAGACGCGGGCTTTTTGGTGTACCAACCCTCCCCGTTGAGGACAGTGACCCCCCTGTGGAAGTCTTTGGAAATCATGTCAGCAATCTCCTCGAAATGTCTTGAGAGGATGAACAACTGGATACTTTGCTTTGAGCCTGCCAGATACAAGTCCACGACATAGCCGTTGACCGTGACGATGATCATGCCATAAACAGCTATGGAGAACTTGGCGTCGAAAGGAATAGCCCGGCCATCAGCCCCGAATGAAGGGAACAGCAACGAGGACGCGATGATGAACACATCTATCGTAAGGATGATGCGCCCCGGGGATATATTCCTGAACTTCGTTATTATCATGGCTATGATGTCCGTCCCTCCTGTGCTTCCGCCCTGCGAGATGGACATACCAATCCCCACTCCGGCCATCGAACCGCCTATTATCGAACACATAAGCTTGCCGTTAGACAGTGCGAAATCCTGGATGATAGTCTCTGGAATAATGGCTTGGAACACATTGAGGCAGACCGATGCAAGGATTATGGCATACACCGTCTTCGCACCGAACGCCGGGCCGATGATGATCACAGAGATTATCAGCAGTACCGTGTTTATCACAAAGTAGGAATATCCCATCTTGATGCCGGTGGCATACTGGACGATGGCGCTTATACCGGAGACTCCACCTCCGATAAGATTGTTAGGAGTCAGGAATATCGCCCAACCCACTGTGTAGATGACGATGCCGAGGGTGATCAGGAGATATTCCTTAATGCCCCTCAAGATTGTCGAAGAACCGATTGCCATGGATTATTTCAATACAAAGTTCACTATTTTGCCAGGCACAACGATCACCTTTGCGATGTTCTGTCCGCCCACGTACTTGGAAGTCTGTTCCATCTCCCGGATCTGAGCCTCGACCTCCTTGGGAGAGAGAGACTTAGGGAGTTCCACGGTGAAACGCATCCTGCCGTTGAAGGAGACCGGGTAGGTCACGTTGTCCTCAGCGGCTAGGGCGGCGTTGAACTCAGGGAAATGAGCGTAGGTGATGCTTTCATTATGACCGAGAACTGACCACAGTTCCTCAGCTATGTGTGGAGCAAACGGAGAGAGCATTACCGTCAGCGGCTCAAGAATCCCGCGCTTGTGGCACTTGAGTCCAACCAGATCATTCAGGGCGATCATGAAAGCGCTGACCGTTGTGTTGAACGAGAAGTGCTCGATGTCGTCCTGCTCCTTTGCAATCAATTTATGCAGAACCTTGAGCTCCGCCGGAGTGGCTTTCTCATCGGTGACGAGACAGTTGTCTCCATCAAAGAAGAGCCTCCAGAACTTGCGCAGGAATCTGTTCACGCCATCGATACCCTTTGTGTCCCAAGGCTTTGACTGCTCAAGAGGGCCAAGGAACATCTCGTAGAGACGGAGGGTGTCGGCGCCGTAGTCATAACAGATTTTGTCCGGATTGACAACGTTGAACATCGACTTGCTCATCTTCTCCACGGCCCATCCGCAGACATATTCCCCGTTCTCAAGGATGAACTCGGCGTCAGCGAACTCAGGTCTCCATTTCCTGAATGCCTCCAGATCGAGTTTGTCGTTGTGCACGATGTTGATGTCCACGTGGATCTCAGTGGTCTCGTACTGGTTCTTTAGTCCGAGCGACACGAACTTGTTTGTCCCGACTATTCTGTAAACGAAATTGGAACGGCCTTGGATCATACCCTGGTTGACCAGTTTGCGGAACGGCTCGTCCTCGCAGACATAGCCAAGGTCGTAGAGGAACTTGTCCCAGAAGCGGGAATATATCAGGTGTCCCGTAGCGTGCTCAGTACCACCGATATACAGATCCACATCACGCCAATATTCATCAATCTTCCTGTCAACGAGGGCATCGTTGTCGTGAGGATCCATGTAGCGCAGATAGTAGGCGCTTGATCCGGCGAAGCCTGGCATCGTGCTAGTCTCAAGAGGGTAGCCCTCGTAGGTCCAGTCCTTTGCCCTTGCAAGAGGCGGTTCTCCGTTCTCCGTCGGTTTGAATTCCGTGATTTCAGGCAGCTTTAGAGGCAGTTTCTCAAACGGAAGCGGAGTCGGAATGCCGTCCTTGTAGTAGATCGGGAACGGCTCGCCCCAGTACCTCTGGCGGCTGAAGATTGCGTCACGCAGACGATAGTTGACCTTCCTGTGGCCAAAACCCTGTTTCTCGACATATTCAATGGCGGCGGGAATCGCCTCCTTGACATCCAAACCGTTAAGGAATCCGGAATTGATCATCTTGCCTTCCTTGGCGTCAAAACTTTCCTCGCTGACATCACAGCCTTCGATCAGAGGGATGATCGGCAGGTTGAACTTCTTCGCGAACGCATAGTCGCGGCTGTCGTGCGCAGGAACTGCCATGATGGCGCCTGTGCCATAGCCTGCGAGGACATATTCAGAGATCCAGATCGGAACTCTGTCACCGGTCATCGGGTTCACTCCGTAGGAGCCGCTGAACACGCCTGTGACGGTCTTGGTCTGGGCGATCCTTTCGCGCTCTGTCTTTTTCTTGACTGCGGCAAGATATTCATCCACAGCCTCTTTCTGTTCCGGAGTCGTCAGAAGCGGCACAAGGTCACTCTCCGGAGCCAGCACCATAAACGTCACTCCGAACATAGTGTCCGCTCGGGTTGTGAATATGGTCACATCGCGCTCGGTCTCACCGTTGTAGCATTTGAACACGGCCTCGCAGCCGTTGGACTTTCCGATCCAGTTGCGCTGCATCTCCTTGAGAGAGTCGGTCCAGTCTATCCTGTCCAGGCCTTCCAGAAGCCTTCCGGCGTAGGCTGAGACCCTGAGCTGCCACTGCCTCATCTTCTTCTGCTCGACAGGGAAACCGCCGCGGACCGAAAACCCGTCCTTCACCTCGTCATTGGCCAGCACGGTTCCAAGGCCGGCGCACCAGTTCACCGCTGTTTCTCCCTGGTAGGCAATACGGTAGTTCATCAAGGCGTCAGACTTCTCTTTCTCTGAATATGCCTGCCATTGCTCTGCCGTGAAGGGTTCGTGTTCAGTGCAAGCGGCATTTACGGCAGCACTTCCTCCCTTCTCAAAGGCAGCTGTCAACTCCTCGATCGGACGAGCCTTTTGCGCATCGTTGTCGTACCAAGAGCCGAACATTTTCAGGAAAGCCCACTGTGTCCACTTGTAGTAGGCCGGATCGCAGGTGCGGATCTCACGGCTCCAATCGTAGGAGAAGCCGATCCTGTCCATCTGCTGACGGTAACGATTGATGTTGTTCACCGTCGTGACCTCCGGGTGCTGTCCGGTCTGGATCGCATACTGCTCGGCGGGAAGGCCGAAAGCATCGTAGCCCATCGGGTGAAGCACGTTGAAACCTTTGAGTCTCTTGTAGCGGGAATATATGTCGCTGGCGATGTAGCCCAGCGGATGGCCGACGTGCAACCCCGCTCCTGACGGATAAGGGAACATGTCCAGAACATAGAACTTCGGCTTGGAAGGATCCTCCTTAGTCTTGAAAGTGCCGTTCTGTGCCCAGTAGGCCTGCCACTTTTTCTCAATTTTCCTGAAATCGTAGTCCATTATATTACTGTTGTTTATTAATAATCATGCCTTTTCAGTCCGAAACTGCTTTTTTTCTCCAGACGGAACTCAACATAGAGGGACATTCTGGACTTGACCTTCTTGCCCCGCAGCCAACCCGGTTTCCAGTCCGGAGACGCACTGATGATCCGTACAGCTTCCGCATCGAGAAGCGGGTCAACTCCCTTAAGCACCTTGACATCACGGATCTTGCCCTTCTCGTCTATCACGAAATCCACAAGCACACGTCCTTGGATTCCGTCCTTAACGGCTTCCTTAGGATATTTCATATAGGTATATACCCACTTCTCAAGGAAGACCCTCGGATCTCGGCTGCCAAGGAACGACGGCCTGTAGTCGCAATCATAGTAAGGCACTACGGCATCCTTGCCGTTGTTCGCACTCGTCAGGCCAGACAGGTCGGAAGGGTTGAATATCGGTTTGGGACCATTGATGAGTGCCACGGAGTAGTTATAGACATATTCAAGTTCCCTCTCCATCGTGTCGTAGTCAATGATAGACTGTGTGTCACGCTCGGTGCCATATTCAGGGTAATGTCCTGTGGTGAAGTAGATTGACGGGATTTCTTTGTCGTAGAACGCCCTGTGGTCGGAAGGATAAGGTTCCTGCGCCGTCAAGGTCGGAAGAATCGGCTGAAGCCGCCCGGCCATCGACTTGACAATCTCGTTCATGTCTGCGTTGGAGGAGGTGTAGGCGTAGAATCCGCTCCCTCCGGTACCAACCATGTCCAGATTGATCATGGCGTCTATGTCCGCCACATCCGAGAATGCCCTGTTCAGGAAGTACCACGAGCCTGCGAAAGTCCGCATCGAGGCTCCGAAAGCCACGAAAAGCACAGAACGCCCCAGCATCGGGCTGTTGGTCTGGAGCATCCGTGACAGCTCAAGCATCATCGCAAGACCGGAGGCGTTGCCGTTGGCCCCATAATATGTCCGCCCGACTGTCCGCCCGTCTATCGTCATCGTGTCCGTGCCAAGATTATCCATCCTGGCTCCGATTACTATATATTTATCTCTCAAGGTCTTGTCACCGCCCTGAATAAAGGCTATGACATTGCGGGAGGTCAGTGTGTCACCATTCTCCTGGCGGATTCCGAACACATCGCCATCCTTTCCGGACAGCACATCCACTCCATATTTCTTGAATACTTCTGTGACATATTCAGCCGTCATCCTCTCGCCCTCAGAGCCGGCCTTACGCCCCTCCATAGCCGCCGCCGAGATGACCGAGACGTGTTCCTTAATAGCCCTGACCGTCTCGCTGCCGTTCAAGTCCTCGTACGATAACCCATTCTTGAATTGAGCGTTTACAGGAATGACTACTGTGAAGATGGCGCAGATTGCCGAAATGATCGTGACTTTTGCTCTCATCATTGTTTTCTATCTAAAATCCACGCGCCCTTAGGGCAAAAATCCTGCCTTTGAAGTTCCGACAAAGATTTCTTGACCTGAGTCTCGTCATCTGTAGGGCACACTCCCACAGCGGTGCTGTTCCTGAATGTGAGCAGCTTCCCTTTGTACCCCTTCGCCGCTATCTCCTCGACATACCGCTCGGCATTCTCTTTGCTGGAGAAGGAGCCCAGAATCACACAGAAACGGTAGCGATGGTTGGCAAGACGTACAGAATCAGCGGCGGCAAGCGAGTCCGCAAGGGCTTTTTGGGCCTTTGCGAGCGAGTCCTGACGGATCCGCAGTGCCTCCTCTTCCTGACGGATGGACTCAGCCTTCTCCTCAATCCAATTAGAGTCAGGTCGTCCAGCGAGCCGCCGGAAGAAGTCGCACCCCGTCACCGAGGTGGCCACGAGGATGATAATCGCTATTGTCAGAAACGCATTTTTCATAACTTACAAAGTTAGTCAAAATTCCACCCTCTTCAAAAATATAATTTTAGATAAGAAATAAGTATATTTGTAAACTGTAAATTACGATAAGATTATGGCAAGAGAAATCAAGTTTTCCCTCGTTTACAGGGACATGTGGCAGTCATCCGGCAAGTACGTTCCACGCGTGGACCAGCTTGTGGAGGTCGCCCCGGCCATCATTGATATGGGCTGCTTCGACCGCGTTGAGACCAACGGTGGAGCGTTCGAGCAGGTAAACCTGCTTTTCGGCGAAAACCCGAACGTGGCCGTCCGCCGCTGGACCGCACCTTTCCACAAGGCCGGCATCCAGACACACATGCTTGAGAGAGGTCTCAATGCCCTCAGGATGAACCCGGTTCCGGCAGATGTCAGGGAGCTGATGTTCAAGGTGAAGAAAAAGCAGGGTACCGACATCTCCCGCTCCTTCTGCGGCCTGAACGACCACAGGAACCTGCGCCGCTCAGTCGAGTTCGCCAAGAAAGGCGGTATGATCTCGCAGGTGGCGCTTTCCATCACCAACTCCCCTGTCCACACCGTTGAATATTACATGGGCATCGTCGACAAGGTCGTTGAATATGGAGCCGACGAGATCTGCCTCAAGGATATGGCGGGAATAGGCCGTCCGACCTTCCTCGGCCGGCTTACGCGCGACATCAAGAAGAAATACCCTCACATCCTTGTCCAGTACCACGGCCACTCTGGCCCGGGCTTCTCCCCTGCATCAATGCTTGAGGTGGCGCGCGCGGGAGCCGACATCCTCGATGTGGCCGTGGAGCCGCTCTCATGGGGCAAGGTCCACCCGGACGTCATCACGATCAGGGAGATGCTGAAGGCCGACGGATTCCTTGTGAAGGATCTGAATATGGACGCCTACATGGAGGTGCGTCGTCTCACGCAGAAGTTCATCGATGACTTCCTCGGCTACTGGATCAACCCTTCCAACGCCAAGATGAGCTCTCTGCTCGTCGGCTGCGGTCTGCCGGGCGGAATGATGGGCTCGATGATGGCCGACCTTAAGGGTTTCCAAGGTGCGATCAACGCCGCCGAGAGAGCCCACGGCCGTCCCGAAATCAGCCTTGACACCTTGATGGTCAAATTGTTCCAGGAGGTTGAATATGTATGGCCACGCCTCGGTTACCCACCACTCGTGACCCCGTTCAGCCAGTACACGAAGAACACTGCGCTGATGAACCTGCTGAATCTGCTGAACGGCAAGCCTCGTTGGACAACCATCGACAAGGACACCTGGAACATGATTCTCGGCAAGATGGGCCGCCTTCCTGGCGAGCTTGCTACGGAGATTGTGGATCTCGCCAAGCAGAAAGGCTTGGAGTTCTACACCGGAGACCCTCAGGAGATGTACCCTGACGAGCTGCCTAAGTTCCGCCAGATGATGAAGGAAGAGGGATGGGACGAAGGCCAGGACGAGGAGGAACTCTTCGAGTTCGCGATGCACGAGCGTCAGTACAGGGACTTTAGGAGCGGGATCGCAAAGCAGCGCTTCAACGCCGAGCTCGCCGACCTCAAGGCCAAGGCCAACGCTCCTATCGAAGTCGTGCGTCCGGTTGTCGAGATGCCTAAGTTCGATGTCGATGAATATGCCAAACGCTATCCTCACGCTGTTCCTGTCCAGGCTCCGGCCAAGGGTCAGCTTCTCTGGCAGGTCGATGTGGAGGACGATTCCGCCGCTCCGATAGCCGGGACCGAGGTCAAGGCCGGCAAGGGCATCGGTTTCGTGCAGACATATTACGGAATGGAGGAGTTGATCCCTGCCGTTGACGGCCGCGTCGTAGCCACCCTCGGCAAGCAGGGTGACAAGGTAGCCAAAGGTGAGATTGTCGCCTTTGTCGAAGGTTCCGCCGACGCTGCCAGGTAATGAATATTCAGAAGAATTTGAAAACCACTCCTCCGGTCACTTCGACAAGTCCTGCGGCCGGAGGAATTTCAGTCGCTTCATCGGTCTCAGAACTGCCCACCTCGGTCGCTGAACCTGTCGAAGCGACTTCTTTGCCTCCCGTTGAGCGGCATCCTTTCGAGCCGTTCCTGCCAGTCAATGCCAAAGTGCTGATGCTTGGCAGTTTCCCGCCACAATCCAAACGCTGGAGCATGGAGTTCTACTACCCTAATTTCATCAATGACATGTGGCGGATCCTTGGTCTGATTTTCTTCGGAGACAAGAACCGTTTCGTCGACGTTACCGCCAAGAAGTTCAAACTGGAGGATATTGTCGATTTTTGCACCGAGACCGGCATAGCGATGTTCGACACCGCCACAGCCGTCCGCCGACTGAAGGACAACGCCTCCGACAAGTTCCTGGAGGTCGTCACCCCGACCGACATCCCGGCCTTGCTAAGGGAAATCCCTAAGTGTCAAGCCATTGTCACCACCGGAGAGAAGGCCACCGACACCCTCTGCCGAACCTTCGGGGCTAATGCACCGACTACGGGGGAATATTCAGAATTCCTCTTTGAGGATCGTCCGATGCGCCTCTACCGCATGCCATCCTCATCCCGCGCCTATCCCCTCTCCCTCGACAAGAAAGCCGCCGCCTACCGCCGCCTCTTCTCCGACCTCGGCATGGTGTAGTTTTCCTTGTACACTTCGGCAGCATTTCCGGTCCCTTTCGAAGCCAGAGAGTTCATAGAAGCACCCTCCGGCAGCACTTACGGTTATTTCCGCCGCCCAAGAACACCACTTCCTCCTCGCACGATGGCATGGCACGACACCCAAGTAACTGATAATAAATAATTTAATACATCGTCTTTGGTTGAAATCCACCAAAGGCAACATGCCAAGACACTCATAAACAATGCATTAACGCTCACTTACTCTGTATCAACGGGTGAGGCATAATCTACTCATAACGAATAACATAAGAGTTTATCTTTAGCTCATACAAGCTAAAGAGGGCTACTTTATCTACAGATAATCAAGCCTTTACATTTCACAGTTTGGTTTTCATTCAGCATCAGTAGCACTAGAACGCTTTTGCCTGCTTTCACCGTTACAGCATTTCATAAGACTGACACACTGGACCATGCTGAACAGAAATCGAAGAATCAAGATTGCCGACATATTAGAAATAGTTTATAACTTTACGTTAGAGAAAATCACACACTGAGAGAATAACCATAAACACGATGGGAAAGGAAACGGACATATTCAAAGCCATCAAAGAGGATGATTTTGAAGAGGTTAAGTATTTGGTCGAAGGGCAACCGGAACTGGTCCGTGTGGTTGCGCCGAAGAAACCGGCAGAGACGATGGGGATGTCACCGCTTCAGGTGGCGCTCAACACGGGGTGGCACAGGGAGATAGCTTGGTTCCTGCTGGAGAACGGGGCGGATGTCAATTATATGGCCGGTCCTGAATATAAACTGTACGGGAGCAGCGTGGGGTATCCGGTACTGTTCGATGCGGTTTGCTCGGCAGTGAGGAACGCCCGGCGTTATGTGCAAGACCTGCAGACGGGAGACTTCCGCTGGGTTCACACCAAGGAAGAGACCGACTTGTCGTTCAAATTTCTGAAACGGATGATCGAACTTGGCGCGGACGTGAACAAGACTGACTATGATGGCCGCAATTCTTTGATGGAGGCTGTCGCCGAGGCCAACAAACTCTGCCCGATAGTGAACCCAGAGACCGGGCGGCTATATGACTCCCTTCCGATCACTCCGGAGATGACCGATGACCTCCGCCGCATCTTCAAACTGCTGATAGACAGCGGAGCGGACCGGAACAACAAATCCACATATTCAAAGAAAACCATCCACGAGCACTACTCCACCGAAACCATCTGGAGGATCTGCGGCGACCTGTTCGAGTAAAGCATACTGGTCACGGAAGTTGTCATGCGATCAGGTCATTCGAGTTAACCTCATCATCCACGGTTCCATAGTGCGCTCCATCAGCCATTCATGCCTGATTTTTTTTTGCAGAATTACAAAAAGTCCGAGATAATTTCACTTTATCTCGCTATTATGACGGGATAAAGTGAGATTATCCCGGATATCGGGCGGTTTTGCTGCCTCTGAGGTACTAGATGAGGGTGACGGGAGCGTTTTGAGGGCTTTGCGTCGCCGTGGAGGGCATTCGATTGGGAGTCAAGGAGTAAGATGAACCTCCTCCCTCTACATTCGGGAGGGAGGAGGTTCATTTATTCAGTTCTTTATCAAGAACTTAGGCTCCACGGTAATTTGCGGCCTGCAATATCTGCCTGTTTTGGAGCCCGGCCTTAGAGCTACCCGGCGGTCGGCTTGAAGCTGTCGCCCTAATGGGCGTTCCCGCGGCCTCTTCACCTTAGAGCTACTCGGTGGTCGGCTTGAAGAGGAGGCTTGCGAGTTCGTCGGGGGTGGCGCCACGGAAATAGGTGGCGACGGGCTGGGTGGCGAGGAAGGACTTTACGTCAGCGGGGTCGTAACGGAGGCCGATCATCTTGGCGGCCAACACATCAGCGGGGGTGTCAAAGAGAAAATCACCTGTGAAGTCGAGACGGGTGATGAGGCCGTGATCCACACGGAGATTGGCCTCGACTGTGCCGCAGGAGAGTTTGGCCTTGCAGTGGAAGTCGGCTTCGTGGGAGTGACCGTAAATGAAATCCCATGTGGAGAACTTCTCGCCTGCCTGCTTGCGGACCTCGGCGATCTGCTCGTCCGAGAGTGGCATCCGGCCGTCTCCGGCGGAAAGGATTTCCTGAAGTTTGGCCTGGAGCTCGTCCAAAGACTTGAACTGAGGCAGATACTCCTTCAGGTTCGCCACACGGCTCTTGACCGAGGATATTCCTTTGGCCTGCATCTTCGAGGTCGGAGTGTCGAGGACTTTGACAAGGGTGTCAAGATCAACGTCGTACATCAGCGTGCCGTGGATGATCTCCTGATTGTGGGAGACGCGGCGGGCGTAACCGGAAACCTTTCTTCCTTCCACGAATATGTCGTTGCGGCCTGTCAGCTCAGCCGGAACGCCCAGCTGACGCAGGGCATCCACCATCGGCTGCGGGGACGGATTCCTGCCGATGATCGTGTAGTTCATGTTCTGGAGGTCGTGATAGACGGCTCCGCCACCGGTCACACGGCGCGCCAACGTGATTCCGTGAGAGTTGAGATAGTCCAGATTCACCTCGCTGTAGGCGTTCTGGTTCAAGCCGATGATCACCGCAGGGCGGTTCCTCCAGAGGAAGAAATACGGCTCCTCTGACGGGATGTTCTCAAGGCAATATTCATCGAACGCAAGGTTGAAATACGGGTCAGTGGAGTTGTTGATAAGATATTTCATTGCACATTATAAAAGTCATCAAAGTAAGGACCAGGCTTTATAGGCCGCTTTCGATTACCGGCAGGATATATTTCTTTATTTCAGGGTAATTCGGAAGATGAGTCCCCGGATAGGAACGCGAGCGACCTGGATAATAGGATTCGAACTCGTCCTTGCAGTTCACCATCTCGTCACGGTCGGCGAACATGCCGGTTGTCAAGGCGATCTCTTCGGGAGAAAGTCCGTCAAACTCAGAGGCCTCCAAACAGGCATATTCATCGCACAACGCATCGGTGACAGTGAACGTCAACGCTCCGTCGCGGCGCGGGGAGAGATATTCACGCTCCCCTGTCATTGTGCGGAGGAGTCGGGAGATGTGAAAGTCAGGGTTGACGAGGATCTTTCGGCAGCCACGGAGCTTCTGCGCCAAGAATCCGCCGAGGGACAGGCCGATGATGAGATCAGGACTCTCGTCACGGCATATTCCTTTAAGAAGGTCAAGAGCCTCGCGCGGGTCAATGGGAACATCAGGAGCGATGACCTCGCTGCCCTTCAGAAGAATCCGCAGGGAGGATGCCATCTTGTAGGCTCCGGAGGAGGCAAGTCCGTGGATGAAAAGGACTTTCATCGGAAACTCAACAGACTAGCCCTTGTGGCTCTCAATAATCAGGTCACAGAGTTCCTTGAGGTCGCGGACAATGATGTCAGCCGGGTAATGCTCCGGATTAGGATTGGAGCGGGCATCCTCGGCAACCTTCAATGCCGTCTCAAGGGTCGTCTCTCCGGAGAGGACGAGCGCGCTGACGGCTCCGGCATTGTGACCCATCGCGATGTCGGTGTAGATCCGGTCTCCGACCATGGCGATCTCGTCAGGTTGGAGTCCGTTGCGGTCGCGGATGCCGTCAAGCATGGTCGGATCAGGCTTGCCCATCACCTTGTCAGGCTTTCTTCCGGTCGCAGCCTCAATGCACTTCTGGAGCGATCCGCAATCCACAAGGACAGTCCTCGCGTCCGTCGGGCAGACCCAATCCGGATTGGTAGCGATGTAGGGGATGCCTTGCTTCGCCCACCACGCAGCCCTGCAGAGGCGTGAATATACCAGAGTCGTGTCAAAAGCCACAATCAGCATGTCAGGAACGTCATCCGGATCATCCGCGCAGGAGATGAACCCTGCCTTCTCGAACTGACCGATCATGCTCGGAGTTCCCAACATGAAGAGTTTCTTTACATTAGGGTAATTCTTCCTGATGTAGTCTATCGTGGCGATCGGGGTCGTGTACATATTCCCCTCATCGGCAGGGATCCCCATCCCGGAGAGCTTCTTGAGGTAGTCCTCAACCGACTTCGTCGGATTGTTTGTGAGGAATGAATATCCCACCCCGTTCTTCTTCATCTTTTCCAGAACCTCTACCGTGAAAGGGAAGATGTTGTTCTCCATGTAGATCGTGCCGTCCATGTCCAGAGCCAGATGCTTGATCCGGCGGAGCTTGGCCTTCTGCTCAGCTGTGAGAGACTTGTTATAGTTTTCTGTCATATTCGTGTTACTTTTTTATGTCCGCTTTTGGTAGGCTCGACGACCGGGCGGGCGACCAGGCTCGGTGGCCGAACATATTCAAATTTTACAAAAATAGCAATTTCTTCATTAAGAATGCCGTTTTTTGTATCTTTGCGTCCCCCCGTTTTTAAAACGCTAAAAGATGGATCAATCAGTAAAGAAGAAGTACAATTACTGGCAGTGGAGAACCCTCATCATCCTGATGATAGGCTACGCCCTTTTCTATTTCGTAAGGAAGAACTTCAGCATCACAATGCCGGCCTTGGAGGCGGAGCTTGGAATCAGCAAGGTCAAGCTCGGCCTGTTCCTGACCATGCATGGAATCATCTACGGTGTCTCAAGGTTCATCAACGGCTTCATCGCCGACCGCGTCAGCCGCAGGAAGATGATGGCAGCGGGACTTTTCCTCTCCGCGCTCGTGAACATATTCATAGGTCTCAGCCCTGAGATGAACGGCCTGTTCAACTTTATGGACGGTGAGGGCAAGGCCACGATGGGGATGGTCGCTTTCATCGGAAGCCTTTGGCTGATAAACGGTTACACCCAAGGAATGGGATTTCCGCCGTGCGGGAGCCTTATGGCCCACTGGATCAAGCCTTCCGAACTTGCCACCAAGCAGGCCATCTGGAACAGCTCGCACTCCATCGGAGCCAGCCTTGTGGCGTTCCTCTGCGGAACATTCATCCTGAACCACTTCTCCTACTCGGCCTGGCAGTGGTGCTTCTTCGTGCCAGCGCTCCTCGCCATAGCCGGAGCTGTTCTGGTTTTCTTCGGCCTCAAAGACACCCCGACCTCGGTCGGTCTGCCTGGTCCTGAGGAGATTGACGACAACGCCCCTGTCAAGGAAGTCGTCACCGAGCCTAAGGAGTTCACCGATTTCGCCTACAAAAGATTCGTCAAGGAGATGGTGTTCAAAAACCCTATCGTCTGGATTCTCGCGACATCCAACTTCTTCATCTACATCATCCGTTTCACGATTCTGGACTGGGGTGCCACCTTCCTCACGCAGGACAGGGAACTCAGCATCCAGACCGCCTCGACAGTAGTGGGGATCACCGAGGTTCTCGGCATAGTCGGCACACTTCTGGCCGGCTGGGCGACCGACAAGTTCTTCGGCAGCAAGGCACACAGAACCTGCCTCATCGGCCTTGCCTGCGCGACAGCCTGCTTCATCCTCTTCTGGCTCACACCTAAGGAGATGGCCGGCCTGTCAGTGGCCCTGATCATAATGGCCAGCTTCTTCATCTACATGCCGCAGGCTCTTATAGGAATATGCCTGTCCAACCAGGCCACCAAGCGTGTCGCCTCCTCAGCCAACGGAATGGCTGGCATCCTCGGCTACGCCAGCACCGCCATCTCCGGTCTCGTCTTCGGAGCCCTTGCCGACAAGTTCGGCTGGAACTCGGTCTTCGAGGTGGCCATCGCCCTGGGCATAGTCGGCGTGGTCCTTTTCGCCATCATCTGGAAAGCCCCCGCCGACGGCTACGCCAAAGCCGACAAACTCCTTGAGCAGGTCAAAGCCGACTACGATGCCCGGCGCAAGTAGCGGTTTCACACCGCCACACGAGGCTGTTTTGTGGTTACAGATCATGCCTAAGCAACCACAAAACAGCTTCTTAGGCAATAAACTCTTCGCTTTCTCAAAAAAAATGGCGATGCCCTCTGAGACTTTACTGCAAAGGATCCTCTCCGCGATATAAAGCAGAAGCCACCGACCTCTTCACCTCACTGCCACGACAAAGGAGGTCACTGGGAGGTCAACTTATAATGAGATTCAATGCTGCTCCCCTTATGGTACTTTGTGGATTGTCGTTTGACATTGCGGATGTTATTACGAAATGCCACTCAGGTCAAGTTTATAGACATGATCGTTATCCGGACGATTCTTTTTAAGAAATATCAGCATATAAACAGGCAGATATGTGATTGAGCCACGTACTGAAAGGTTATCGTCACAGAAAACCATTCCGCTTTCGATGCCATAATCAGGAACCATCAGCACGTTGTCCATAGCGCTATGTCTGATGTAGTCTTTGCCGGACTTGATCTCGATCGGAAGTACTTTCTCCTTGTATGTGATGACAAAATCGACCTCTCCAAACTTCTTGTTGTTGTAGTATGCCAAAGAGAAACCGTGTGCGGTCAATTCCTGCGCGGCGGCGTTCCCGAATATTCCACCGTAGTTGACATCCACCTCACCGCGAAGAAGTTTCAGCTGCAGTCCGTCTGAATATTGGCAGGCAAGAAGCCCGACATCGTTCATAAACAACTTGTATCCCAGGACAAGTATTTAGCCGTGTAACAAGTTGACACTCTGCGGATAAGACTCTTTCCTATGGTTGATATATGCTAAAGATGGATGTATATGTAGCACTCTACGAACAACTTGCCCGCCACTGGCTCTGTATGAGCAAGTGGCGAATAAGGCTTTGTTTATCAGTAGATTAACGTCTTCCCTTTAGCAAAAACCAACCAAAGGGAATACGTTAGGATATTCATTGACAGCTAATTAGAAATCACGGTGTTCGATGTTTAACACATAGATGCCTTATGAGTTCTCCCCTGGCGATAAAAACCGGTAGCGTCAAGTGTGTTTTGCTCATAATCTCCTAACGGAAGTCATTTCGCTGCCGGCAACTGTATTGAAACTGAGAGTTCGTCTCTTCGGATAATTTACAGCAATAGAACAAACGCAGGAAGATAGCCACAATATGGACAATGTGAAGGACCTGATCTATTTCTTTTTGAACAATGGCTTCAGATCCATCACGAAAAAATCCTCCAGAGGCAGAGCCTGAGGGCCAACGATGAATGCTGCGGTGATCTTGTCCGCAAATTGTTCTTTGAACTTCTCAAAGCCCACGGTCTTATCAACGCTGCCACTTTTAACTTCTATTGCGACAAGCGACTGTCCTTTTCTCAGAACATAATCGCACTTTTGCCGTCTTTCATTTCTCCAATAAAACAACTCATAGTCATCGGTCATCGCCCTGTTGGCCAGATGCGCCCCCACAGCGGACTCAACCTGGCGTCCCCATTCTGCCGGGTCCACAAGAGCATAGTCAAAAGAGAATGTTCCGAACCTATTACGGAACGCATTGTTGAACACCTGCATTTTAGGGACAGACTGTTTCTCCTTTACCCTTGATGGGGAATAGTTCTGAAGGGGTTGTACTGTCATTGATTTGCTGAGTATGTCAAGATAGTTTTTGATTGTCGGAACGGTACCGCTGTTCATCGTTCCTTGCATCTTAGTAAGAGACAATTCCTTGGCAGATTCAGTGCAGGCGAGTTCAAACACCTGCCTCAGAAGAGCCGGGTTGCGGATCTCCTCGATCTCAAGAATATCCCGTGTCAGAATCGGAGATATTATCGAATCTTCCATAAGGTTACGCCATCTATCCTCATCTTGAATATCCGGTGCAAGTCCTGGGAATCCTCCAAAGTAAACATATTCATCCATCGAAAAACCAAAGGCATCATGCATTTCCTGCCAATCCCAATAGCCCATTTTTATGGTTTCAAAGCGGCCCTCAAGGGATTCCTCAAGTCCTTTCTGCAACAGAAGGCGGGAAGAACCGAGCAAAATCACCTTCAAATTACGGTGACTTCTGGAATCCTCATCCCATTCCTTCTTCACCTGCTCACTCCAACCTTTGATTTTCTGGACTTCATCAATGATAAGAATATGTTCTTGCTCCGAATGAATATCCATCCGCATGCGCGCCTGCTGCCATTTGTCCGGAATCCACGAAGTGTCAAAGCGATTGACATTATCCGCAGCGAAAAAATCAAACGGAACCGAAGTCCCTTCCGTAAACTGTCCAACCAATGTGGATTTACCAACCTGACGTGGCCCCATTACTATCTGCATCCGACGCCGTGGCTCAGCCATTCGGGATTTAAGAATATTCAGATGTCGCCTTTGGTACATAGTGATTTTATAAATTGTGTTTTACAAATTTATAAAATATATTTTACAAAATCGCAAGTTTTAAGATAATTAATTGACTGCTAAACATCTACCCTATAGCAACAACTACAGAAAACCTCCAAGACATTCAAGTGCTTCGATAGATGGTGCACCTCGACAAGCTCGGTGATCAAGTCAAACCTCTTGTTCAGCTACCGGATAGAGCCATAGGAACAGCGGACGAAAAGAGTAGGAGAGGCCATAACAGCAGCCGAGGTTATAACCGCAACCCACAAAGAATTTCCCCTTGCCGCAATTTTTGTAACGTGAAAAATTCGGCAAGGGGAAATTCTTTGCGGGGTCAAACCCTATGACGAGCACTACTTGCTCAGCTCACCTGCATGGGAGAGGAGATATTCTTCAGCCTCAACGTTCCAGAGGCCGCCCCGGGCCTTGCAGAGGCGGTCGAGTTCGGCATAGACAGGGTTGGTCCGACCTTTTTCCTCGAACTCTGTGATGGCGACAAGCGGCATCTCCACGTGGGTGTAGATGAGTTTCTTGCCGCCTTTGATCGATGGGAGGTTCAGCGTGGTCTCAGGGACTACGTTGAGGCCTCCGATGTGGGTCACCAAACCGGCTGGATCAAGGCCTTCGCCCATCATCTTGAGGGCTTCCTTCATGTCCTCGGTGTTTCCACCGCTGGTACCTACCACATGGGTTGACGCGTAGTGGACGTTGTAGAAGTTGAACGGAGCCTTGAAATCGGAACGGCCCGGGCCTGAGAAGAAATTCAGGCAGCCATCCTGACCGAGGATGTCGTCACCCTGTTCAACGACTGCGGGAACAGGGGCCATCACGATGACCTCATCGTAGCCTGTTCCACCGGAAATCTCACGCAGAGTCTCGACCGGGTTCTCAACCGCACCGGTGTTCACATAGCGCAGGTCAATTCCACGTGAGGCAGCAAACTCCTTGGTGTAGAGAGTCGCGGCACGGTCAAGACGAGCCTGGTCTATGTCCGTCACCACAAAGAGAGCCGGTCTCCTGTCCTCACGGCGGAGAACATAATTGATCATTGCTAGACCCATCGGACCGACACCGGCCAGAAGAGCCATCTTGCCTCCGTCCTTGATTTCCATCTGGTGAACATACGAGCCGGGATGCGTGTGATAGCAGGCGTGCATCGCACCGATCACACAGGCAAGAGGCTCACTCAATGACGCTGGATAGAATCCAGGGCCATTGTAATGCAGAAGGCACCCCATCTCCATCACATCCGAAGGGATGATGATGTAGGTCGCGTCACCACCGGCGTAGCGATAGGAATATCCCGGGGCGGACAGCAGTCCGGCAGGGCCGTCCTCGTAGTTGAGGGCGGGCTGGATGGAGAACTTGTCACCCGGCTTGAACTGATCCTTCCACTTGGCGCCGACCTCGATGATCTCTCCGGCGAACTCGTGGCCGATGATCGTGGGATTATCGGCGATGTCCCCCGGAACTCTCTTGTGGTCAGAACCTTGATGAGAAGACTTGTAGGAAGACATGCAAAGACTGTCGCTGACAACCTTAGCAAGGATTTCGTCATCCTTCATCTCGGGGAGCTCAAACTCCTCGAGACGAAGGTCTTCCTTACCATATAATCTAACGGCTTTTGTAAGCATGGTCGTTACTTTTTACACACCTTTCTTAGCGCGGATGATCTGCTCGGCGGTGGTCTGGTTGCTCACAGGAACATAATCCTTCAGAGGGACGATCTTCTCGTTGATGGCGTCCAGAAACCACGAAGGCTGAGGGAAGAACGCCTCCTCAAGCTCGTGGCAAGGGGTGATCCAGTTGCGGGAACCGAGCACCACAGGAGCGGCGTCGAGGTCGTCGAACGCCATCTCGGTGATGTTGGCGGCGATGTCATTGAGGTAAGAGCCACGGGCGCAGCCGTCACCAGCGATGACGATGCGGCCGGTCTTCTTAACGGACTCAAGCACCTTCTCGTAGTTGAACGGCACGAGAGAGCGGGCATCGATGACCTCAGCCTCCATCCCATACTTCTCCTTCAGGATGTCAGCGGCCTCAAGAGCGCGGTACAAAGTGGCGCCGACGGTCAGGAATGTGATGTCCTTTCCGGCCCTCTTGACATCCGGCTCACCGATCGGAATCTCATAATATTCCTCTGGCACACCGCCTTCGTGGAACATCTCTCCCTTGTCGTAAATCCTCTGACTTTCAAAGAATATGACAGGGTCGGTCCCCTGGAGCGCGGCGTTCATCAAACCTTTCGCGTCATACGGAGTGACAGGGAAGCAGACCTTGAGTCCAGGAATATGGCAGCACAACGAGGTCCAGTCCTGCGAGTGCTGGGCACCGTACTTCGAACCTACGGACACACGGACCACCACAGGCATCTTCAGGATGTTGCCGGACATGGCCTGCCACTTAGGAAGCTGATTGAATATCTCGTCTCCGCAGCAGCCGAGGAAGTCACAGTACATGATCTCAGGGATCACACGGCCTCCGCACATGGCATAGCCGATTGCGGTTCCGATGATGGCGGCCTCAGCGATCGGAGAGTTGAACAGGCGGTGATACGGAAGTGCCTCTGTCAGTCCTCTGTAGACAGCGAAAGCGCCGCCCCACTCACGGTTCTCCTCACCGTAAGCCACCAGAGAGGCATCCTTGTAGAAACGGTCAGCCACAGCCTCGAATATTCCGTCCCTGATGTTGTAGGTCTTCATCTTGCTGGCAGGCCTGCCGTCCTTGTCGAGGTAGAACCGAGACTTGCCGGCGATCTGCTTCACGCGAGGATTCTCCTCCAGAGGCATATTCACGTCAGGTTTGGCGTCGCTGAGGGAGTCGATGCTCTGGTTGGAGAACATCATGTCGCCCAGAAGCTCGCTCTCCTTCACCAGATCCATTCTCGGAGAAAGATCGGTGTCAATGGCGAGTCTGTAGCAATCGAATATGTTGGCGTCAACCTCCTTGCGGATCATGTCAAGGGTGACCTGATCAGCCACACCGGCCTCCTTAAGTTTCTCTCCGAAAGCGAAAATGCAGTCCTCATTCTCCCAGGCCTCAATCTCCTCCTTGGTACGGTAAGAAGACTGGTCACTCGGCGAGTGTCCGCTGTAACGGTAGGTGACAACGTCCAGAAGCGCGGGGCCTTTCTTCTCAAGCAGATAGGCCTTCTTGCGGTTGAAAGCGTCGATGACGGCGAGAGGATTGTAACCGTCCACCCTTTCGGCGGCCATCGCATCGTCCTTGAAACCTGCTCCGAGGCGTGCCGGGAACACATAGCCCATCGTCTCGCCCATTGTCTGGCCACCCATCGCATACTGGTTGTTCATCACGTTGAAGAGAACCGGAAGTCCACCCCTCATGTCGCCTTCCCAGAGGGTGTTGAACTGATCCATGGAGGCGAATGTCATACCCTCAAGGACAGGTCCGCGGGCCATGGCACCGTCACCGAGGTTGGCGACGACGATGCCTTTCTTGCGGTTGACCTTCTTGTAGAGAGCAGCTCCCACGGCAATCGAGCCGGAGCCGCCCACGATGGCGTTGTTCGGGTATATTCCGAAAGGAGTGAAGAATGTGTGCATGGATCCACCGAGGCCTTTGTTGAAGCCGGTCGTGCGGGCGAAGATCTCGGCCATCGCTCCGTAGAGCAGGAAGCGGATTCCGAGTTCCTTGACATCCTTTCCCTCGTAAGCCTTCTTGGCCACGTTGAGGGTGGCGCCGCCCCAGAACTCTTCCATAACTTTCTTCAGTTCCTCATCAGGGAGAATCTGGATGGAACGCAGACCCTTGGCAAGGATCTCTCCGTGCGAGCGGTGCGAGCCGAAGATGAAGTCATCCGTGTCAAGGCAGTAGGCCATACCGACAGCGGCGGCCTCCTGACCTGCTGAAAGGTGAGCCGGGCCAGGGTTATTGTAAGCGACTCCGTTGTAGCCACCTGTGGTCTTGACCAGATTGAGCATGGTCTCGAACTCGCGGATGTAGGACATGTCGCGGTAGATGCGGAGCAAGTCCTCCTTTGTGAAATTGCCTTCATTAAGTTCCTCCTTGACGGTCTTGCTGTACGTCATCACAGGAATCTTCGGAAGCTCAAGTTCGCGATCCTTCGGACGCAGGGTCTCGTCCGGATCGATGTAAAGCGCTTTTGGCATATTAGTATATTCGTAATTATTAATTATTTTCGTGATTCTTTGACAATGGTCATTTCACCGACATTGTCTATATTATTTCAGTGCGAACGCGGTTTCCTTTATGATCTCAGAGACGGTCGGGTGCGGGAAGACAACCTCTTTGAGCTGCTCAAGGGTCATCTCCGACTCAATGGCGATGCAGGCACTGTGGATTATCTCGGAACAAGGGTTGCCGAGCATGTGCACACCAAGAACCTCGTGGTACTTCTTGCCGACGATGATCTTGCATATTCCCTCGCCTCCCTCATTCTCAGCGACGAAGCGGCCGGCGTAGGCCATAGGGAGCTTGACGACCGAATATTCCTTCCCGGAAGCCTTGGCCTGCTCTTCTGTGAGTCCGACTCCGGCGACCTCGGGATTGGTATAGACGATCCCAGGGATGGCATCGTAGCGCATGTGGTCTTCCTTTCCAAGAATATTGTTGACCGCGACCTCGCCCTCTCTGCTCGCGGTGTGGGCCAGCATCGAGAAGCCGGTGACATCTCCGGCGGCGTAGACTCCGGGAATATTCGTGCGCATCTTGCTGTCCACCTTGATTCCGCAAGGCTTTCCGCCACGGTTCAGGAGCATCTCCACACCGAGGTTCTCAAGGCCGAAGCCGCTGATGTTGGCGCGGCGGCCCACAGAGACGAGAATCTTGTCCCCGCTGACCCTCCGGGTGTTGCCATCAGGATCCTCATAGACAACGGTGTTGTCCTCGATTCCGGTTACCTTGCATTTGAGGCAGAAGTTCACGCCACGTTTCGCGTAGATCTTCTGGAGCATGGCGCTGATCTCATCGTCAAGAGGGCCGAGAATCTTCGGAAGCATCTCGACCACGGTCACTTTCGTGCCGAGAGTGTTATAAAAAGCGGCGAACTCCATTCCGATGACTCCGCCACCGATGACAACGAGTTCCGATGGACGCTCATTGAGCGCAAGGATCTCACGGTTGGTGACAATCACGTCTCCGGCCTCCTTTAGACCCGGGAACGGAGGCACAGCGGCCTCTGAGCCTGTGCAGATAAGGATGTTGCGGGCCACGTAAGTCTGGTCAGCCGCAGAGATCCTGATGCCTTCCGCGTCGCGACCCTGGATCATGGCCTCAGCTGCCACAACCTCTACATTGTTGGACTTCATCGCCAGCTTTACACCTCCGACGAGCTTCTTCACGACCTTGTTCTTGCGGGCCACGATCTTTGAATAGTCGAACGTAGGCTCCTTGACATAGACACCGTAGTGATCTCCGGTGAGGGCATAGTTATAGACCTTCGCACTGTAAAGAAGGGTTTTGGTCGGGATGCAACCCTCGTTGAGGCAGACTCCGCCAAGTGATTTCCTTTCAAAGAGGACAACCTTAAGACCGGCGGCGCCGGCTCTTTCAGCGGCCACGTAACCACCTGGACCGCCACCTATTACCGCTAAATCGTACATATTCGTGAATATTTAAAATTCAATTTCAAGATTATCAATTTCTACTGCAACTTGCTTTAGGAAACGGGTAGCCTCTCCCCCGTCAAGCGCCCTATGGTCATAGGTCAGGGACAGGCCGAGATAAGGTACGAAGGCATAGACCCCTGCTCCCAGATCCTTCGGGCGAGGTACGATCGTGCCGACTCCGAGAATCGCGCTCTGAGGCACATTGATGACAGGCGTGAACCACTCAACCCCGAATCCTCCAAGGTTGGAAACCGTGAATGAGGCGCCCTCTGCGGAGAGCAGATCCGGATTGATCGAGCCCTTCTTGCAGTCCTCGGCGACCTTTTTCAGAGCTTTGCTCAATTCTATGATATTCAAGTCCTCGGCATGCTTGACGCAAGGCACCATCAATCCGCGCCCGGTGTCAACCGCGCAACCGAGGTTGACGACATTGAATATCCTCATGGCGTCTCCGAGACAGTGCGAGTTGACCTTCGGGAATTTCTTCAGAGCCTTGATGACAGCGTAGCAGACGAAGTCGTTGATCGTGATGTTTGCATCGATCCTTCCCTCCTCAAGGGCTTTTTTCGCCTTCTTGCGGAGAGCCTGAATGCGCCTGGCATCCGCACCGAGCATGTGGGTTAGCTGGGCCGTGTTCCGGAGGGAGTTGAACATCGACTTGGCGATGAGCTTGCGCATGTTGGACATCTTCTCGACCTTGAACTCCTCGCTTTCTCCGGCAAAATTCCCGGTGTGGGCCGGCTTCCGGACCTTGAGGTCAGAGCCCTTGACCATTCCTCCTATTCCGGAGCCAGCGGCAGGCGCCTGAAGATCTCCGTCAGCCATCATGGCCTTTGCGAGTCCGGACTTCGGAGCGCCTTGGGCGGAGATCACGTCTCGCTCGATTATTCGTCCATAAGGGCCTGTTCCGGTGATCTGCGTGGTGTCCACGCCTTTCTCGGCGGCTAGTCTGCGGGCCCTTGGGGAAACGGGAGCATCGTAGACCGGCCCAATCGCCAGGCTTGCGAAAACGCCTGTTTCCGCGGCTGCGACCACTCCGGTGGATTCCGCTACAGTATGTTTCTGTTCAGTCGCGGGATCGGCAGACGCTCCGCCTCCCGAAGGAGCATATTCAGAAAAAGATTCCCCCGGCTCGCCGATGACCATAACGTTGGTCAGGCAAGGGATCTCGTCATTATCATTAAAAAAGCATGCAAGGACGGTTCCGTCCACCTTCGAGGCCTCATCGAAAGAGGCTTTATCAGTCTCATAGCTGAAAAGGACTTCACCGACGGAGACCTTGTCTCCCGGCTTTTTCTTGAATTCAGTGACAATGCAACTTTCTACGGATTGCCCTTGTTTGGGCATAATAACAACGTGTGCCATTAATTATATGATTATTCAAAAAAACGCTCTGATGATGTCCGGATCTAAAGCGAGTGAATCCAGACTACATCCCGCTAAAGACAAAGTTAAAATTTCTTCTTGACATAAAAAAGGATTATATTTGTGACCTACAAACGATTTAGCATATTTCAAATTCAAAATATCAAATAGAAAATGCAGTCAACAGAAGATCTGAAGAAGATAGCCTCGCAGGTAAGGCGGGACATCATCAGGATGGTCGTAAAGGCCAAATCCGGACATCCGGGCGGGTCCATGAGCAGCGCTGATTTCATGACAGCCCTGTACTTCAATGTCATGGATCAGAATCCTGCTACCTGGACACGTGAGGGCAAGGATCAGGACATGTTCATCCTTTCGGCAGGACACCTGACACCAATGTATTATTCAATTCTGTCAAGGGCAGGATATTTCCCGACCGCCGAACTCGGCACATTCCGCAAGTTCGGAAGCCGCCTGCAGGGTCATCCTTCAGTGAGGAAAGGTCTTCCGGGCGTGTTTCAGGCGGCAGGCTCCCTCGGACAGGGACTTTCAGTAGCCATCGGAGCGGCTCTCGCCAAGAAATCCGACAATGACCCTCACAAAGTGTTCGTCCTCTGCGGAGACGGTGAGACGGAGGAAGGTCAGATCTGGGAGGCCGCAATGTTTGCAGCCCACAACAAGGCTGACAATGTGATTGCCATGACCGACTGGAACGGTCAGCAGATTGACGGTACCACAGAGGAAGTGGCCGGGCTTGGAGACCTTGAGGCCAAATGGAAGGCTTTCGGATGGGAAGTCATCATCGCCGACGGGCATGACATGGACAAGATTCTGGAGGCGTTCGCCCAGGCAAAGGCCGGAGTCGGAAACGGCAAGCCTAAGATGATTCTGTTCAAGACAGAAATGGGGCATGGAGTCGATTTCATGGCCGGGACTCACAAATGGCATGGCAGCGTGCCAT
This sequence comes from Bacteroidales bacterium UBA6397, assembly GCA_002439875.1. Lineage (GTDB taxonomy): Bacteria > Bacteroidota > Bacteroidia > Bacteroidales > UBA932 > Cryptobacteroides. The sequence continues at coordinate 75,748 of DJQB01000003.1, forward strand.
CTGAGGAGCAGTGCCGGAACGCCTTGAGTCAGCTTGAGGAAACATTGGGAGACTTTTAATTCAGGAATATCATGAAGAAATATACAGACAAAGGTAAGAAAGACACCCGCAGTGGTTTTGGAGCCGGCCTTCTTGAAGCCGGAAAGGCTGACTCAAGGGTCGTGGCTTTGACAGCCGACCTCAAGGGTTCACTCAAGATGGACGCTTTCGCGGCCGAATTCCCGGAGAGATACTATGAATGCGGAATCGCTGAGTCCAACATGATCGGAGTCGCATCCGGCATGGCTCTCACCGGCAAGATTCCTTTCGCCGGATCGTTCGCGGAGTTCGTCACAGGCCGTGTTTACGACCAGATCAGAATGGAAGTATGCTACGGCAAGACCAACGTCAAGATCGCTTCGTCACACGCCGGAATCACACTCGGGGAGGATGGCGCCACACACCAGACAATGGAGGACATCGCTCTCATGCGCGCCCTTCCTGACATGGTTGTCCTGAATCCTTGCGATTGGACACAGACAAAGAACGCCACCATAGCGGCAGCCAAATATGACGGCCCTGTCTATCTGCGTTTCGGAAGACCGAAAGTTGCAGACTTCACACCTGACGAGCCGTTCGAGATCGGAAAGGCCTACATTCTGAACGAAGGCAAGGATGTCACGATCTTCGCCACCGGACACATGGTTTGGGAGGCTCTTCAAGCAGCCGAGACACTTGAGGCGGAAGGCATCTGCGCCGAGGTCATCGACATCGCCACCATCAAGCCGCTTGACACTAAGGCAGTCATCTCCTCCGCAATCAAGACCGGAGCCGTTGTTGTCGCCGAGGAGCACAACATGGCCGGAGGCCTAGGCGAACTGATCGCAGGAGTTCTCGCCGCAACCTCCCCTAAGCCTATCGAATATGTCAACGGACGTGACGAGTTCGGCCAGAGCGGAACTCCGTCAGAACTTCTAGCGGCTTACGGAATGGACGCCGCCCACATCGTTGAGGCTGCAAGAAAGGTTCTGGAAAGGAAGTAGGCGGTCGCCGAGCCTGCCGAAGTGACTGAAACAGCCTATAAAAAACAGAAATCTCTATAAAAAACAGAAAAAAGTTAGGAGACGTTTATGTTTCTTAACTTTTTTTCTGTTTTCTATGCATATATTGCGAGCCTTGAACATGCGGCACATAAAGGATATGATGGCGAACATCCGGACGCTGTCATATTCCCAAAAATCCGCGAAAAAACACAACAGACTATGAAACTCAAAGAACTTTGCGTGGACGAGAGGCCACGGGAAAAGATGCTCGCCAAGGGAGCTGGTGCGATGAGCAACGCGGAATTGCTCGCCATTCTGATAGGTTCAGGGACACAGAAAGAAAACGTGATCGAGGTCGCTAACAGACTGCTTGCGGTCAACGACGGGAAACTGTACATGGTCGCAGGCATGGATGCGGAAAGGATGAAGGAGATCGGAGGGATCGGCAGCGTCCGTTACACTGCCATCGCCGCCGCTTTCGAACTCGGGAAGCGATGCTGTCTGGAGGATCCCGGCATAGAAAAGATTCCCCTGACTGATGCCGGCTATGTTTTCAGGATGATGCTGCCCCGCCTTAAAGGGTTGGATCACGAGGAGTTCTGGATCATTCTTTTGAACAGGGCCAACTACATCATCCACAAGGAGATGATAAGTCTAGGCGGAATTTCCTCCACCGTGGTGGATTCCAAGTTGGTGGTAAGGATGGCTCTTGACAAACGGGCCAGCGGCATCATCATGGTGCACAATCACCCATCCGGCAATCCGCGTCCAGGTCACAGCGACCTGACCGAGACCGAGCGTATGAAAAAAGCGGCGAACACCTTCGACATCGCCCTGCTCGACCACATAATCATCTGCGACGACTGCTACTTCAGCTTCGCCGATGACATGGTGACGATGGCTGAAACGACGGGAAAGACGGAAAGATCAAAAAATTTGCAGGAATAGAAATAAATCCCTACTTTTGGTTTTCGAAAATCAATTTCGAGAAACCAATGAAAGTCATCAATCTTGGCGAGACCGATTCGGTCCTCAACAACATCGTTGCGCAGATGCGTGACAAATCCGTTCAGAAAGACAGCCTCCGTTTCCGTTACAACCTTGAAAGGTTGGGGCAGATCTTTGCCTACGAGCTCAGCAAGGTGCTGGATTACAGCCCGAAGGATGTCATCACCCCGCTTGCCACGGCAAGAGTGCGTACCTGCGACGCGAAGATTGTGGTTTCCACCATCCTGCGCGCCGGCCTGCCTCTTCACAAAGGTGTCCTCGATGTTTTTGACAACGCCGAAAACGCTTTCATCGCGGCTTTCAGGAAATATGACAAGGGAGACGAGTTCCACATCAATGTGGAGTACTGCACCTGTCCTGACCTGACGGGCAAGATCTTGATTATCGCCGACACTATGCTCGCCACCGGGTCGTCCATCGAAATAGCCTACCGCAAACTCCTTCAGGAGGGCGGAGAGCCAGCCCACACGCACTTCGTCTGCCCTATCGCCAGCATCTACGCCATCGAGTTCCTCCAGAAGCATCTTCCGGAGAACACTACCCTTTGGACAGCAGCCGTCGATGAGGAACTGACCAGCCACTCCTACATCGTCCCCGGTCTGGGTGACGCCGGCGATCTGGCCTTCGGTGCGAAGTTGTAATTATTGGCATGCCAATAATTACAACTTAACCTTCACCCACAGTCTCTTCTGGTAATTCAGGATTGCCTTCCAAGTCCGGCGCTTCGGCAAGCTCCACGACCGATGCGGCATATTCAGTTATAGTTCCTTGCGGAGCCGGGCCTTGGGGATGTCAAGCTGGTCACGGTACTTGGCGATCGTGCGACGGGCAACTTTATACCCACGCTTGTTCATCTCGGCGACCAACTGGTCATCAGTCAAAGGCTTACGCTTGTCCTCAGCATCCACGCACTCCCGAAGAGCCTTCTTGAGCTCACGGGTCGAAACCTCCTCCCCGTCCTGATTCTCAAGTCCCTCGGAGAAAAAATACTTCAACGGATATATTCCGAAATGCGTCTCAATGTACTTGCTGTTCACGACACGCGAGATTGTCGAGATGTCAAAGCCTGTCCTCTCGGCAATGTCTTTCAGAACCATAGGTTTGAGATGGGACTCATCCCCGTCCATGAAATAATCATGCTGGTAGTCAATGATGGCCTTCATCGTGCTCTCCAAAGTGTTATAACGCTGTTTCAAAGCCTCCACGAACCATTTCGCCGAATCCAGTTTCTGTTTGACGAAAGTAGCCGCCTCTTTCTTCTGTCTGTCTGAAGACCCTTGCGCGTCGGCAAGAAGTTCGGCATACTTACGGTTCACCCTGATCTCAGGAATATTGAAACGAGGCATGGACAATTTCAACTCACCATCCACGATGTCCAACACAAAGTCAGGAACAATCTGCTGAGCCTGATCATTATAGGAATCATCAATCTGGCCTCCCGGAGCAGGATTCAGTTTGACAATCCTGGCCATGACAGCCTTCATCTCATCCTCGCTTAACCCAAGTTTCGAAATGATCTTCTGAAAATGACGGTTGGAGAACTCTGTGAAATAATCCGTAAGAATCGTCTCGGCGATCTGAACATCCTTGGTCTGTTTCTGAGCCCGGAGCTGAAGCAAAAGACACTCCCGCAAATCTCTGGCCCCCACCCCGGCAGGCTCAAACTCTTGAATGACCCTGAGCATCTTCAAGACCTCCTCCGGGCTTGATTCAATGTTTGCCCTGAAGGCAAGGTCATCAACAAGGCTGTCTATGTCCCTTCGGAGGTAACCGTCACTGTCCAGACTACCGATTATGAAAGCCGCCACATCATGGTCATGCTTAGACAGATTGCGGTAGCCCAACTGCTCCATCAGACTCTGGGTGAAGCTCTCCTTCACCGAGAAAGTGTTGTACTGAGGGCGTTCGTCCTTGCCATAATTGTTGACACGAAGCTTGTACGACGGAATCGGATCATTCTCATCGATCTCATCGATAGAGATGTCCTTAGGCTCGTCCCCATCCTCACTCTTTTCCGGTGCCGGAGAATCATCAAGCACCGGATTGTCCTCAAGCTCTGCCTTCACCTTCTGTTCCAGTTCCTGAACCGGAAGCTCAATGAGTTTGATGGTCTGAATCTGAAGCGGGGAAAGTTTCTGAGTCTGTTTGAGTTCTAGTCCTTGCTTGAGCATAATTTATTCTTGATTAACTGTCTCTACAGTGAATGAACGGAGCCTGTCAGCCACAGGATAACCGATAGCCTCCCTTACGATAAACGCTGTCGGGAAAGCCGCCTTGACCTGCTGAAGAAGCTGCATGGCCTCAGACTTCGTTCTGAAATCACCAACCGTGACCCTGAAGAAGGGATTTGAATACGTCCGATATGCCGAGATTCCGGGGAACATTCCCCGAAACCGCTCCAGAGCCGTCTCGGAATCTTTCCGGGAAGTCTGCCTGTTGTCATTGAATATCCTGACACGGAAACCTGTCGATGTCCTGGACGGGTTCGCCGCGACATGCGCCTCAAAAGCATCAAGAATGTACCTGGACTGGTGGACCGTCACGTTCGTCCCATTCGCTCCGGCGGCGGAAAGAAGCTTGAATATGTCCTTGCCAACCAATGTCGAGTCCAGGAATGCACTCTGCCTGTAGATTATCGAGTCATTCCTTTCCCGAATGCCCTGGGCCATCATGAGACAAACAGACACCATAAAGGCCAGCGAAACGGCAAGAATCTTTCGAATCAAAATGTTCATAAAGCTACTCAGTCATTTTATTAAGGTCAATATTCTTGAACCTGAAAGTCTTCCCCACCCCGTTTTTGAGCTTCACCGTGGCTGTCACGTCAGTCGTGAATCCCTCAAGATTACCTTTCTTCACTATTTGCATAAGCTTCATCAAGCTCACCCCATCGCTCAGGGTCGCCGCGCAAGGCAGGTCATAAACCTTGGTGCACTTCCTGTCCACGCTTATGGTGTCCGCCGTGTAGGTCGCGAAATCCTCTCCGTTATACTTTACGGTCCCGCTGACACCCATCACCTTGAACGCGAATGTCGGATTGTCAATTCCCACGGCAAGCACCGCATCGACCGAGCGAAGTCCTTTTAAAGAATACGACTCCAGACCGCACGAGGTCACCTTTATGTCCTTCACCTTTGACAGGCCCGAGCACCCGGAAACGACCGCGCAAGCCACCAAAGCGATAAGAAAGCCGAATATTGTTCTTTTGAACGTTTTCATTTTGTCAACACTGTTTCCACAAAGATAATGATTTTTCCATAATAGTGAGACGGATGCTGCCAATTCAAGGTATTCATTAAAACGGGCCGCGACAGATTTGGTGAAAATCACCAAGCAATTATTCAAGGATTATTATCTATCTTTGCAAAAGACAGTTATTACGAATGAGCAAAAAGATTTACATAGAGACTTATGGTTGCCAGATGAATGTCGGCGACTCCGAGGTGATTTTCTCGATTCTCGGGAAAGAAGGTTATGAACGTACCGAATCAATGGACGATGCTGACGTCATCCTCGCCAACACCTGCTCGGTCAGGGACAACGCCGAACAAAGAATCTGGGGACGCATCGAGGTGTTCCACAAACAGAAGGAAAAGAGATCCGGCGTGGTCGTAGGGATTGTGGGATGTATGGCTGAAAGACTGAAAGACAAGCTTCTGGACACCCACAAAGTGGATCTTGTAGCAGGTCCGGATTCCTATAGGACACTTCCGGCCTTGCTGCGGGACATCGCTCCTGACAAGCCACAGATCAATGTGATGCTGTCCCACGAGGAAACCTATGCCGACATCGTGCCGGTCAGGACAGACAGGAACGGAGTCTCTGCCTTCATCTCGATCATGAGGGGGTGCAACAATGTCTGCTCGTACTGCGTCGTGCCTTACACCAGAGGAGCGGAAAGGAGCAGGGATCCCCGGTCGATTGTGGATGAAGCCCGTGATGTCTTCGGAAAAGGGTACAAGGAAGTGACTCTGTTGGGGCAGAACGTGGACTCCTACAATTGGAGGCCGGACGACGGTGAATGCTGTGATTTCCCGAAACTGCTGGAGATGGTCGCAAAGATCAGCCCGGAGCTGAGAGTGCGTTTCGCCACCAATCATCCCAAGGACATCAGCGACGAGCTGATCGAGATGATGGCAAGATATGACAACATCTGCAATCATATTCATTTGCCGGTCCAGTCGGGCAGCGACCGGATTCTGGAGAAGATGAGGAGGCATTACACAGCTGAGTGGTATCTTGAGCGGGTGGCCAGGATCCGTGAGGTTCTGCCAGGGTGCGGAATCACGACGGACATCATCGCCGGATTCTGCTCAGAGACAGAGGAAGATCACCGGCAGACACTTGAGTTGTTCCGTAAGGTCGGCTTCGACTATGCCTACATGTTCTACTACTCCGAAAGGCCTGGGACGCTCGCCGCAAGGCACTATCCGGACGATGTTCCGCTCGATGTCAAGACCAGAAGGCTGAACGAAATCATAGCCCTTCAGAACGAATTGAGTCTCAAGAGCAATCAAAGTGACATCGGTAAGACGTTCAAGGTTCTCGTGGAGGGGCCATCGAAGAAGAACCCGGAGGAGTTATGCGGACGTTCCGGCAGCGACAAGATGTGCGTTTTCCCAGGAGGCGGACACAAGGCCGGGGACTACGTGAATGTCAAAGTCCTTTCCTGCACGTCAGCGACACTCATCGGAGAGATAGTCTGATTGAATATGCTGCAGTGGATTCTCACAGGACTCTATGTTCTCTTGATCATCAGCGTCTTCACTGTCATTCTGGTTGACAAGGGGGACTCCGGAAGAAAGTTCGCATGGCTGCTGATCATAGCCGTGCTTCCAGTCATCGGCCTCGCATTGTACCTGATGTTCGGAATCAACTACCGGCATCACTGGATCTTTAACCGGAGGCACCAGAGGTACCGAGACATCTTTGAATCAGGCTCCACGCCCGAGTTGGACAGAATCCTCTTCGGACATGAAAACGAGTCGAAAGTCCGTGAGGAGTTCAGACCGTTAGCCAGACTTTTAGGGGCCGACCACTACCCCTCCGTCACATCGGGCAATGACGTGGAGATCATCACTAACGGGCAGCGGAAGTTCGACCTGCTACGCGAAGACATTCTGACGGCCAAGGAATCCATTCACATTGAATATTTTCATTTCGGTAACGACAAGGGCAGCAAGGCCATCAAGCGGCTTCTGATGCAGAAGGCGCGGGAAGGGGTTAAGGTTCGTTTTCTGTATGAGAACATAGCCAATTTCCCGATCGCCTCCGCCTACTACAACGACATGAGAAAAGCCGGTGTCGAGGTGGTCAAATTCACCAACCCAAGAATGCATGTGCTGGATCTGGCGACAAAGCTCAACTACCGGAATCACAGAAAGATAGTCGTGATTGACGGAAAAATCGGTTACACTGGAGGAATGAACATCAACGACCATTATTTCCGCTTGTGGAGGGACACACACATGCGCATCACAGGAAATGCTGTGGCTGTGCTCCAGTACACATTCCTGGACTCCTGGCTGACTGGCGGCGGCACGTTTGACAAGCCAATGATTGAGTTCTATCCGATGGCGAAGAAACCGCTCACTGATCCTGTCGAAGTGACGGCACAAGGTTCTCTGATCTTGAACAATGCCGCTTCGACAAGTTCTGCGACCAGAGAGATAGACTTCCACGCCACCCACCCGACCCTGAAAGACAAACTGATCCAGATTGTCCCTGACGAGCCTGACCTCCCTCTCCCGATCCTCCAGTTGAGTTACGAATGGGCGCTCCAGCACGCAAAGAGGTACATCTACCTCCAGACTCCGTATTTCGTTCCAACCGAGCCTGTTATGGACGCACTCAAGACCGCCGCACTCTGCGGGGTGGATGTGCGCCTGATGCTCCCGGAGGTGGCCGACAATCCGCTGATGCGCCCGGCCAACCGGGCCTACTACGAAGAAGTCCTGCAAGCCGGAGTAAGAATATTCCTGCGCCAGGGAGAGTTCATCCACGCCAAGACTTTCGTCTGCGATGACTACCTCTCCAGCATCGGCTCCGCCAACCTGGACTTCCGCAGCTTCGCCATAAACTACGAGGTCAATTCCTACATCTACGACGAGGAGACCGCGCTGATGAACAAGGGGATATTCCTGTACGACCTCCGCCAGTGCCGCGAGCTGACCATTGAGGAATGGGATCAGCGCCCATGGCACTCCCGTCTCCTCGAAAGTCTGATGCGCCTCTTCGCCCCGCTGCTGTAAAGCTCAGACATTATTGTCTAAAGCCGAGCCATGAAGTGTCAAGATGAATCATATTGATAATTTCCATAATAATGATTAAGTTTGCGATAACTGAGAGATTATGAGCCAAAAAGAACGGGCAACGGAATTTGTGGTGTTCTGCATCGAGAATCTTGCGGATCGCTTAGGTGTGTCTGGTTCCACAATATTCAACAAATTGAACAACATAGGAGCGATCTCCGGTTTCCTTTATCCAAGTTACGAAGCCCTACATACCCAAAGTAAGGATTACATTCTTGATGAGATCCAAACCTATATAGCCCGCCATAACATAAACGTAAAACTATGAAAGTATTTCACGGCTCAACATCAATAATTGACAAACCGCTTGCCAATGCTGGCCGGAATCATCTTGACTTCGGCAAAGGATTCTATCTGACAGATTTGGAGGATCCGGCCGTATCTTGGGCATCAAGACCTTTGAACCAAGGCAAACGAAAATATCTCAATATCTACGAACTGGATTTTGATGCTATAGTAAACGCTGGTTATAGCTGCCTTCATTTTAATGAATATAACGCCGAATGGCTGCATTTTGTGATTTCCAACAGAAAAGGTGGATCTGACTGGAAACAGTTTGTCATTGTGGAAGGCGGGATTGCTAACGATAGGATATTCAATACAATCGAGCTGTACTCCTCTGGTTTGATTTCTGAAATGGAGGCTCTTCAAAGGCTGGTTTATGAAAAGCCAAACAATCAAATCTGCATTCTTAACCAAGACATTATCGATAATTACTTGACATTTGTCGAAGCACGTGAAATAAAGGAGGAAGAATAATGACTGGAAATCCTTTGATAAATGAGACCCTGCTTCAAATGAAATACGCCAGAGTCATTTCACTTTTAGCGAAAAGGTTAAATATCCCCGAGGAAAATGCGATGGCCATTTTCTATAATTCAAAGACATACAGTTATCTCAACGACTCAAGAAATGGTCTTCAAAATCTGAGTGACGCCTTTCTGGTTGATGAGATCCTCCAAGAATCGTCCGCAAACTGAAACTGGGCTATAAGATTTAAGGAATCCTATCCCCTCAAGTAAAGACCCGTATTCAGAAAATAAAAACGGAATTATGCACTTTAGGCTTGCGCCTCCCCCCTCTCCGGTAACACTTTCGGCCTCTTTCGCTCCTCAATAGTGCAATCCGCACTCTTGGGAAACGTTTTCCCAATTTTTTGTCTCCCGATGGTGCCGTCGCGCACTTTCAGGCGACATTATTTCCCTTTTTCGCTACAGCAAGGCTATTCAGCATCAGCCCGAAGACCTATGCCGCACTCTAGGGAGAAGCATATCTGCCTCTTTTTGTTTCCGGAGATTGTCTGGCGGCGTTTTGGGTAACGTTTGTCCTCATATTTATTCTTGCGCCAGAATTTGTAAAAATGAGTGAAAACTCAGACATCAATCGGATTCCATAGGCCGTTTCAAGGAGTAGATTATTAAGAAATAATATTATATTTGTAACAATTCAATCCCTATGGATAGAAACGAACGTATTGATGAAAACGATTCCGCATTATCTTGTTCCAAGGATGCAAAGTTCGGGTATTTCAGCAAATGCAATCTTTCACGTCAAACAAAAGAATCAATCTTCAGGCGGTTTGGTATGGGTATAGTCTGACGGTTCTATCGACCGTCATTAAAAATCGTAAGCGACTCGGGGATTCAGTTAGAGAATGACAAAATGTTGTCGCCTCAAAGAAAGACTTAAAGGCGAATGTGAAATAAGATACGGTGAAAAACCGTGGCGCATAAATAGTTAATTATAAGCACACTGAACATTGTCCTAGTGCTGAATATCTCATCAGGACAACGTTTATTTTATTGATATAAAAGCATTTGTCTGCCACTTGCTCAAAATCAACGAGTGTCGGCCAAGGCGATGATTTTCAATAGAATAGGCATCGGTCTTCAGATGAATCTAGCCAATGACAACATCCTAAGACATTAACTATCAGATGTTAATATCCCACGACACACCTATTATCAGGATGGCCATACCATCAACGCCAAAGGATTCCAGCGAAGCCTCACATAGCCAAAGCGAAGTCTCCACCCAAAATTTTGGTAACGTGCAAAATTTTGGGTGGAGACTTTGTTTGGCTTTATCTCTTGAAGGTCACTTCGACAAGCTCAGTGACCGAAAAGGTCGGATGCCGCATCTGGTCAAATAGGTTCCGGTACACTTCGACAAGCTCAGTGACCGGATGGGACGACGCTCAGGAAACTAAGGCTGATAGTTTCTCTCAATAGTCACATTAGACGAGGTGTTGTTCTCCTCTTTGCCACCATTGTTGTTGTAGCCGCTGATTTCGCAATTCTTGTTTTCAGTAATCAGCCCATTACTTTTTGTGTAAATTTTCGTGTTTTCAACAGAGCAGTTTTTGACAAGACTGTGATCATTAAATCCGACAATTCCGCCCGCACGTTTTTCGGTAGCGTAGACAACTGATTCGGAAACGTGGCAGTTGTCAATGGTGAATCCTTGATACGCAGCCCCTGCGATCACGCCTACGCTCTTCGGGCCGGTGACGTTCGCTCCGGTGACTTTCAGGTTCTTGATCGTGGCGCCTCCATCATAATTGGCGTTATAATTGAACAAGCCGGTGCCGATACCATTGGATGTGCTGTGGTTGATCACAAAGTTTTTTACAGTGTGGTTCTGTCCGTCAAAAACTCCGTAAAAAAAGCCGGAGCCATCGCCGAAGCCGTAGATTTCGTGGCCGCCCAGATCGATGTCGCTGTCCAGAACTACATTCTTGTATTTATTGCCTTCCGGATAAGGCCTACTGTCATTCAACATACCGACAAACTCAGCGGCGGTTTTGATGTGGTAAACCCCATCAGCGTCAGGAGTGGGCTTGATTGTTGTCTTGCCGTCCCAAGCCTCGACCACCTCCACCTCGTAGTCCGGTTCCTCAAAACCAGGCTTTATCACCACGGTGAAATCATTGCCGCTTGTAAGCAGGTTGCCGTAGATGTTAGTGCGGTAGTTACGCTGAAGCGGAACGTTCGTGAAAGTGCGGCTTTCGGCGTTGTCATAATTGATCGTGACATCCTTGACCTCCTTGTCCTTTGGCATAAGGAGATAGTTCATAGTCAGATAGTCATAGCCCTTGACCGGGAATTCCTCCGCGGGAAGCGCCTCCGGACTGAACGTCACCTCAGCCTCGCCGGAAACAGTCTCGTCGGAGAAGTTCAATGTGTTGTAGGCCATAACCTTGACACCCGCTTTTTTCACCTCGTGCCCTCCCTTCTTGGCAGCCTCAAGGTCTGCCGCACCGATGTTGAGCTGAGCGAACGGGCGCCTGAGCTCTACAGTCTCGGAGAGATTCCCGTCCACCTTGATAGTACTGACCGCATAGAATGCGTCAAAGGCCTCAGTGTTGGAAGGAGCGTTAGTGTAGTCAGCCGTGACTTTACGCCCTTCGGCGTCAAAAGTGTAGATTGAGTTTTCCGCGTCCGCCCAGAAAATAATCCCATAGGTGTTGCCGTTCACAAGGCGAAGCGAAACCTCCGCCGTCAATGATTTGATGGCCACACCGGTCTCGCCAAGATCCTTGAGAAGTGTCCAAGAATTGTCTTTCACCTCGTACACGGAATAGTCCAATGTCGTGGCCGTGGTGCCGTCCCCGAAGGAACGTGTCTGAAGGCCGCCAGGAAGCTGGGCCGTAAAGGTCACTAAACTCTCGTTACTGTCCTTCACACTGTCGAGCCCATAGTTTGAGCAGGACGCCGCAACCATAATGGATGCGACCGCGAATGCTGATAATACTTTTTTTAACATAATGTAGATAAAATTTAGAATATAATGTTACAGTTTCTTATTTATGTCATTTAATCTCGACATTGTACTCACCATCAAAATCCGGGGCAATCCCCACTCCCCCGCTTGCGATCGATGTCAGGAACTCGCCTTTCACGATGGTCAGCCGCCCCCTTTTCAACGGCACATCAATAACCGGGGAGGAAGCCACAAGTTTCCCCTCTGCATTGTACACCTCCATCCTCACCGACACTCCAGCCTCCGTGCCGTTGACGAAAACATAGTCGAATCCCAGGTCAACCTCACCTTTGTCATTCGGCCTCATCGCACCCTCGAAAGATACTCCCGGCCAAGAATCAGCCGGTTTGTCGGTGAACATATTGTAGGAGCAAGGCATAAAGCCTTCGTACCTGAACAGCACCTTGTAATCGTCAGGATTGACGCCCCTCGACTCGGGCGAACCCACCCCACTTGACGCGCTCTCCTTATTTTTAAGAGCTTCCGCCTTCAGCATATTCTCCACGAAGACCATGTAATCAGTTGAAACGAACTTGAACTTCGCCAACGGCCGTTTCATAGCCACCGTGACCTCGTTGACCGGCTCCGACATCTCATCCTTTCTCACGGTGACGGTTGACTGTCTGCTTCCGCGGAAAGCGTCACGGAAGTCGCAACTGCCGACATAGCTGTTCTTGTCCGACAGGACAATCTCAGAGAATTCGGAGGCTGAATAGAATTTGTCGGTCTCTGTGCCCTCCTCAACGAAATCCGTCCAGACAAAGATGTTGTACTGTCCCTCGCGGAGCGTCAGCTTCCTCGAACAGTCAAGGTTAGCCACATCATCGCAGGTGAAGACAATGGTAGAGTCAGCGGTCCGGTCATAACTCCCGTCCGGAAACAAACGGTGGATGCTCACAATATGACGGGCATCGTAGGCATCCGGATTGTCCGCGGCGCGGCTCTTGACCTGCACAACCTCCTTGTACAAAGGCATCTCCGTGTCGAACTCCAGATGCAGGGTGAAGTCAGCCTTGGTCGGCAAGTCCGGGAACTCGTGCACATCGCAGCTTGTTACCGCCAATGGCAACAAGACGGAAAGCAAAACTGTCAAAAACTGTGTTTTCATCTTCCTTGGCCTCCTTTCCGCCCGATGTTGAAAGCATAGACAATCGACACATTGGCCTGATCGACACCGTACCATATTTTCCTGCCGGTCTCATGCAGCAGTCCGTCCCTGACATTACGGAATTTGTCGTAATGCAGTCTGTAGACACCGGCGCCGATGGAGAATTCCAACCGCCAGCGTCCCCTGCGGCTGACAGGAAGGCGGTAACCTGTGGCGACACCTCCTCCAAGAGCCGGACTGTGCCCCCTATGATCTTGGGTGCGGAAGTCTCCATCAAAGGCGACGTTGTACCACGCAAGTCCGAAATGCACCCCTGTGAACCAACCGTCATTGCATCCAGAATTGTCTGAACACCAGAACCTGATTTCCGGCTGCAGTGCAAGAGTCCGGAATTTCATAGTCGGTTTGAAATAGTTCCACGCCGAATAATAGACAGGAACTGACAACGACCAGCGCTTTGCCAGATCCACCTCCGCCGCCATGTTGGCGACGGCAATCCCCAAGCCGACAGCGTTGGTTTTCAAATAAAGGCCGGGTCGCCAGGTTTCAACCGCATTATAGTCCGCACGGAAGTCGACTTCCGCACGGTTATCCTGTGAACGGCACGTAAACGCAACCAAAATCAGGAAAGTTATCACAGCGCAAACCCTTTTGAAACACATAGGCATATCCGTATAGTTCACTTCTATTCGCAAGAGAGGTTTAAAACGTCACAAATATATGGATAATTTTTACAAATAACAAAAAAGGATACATACCTTGCTGAAACAATGCCGCCTTCCGAACGGATAAGGATGCCTTTGCAATATGTAAGCATTTTATTATCAGCTACTATTTGCCAACTGCACCTCTCTTGCGAAGAGAAGTCAGGTCATCCCAGTGACATCCTCATTCATAAAGAATTTATAATCAAACTATTTGCATCATCCACTGCGACATTGTCAAATGAAGCGAGATAGATGCGCGTGGTTAATTCCGAGTCATGCCCCATTCCCTCGCAAATGACTGAGATAGGAATGTTCTTGCTATGGGCAATGCTTGCCCAGGAGTGGCGCGCGACGTACATGGTCAGGGGTACAGAAAGCCCTAACCGGCTGCCGATGATCCTCAAGGCACGGTTTACGTTGTGTTCCATTCTCAGGTACTGTTTTCTTTCGTCCACACCTCTCCCGGGCTTGATGATAGGCAGCAGATAATCAGAATCCCGAGTTTCATACCTCTCAATAATTCCTTGCATGCATTTCTCCAACCTTATGACCAGTTTACGGCCTGTCTTGTGGCGACGGTAGGAAATGATTCCACCCTTCAGATTCCCTTTCCGAAGGTAAGCCATGTCCACAAACGACATTCCACGGGAGTAGAAGCTGAAGAGAAACATGTCACGGGCGAAACATAAAACGGACCTTCCGGACAGGTCCATCTCTTTGATCCGCCGCATGGCTTCCAAGGGTATAGCCCGTTTGGTAGTCCTCTCGACTCCTGTGTAGACATGTCTGAACGGAAACCGCTGGACGGTAAGATTCTCCTCAACCGCACGGTTGTAGAGCGCGCGAAGATTGCGCATATAGAAAGATGAACTGTTTGGGCAAACTCCTGTCTCTTTCAAGTAAGCCTCGTAAGCCTGCATCATTTCAGAGTCCAAGTCATCTATGAATAATTCACCACTACTGTAGTCAGGATCGTCTCTGGCGGTAGCACGGTTATCCAGAAACCGCAGGAAGCTGTTTACCGCCGAAGCGTAGGTTTCAGAAGTTCGTGTCCGGCCGAGTTGTCTCAACCTGGCAATGACATCCTCCGTGAAACGGAAGAAAGACTGCCCGCGCACACGCCCGCGGATGATCCGGTAAGGAACGGACCCTTTCACGCCATATCGGTCGGAAGGGTGGTATTTGTCTCTGACTGTCGCCATAACATATAGGTAAAAAGATGTTTCATACGGCTTGATATTAATATTCGATAATTGAAAAACAAGTCAAGTGTCAGCAATCGTATGTGCCTACGGATGCTGTAGACGGATGACCGAACAGATAAAAAACCTCCGTCCGGATTTTGCTTCTGGCAAGATTCCTGACGGAGGTTATGGTTTCAAGACCGGCCGCGGCTCTGACTAACTGATGAACAGCAGCTCGCGGTATTTAGGGAGAGGCCAGGTGCGGTTGTCGACGATCTCCTCAAGCTTGTCGATCGGACGACGGAGGGCTGAGAAACTCTCGGCAATCTCGTGGTAGGCCACGGCCTTGGCATATTCATCCTCAAGGACATTGGCCTTCTTGCGGGCCTCGACCATGGCGGTCGCCTTCTCGCGGATCTGGTCGACATATTTGGAGATGCTCTTGATCAGGTAGATCTCCTCCTTGCACTCATCCGTGCCGCCGAAGACTTCCTTGCTCAAAGAGATCTCCTTCAGAAGTTTGGACTTATATTCAAGAGCCGCCGGGATGATGTGGTTGATCGCCATTCTCGCCATCACGCGCGACTCGATCTGGATCATCTTGCTGTAAGTCTCCCACTTCACCTCATTGCGGGCCTCAAGCTCTTTCTCTGAATATACTCCCGTCTCCTTGAACATCTTGACCGAAGCCGGATCGGTAAACACCTTTATCATCTCCGGAACGCTGGTCTCAACATCCAGACCACGTCTCTTGGCCTCGGCCTTCCACTCGTCGGTGTAGCCGTTGCCATCGAAGCAGACGACATCGATGATTGATGCGATTATCGGCTTCAGCGTGTCCATAATGGCCACATTCAAGTCCTTGCCGCTGGCCAGTTCCTTGTCAAGATCTTTCTTGAACGCAATAAGCTGCTCAGCCACAGCGGAATTGAGAGTGGTCATCGCACCGGCGCAGTTCGCCAGGGAGCCCACGGCCCGGAACTCGAAACGGTTGCCTGTGAAGGCAAACGGAGAAGTCCTGTTACGGTCGGTGTTGTCCACAAAGATTTCCGGGATCTCCACCAGACCGACGCTCTTGCCCTTCTTTCCGGCGATCTCGATCGGGGTGTCTGACGGCACCTCAAGCAATTTGTGAAGCACATCGGTCATCGTCTTTCCAAGAAAAGCGGAGACGATTGCAGGCGGAGCCTCATTGGCGCCGAGACGATGGGCGTTGGTCGCGGTCGCTATGGAGGCCTTCAGCAAGGCGTTGTGCTTCTGCACTGCTGCCAGCACATTCACGAAGAAAGTGACGAACTGAAGGTTGCCCTTCGCATCCTTGCCCGGAGCCAGAAGCATCGTGCCGGTGTCGGTCCCGAGTGACCAATTGTTGTGCTTTCCCGAGCCGTTCACCCCGGCGAACGGCTTCTCGTGAAGCAGGACCACGAAGCCGTGCTTGCGGGCGATCTTGTTCATCAGGTTCATCACGATCTGGTTCTGGTCATTGGCCAGATTGGTCTCGCCGAAGATAGGAGCGAGCTCGAACTGGTTAGGAGCGACCTCGTTGTGCCTGGTCTTGAGAGGAATCCCAAGTCGGTGCCCGGCGATCTCAAGGTCACGCATGAACTCGGCGACACGGGTAGGGATGGATCCAAAATAGTGGTCGTCCAGCTGCTGGTTCTTGGATGAGCTGTGTCCCATCAGGGTTCGGCCGGTGATCATCAGGTCAGGTCTCGCGGCATAGAGGGATTCGTCGACAAGGAAATATTCCTGCTCCCATCCAAGGTAGGAATATACCTTGGTGACAGACTTGTCAAAAAGACGGCAGATAGGAACGGCCGCATCAGAAACGGCCTTGAGAGCCTTCTTAAGAGGTGTCTTGTAGTCCAAGGCCTCGCCAGTGTAGGCGATGAACACGGTCGGGATGCAAAGTGTGTCATCCATGATGAACACAGGGGAAGTCGGATCCCAGGCCGTGTAGCCTCGGGCCTCGAATGTCGCGCGGATGCCTCCATTAGGGAAAGATGATGCGTCAGGCTCCTGCTGTGCGAGGGACTTGCCGTCGAAGGTCTCTATGACACCACCCTTGCCGTCGTAGTCGATCAGAGAGTCGTGTTTCTCGGCGGTGCCTTCGGTCAGAGGCTGGAACCAGTGGGTCACGTGGGTCACGTGATGTTCCATCGCCCACTCTTTCATTCCCCTGGCGACTCCGTCGGCGGTCTCCCTGTCAAGAGGCTTGCCGTTGTCGATGCAGTCAAGAAGCGCATTCAGAGTCTTGACGTCCAAGTACTTGTGCATCTTCGGACGGTCGAAGACCAATTCCCCGTAGTAATCGGAGGTTTTGCCCTCAGGGCGCTCAGCCGGAACAGCCTTCTTCTCGAAGGATTCCTTCACCAGATCTAATCTGTCAATGCTCATAATTTGTCTATTTGTTAAAGGTGTGTATTTCCTTAAACTATATGTTGTTAATCAAAACTATCCTCAAAAAAGGGAGAAGGCTGATCCGCGGGGAACCAGCCTTCAATATTTAAATCATAATATCCTTTATTCCGCAATGAATATGCCGTCAGGCTGGAAGGCCGGCACACACGAAATCATTCAGGACCTGAACATTCTGGCTCTGAAATCCCTGCTGGAACCGCTGCTGTCGGTATGTGTGGGCTTCGAGTATCATCCTCTTGAAATTTTGATGGCGCAAGTTATGAAATCAATTCTGAACCGCAAAGATATTTTTCGACTTTATCGGTTTAGTGCAGCCTTCAAGGGGTCTGGGGAATACGGTCCCCAGTACCCCACCGGGGCTGTCACGAAGTGACTGGGGGTTGAGGGAAATGGAGTTTCTAGAAGAGAAACTCCAACTTCTCTGGCAGACGGGTATAATCATCGATCCGGATATAGTCCATCCCGCCTAGACGGATCTGGCTGTCGTTGCCGCCATCCAGGAAATCATCTCCCACAAAAAGAATCTGGTCGATCGTGTAGCCTTTCTCGGCCGCATAGAGCATCACAGCATCGAACTTGTTATACCGCTTAGGAGTGATGTCGAAAGAGGTCGTGCCACCGATGAACACGGAATAATCCTTGAATATGTCCTTGACCTCCGGGAACATGGCACGTCTGCGGATCTTATCAGGATCAAAAGACAATTTGTCCTCCTTGTCAGCCTTTGTGCCCAGAAGACCGAAAGTCACCATGCCGGACTCATGGAACTCAAGAGGATCTCCCTTGTAGTCTGTATAGCCGTATTTCTTTCTGAGATAATCGCAGTTCTTCTGGAAGAACTTCCTGTCAATATGAGCCTTTTCCTCCCTGACAATCTTGAACTTACCGTCCACCATACGGCTCTCCTCCATACCATAGTTGCCAAGAATCGTGATTGGATATTCTCCCATCTGTTTGTAGATCCTCGCACAGTTTCCACCTCCTGCCATTATTATCTCGTAACGCTTCGCAAGTGTGTCAAGAACCGCCCTGTTGGCTGCGGTCAAGGGGGTTTTATGCTGTGTAAGGGTGCCGTCCAAGTCAAAGCAGATCAGTTTCTTCTCCTGCTTCCATTTCAGTTCGCGGATCGAGTCCATCAAGCGTTTCATTCCCTGCGGCTGGTCGGTGGAGACGTAGGTGACACCGTGCCTCATCGCGAAATCGGCGAGGTCATAGCTGTTCACCGGCCAGAGAACCGTCTGAAGACCTGCGGCATAGACATCATCCAGATAATGGGCAGCGTTCATCACCACATTATAATTATAAGACACCCCAGCATAGCCCCTGTCCTTGAGTTCCTTAACAGAATATGTCTTCCTCGATGAGATCGGGATCACCTCCGCGCCATGATGAAGGCGAAGGACCTCGTCACAGAGATGCTCACTGAAAGAGATGAAGCAAACCTGATCGTACATATTCATTTCATCGCAAAGGGCGATGACCTCCTCCGCCAGCTGAGTCTCCCTCGCCGGTGTCGGATGGGACTTGAGTTCAAGGAACAATTTCAGTGCGGAAGTTTTCTTCGCTTGCGTGAAATATTCCCTTAAGGATGGAATATGGTCGCCGTTCGGAAGGGTGCAACTCTTGACGGTTGCATAGTCCAGTTTCTGAATATCCTTGAATTTTGTTCCTGGAATCATCGGGCCATGCAGGATCACGAGAGAGTCGTCAGTGGTGAGATGCACGTCCAGCTCGACACCCTCAACGTCCAGTTTCTGAGCGCCGGCAAGACTGGTCATAGTGTTTTCAAAAGAGCCCGGATGGGCATAGAAGCCCCTGTGGGACATGATTCTGGTCTGCGCCGGAAGCATCGCGACGCAAAGCAGTGTCAGTACTGCCGAAAGAACATACCTTTTCATAATCCAAAATTACATAAATTTTCGGCATAAATTCATCGTACGATAAAGAAAATATGGGAAAACCTTGCCGAAACGCCCATAGGGGCTGCATTGTTGAAATCATTGTGGAAAATTTTGGAAAGAGGTGGAATAAAATGGAAAAATATTCCTAACTTTGCCCTCAAGCGTGAAAGGCTGGAACTTATGATCACATTCATCGGAGAATATTCAGGCAAGATCGACGACAAAGGGAGAGTGGTTTTCCCTTCGCCGTTCAAGTCGTTGATGCCGTCCGAGGGGGATCAGAGGTTTGTCATAAAGAAAGACATCTTCGAGGACTGCCTTGAGATGTACACCTTCGAGGAGTGGGAGCGCCAGTCCGAGGAGGTCAAATCCAAGCTCAATTTCTTTAATCGAGCCCACGCCGCTTTCTGGAGGGAGTACATGCGCGACCGCGCGATCGTCGAACCAGACGCCAAACTCGGACGTATCTCCATTCCCAAGAAGCTTTTGGAATCAATTGGTGTAACGAAAGAGGTAGTCTTCTCGGGCAACGATTACAAGATCGAGATCTGGGCCAAGGAGAGGTTCGAGGCCAGCGGAATCTCAAACGAAGAATTCTTGAATATCGCCGGGCGGCTGTCTCAGGAGAGATAGGAGGACCGGACGATGTCAGAATACCACACACCAGTGATGCTTGACGAGAGCATATCCGCTCTTGTCACCGATCCGTCAGGGACTTACGCCGATGTCACATTCGGGGGCGGTGGTCACACCGCCGAACTACTTTCACGCTTAAATGAAGACGGTCACGTCATCGCCTTCGATCGTGACAGCGACGCCATCAGCAACAGGATAGACGATCCACGCCTCACAATGGTGCGGGCGGATTTCCGGTTCATACACAATTTCGTGCTGAACGAAGCTCACGAGACCTCAGACGAGACACTGAGAGAAAAACTCACAGGCGGTCTGGACGGAATCCTCGCCGACCTTGGGGTGTCATCCCACCAGTTCGACACGGCTGAGAGAGGTTTCTCCTTCCGCTACGACGCCCCTTTAGACATGAGAATGAACCGAGAGGGCGGAAAGACGGCCGCCGATGTGGTCAATGAATATTCACTGGAAGACCTCGAAAGGATTCTGCGCGTCTATGGCGAGGTGGACAACGCCCGCAAGGTCGCCCGACTGATTGTCTCCGCAAGGGACAAGGGCGACATCGGCACCACCGGGGAACTCGACGAGGCCATCAAGGCGGCGCTACCGAAATTCGCCGGACACAAATACCTTGCGAAAGTCTATCAGGCTCTAAGGATCGAGGTGAACCACGAGATGCGCTCTCTGGAGAAATTCCTTGAGGGAGCGGCAGACACCCTAAGACCGGGCGGCAGACTGGTGGTGATCACCTACCACTCCTTGGAGGACAGGATGGTGAAGAATTTCATCAAGACCGGAAGGGCTGACGGCAAGGAGGAAAAGGATGTGTTCGGGAATATTCACGCACCGCTTAAGGCCGTGAACCGCAAGCCGATCCTGCCGCAGGAAAGTGAAATTGCCTCCAACACGAGGGCAAGGAGCGCGAAGCTGAGGATCGCCGGGAAAATCGAAGATGGAGGGGACAGATCATGACGGAATTGAGGAAATGGAAATTCTCCGACATCTGGTCGTGGATCAGGAACGCTGTTATGGCGACGCTCAAGGGAGAATTGCTGCTGAGACTCCATGTCAGCCGCTATTTCATCCACATCATCTACACGTTCTTCCTCTTTTGGGTCAGCATCTGGCTGAGCCTCAGGATCGAGAAGACCTTGACAAGGGTGGAGGACAACCGGAAAACCCTTGCCGACATGGAGATTTACCACGCTCAGAAGACCGTTGAGCTTGCGGGGCTTTCAAGGATGAGCAAGGTTCAGGCTATGCTGGAGGAATCAGGCTCGAAGTTGACGATGCCTGACAAACCGGCTGACAGGTTAAACGAATAATGGCGATGGCGGCACCAAAACAGAACACGACAAAGAAAGAGCAGGACAGAATCGGTCTGATTCTGTACTGCTTCTACATCTTTTTGATGTTCGTCGGTCTGGCCGTGTTCGGCAGGATGCTCTACATCATGTTCATCTGGGAACCAGACAAGGATCTGGTCAGATACTTCGTCCCTCCAAGCACAAGAAGCGTCATCGAGCCCAAACGAGGTGCGATCATCGGCTGCGACGGAAAGTTGCTGGCCCTGTCTACTCCGATGTACGATCTCTACATGGATTGCACCGTGCTACAAAAGGATTTCAAGAGCGAGAATGATCCACACAAGGCCGACAGCCTTGAGAACGACTGGCTGGGAAAGGCTCGGGAATTCACATCCGGGCTCTCCGAGGAGACGGGAATCAACGCCGATGAGTACTACAGGATGATCGTCAAGGGCAGGAATGAGAGGAAACGGTACATGAGACTTCTCACAAACCTCGACAGAGGAACCATTCAGCGTCTTGAAAAGCTCCCGCTGATGGAGGAAGGACAGTACAAAAGCGGAATCATCATAAGGAAAAGAGACACCCGCCAGTACCCTTACGGGATGTTGGCGAGGCGTACGATCGGCTATGTCAAGGACAACCGGAACCAGAAGGCGGACGAGAGAGGGCGCAGCCATATTGGCATCGAGGGCAAATATGACTATGTCCTTCACGGCAAGGAGGGAGAGATCTGGCTCAGACCTACGGACAACCGGGAGAAGATCCAGAACTACGACAGCACCTATGTGAAGCCGGAAGACGGACTGGATGTCCGGACAACGTTGGACATAACCCTCCAGGACATTGTCGACAAGGCTCTCCGCAGACAGATCCAGGACAACATGTCCATCGACATGGGATGCGCTGTGATCATGGATGTCAAGACAGGCGCGATCAGAGCCATGGTCAACCTTACGAGGGACTCCACGGACATGAGCCTCAACGAGACCTACAACATGGCCATCGGACTCGCCTCCGAGCCTGGCTCTGTGTTCAAGACCACGACATTGATGACCGCCCTTGAGGACGGGGTGATCAAATCCCTTGACGACAGGATCCCGACCAACAACGGGGTGATACCCGGCTACAAGCCGGACACTCATGTCAAGGGAATGAAGGACATCTCGATCCTGCGCGGATTTGAGATCTCGTCGAACTATGTGTTCCGCTACCTGGCCGTCAATAACTACTCCAACGATCCGAAGAAGTTTCTTGACAAGCTTTACCTTTATAAGATGGGGCAGGCGTTCGACTTTGACCTGGACGGACTCACCGAGCCTGAGCTTCCTTCCCCGGATTCACCGAAATGGAGCGCGACCGACCTCGGCTCAGTCAGCATCGG
>DJQB01000003.1:98570-98700 GCA_002439875.1 Bacteroidales bacterium UBA6397
GGATGATGAAGCCGTATCTGGTCGAGAGCATCGAGAAGAACGGTTCGGTCAAGACAAGGAAAGGGGCAAGTGTGCTGAACGCGTCGATCTGTTCGAGAGCCACGGCCGACACCCTGCTCAGAGCCATGCG
>DJQB01000003.1:98785-111340 GCA_002439875.1 Bacteroidales bacterium UBA6397
GTGGCCGGAAAGACCGGAACTTCCAGGCAAGTGCTTTCCGCGGAGGAGATAAAGAGATATGGGATGGAGACTCCGTATGTCACAAAGGACGGGAGCTACCACAATCTGGCGACTTTCGTAGGATTCTTCCCCGCGGACAACCCGAAATACAGTGCGATCATCTGCGTGAAATCCGGACTTATCAAGGGGAGCGTCTACGGAGGTGTGATCCCGGCCGCGGCGATGCGTGAGATTGTCGATGCCATCTACGTCCTTGATCCTGAATGGGGTTCGGAGCTGACACCCTCCGCCAAGGTTCCAGAGATGGCATCAAGCGTGGAGGCAACAGCCAGGACTGACATCAGGAACCCAGTGATTCCGAATGTCGTGGGGCTGGGACTGAAAGACGCCTTATACGTGATAGAAAACAGCGGGTTCAGGTGTAGATATTCAGGGACAGGACATGTCGTGTCACAGAACCCAAGGAACGGACAGAAAGCCGCTGATGGCTCAACAATAACGATCACATTGAAATGAGACTGGAAAACATCATAAGGAACGCCGGTGTCATCGAGGTGCGCGGAAACCGCGGTCTCGAGATAACCGACATCAGCAACGACTCAAGGGAGGTCACCCCCGGAGCCATATTCATCGCCGTGAAAGGTTACGCCCAGGACGGGCACGCCTACATCGGGAAAGCGATCGCATCCGGCGCGGCCGCCATCGCCTACGAAGACGAGGCCGCTTTGGACAAGGCGGTTTCTGAATATGACAGGGCGACATTGGACGGCCTTACGTTCGTCAAGGTGGCCGATTCCCGTCATGCCGTCGCCATGATGGCAGCGGATTTCTTCGACAACCCGTCCGGGAAACTCACCCTTGTCGGCATAACCGGCACAAACGGGAAGACGACAACCGTCACCCTGCTCTACCATCTGTTCATGGCACAGGGCTACAATTGCGGACTGCTTTCAACCATCGCCAATTACATAGGCCGGAAACGTCTTGAGACATCGAACACCACGGCGGATCCTGTCACCATCAACCGCCTGATGAGCCGGATGGTGGACGAGGGCTGCGAGTTCTGCTTCATGGAAGTAAGTTCGATAGGTGTCGAGCAGGAGCGTGTGGCCGGTCTCAAGTTCAAGGTCGGGATATTCTCAAACCTGACTCATGACCACCTTGACTACCACAAGACGTTCGCCGAGTATCTCCGCTGCAAGAAAATGTTCTTTGACAATCTTCCCGCCACAGCCACGGCGATTACCAACATCGACGACAGGAACGGGGAGGTGATGGTGCAGAACACCAAGGCCAAGGTCGTAAGATACTCCTGCAGAAGCATTGCCGACCACACTTGCCGGATCATGGAGGAGACTTTCGAGGGAATGCTACTGAAAATCGACGGCCGGGAGATCTGGACAAGACTCATCGGCCAGCACAACGCCTACAACATCCTCGCCATCTACAGCGCGGCCATAGCGCTCGGTGCAGATCCTGACGAGACCTTGGTGGCGATAAGCAGGCTTGAGTCAGCGCCTGGACGCCTGGAGGTCATCAGGGGGCCAAGGAATCTTTCGGTGGTGATCGACTATGCCCACACTCCCGACGCGTTGGAGAATGTCCTCAAGACCCTTAGGGACATTGATGACGGCAGGGAATTGGTCTGTCTGTTCGGGTGTGGCGGAGACCGCGACAGGACAAAAAGGCCGGAGATGGCGGCGATCGCGGAACGTTATGCGGACAGGATCGTCGTGACATCGGACAATAGCCGCACGGAAAAGACAGAAGACATCATGGAGGACATCCGCAAGGGATTCAGTCAAAATGGTTTGGCCAAGACAATCTTCATAGCGGACAGAAAAGAGGCGATCCGAGCGGCGATAATGTTCGCCAAGGACGGAGGAGTCATCCTGCTCGCGGGCAAAGGTCACGAGACCTACCAGATCATCGGAACCGAACACCGGCATTTCGATGAACGCGAGGTTGTGGCCGAGGTTTTCAAAAACATCAGCGGACAATAGGAGGGTGAAGCGATGATCTACCATCTTTTTGAATATCTACGGCAATACGACATCCCTGGACAAGGTCTTTTCACCTACCTGTCGTTCAGGGCTATGTTGACCAGCGTCACGGCGATGCTTCTTTCGTTCTTCGCAGGGCGGAAGATAATCCAGTGGCTGCAGAGAAAACAGATCGGAGAGACCATCCGGGACTTGGGACTGGAAGGCCAGATGCAGAAGAAAGGTACGCCGACCATGGGCGGAGTCATCATCATCCTGGGGATCGTGGTTCCGGTCCTGTTGTTCTGCAACCTGCGGAACATCTATATCCAGCTTCTTCTTCTGACCACTGTCTGGTGTGGGGCCTTGGGATTCGCCGACGACTACATCAAGGTGTTCAAACACAACAAGGAAGGTCTCCATCCAAAAGCCAAACTGATCTGCCAGCTTGGCCTCGGATTGGTCATCGCGCTCACAGTCTGCTTCAGCGACGACATCGTGGTCAGGGAGAAAGTACCTGTGAAAGCCGGCGTGGCCAATGTGGTCGAGCAAGGCAACAGCAGTTCCCTGAACGTTGACTCGGAGACACTTGTGGCTCAAGACACCGGATGGAAGATGGAGAATGTGATCAAGAGCACGAAGACCACGCTTCCTTTCGTGAAGGACCACGAATTCGACTACAAATGCTTCTCCCCGTTCAAAGGCAAGTGGGGATGGTACTGCAAATGGGCGGTATACATGCTGATGATCGTGGTGGTCATCATGGCTTGCTCCAACGGCACGAACCTGACGGACGGCATGGACGGACTGGCGGCAGGGACAAGCGCGATCGTCGGAGTGGTTCTGGGAATACTGGCATGGCTGGGAGGCAATCTCATCAATTCGGACTACCTTAACATCATGTACATTCCCGGCAGCGGAGAAATAGCGATCTTCATGTCCGCGTTCGTCGGTGCGTTGATGGGATTCCTGTGGTACAACTCCTACCCGGCACAGGTGTTCATGGGGGACACCGGAAGCCTCACAATCGGGGGAATCATCGGAGTGAGCGCGGTTCTGATGAGGAAAGAACTGCTGCTGCCGGTCCTCTGCGGGATATTCCTAGTGGAGTCCCTTTCAGTCATCATGCAGAAAGCATATTTCAAGTACACCAAGAGAAAATACGGTGAGGGCAGAAGGATATTCAAGATGGCTCCTCTGCACCACCACTATCAGAAGGAAGGCATTCCGGCGCTTGTCTCAAGGCCGGAGCATGCCATACCGGAAGCGAAGATCGTGACCAGGTTCTGGCTCATCGGGGTCATCCTGGCGGTCACCACATTGGCATTGTTGAAGATTAGATAAACTTATGAATATGAGCAGAATTGTAGTTTTGGGAGGCGCTGAGAGCGGGATCGGAGCCGCTGTTCTCGCAAAGGTGAAAGGATTCGATGTGTTCCTTTCCGACTACGGTAAGATTTCTGAGCGCTTCGCCAAGGAGCTCCGCAAATGGGACATCAGTTTCGAGGAAGGGCATCACACCGAGGATCTCATCCTTAACGCCGACGAGGTGATCAAGAGCCCGGGAATCCCGAACACAGCGCCGATCATAAAGAAGATTGAGGCGAAAGGCATCCATATCATCTCTGAGATCGAGTTCGCGGGCCGCTACGACACAGCGAAGAAAATCTGCATAACAGGAAGCAACGGAAAGACCACAACAACCTCTCTGATCTACTACCTGCTTCAGAACGCAGGCCTGAACGTGGGTCTCGGCGGCAACATCGGCAAAAGCTACGCCTACCAGGTGGCCACCGAAAACTTCGACTACTACGTTCTGGAGATCAGCAGCTTCCAACTGGACAACTGCTACGATTTCCGTCCGGACATCGCGATCATCACAAACATCACCCCGGATCACCTTGACCGCTACGACTACCAGATGGAGAACTACGTGAATGCCAAATTCCGTCTCACGCAGAACCTCCGTCCCGAAGACTGCTTCATCTTCGACTCCGACGACGAGATCACGATAGAACACCTCAACAAGATAATCCTCTCAGCCAAACGCCTGCCGTTCACCCAAAAGGACGAGGTGAAGCAAGGGGCGTACCTCAAAGGCGACAAGATTGTCGTGAAGTACGGAGAGGAGGAATGCGACATATTCCTTAAAGAGCTCGCCCTTGGCGGAAAGCACAACATCTACAATTCGATGGCCGCCGCGCTCGCCGCGAAGGCGTCGGGTATCGACAACAAGACCATCCGCGAGGCCCTGGCCACATTCCAGCCTATCGAGCACAGGCTTGAGCCAGTCCTGAGCATCAAGGATGTACTTTACATCAACGACTCAAAGGCGACCAATGTCGATGCCGCATGGTACGCGCTCGAATGCCAGAAGCGTCCGGTCGTGTGGATTGTCGGAGGGACCGACAAGGGCAACGACTACGAGGTCCTCAAGCCCCTGGTCAAGGAGAAAGTCAAGGCCATCGTCTGCATGGGTCTGGACAACCACAAGTTCCACGAGGCGTTCGGGGAGATTGTGGGCAAAGACAGGATTGTGGACACGAAATCAGCCGAAGAGGCTGTCAAGGCGGCCAGCGGATTCGCCAAGGCAGGAGATGTCGTGCTGCTCAGCCCGTGCTGCGCCAGTTTCGATCTCTTCACCTGCTACGAGGACCGCGGCGAGAAGTTCAAGGAAGCCGTAAGAAGACTCTAAAGGTTCAATGAATATGGCCGAGGAAACAAAGAAAAAGAAGACTCTCTGGAACTTCGTGGATTCCCTCGAAGGAGACAAGGTTGTGTGGATGATAGTCATACTGCTCATCCTGTTCTCCATCGTTGCCATATTCTCATCCACATCCCTGCTGGCTCTGCAGCAGAAGACGAGCAGAATGGCCATCATCAGCGAGCAGCTCGTCTTGTCTCTGGCGGGGCTGGGAGTGATTGTCCTATGCTGCTGCATAAAGAAGATCGGATTCTTCAGGATAGTCTCACAACTGGGCTATGCGGTTTCCATAGGTCTGCTGTCGATTCTGGCGCTTCACATCTCCGCAGGTCCGATCAAAGCCCTCTACATCAACCACGCATGGAGAATCGTGTCGGTTTTCGGATTCCAGGTCCACGTCTTTGAGGTCGTGAAGGTGGCAATGATAATGTACCTGGCATGGGCCGTCAACGCCTTCCGCAACGACAGTTTCGTGATCGCCAACCTCCTGGGGGAAAAACATCCTTTCTGGAAACGGCCTCTTGTCAAGAAGTTCGTCTACATCTACATCCCGATCTGCACCGTCTGCCTTATCATGATGATGGGCAGCCTGTCCAGCACGGTGTTCATCGGAGGCATGATGTTCATCACAATCCTGATCGGAGGAATCAGCGTCAAGGAACTTGTCAAACCGGTGACGGCACTGGTGCTGTTCTTGGGAGTCGTCGCCTTCATAGATTCCAACCGTGACGGCAAGAAATTGTTCCCGCATCTGGATTCCGCCATCAGCCGCGTCACGGGAGCCGGAACGGAGGACAATCTGAAGATAATACGTGAAAAACCTCAGAACAGCAAAGAGTTCCAGGACGCCCTCGACGACATCAAGCAGCCGATGAGCGCGAAAATCGCCATACATGAGGGCGGGTTGATCGGCAAGGGACCAGGTCGCAGCACCCAAAGGTACGTTGTGCCGATCATGTTCGAGGACTACATGTACAGCTTCATAGTAGAGGAATACGGACTGCTCGGAGGACTGTTCGTCATCATCCTCTACATAAGCCTTCTTGCCAGAGGATCAATCATAGTCAGGAACTGTGACAACCATTTCGCCAAGACAGCGGTGGCGGGGCTTGTGCTGCTCATAACCTGTCAGGCCATGATGCACATAGCCATCAATTGTGACATGGGTCCGCTCACAGGGCAGACACTCCCGATGATCAGCCACGGCAACTCCTCGTTCCTGATGTTCAGTCTGGCGTTCGGCATCATCTTGTCCATCAGCAAGATGGCTAAGAGAAAGATCGCCAGGGAGGCGGCCAAGGCAGAACCGTTGGTCGACAGGGCGATAAAGGACGAGGTTAGCAGCGGGCTGGACGATCTGGATCAGATGGAGAGCGGGCTTTCCGACGAGGACAATGACATCACCGGGTCGGAGGACGAAGTCCCGGCCCAACATGAGAATGACATCCCGGACTACGGAATTGATGACCATAACAATGAATAATATGGAGCATAAAGCATTGAGAGTCATAATAAGCGGAGGCGGCACAGGAGGTCACATCTTCCCGGCCGTCTCCATCGCGAACAAACTGAAGGAGCTGAACCCGGAGACCGAGATCCTGTTCGTCGGGGCTGAAGGCAAGATGGAGATGGAGAAAGTGCCGGCCGCAGGTTACAGGATTGTGGGGCTGCCTATCGTTGGACTGCAACGTCAGCTCAACCTCAGGAACATACTCAACGACCTGTGCGTACCCTTCAAGGTCGCGGCCAGCCTGATGAAGGCAAGGAGAATCATAAGGGAGTTCAAACCCCAAGTCGCGATCGGGGTCGGAGGCTATGCCAGCGCTCCCCTGCTCTGGGCCGCGACAGGGATGCGCATCCCGGCTTTGATCCAGGAGCAGAACGGGTTCGCCGGACTGACCAACAAGAAGCTCGGGAACCGGGTGCAGAGCATCTGCGTGGCCTATGAGGGGATGGAGAAGTTCTTCCCTGCCGACAAGATCGTCATGACCGGCAATCCGATCAGAAGCGTCATAGTCCCCGCCACTCCGGAAATGAAAGAGGAGGGTGTCAAGGAATATGGTCTCGATCCGCTCAGGAAGCACATTTTCGTTGTGGGGGGAAGCCTTGGAAGCGCCCGGTTCAACCAGTGCATGAAGAAATGGATCTCGGACGGATGCCCGGGGATTGACGGGGTCGACGTACTGTGGCAGTGCGGGAAGCATTACAAGCCGGACATCGACAAGTTTATGGACGGGCAACGGGCCAAGAACCCGGATGTTGTCAGGCACATCCATCATTCGGATTTCATCGGAAGGATGGATCTAGCCTATGCGGCCGCCGACGTCGTCGTCTCACGTTCCGGAGCCAGTTCCGTGTCGGAGCTCTGCGCCGCACACAAGGCCGTGATATTCATCCCTTCTCCTAATGTGGCCGAAGATCATCAGACCCACAACGCAATGGCGCTGGTGAGAAAAGACGCGGCGGTGCTCGTCAAGGATTCCGATGCGATGGAGAAGATGATTCCGACAGCACTAGAACTGCTTAAGGATCCGGCGAAGATCGCCACGCTTGAGGAGAACGCCGGAAAGATGGCGCTTCCCGACGCCGCGGAAAAGATCGCTGAAGAGGTTTACAAATTGGTCAAAGATTAGACATGTCAAAATATTCAAAGATTTATTTCATAGGTGTCGGTGGCATCGGAATGAGTGCCATCGCAAGGTACTACAAATTCAAAGGGTATCCCGTCGCAGGCTACGACAGGACACCTTCCGATCTGACTCACGAACTTGAGAAAGAAGGGATTGACGTGCATTACAACGACGATCCGGACTACATCCCAAAAGATGTGGCCTCGACTTTGGTTGTCTACACTCCGGCGATTCCCACTGATTTGAAGGAGCTTGTTTATGTCAAGGAGCACGGCTACACGCTTGTCAAGAGATCCCGGATGCTGGGTGAGCTGGCCGAAGGGCAGACGTGCCTTGCCGTGGCCGGGACGCACGGGAAGACCACCACAAGCACCCTCGTGGCACACATACTGACCGAAAGCGGGAAAGGCTGTTCCGCATTCCTCGGAGGCATCTCCAAGAACTACGGGACCAATCTTCTGACAAGCCACACACCGACAATCGTGGCGGAGGCCGATGAATTCGACCGTTCATTCCTCCAGCTACATCCCGCGATCGCCGCGATCACAGCCATGGACGCCGACCACTTGGACATCTACGGGACTCTTGAGGAATATCAGAAAGCGTTCAAGGCTTTCGCCTCGCAGGTAAGCCGCATCTTGATAGTGAAACTCGGACTGGACATCACCCCGGAAGACACAAACGCCAGAATCCTTCACTACAGCTACGACAACCCTGACGCCGACTACCATGCGGCCAACGCCAAACCTGACGAGGTAGGGCACTACATTTTTGACCTTGTCTATCCGGAAGGGGTGATCGGCGGCATCAGAGTCGGGATCCCAGGCTGGGTCAATGTCGAGAACAGTGTCGCCGCGGCCGCGGTTTGTCTTAACCACGGTGTGCCACCGGAAGCCATCAAAGAAGCGATCGGGACATATTCAGGTGTCAAACGCAGGCTGGACGTGCACCTGAACACTCCGCACCTGTCCTACATTGATGACTATGCCCATCATCCGAAAGAATTGGCCTCGGCGATCTCCTCGATGAGAGGGATATTCCCGGGGAGGAAGCTCACGGCAATATTCCAGCCACACCTTTTCACCCGGACGAGGGATTTCGCCGATGATTTCGCCGCCGCTCTGAGCAAGGTGGACAAGCTGATCCTGCTGGACATCTACCCTGCAAGGGAAGAGCCGATCCCCGGAGTCACTTCCGAGCTGATCTTTGACAAGGTCACCGCTCCGGTGAAAGTCCTGCTGAAAAAAGAGGAACTGATGGACTATCTGAGAGACGAACCTATCGACGTGCTGGCCACCTTCGGAGCCGGCAACATTGACAGGTTCATCGCGCCTATAACCGAACTTCTTAAGGAAAGGTTGAAAAAATGAAAAAAGGTTTCAGGATAACCCTCGTCGCGACGGCGTTCTGCCTGCTCGGCCTGGTCTGCCTCGTCATCCACGGGATGAATGAAAGGCGGATCGGACAGCTCACATGCGCGGGCATCAAAGTGGAGTTCGTGGATGACTTCAACTTCGTGACCGTCAAAGACGTGGAAGGCTACCTGAACAAAGGCTACGGCACCTACATCGGACAGCGGCTTGACAGCGTGGATCTGCGGAAAGTCGAGAGTGTCCTGGACGGCAGGAGCGCGATCCTCAAGGCCGAGGCCTACACGACTCCAGACGGCTGTCTGAACGTCAGGATCCAGCAAAGAGAACCAGTGATCCGGTTCCAGAAAGACAACAACGGGTACTACGCCGACGAGAAAGGCTTCCTGTTCCCGCTCCAGAAGAACTACACGTCCATGGTTCCGATCATAGACGGAGCGATTCCGCTGAATGTGGAAAGGGGCTACAAGGGAGAGCCTAAGACCAATGCGGAGAGGAAATGGCTTTCGGAAGTGATACAAATGGTGAATTTCATGCAAGACTCCGGGATCTGGTCCGAAAACATCTGCCAGATCACGGTCAAGGACAACGGAGATCTGGTCATGATCCCACGTCAAGGAAAAGAAAGATTCATCTTCGGACCGCCGTACGGCTTTGAAAGCAAGTTCGACAGGATAGACCGCTACTACACCGCCATCCTGCCGGATAAAGGAGCGGGATACTATTCGACAGTGAATGTTAAGTACAACAGGCAGATTGTCTGCAGAAAATAGATTAAGTCAACATGGAAGAGAGATACATAGCATCCGTTGATTTGGGCACGTCAAAACTGGCTGTCTGCGTGGCCAGGGTTCAGGATCAGAATGTCGAGGTGATCTACTACAAGGAATCACCGTCGCTTGGCATACGCTACAGCTATGTCCTGATTCCGGGAAAGGTTAAGGCAGGGCTGAGGACTGCGATAAGCGAGGCGCAGCAGGCCCTGAGGATCAAGATCCAACAGGTGATAGTCGGGCTGCCGCGCTGGCACGTCCGTCAGGAGACGGCCTCGGCAAGCATAACCAGGCCAGAACCCGACAATCTGATTCAGGAAAGCGAGATCCGCGCCCTGAAGTCCATGGCTCTGGAGTCCTACCCGTTGGAGGACTCGGCAAAGGAAGTTATCTATGGAGCCGTGGCTCAATCATTCTCGACGGAGGATTGCATCAACGAGCCTGAGAACGACATTGTGGGCATGGCGGCGGAGACGCTTGAAGGCAACTTCAAGGTTTTTATCGGGAACCGGAGATATTCATCGAACATCGACAGCGTCTTCAACGATCTGGGAATCGCCATAGCGAAGAAATATTTCACCCCTGGCATCACGGCACGCGCCGTGCTGAAGTCCGAGCAGATGGAGAACGGAGTCGCACTGATCGACATCGGAGCGGGGGTAAGTTCCGTCACCATATTCAAAGACAAGATCATGCGCTTCTACGCCGCCATTCCTTTCGGCGGCAACAGCGTGACCAATGACATCAAATCCGAGTGCAACTTCTCGTTTGAGCTTGCCGAGAACATCAAGAAAGCCTACGGTGCCTGCATGCCGAACAAGCTGTCCTCGCTTGGTGAGAAGTCCATCCAGATTGTGGACGAGGACGGTAACGCCACCGCACAGGTTTCGGTGAAATACATCTCCGAGATCATCACGGCGAGGATGAAGGAAATCATCGAGGCCCTTCTGTTCAGGATTCAGGAAAGCGGCTACGCTTCCGAGGACATACTCAGGGCCGGCGTGGTCGTGACAGGAGGCGGGGCCGAGCTTGTGAACTGCGCCAATTACATCAAGGAACTGTCGGGATATTCAGTGAAGATAGGTCGGCCGAGACGATTCTTCTCCTGCGAAGGATGCCCCGAGGCGAGCGAGGCAAGCGCCGCGACCTCGATGGGCATGATACTGTCCGCAAAGAGCGACCGCCTGCTGAACTGCGTCAATGAATTCACGGCAAAGGTGGCCAGACCGGCCGCTGCGGAGGATGCGACAGTCACGGGTTCAAGTATTCATGGAGCCATCGCGGAGGAGCCGGAAGCGACCGCTCGCAAGGAAGAGACCGCGGTCCCCGCACAGAGGGAAGAACCTCGCGATGAGGCTCCGGAGACCGAATATGACCCATATTCCACAATTGAGCATCCCGCTATAGAAGCCTCTGTCGCGGCCACACAGGATGAGGACGAGGGACCTGGAGTGTTCGACAAGCCGACAGACGAGGAGATCAAGGAATATGAGTCCAAGAAACGAAAAGAGAGAAAGGAAAAGAAAGAGCACCGGAAGCTGTTCAATTTCACTTGGACAAAACACATTCTGGGCAAGGTCGGGGAGACGGTCGGAGAACTGTACAACGACATGAACGACGAGGAGGTTTAACAGACAAGGTTATGGGAGACATTATTGACAATTTCGACATCGATCTGGCCGAGAGCAGCCCGGTCATGACACCTATCCAGTCGATGATCAAGGTGATCGGCGTGGGTGGCGGCGGCTGCAATGCGGTGAACTATATGTTCAGGGAAAAGGTGGAAGGTTGCAGTTTCATTGTCTGCAACACCGACCGGCAGGCCCTTGACGGGAGTCCTGTTCCTGTCAAGATCCACATCGGAGAGAACGCCCTCGGCGCCGGAACCGATCCGGCCAAGGGCCGTAAAGCCGCTCTCGAAGCGCACGATCAGATTGAGAAGGTGGTCCTTGGTGAAGACACACAGATGCTCTTCATTACCGCAGGAATGGGAGGAGGCACAGGCACTGGGGCCGCTCCCATCATCGCCAAGATGGCCAAGGACAAGGGCGTTCTGACCGTCGGGGTGGTAACCCTTCCGTTTGAGAACGAGGGAGAGAATGCGATGTCCCGTGCCATCGACGGCATCCATGAGTTGGTGAAGAACGTGGACAGTCTCCTTATCATCAACAATGAGAAACTCTACGATTTCTTCGGCAGCCATCTGGTGCATGAGGCGTTCCCGAAAGCGGACGAGGTCCTCTCCACGGCCGTGAAAGGCATCACCGAGATCATCAGCCGCCCTGGCTACATCAATGTGGATTTCGAGGACATCAAGACCATGATGCGCAACAGCGGCATGGCTCTGATGGGCTGCGGCACAGGCACCGGGAAAAACAGGATCGAGGACGCCGTCAAGGGGGCGCTACAGTCCCCCCTCCTGAATGACTTCGACCTCAAGACAGCCAAAAGTCTGCTCATAAACATCACCTGCGGCAAGAACGACAAGGGCCTCACGATGGATGACCTTTCCGAGATCAACCACAAGATCTCTGAATATACCGGCAATGTCAAGAAGTTCAAGACCGGTCTCGTCTGGATGACCGACCCTGAAATCGGAGACAGGATTCAGATCACCGCCATCGCTACAGGATTCAAAGTCAATGACTTGAGAAAGATAGCCCGAGCCGACCTCGGCAACATTATCCTGATCGGAAAGGATTTCACGTTCGAAAGGCAGTCCCTGCCCGAGCCCGAGGACGAGATCAACCTCACCGGCAAGGTGAAGATCATCGGCTACAACACCTCCGACAACGTCAAGCGCTTCCATTTCGACCCTGACAAGAAACCGGTCCTTGCGGTAGAGCACGGCCAGAACCTCGCCGAACTGGAGCGCATCCCTGCCATCAAACGCGCCGACCGCTCCGAAAAGGAGCAGGGGTAGTTCATTCTTTTGACATCAGACGATGAAAAAATATCGGAATAGGTGAGACCGTCTGGGACGTCTTCCCGTCAAGGAAACGTCTTGGATGGGCGTCCGTCAATTTCGCGTTCTTCACCAATCTGAGTTTTTCAATTTTGTGTACCTATAATTCCTGCTTCTCGACTTTGGCCTTG
>DJQB01000009.1 GCA_002439875.1 Bacteroidales bacterium UBA6397
CAAGGCCAAAGTCGAGAAGCAGGGATTATAGGTACACAAAATTGAAGAACTCAGAAACATTTATCTTTCGTCTTGAATTTGAGTCTTGCATAAAAATGTACTCATAAATCATAAAGTCCTGAAAATAAAGCGAAAAACTCTTGCGTAGTTCTATATTTATTAGCACAAATGTGCTAATAAATTCAAGGGTATTAGAACAGGCAGAAAGAGTGTATTTGTCGAAAAAATCCTTTATCTTTGTGAGGTTAGGGAAGCAATGCTAGTCATTGTTTTGGTGATGAATGTTCAAGTAATATTCGGGCTTATGGGATCTACACATGATATTATTGACTATGTAGTGTGTTGCGTTGGCGCTTTTGCCAAACGCTTCATGATGACAAATGCTCAGGCGTATGCGTATCTGCGAAGATTCAAGGGGATTGATTTTCTTTTGGATTGTTATGCAGCGGAGCATACCCTTTCCATTGATGATGCTGTGGAAGATATTCTGCAAGTCTGTAGGAAACATGGAGGGCGTGTGGTATGATAACGTTATATCATGGCTCAAATGTCTCGATAGGCACGGTTGATTTATCCTTTTCGCGCAAAGGAAAAGACTTTGGACGGGGCTTTTACTTGAATCCAGACAGCAAGCAAGCCATGGAAATGGCTATGCGTACAACCCAGAGAATGCTGGAGGGGAAACCTACTGTGACTGCATTCCTTTTTGATGATGCTCTGCTAGAAGAGAATTCACCGTTGAAAGTAAAAGTTTTTAAGGAATATTCAAAAGAATGGGCTGAGTTTGTTTTATTGAACAGGAGTAATACAAGCGCAGTCCCTGCTCATGAATATGATGTTGTCATCGGTCCTATAGCTAATGACACAGTTGGACTTCAGATGCGTAGGTTCATTCAAGGCTACATAAGCATGGAGCGTATGATTGAGGAGTTGCGCTTTAAGAAACCTGCTATACAATATTTCTTTGGAACTGAATCTGCACTTAGATGCTTAAAGAAAATTTAATATGTCGGATGATATTCAATTTCAGGTAGAATGTCTCTCGTCTGAGCTTGTTGAGATGCTGATGCGGAAGTATGGGTGGGGCATAAAGAGGGCTCTTGATGAATTGTATTCTTCGGAGACATACGGACGTTTATGTAATCCAAAGTGTGGGTTATATTACGAAAGTCCTGTCTATGTGTTCTCTTACCTTCAAAATGAAATTGAGACTGGGGTAGTAGGATAATAGCTATTCCTCCACCACCTTCCACGACTCAATCGTGCGGGTCTGGGTGGAGATGTTCACTCCGACCTTGACCAGTTCTTTACTGGCCGCTGGGCCTGTCGAAGCGATTGAGGCTGTCTCAAGGCTTTCCGAACCCTCAAACTTGTACGGAATCAGATACCCTTTCTCGTCGATCTGCCTGAGCGCCTCGTCCGCAGAGCCGTCCACCTTGAACTCAAAGACATAGACCCGATCCTTGGTCCTGCACACGGCGTCCGCCCGCCCGACCGCGGACTTCACCTCGGCCTGGGTGTAGTACCCAAGCAGCGAGAAGATCAGGTAGATGATCGTCTGGAAATGCTTCTCGGACTTGTTCTCCAGATCGTACGGGATTCCGGCAAGGTAGGACTGCATGAGCGTCAGCGTTCTGTCGATATCATGTTGGTGCATCGCCGCATAGAATTTGGCCACAAAGCCGCTGCCAGTCATTTCCCGGTTCCTGTACTGTGACAGCAGTCCTTGAGTGAAGCCGATCTTTACCTCCTTGTTCGGATAGCCCAAAGTGTATAGCTGCAGATCACGGTCATATTCCTTTATAGTCAGATAGCCTGTCTGATAGAGCATAGGGAGAGCGTTGTCGCTGATTTCCGGTGAGACATCGAAGTCGGATTCCGGAATGAGTGGCATGCTGTCAAGGGTGGTCTCGTCAAAGCCTGAGTTTCTTAA
Source organism: Bacteroidales bacterium UBA6397 (assembly GCA_002439875.1). GTDB lineage: Bacteria > Bacteroidota > Bacteroidia > Bacteroidales > UBA932 > Cryptobacteroides. The sequence goes on from DJQB01000009.1 coordinate 1,934, forward strand.
TCTTTCAAGAAGGAAGGTCGGGGTTCCACTTTCAAACCAGTAGCTGCCAAAATCCTGTGCATCCAATGACTTGATCAGGCTGAACGGATTGTAGATGTCCTCCGATTGCCTGCTGAAATGGTAGCCGTCATAGTTGTGTTTGAGCTCCTCAAGAGTTTCCTTGTAGGATATTCCAAGGCTTTCTGCCATTCTTCTGACAGGTTCCTGCATCTGTGTCTCGATTTCACTTTGTGAGATTCCGCAAATCGCTGAATATTTCGGCATCATAGAGATGTTCTGCATATTATTCTGCTCACTGAATATGCTCAATTGGGCGAACTTGGTGATCCCCGTGATGAACACGAACCTAAGGTGCGGATCCAGACTCTTGATTGGGCTGTAGAAGTTTCTCATTATCTGGCGCATAGGCACCAGCCGCCCCTTGTCGTTCATCACGTCCGGCAGCGGAGCGTCATATTCATCAATGATTATGACAGCCTTTTCGCCCGTCTTCTCGACCGCCACTTTTATTAGCCTCTCAAAACGTGCATGTATGTCGTTTTCCGAGAGGTTATTATCCTTTCCGAGCATGCTTTCATATTCCTCAAGTTTGTAACTCAAGGTGCGAAGCAACTGTCCCTCGTCGCAATGCTTCGCCGTGGACATGTCAAAATGGAACACCGGGTGCATGGTCCACTCTTTCTTCAGTTCCCCGGCCCTCAGCCCGTTGAATAGCTATGCCTCTCCCGCGAAGTAACTATGGATCGTGGAAGACAGCAGCGATTTCCCGAACCTCCGCGGCCTGCTGAGAAACACATACGAATAGTTTGTCGCCAAGTCGTGGACAAACCCCGTTTTGTCTATATAGAGATACCCTCCCTCGACAATATTCCTGAACGTCTGAATCCCGATCGGGTACCTTATCCTTTTCTCCTCCATAACTACTATCCAGTTAATGTCCAAGGTCAAAGATAATGAATATTTTCCAATACACGTCAATATCCTCCGCCCCTTATTGCCTTAACGCTCCGGCCCTCTGCCGCCCTGGGTGCAAATGCCCGTCTTTTGCACCCGAAACTCTTCCAATCACCTCTTCGGGGTGCGAACTTCCATATACCGCTCCCCAGCCATCATAAATATCCTGTTTCGGGCGCCAGGCTCGCCATTCCGCCCCCGAAAAAAATAACTATGCAGAATCAAGTACCCAAAATGGACAAATATGGACCGAACTATCCCCGAAGTTTTTTTATATATTTGCAACGTTACAAAAGAGTGCCCAGCCTGCCGACTTTTGGCATCGGAAAACGTTAGTTTTGCAGAGTAAAACAGCGGTCAGTGCCATCCTGATGAGTTATCCGCAGATGTTGTTGGTAGCTGACAAATGTTAAACGACTAAAGAGACACGACGAAAATGTTAAGAGGTTTTACCAAATTCCGTTGCCCCGACTGCGGCCACATCTTCGAAGCCCCCGACCTCGAAGACAAAGCCACCGCCCGCACCATGCCCATGCCCTGCCCCCGCTGCGGAGCCAAGAGCTATCCGGCAGGCATTCTAGACAGGTTAAGTATTCTTGTGAACAGAAAGAAACATTAAAATACAATTGAAATCTCGACTTCTTTAACATTATGTTTATAATTTTTTACAATAATATCAAATACAACTTTTTATGAGTATTAAAAAATCTGGCGGTCTTGCGAAAGGTGTCACGAAATCTGCTAAGAATTTGACACCCGAGGCTGGTAACACAATTAAAACGATTGTTAACTTTTTTATTGACGTTATTGTTGCCAGGACTAACAAAAACAATAATGGCACTAAATAGCACAGAATTATGCACTTTGCGAGTTTCTACAATATGTCTAATTCAGAAGAGAGAAAATGGACGATTTCCGTTGATTTTCAATCTAAAGGAGTTTTATATGAGATATTATCACTTTATTATAGTTAAAATTGAATTTGATCATGAACGATATTCAGAAAAATAACAACGGCGGTTTGCTTGAGACAGGAATGGTTATAATGAAGGATCCTAATTCTAGCACGGCTGCAAAAGCAGGTGCTGTGGGGATAATAGCCATAGGCGCGATTGCGTTGGTGGCAAAAACCACATTGGATGTTATGGGAAAGCACTGATGGGGGTGTTTTCTAAATAATGGACATTTATGCCACAATTAGTAACCATCGAAAACGAACTTCTGCGTATTAACACTCAGAAGAACAGTATTGAATATTCATCGAACGGGGGCAGGACTTGGGTGACGAGGTTCTGTATGAGTTCGGTGGGGACGTTCAGGGATCTGCTGGTGATGGGAACGGATGTGTTCGCGGCCACGTCAAAGGGACTTTATTGGTCACGGAACGGTGGGGCGACCTGGACCACGCGGTACAACAATTCCGGGGTGGGTGAGTTCCTCTCGCTGGCGACCGACGGGACAGTGCTGCTGGCGACCACCTCAAAGGGACTGTATGCCTCACGGAACCAAGGGATGTCCTGGGAGCGAAGACTGTAGGAATATTCAGAAAGCGCTATTGTTATGTTGGAAGTGTCCGAACGGGAGCAAGCCTTGTTCGGACACTTCTTTTTTTGCGTTGTGCAAGCGCTTCGTAACCATCTGACAAAGCACGACTGTCATCTGTCTCCAACGTGATATAACTTTGCCGAAGAATCAAAGTCATATGCTCACATGCGAACAAATCGAAGAGATCCAGGCCGCGAGCCTGGAGCAAGGAGAACCGGTCAAGAGGATCCTGGAAGAAAGGGGAATTCACCCAAGCCAGTATTTCTGGTGGAAACGGACCACGTGCGGATGCATCTTGTGGAGCGGATACAGGAAGGTGCCCCGACGATATCACCCCTTGAATGACGCCGCCTTGTGGATGCCATCGTGCGGGTCTGTGTGGGGATGTTCGCCCCTACGTTGTCAGGTTCTCTGCCGGACGATGTGTTTGTTCCTGCCGCAGAGCCCTGAGCCTGTCGAAGCGGCCGATGTGTGCCCGAAATTAATCGATATGTATTTTCTTGAGATAGAATTAAATGAAGAATCGTCTTTAGTCGAAGCTGGCTAAAGGCGATTCTTTAATGTGCTTTATGTCAGTGGATTATCCTCCACCAGTTTCAGAGGCTACTTGCCGAAGTAGCGGGTCAGGAGACCGTAGAAGCCGGCTCCGTGACGGGCCTCGTCCTTGGCCATCTCGTGTACGGTGTCGTGGATGGCGTCGTAGCCGAGCTGCTTGGCTCTTGTGGCGATTGCTAGTTTGCCTTCGCAGGCGCCGGCCTCTGCCTGGTAACGTTTCTCAAGGTTGGTCTTGGTGTCCCAGACAACATCTCCGAGAAGCTCCGCAAACTTGGATGCATGCTCGGCCTCCTCGAAAGCGTACCTCTTGAAAGCCTCAGCGATCTCAGGATAACCCTCACGCTCGGCTTGACGGCTCATGGCGAGGTACATTCCGACTTCACTGCACTCTCCGTTGAAATGATCCCTCAAGCCCTGGACAACTTCTTTGTCTTCCACCTGGCCGTCACCGATATGGTGCTCGCAGGCCCACTGCGGCTTGCCACCATCATCCTTTATTTCGACGAACTTGCTCGCCGGAGCGTGGCACTGTGGGCACTCTGCAGGAGGGTTCTCACCCTCGTAAACATAACCGCAAACCAAACATCTGAATTTCTTTTTCATAACAAAAATCTTTTAAAGTAATCCTTAAAAAATAACTGGGTAATCTTTGATTGTCCTTTCTACCTATATTTCTTTTCTCATCAGTCATGTGCCGCTGGCACACTCTCTCTTCCAAAAGAAATCTTCCTCGAAAATACTGCCAAATCTTTACCATTTATTTTTAACGCTTATTAAGTCAAACAAAACGATAAAGCATCGCTGTATGCCGCAAAGTTAATGCCAATATTTGAATTTGCAAAATAGAATTATTAAAAATTGAAAATCTATTTGCGATCACTTTGAAAATATTCCTGCTTGTGAAGAGTTTTGGCACAAACTACGCTTATCTTTGCCTCTAGGAATAAATTTGTTATATTCGTTCGAAAGAAGCTTGCGTCTGGCTGTGACGCATAGGACTGAATGAGGCGGGTATTTGTCTTCTGAGAAGACGTTAGTATGAGTTGAGTATGTCAGGGCAAGATATTGTAGGGAAACTATAGATGAATAAAAATATGACACCATTCCTTAAACAAGTGGCGGATCACTATATGGCGCGGGGCGGGATTTCCGGCCGGTGCTTCATATTCCCGAACAGGCGGAGCCAGGTCTTTTTCACGAAGTACCTCGGTGAGGCCGTGAGTGAGGGCGGAACTCCGATTGTGGCTCCGAAGATGCTGACGATCAATGATTTCTTCTTTAGGATTTCGGGAGACAAGCCAGCGGACAGGGTGAACCTGCTGCTGGATCTGTACGAGTGCTACAAGGAACTTAACCCTAAGCACGAGACTTTGGACGAGTTCATCTTCTGGGGGGACGTGATTTTGGGGGATTTCGATGACGTGGACAAGTACCTTGTCGATCCGGTGCGGCTGTTCGCCAACGTGGCGGATTTTAAGGAAATCCAGGATTCATATTCCTACCTCACGCAGAATCAGAGGAGGGCTATTGATAGTTTCATCAGCCATTTCAGCAGCGAGGGGCGGCTGACGGTGAACCTGGACTCGGACAATCCGAATGTGAAGGAGCGCTTCCTGCAGGTCTGGAATATTCTTCTGCCGCTTTACAATAACTTTAGGGAAAGACTTGCCGGCAAGGGACTGGCCTACGAGGGGATGGTTTACCGGGGGCTTGCGGCGCGGCTTGGCTCGGAACCGGCGGTGGATGTGCTGAACTCTGCTTTCGGGGGTGTGAATGAATATGTCTTTGTTGGTCTCAACGCTTTGAACGAGTGCGAGAAAAAGGTCATGAGGCGGATGCGTGACGCCGGGATCGCGGAGTTCTGCTGGGACTATTCCGGAGAGATGGTAAGGAATCCGCTGAACAAGTCCTCTTTCTTTATGTCACGGAATGTCAAGGATTTTCCTCAGGCCTTCGAGATGGATTTGGAAGGGCTTAAAACTCCTGAGATCGAGGTGATCAGCGTTCCGTCATCGGTCGGCCAGACGAAACTGATTCCTTCGGTGGTGAAGGACGAGAGGTGTGCTGTCGTGCTCCCGGACGAATCATTACTGATCCCTGTGCTGAACTCCATCCCGGAGGAGATCAAGGACATAAACGTCACGATGGGCTATCCTATGAAGAACAGCGCGTTCTTCGACTTCATGACCTTGGTCTCGGCTATGCAGATGCACCTGAGGCGGAAGGACGGGAAATGGTACTTCTATCACAATCAGGTCTGGTCCTTGTTCTCCTCCAGCATATTCAGGAAAGTGACTCAGGGAGATGACACCGTGAGAGCCAGAATCAAGGAGATTAAGGACGGGATGAAGTACTATATCCCGCAGGAGGATCTCTCCGGCATCCCGGTCTTTGACCTGCTGTTCAAGCCTGCTGTGACTGACCCTAAGGAGGCATCCAAGAAACAGACCGCTGCATTTGCTGACTACCAGAAAGCATTGATAAAAGGACTTGCGCCAAAATTGGCATCGGATTCGGCCTTGGCCATAGAACTGGAGTTCGCAAAGGCGGCCTATAATGCGATATGTCAGTTACAGGCCGCTGGCCTTGAAGTTCTTCCGATGACTTATGTCAGGCTTCTCGATCAACTTCTCGGCCCTGTGTCCATTCCGTTCAACGGAGAGCCCCTGAAAGGCCTTCAGATCATGGGACCGCTGGAAACCAGAGCATTGGACTTCAATCAGGTAATGATTTTGTCATGCAATGAGGGTACGTTTCCAAGGCGGAGCGTCAGCTCATCGTTCATCCCTCCTGAACTGCGAAAAGGCTTCGGACTGCCAACCTACGAGTTTCAGGACGCGGTCTGGGCATACTACTTTTACCGTCTGATCCAGAGGGCGGAAAAAGTGACGCTGGTCTATGACTCCAGAACAGAAGGCATGAAGAGCGGGGAGGAGAGCCGCTACATAAAACAGCTTGAGTATCATTTCAATGTGCCGATCAAACGCAGCTTCGTAAAGGCGAACGCATCAGGGGATTTCTCTCCAAAGGAGATAACTAAAACTGAGGAGGATATCAAGACCATAAGGCAGGCCAGGCTCTCGGCCTCCGCGCTGAAGAATTATCTCGACTGCCCTGCCAAGTTCTATTATGCAACAGTCAAGAAACTTCGCAAGCAGAACGAAGTCTCCGAGGACCTGGACGCTGGAATGTTGGGCGATGTGTTCCACGGCACGATGCAGAAACTTTACTCGGAGGGGATGGCCGGAGGGAAAAAGGTGACCGATGAATATCTCACCGGGCTTCTGCGCAAACACTCTGAGATAAAGGGGATAGTGCGGAGCCTGATTCTGGAACAACTTCATTCCCTTGAAGTTACGGGGCGTGATTTGGTTGTGGAAGATGTGATTGTGGAATATGTCATCAAGACTCTGAAAAGGGATCAGGAACTTTTGAAATCGTCCGGTAATGGCGGGTTTGAGATTCTGGGGCTTGAGAGACCGTTTCTCCACGACATCGATGGATTCCATTTTATCGGCTATGTGGACAGGTTGGACAGCCTGCGGCCAGGAGAGATAAGAATTGTGGACTACAAGACCGGCAAAGTCGAGGACAAGGATGTCAACATAACTGACGCCAATGCTGAGGAGGTGGTCGAGGCTCTGTTCGGACCAAGTAATGAAGGTCGTCCGAAGATTGCCTTCCAGCTTTACCTCTATGATGTGTTCTGCCGTGAATCAAAGGATTGCAAGGGACAAAGGATGGTCAATGTCATCTATCCTCCTGCGAACCTGTTTACGGAACCGATCAAGGAAGTGCCTGTCAGTGAGGAGTTCATGAGACTTACCGAAGAAAAGCTCCACGGCCTGCTCTCCGAGATCGCCTCCGTTGACGTGCCGTTCAGGCGTACCACCGAGGAGAAAACCTGCTCTTACTGTGACTTCAGAATGATTTGCGGACGGTGAGCATGATGCAGAAGACAATGATGATGAATATAAAAACGGGTGTGAATGATTAGGATAATGAAAGCATCTGCCGGATCGGGTAAGACCTTCAATCTGGCCAAGACATACATAAGGCTCCTGCTGACGGACGAGGAGAGATATTCCTACAGGCATATTCTTGCTGTGACATTCACCAACAAGGCCACGGACGAGATGAAAAGCAGGATTCTGAAGGAACTGCATCTGCTTGCGAAATCGCCTAAGGAATCGCCTTATTTTGAAGAGCTTGTCTCTGCGTTTGAGTCCGAAAATGAGCTTCGCAAGAGAGCGGAGACTGTGCTCTGCGACATCCTGCATGACTACGGTGCGTTCGCTGTCAGCACGATAGACCGCTTCTTCCAGCAGACTCTCAAGGCCTTCTCTCGTGAGATCGGGCAGTTCGCCACGTACCAGGTGGAGCTGGACCGAGAGTCTCTGGTCTCTGAAAGCGTTGACAGGGTGCTGGATTCCCTTTCTGATGACAATAAGGATCTTCTTCAGTGGCTGACACAGAGCGTGATGGACGATCTGGAGAAGGGCAAGCGCTACAATCTGGAGAACAACCTGAAGACAGTCGCGATGACCCTTAAGTCGGACGAGCACAGGGCCGCTGTCGAGGAATATGGCATTGACGAGGAGAAGGAATATTCAAAAGAGAATCTGGCGAGGATGAAGAAGGCCCTCTCCAGAGTGATGACTTCATTCGCAAAAGAGGTGAGGGAGGCGGCCAAGGCTTTTGTCAACGCGGCAGGTGAGGAAGGTCTGGCCAACGAGGACTTCTCGCGGAAGTGCTTCAATTCTGTCTATCTCCGCGCAGCCTCGGAGCCTAAGGATGAGCCGGCATACCCGTCCGCGACAATATTCAAGAATTGTGAAGATTTCAGCAAGTGGTTCAGAAAGGCTGATTTGCAGAGGTACGCTTCGTTGGAGGGACGGTTGATGCCGCTGCTTCGGAGGTATTGCGGGATATTCACGGAAAAGTACAAGGTGTATTCTACTGCTTCCAAAATTTCGAAGATTCTGAATGAATTGGGGATCGCGGGAGACCTTGATCGTGAGTTCCGGGCGCTGATGAAGGAGAAGAATGTACTGAGTCTGGACGATTCCAATGTGATTTTGAGGAACATTATCGATGGTACGGACGCTCCGTTCATCTACGAGAAGTTAGGTGTACGCTTCGAGCATTTCCTGTTGGACGAGTTCCAGGACACCTCGCGGATCCAGTGGGACAATTTCCGTCCGTTGATAGAGAACAGTGTGGCGCAGGGGAAGGAGAACCTTCTGGTGGGTGACGTAAAGCAGAGCATCTACCGCTGGCGAGGTTCCGACTGGCGGATGATGGCGAACGAGGTCCAAGGGGAATTTTCAGAGTGCGAAGTGGAAACACTTGGCAGCAACTATCGGAGTCTCAGGAATATAGTCGAGTTCAACAACGGCTTCTTTGAATATGCTTCCGCGGTTCTTGATGGCATGGCGGGTGACGAGTCTGGCTTCAAGGTCCGTGACATCTATTCGGACGCCGGGCAGTTTGTGAGGTCCAAGAGCCCATCCGACGGGAGTGTCGATGTCGTCTTCTGCGACAAGGATGATGAGCTACAGGCGATTCTGGATGCGGTGAACAAGGTTCATGATGCGGGAGCGAGGTACGGTGAGATCACTGTTCTGGTCAGGAGTAATAAACACGGATCGGATGTGGCTATGTTCTTGATGGATAATGGAGTAAGCGTTATCTCGGATGATTCGCTCCATTTGAAATCCTCTGCGGTGGCCCGTCAGGTCGTGTCGCTTTTGTCCTCGGTCGGGAATGAGGATGACACGATTGGTTCTTTCCTCGCTAAGGAGCTGGACATCAATGTCGCAGAATTGTCGTGCCGCTCTCTTCTAGATCTCTGCGAGCAACTTCTGCGCATCCTGAAAGACAGGGATCCGGAGCTGTTCGAGTCTGAGACTCAGTATGTGCAGGCTTTGATGGATTTTGTCCAGGACTATGTCTCTGTCAATGGGAACGCCATTGATGGCTTCCTTAAGGCTTGGCAGGAAGCTGATCCGAAAATCAGCTCTCCTTCCGATCCGGAATCGGTCAGGGTCATGACAATTCATAAGTCCAAGGGTCTTGAGTTCCAGCATGTCGTCTTTCCGTTTGCTGAGGAGATCGGGCTTTTCCGCAGCGAGAAGCACTGGACAAGACCTTCTGTGGAGGGGACCGAACTTGAGGGAATCGCTGACGGGGTCTATAATGTGTTGTTAAGCAAGCCTTCCAAGGAGGATTCTTTGTTCCAGGTCGGGAGTCAGAAGGAATTGCAGTTCCAGTTTGTGGACAACATCAACACGTTCTATGTGGCTTTGACAAGGCCTGTCAGGGGGCTGACTGTCATCGCTTCCAATCCTCCTGAGAAGATTACCGCTGCCATTGTGCCAGTCGCTTCGAAGGCAGCGGAGCACGTTCCCACGGCCGCTTCGACAGTCCCTCCGTGCGACTTCACAGACTTCTCACAGATCCTCTATGCTTATCTGTACGGCTATGGAGAAGCCTTAGGATATTCTAAGGAAGAGTCAGAAGACCGGATGGTTTTCTCAAAAGGCGACATCTACAACTACTCCTCAACAGAACGGAAAGCCGATGGAATCTCCGAGCTGATGCCGGGCTTTCCGTCCTTCCCTTTGAATCTGTCCGAAGAGGATGAATGTGCAGATGTGCGAGAGCGAGGCAGGCTAAAGTTTAGTGCTGATTCCATTGATTTCTTCTGCGATGAGGTCAGGAACGAAGCCAGACTTAACGGTACAGTTCTTCACGGAATCCTTTCCGAAGTGATTGTCCCGGAAGATCTTCCTGACGCTGTCAAGCACGCTTTCGAAGCTGGCGAGATCGATGCTGGTCAAGAAGATGAGTACTTGAATATTCTCACACAAAGAATCTCAGCTCATCCGGATTGGTTCCCGGTGGACAGCGCTGAAGTCTTGAATGAGACCGGACTGATTGACACTGACGGTGAATCCTATCGTCCGGACAGGGTCTTGATCAAGGATGGAAAAGTGACGGTCATTGACTACAAATTCGGAGAGAAAAACCGTAGTTACCAGCGTCAGGTCGCGCGCTATGCTGACATTTATCATAGGATGGGATATTCAGAGATTACTCCTATAATATGGTACGTACTTACGGATGAGGTGGAATAATTTTCGTATATTTGCCATTTGACTCAAAATATTATTTTATGGAAGCTAATGACAACTCTATAAAACTCTACTACAACACGGAGAGGGAGAAACTTCAGATGCCGGAGTACGGCAGAATTGTTTTGAATATGGTCGAACAAGTCAAAGCAATCCCTGATCGCGCCAGAAGGAGTGAGCAGGCCCGTGCTGTGGTCAAGGTGATGGAGATTCTTAATCCCCAGGTTCATACCCAGGAGAACTACGCTCAGAAACTGTGGGATCATCTGTTCATGATTGCGGATTATGATCTGGACATAGATTCTCCGTATCCGGCTCCGCATCCTGAGGCTATGGAAGTGCCACCGATGAAGATTCCGATCGACAAGGCTCCTGTTCGGGCCAGACATTATGGACGTAATATTGAGAGTATCATTGACTTGATTGCCAGGGAACCGGAAGGGGAGGTCAAACGCTCGATGCTGCGCTCTCTGGCCATCTATATGAGGCAGCAGTATCTGATCTGGAATAAGGACAGTGTGGCGGACGAGACAATATTCGCTGACATTGAGAAACTTTCTGGCTACAGGATTCATGTCCCTGCTGATCTGGAACTTTCGAAGATTTCGTTCGATTCCAATTTCTCGCGTCCTGGTCTGAATCTTGGCATGGGACAGAACCGCAGGAACAACAAGAAAGGCAATCGTAAGAACAGGAAATAATGTTCAGGTTCTGGAGGAATATTGACGATGAGGACAAGGCTAAGTTGACAAAGGTCGCTGGCATTCTTGTCGCATTGCTGGCAGTGTTTACATTGCTTGCAACCATCTCTTATTTCTTTACCTGGAAGGCGGACCAGAGTTCGCTGTCGTCTGCTGTTGGTGACACTTCGGTTGAAGTGGGCAACTTGGCTGGGAAGATGGGCTTCAGGTGGGCCGACCTGCTTGTCCGCAGGTGGTTCGGGCTGGGAAGTTTGGCTTTTGTGGTCATCCTCTTCGCGGTTTCGGTGCGTTTGCTGCTTCATAGATGGCATTATTCGATGGTCAAGACGGCTCTTCTTACTGTCATTGGAGCCATGCTTTCGTCTTTTATCCTGGCTTTTATCTCTGATCTGCTGGGGCTTGGCAACGCTTTTGGTGGAGGGCTCGGAGGAGAGTGCGGAGAGTCAGTCGTGGGGTGGGCTTCGGTTGTTTTCGGTAATATTCTTGTCGGTTTTATACTGGCTTTTTTTGCGGTTGTCTGGTTGGTTCTGGCTTCCAAGAGGTTCTCGGACTGGCTGATGTCGCTTGGGAAGAGGAAGGAGGCTGTCACTGAGGATGAAGAACCGCAAGAGCGGTCTGCCCGGCAGGCTACACCAACCGTTGCAGTCGATGATGCTCCAGAACCATCCCTTCGTCAAGCTCAGGGACTAGGACAATCGGAGGCTGAGTCTGCCGAAGCCACAGTGGTTCGGCAAGACTCACCAACCACCGAAGAGACCGAACCCGCTGAAAAATCCATGGAAGTTATCAAAGGTGATAAGCTGATTACCGACATCAAGAAAGATCTTCCGAGGATCAACGTCCGAGACGAACTTCCTGGTTACCGGTTCCCTTCTCTGGAGCTGCTGGATTCATATTCATCAAGCCGGAATGAGGTCTCCGATGAGGAACTGGCCAGAAACAATGCCAGAATCCGTAACGCTCTGGAGAACTATCGCATCCAGATCAACGATGTCAAGGCCATTGTTGGTCCGACAGTGACTCTTTACAAGGTTTATCCCGCTCCGGGGGTGAAAATTTCCGAGATTAAGAAACTTCAGGAAGATCTTGGCATGCATCTTCACGCCAGAGGAGTGCGTGTTGTCACCCTTACCGATTCCGTGGGCATTGAGGTGGCCAATGACAAGCCGTCAATCGTCCCGATGCGTGCTGTACTCAACGATGAGGCGTTCCGTACCAGCAAGGCCGAACTCCCAGTCGCCATAGGCTATACTATCCAGCAGAAAGTCAAGGTCTTCGATCTGGCCGATGCCCCTCATCTTTTGGTGGCGGGTGCTACTAAGCAGGGTAAGTCTGTAGGACTCAATGCAATAGTGACTTCATTACTGTACGCGAAGCATCCATCTGAACTGAAACTTGTGTTTGTCGATCCTAAGATGGTGGAGTTCTCTGCCTATGCTCATCTTTTGAAGCACTACCTTGCGGTGCTTCCATGCAATGATGAGCAGGAGGAAAGGGACAACGCCATCGTGAAGAAGGCTGACAAGGCTGACAAGATACTCCGCTCGCTTTGCATTGAGATGGATCAGCGGTATGAGCTTTTGAGCCGTGCGTCCGTGCCGAACATCAAGACTTACAACGAGAAGTACCGCAGCCGGAAGTTGCGTCCTGACGAAGGGCACCGTTTCCTTCCGTACATAGTCACCATCATTGATGAATATGCTGACCTGACAATGTCAGTCGGAGGCAGTGGCGATTCCAAGGCCGTTGCTCGAAGCATAACCACGTCCATCATCAGGCTCGCTCAAAAGGGACGTGCGGCCGGTCTGCATGTGGTCCTTGCAACCCAGCGGCCATCAGTGGATGTCATCACAGGTCTAATCAAGACGAACTTCCCGACCCGAATAGCATTCAGAGTTGTGTCGAGGACCGACTCTTCGACAATACTTGATTCTCCGGGTGCCGAGAAGCTGATCGGCAAAGGAGACATGCTTTACTACGCGGGTGTCGAGATGGAGCGCGTCCAGTGCGCCTACATCGACAGCGAGGAGATTAATAGGCTAACTGAATATATCGGTTCGCAGGAAGGCTATAAGAAGAGTTTCAACACACCGTTCTATCTGCCTCCAGTCGATGATGACACAGAGGATGGTTCAGGTGGAATGGTTGACATGACAAAGCTTGACGAGCGCTTCGAGGAGGCAGCCAAGCTTGTTGTTATGAGCCAAAGAGGCTCTACTTCCGATCTACAGAGACGTTTAGGGATGGGATATGCCAAGGCGGGCCGTGTCATGGATCAGTTGGAGGCGGCCGGAATTGTCGGACCTCAGGAAGGGTCTAAACCTCGTCAGGTGCTTGTCGCAAGTCTTGACGAGCTGGATCAGATCATAGCCGCCTACAAGAATCAGTAATCTGCCGTAAGGTATGACTTGTGCACACGCACTGAAAAGTATGAGAACAATCATGAGAATATTCATTGCCGCCGCAGTGGCGCTTCTTGCGCTGTCGGAGGCCGCATCCGCAAAAAGCAAGACGTTGGATGCTTTTGTCAGCAAGGTCTCCGCCTCGCTGGTTTCGTTTGACTATTCATTTACAATGCCGACCAGAAAGGCGAGGATGACCGGTAAAGGGAGCGTGAAGGTTCAGTGGCCTTCTTTCCTTGTGTACGGGAACGGACTTGAGATATGGTGCGACGGAAATACTCGTTGGACAATTGACCGGGTCTCCGATGAGGCACTGATCGAGTCAGTTGACGATTCTTACGATAGCTATGCCACCAATCCTGCGCTTATGATTGCCTCGATTGACAACGCTTTCCGTGAAGACTCTTTCGGAGTCTCGAAGTTCGGAGGAAAGACCGCCGAGGTTTCCGACCTCTCTCCGGTTCATAAAGGAAAAGGCTCGATGGACATCGCCGGACTCAAGCTGTTCTTCAAGAGCGGAACTACGACTTTGGTCGGCGCGCAGGTCACGTTGAATGACGGTTCCGTGTCGGATTTCACGATAACTAATCTGAAATTCGAAGAGCCAGGAAAATCAAAAGAGTCTTTCCGGTTCGACGAAAAGACTCTTGATTCATCTTATGTGATAACCGACTTGCGTTAGTCCTTCACGCATCTTACAGATGCTCTGAATGAGTTCCTGTCTCCGCGGCCGATGAGAATGTCGTTCTGTTCCACGTAGATGTACCGGTAGAACGCCATGTCGCCATTTACCTGATCGGCGGTCCAGAAAGCGGCATAACTGTTGACTCCAGTGAATTTGCTTGAGTTTCCTGAATCTATGGAGTAGCCTACAGGAAGCGCCGAAAATCCGGTCTCATTAGTGATTTTGACCTGTGGCCAGTACTCCCACATTCTGGTCCCCAAGAATTTGGCGTCAGCCATCAATCCTCCTGCCACGCCTCTGAAGTTCTCCCCGGCTGTGAACGCTGTACCTTTTGGGGCGAGAGCGTTCGCCATGGATGTGAACTCTGCGTCCGACGGCAGGTGCCATCCATCCGGGCAGGCGGAGACAGCTTCTGTCCAGGTGTAGAGACGGCCGAAAATCGCGTCCATCGCTTCGCTTTCCTCGTAGGAGACTCCAGTGCCTGAATAATAGAGGTTGTTCTTCATCCATGTCTTGCCGTTGAATGTGGTCGTGTAATATGAGCCTCCGTCCCTTTCGTCTGTGACGGTCTGGTCGAGCCTAGTGTAAGCTCCGGTGATTGTGGAGTCAAGAGCCGGGTCCACGACGCTGAACGATGCTGAGTTGGATGTCGTGTAGTAGTCTGTGGCGAAAGCCACGCAGCCGACTGAGAATGTTCCGACTTTCGAAGGCGTGGTGAACCGGTAGGTTCCGTCTCCCTTGGTGTCGGCTTCCGTCTTGGTGGTGTCCTTGGCGGAATCCCATGATGTAGTCCAATAGAATCCTACATTCTCGGCGGACCCTGTGCCGGGATTGGTTACTCCGGACGGAGTCAAACTGTACTCCTCGCCTTTGAGAACGTAGGTGGGCATTGAGAACGTCAGCGATCCATTGAGATACTCTTTTGTGGAACTGCTCTCGCTGTTTTTCTTGCAGGATGGGAGGGCGATCAGAGCCGCTGACAATCCTGTCAGGATAATGTTCTTTATTTTCATTTCGTGCAATTGAAAGTGCAAATATCGCATAAAAAACGCAAAAACAGTAGCTCTTAAGCAAAAACTAGTCCAATGATGTCTGATAATCGGATCTAAATGCCTATTATTGCACAAATGAAGATGATTGTAAGAATATTCTGGAGTCTCTTCCTATGCTCCGTTGTCTTGCCGGTCATGACCTCATGTGGCCGGAAGGCAGTCTATCATGAATTGTCAGGCTATGCCCAAGGAGGAGCGTATTCGGTGAAGTTCAAATATGGTGGCAGCATTGATGTCGGTGAGATAGGAAATGCGGTAGACTCTATCCTGACATTGGTGGACACAACATTGTCAGGCTACAACAAGGGTTCTCAGCTCAGCCGGTACAATTCCGGCGCGCATATGGTTCCGAACGGAATGTTCCAGGAGATATTCCAACTCTCGAAAAGACTTTATGATGAGACCGGGGGCGCGTTGGACATGGCGTCGGGTCCGCTCTACGATGCGTGGGGATTCGGTTTCACCAGAGATTCCCTGCCTTCCGCAGCCGTTGTCGACAGTCTCAAGGCAATCTGCGGGATGGACAAACTGGATTGGAATATGACCCCGTTGGTGCCAGGAATATTTCCGAAGCTGAATTTCAACGCCATAGCTCAGGGCTATACATGCGACAAAATAGCCGGATACCTTCATACGCTTGGAGTCAAGGACATGTTGGTGAACATCGGTGAGATATATTGCGAGGGCGTGAACTCGTCAGGAAAACCGTGGACGATCGGGGTGGATGTGCCTGTGGACGGGAACATGGAACTTGGTGGTCAGGGTTTTGCCGGGATATGGCAAGGGAACGGAAATGGCCGCGGGATTGTGACTTCCGGCAATTACCGCAAGTTCTATGTCAAGAACGGCCGAAAATATTCCCACACGGTTGATCCCCGCACCGGCTACCCCGTCACACATAATCTGCTCAGCGCCACGATTGTCGCTCCCGACGCGACTTTGGCCGATGCCTATGCAACTTATTGCATGGTCATCGGGTTGGATGAAGCTAAACGTTTTATCGAGTCGATGGATGAGTTGGAGGGCTTTCTGGTCTATGATGAGGGTGGTTCCATGTCGGAATGGGTGTCTTCTGGCTTCAATCTTGTAAGAGACAGCCGATAGATTTTTTGCGGAATGACAAGACAGGTTATAGACACTTCGTTTGTTCTGGCGACGGTCTTCACAATGATCGCCGGCTGCAGCACTATCAGCCGTACGGAGAAACAGTTGGCAAAAGTTGATTCCTATGATTCTCCGGATATCCCGGCAATAGGGAACATGCCGCCGTCAAGGCCGAGGCAGACAGGGTTGGCATATTCTCCGAACACCTTGATTATCTATTATGACGAAAGCGTCGGCAGCGGGCCGCTCAAGAAGGCTGCCGCGAAGTACAGGGCTGACATCGTCTATGACTACAGCATCATCGACGCGCTGACAATCCGCATTCCTGATGGCAGGACTTTGGAGGAAGCGGCCAAGTACTTCAGGAAGGTAAAAGGGGTTATAGAGGTCTCAAAGAATGCTAATTGCCTCATTGACTGATAGACAGTTCTCAACCGTGAACCCACCGGACTTGGTGCGCTCCAACGAGTTGAGGTGTGCGCCCGAACCGAGCGATTCTCCGAGGTCTCTGGCCAAAGCTCTGATGTAAGTTCCCTTGCTGCATCTGACGTGGATCACCGCCAGCGGAAGTCGTAGTCCGGAAGTGTCAACGACATTAATGCGAGGATTTGGCTTCAACTCATCGTCCAGCGTTTCTGGTCTGTTTTCCTTGCCATCCGGAAAGAACGAGACCAGTTCCATCCGGGAGATGTTGATGGCCTGTTTGTTGAGTGTCTCGGCCACAGTATGGTCGAAATCAGTCATCACGTCCGTATTCTCCTTGTTAGCCTTGAGGTATTGTTTTCTGGCCAGTTCGTAGGCCCGTACCCCATCGACGGACTTGGCTGAGAACAGAGGGGCGATCTGTTCTTGGTCTCCAAGGAACCGGGGCAGAATGTCCCTGATGGATCGTTCACTGACACCCTCGACGGAATATTTCTGGTCAATGGCTTTCTCAAGATCGTAGGAGGGGGTGGTGGCACCGAACGAGATGCCGGCGAGATATTCCTTACCCTCTTTCTGAAGGGTCTCAGCCAGCTTCGTGGCTTTGCCGATGCAGACGAGCAGCACGCCGGTGGCGAGAGGATCAAGGGTGCCGGCATGACCGACCTTCAGGTTCTTCTTGTGAAAGTGTCTGCATGCCGCCCATTTGACTATTCTGATCACGTCGGCTGAGGTCCATCTGTAAGGTTTGTCAATGGGTATGATGATCCCTTCCGGGTAATCCTCGATGCTCTCCGAGAGTCTGGAATCACCTGAAAGAAAAATCTTGTCCGCTATTAACACTTTTGAATCCAATTTATTAGTGTATTGGGATTTTCTCGATGCGACGCTCGTGTCTGCCACCTTCGAACTCGGTCTCCAACCACTTGTTGACGATTGACGTGACCATATGGTAGGAGATGAAGCGTGCCGGCATCACTATCACGTTAGCCTTGTTGTGCGCCTTCGCCAGACGTGCGATCTCAGTGCTCCAGCAAAGGGCGGCGCGGACTTTCTGATGCTTGTTCAAAGTGATGGCCATACCGTTTCCTGTGCCGCAGAACGCCACCCCAAGTTCCACCTCTCCGTTGTCGATGGCAGTGCCGAGTGGATGAGCGAAGTCAGAGTAGTCGCAGCTTTCCGCTGAATGTGTCCCATAATCAATGACCTCGTAACCCTTTTTCTTGAGCAGTTCCGCGATCTTTCCTTTGTACTCGAATCCAGCGTGGTCGCTGGCAACACCGATTTTCATAATATTCGTGAATTTAAATTATTTTCTTCTTGCTTACGGTAGTGATGAACTCCTTGAGGTAGAACGGCTCGAAATAGGCGACATCCTCAAACCTCTTGGTGGTCAATGCCTCCAATGCCGGGCGCATCATCGAGGCTGCTTTGGGGCAGCATTGGATGAAGTGGGCGTTCTGGCTGGTTATTGTGTCCTTGCATTTGTCGGCACCGTCACCTATGAAAAGTACGGGACCTTCCTCAAGCTGGGTCTTGAACGAGCCGGAGTCTATTATCTGCGCCACGGTAGGGGAGACCTGCTTCCCGTCTGGCGTGAATATTCCAGTGTAAACCTCCATCCTTCGTGCGTCAATCATCGGAATGATGTAGCGGCAGCCCTCCGGGAGCATATTTCCGTCCAATGCCTGCCAGACGAGGGTGTCGAGCGTTCCTACGGAGATCATCGGGATTCCGGCTCCGAAGCAGAGACCTTTGGCGGTGGAGACTCCGACTCTTAGTCCTGTGTAGGAACCAGGACCCTTGCTGACTGCAACGGCATCACAATCAGCGACTTTAAGTCCTTTTTCGGAGAGCATCCCGCTGACGAACAGAGCTGTCTTCGAGGCATGTGCCCTTGGTTCATCGCTAATCCTTTCACTGACAATCCTCCCATCCTCCGCAAGAGCTGTGGAACAAAGGGAAGTGGATGTCTCTATTAGAATGATTCTGTCCATTATTTATTGAATATCAATTCTTTCATATAAGGGAAAAAGCCATCAGCGAAACTCTTTATAGGAGAATAGAACAGAGATTTGCCGATGATTTCCGAGCAGTCTATCTCCAAAGCTGAAGTGACTGAGTCAAACAGCAGAATTACCAGGCCTACGACAAGAAGTACTTTCAAAAGTGCGAAGACCACACCGAGAAGTTTGTTTAGCCATCCTAGCATGACGATTCTTATGATTCCTTCGACTAACCTGCCTAGCAGGGTCAGCACTAAGAAGACCACAATAAGGATGATGGTGAACGCTATCGCTTGTAGCACGGTGGGTGAGAAATCAATCACTGGTCTGATCCAATCGACCACAATGCTTGAAAAATGGAAAGACATCCATGCTCCGAGAATCAGTGCGATCAGAGCGGCGGCCTGGGCGATGAAGCCCTTTGTCAATCCACGGAATATGGCTGGCACACAACAGAGAAGGATTATGATGTCTATTACATTCATCTACTACCTATTTGATAAAAAACACGGAAATCACTATCTTTGCAGACTTGAAAGCATCCGAATAGGATAAGCGCTTTTCGGTTGCAAAAATAGAAAGAAAATTATGACATTCAAAGAGTACAAAGGCCTTGATCTGGTTTCTGTCGGGAATGAGGTCCTCGACAGATGGAAAAAGAATCACGCGTTCGAGAAATCCCTTGAGGTCAGGGAGGGGGCACCTGAGTTCATATTCTTCGAGGGACCGCCTTCCGCCAACGGCAAGCCGGGAATTCATCACGTGATGGCGCGCTCCATCAAGGACGCGGTCTGCCGTTTCAAGACACAGTCCGGCTACAAGGTGAACCGCCGCGCCGGATGGGACACTCACGGACTTCCTGTGGAGATCGGTGTTGAGAAGAAGCTTGGCATACATAAAGATGACATCGGAACGAAGATTTCCGTTGAGGAGTATAACAAGACCTGCCGTAGCGAGGTGATGAAGTACACGGCTGAGTGGGTGAACATGACAGAGCGTGTCGGCTACTGGGTTGACATGAAAGATCCGTACATCACCTACGACAACCGCTACATCGAGACCTTGTGGTACCTTTTGAAGAAGATTTACGACAAGGGATTGCTCTACAAAGGGTACTCTATCCAGCCATATTCCCCGTCCGACGGCACCGGTTTGAGTTCTCACGAGCTCAACCAACCTGGCTGCTACAAGGATGTGACCGACACGACGGCCACCGTGCAGTTCGAGGTCATCAAGGACGGAAAGTCGCAGCCGCTCTTCGGGACGGAGGCTTTCCCGGTTTATTTCCTCGCCTGGACCACGACCCCATGGACGCTTCCTTCAAACACTGCGCTCTGCGTGGGACCTAAGTATGAATATGTCCGTGTCCTCTCATTTAATCCTTACACGGGCAAGGAAGCTATCTATGTGCTGGCCAAGGATTTGGTGAGCGTATGGTTCAATCCGAAGGCTGCCGACATCCCTTTGGAAAATTACAAGCCGGGCGACAAGCTTGTGCCTTTCAAGGTGCTTGATGGCTCGTTCAAGGGCGCTGACCTTGTCGGAATCCGCTACAAGCAGTTGATTCCTTGGTTCAAGCCGATTGAGGAGGGCGAGCCGTTCCGGGTGATCTCCGGGGACTATGTCACCACCGAAGACGGTACCGGAATCGTCCACATCGCTCCGACCTTCGGCGCCGATGACAAGAAGGTCGCCGCCAATTTCGGTGTGCCTGGAATGATGGTCCTGGACAAGGACGGAAAGCGTCAGGCCCAGGTGGATCACGACGGGCGCTTCTACCCGATCGAGGATCTTGATCCTGAATATGTCCGCACACACGTTGATCCTTCCTATAAGGAATATGCCGGCCGCTACGTGAAGAACGCTTTCGATGATTCTCTTCCGGCGGACGCCCCTACTCTTGATGTCGATCTCTGCATGATGATGAAAGAGGACGGCAGGGTGTTCAGGATTCAGAAACAGACCCACAGCTATCCTCACAGCTGGAGAACCGACAAGCCTGTCCTTTACTATCCGCTTGATGCCTGGTTCATCAAGACCACAGCCGTGAAGGACGAGATGGTGGCTCTGAACAAGACCATCACATGGAAACCGGAATCGACCGGCACCGGACGTTTCGGCCAGTGGCTGGAGAACATTCAGGACTGGAATCTGAGCCGCAGCCGTTTCTGGGGCACTCCGCTCCCGATCTGGCGCACCGAGGACGGCAAGGAGGAGATCTGCATCGGCACTGTCGCCCAGCTCTACGCTGAGATCGACAAGGCTGTCGAGGCTGGTTTGATGGCATCCAATCCATTAAGGGACAAAGGTTTCGATCCTGAGGACATGAGCAAGGAGAATTACGGCAAGATTGATCTCCACAGGCCTTATGTCGATAACATATTCCTTGTCAGTCCTTCCGGTAAGAAGATGACCCGTGAGACGGATCTTATCGATGTTTGGTTCGATTCCGGTGCCATGCCTTATGCTCAGGAAGGGCTTCGTAATCTTGGCTCACCGAAGTTCGGCTGCACGGCTGACTTCATCGCTGAGGGTGTTGACCAGACAAGAGGCTGGTTCTACACTCTTCACGCCATCCACACTATGATCAGCGGAACCCCGGCCTACAAGACCGTGATTTCCAACGGCCTGGTTCTGGACAAGAACGGCAACAAGATGAGCAAGCGTCTTGGCAACGCTGTGGATCCGTTCGAGGAACTGGACAAGTACGGGGCTGACGCCCTGAGGTGGTACATGCTGACCAACGCCCAGCCTTGGGATAACCTCAAGTTCGATGAGGCCGGAGTCGATGAGGTCCGCAGAAAATTTTTCGGGACGCTTTACAACACATATTCATTCTTTGCCCTCTACGCCAATGTTGATGGCTTTGACCCGAAGGCAGCTAAGGTTGGATATTCAAAGAGGCCGGAGATTGACCGTTGGATCATCTCGCTGCTCAACACCTTGAAAAAGAAGGTGGTTGCGGCTTATGAGGATTATGACATCACGACCGCGGGCCGTCTGATCCAGGATTTTGTCTGTGACGATCTGAGCAATTGGTACGTCCGCCTGAACAGGAAACGTTTCTGGGGAGGAAAGATGGACGAGGACAAACTCGCGGCTTACCAGACCCTTTACGAGGTGCTTGTGGATGTCGCTGTGCTTTCCGCTCCTATAGCTCCGTTCTACATGGACCGTCTCTATCTGGATCTTGTTCCGGATGGCTCGGAGTCGGTTCACTATGTGAATATGCCGTCTTGTGACGAGACGGTCATCGACACTGATCTTGAGGAGAGGATGAATCTGGCCCAGAAGGCTACTTCGATGGTGCTTGCGCTTCGCCGCAAGGTCTCCATCAAGGTGCGTCAGCCGCTCCAGAAACTTATCATCCCGGTTATTTCCGCCAAGGTCCGTGAACAGTTGGAACAGGTTAAGTCTATCATTCTGAATGAGGTGAATGTCAAGGAGGCTGAGTTTATCTCGGACACCACCGGCATCATCACCAAGAAGATCAAGCCGAATTTCAAGACTCTCGGCAAGGTTTATGGCAAACAGATGAAGGAAATCGCCGGAGCATTCGCCAGATTCGATCAGGCCACGATTTCTGCCATCCAGAACGCGGAGGCCGCTGGGTTGGCATATACAGTCGAGCTTCCTTCGGGAACTGTTGAACTTAGGCCTGGTGACTACGAGATTTCTTCCGAGGACATGCCGGGTTGGCTTGTCGCCACTGAGGGACAGCTGACCATAGCCCTTGATATTCAGATTACTGAAGAGTTGAAGAAGGAGGGCGTGGCCCGTGAGCTCATCAACAGGATCCAGAATCTGAGGAAGGACAGCGGGTTTGAGGTGACGGACAAGATTGATGTGGCGATTTTCGCTGACGGTGCTGCTTATGATGACATCGCCGCCGCTCTTGAGATGTACAAGGATTACATTGCCGCCCAGACACTTGCACTTTCTATAACTCTAGGTTCATCAGCTCCAGAGAATGCCTCTGATGTAGAGTGGGATGATGGAAGCATTAAGATGGTTCTTTCAAGATAGTTTTTTGACCTAAATATTTTACACAATGTCAGAGTTAATCAAAGACAATGCGACCTCTGCCGAGAAGACGAAGGTGCGTTACAGTGATGAGGAGCTTGAGGAGTTCCGTACCATCATTAATGACATGCTTGACAAGGCTAGGAAAGAGTATAACACCCTGCGTAGGGTCATTATGCACAATGGCAGCAACGACATCGAGGACACTACCCCGTCTTTCAAGACGGTCGAGGATGATGGCGCCTACCAACTTTCCAAGGAGGAGGCCAGCCAACTCGCTCAAAGACAGTACAAGTTCATCCAGAATCTGGAGGCCGCCCTTGTGAGGATTGAGAACAAAACCTATGGAATATGCCGGGAAACCGGTCAGCTTATTCCTAAAGAGAGGTTACGCTTGGTTCCTCATGCGACGCTGACAGTCGAGGCGAAAGAGAAACTTGCTAAAAAAGGACAGAGCTAGTGAAAGTCTCCAAAGGAAAACAGCTTCTGATTTTGGGAGCTGTATTGGTTGTCATTGACCAGGTCATCAAGATTCTGGTCAAGACGAACATGCAGATAGGTGAACATTTCAGTGTCATCGGCAACTGGTTCCAGATTTTCTTCATAGAGAATGAAGGAATGGCTTTCGGAATGAAGTTCGGTGGCGCGGCCGGCAAGTTTCTGCTGTCTTTCTTCAGGATTGCGCTTTCGTGTGTCCTCTGTTGGTGGATTGCTTCGCTTGTGCGCAAGTCTGTGGATGCAGATGGCAAACCTGCACTTCTGCCAGATGGCAAGCCGGTTGTCCCAACAGGAGTTCTTGTTGGTCTGACACTGATCACAGCCGGGGCTTTCGGCAACATCATTGACAGCCTTTTCTACGGTGTGATCTTCGACTACGCCCCGCTGATGTTCGGTCGTGTGGTGGACATGTTCTATTTCCCGCTCATCGACACCATCTGGCCATCGTGGGTCCCGTTCGTTGGAGGAGACCGCCTTTTGTTCTTCGCCCCTGTCTTCAACTTCGCCGACAGCTGTGTCACCGTTGGAGCTTTCTACTTGATCCTCTTCCAGAGCCGTTTCTTCACTCGTGCCGAGGAAAAGAAAGAGAAGAATAAAAAATAGCAAAAATGTTTCCGCATATTTTGCCGGACAGAAAATTTTATTTACCTTTGCATTCCCTCAATTGAGGGAATAAGTCTGGAGAGGTGGTAGAGTGGTCGATTACGGCAGTCTTGAAAACTGTTGAGCTGCGAGGCTCCGGGGGTTCGAATCCCTCCCTCTCCGCAAGTAGTCTTGAAAATCAATGACTTACAAGAATTGCGAACAAATTTACGAACAACAGTAAGTTTGTTCGTATTGTTTTATATTGGACTCTGCTGGACTCAAAAGTTTCCATAGGTACAATACCAGGTATATCATTCAGCATTGTCGCATGAAGATTCGGACTATTAAGAAGAGTAGGAATACGGACACTGCCACAATTCCCGTCCACATCAAAACCTTCTGCCACCATTTGAGGATATTGACTTCTTTCTCGATAACGGTCTCGATGGTCTGGACTTGCTGTTCTTCTTTGTGTCGTTCCTTGTATGTCAGATAGATTCCAATCGAATCCACGACCGCCTTTGACGTAAGTCTGTTGTCTTTAAGAGCCAATGTCTGCTGAACTCTTGAGGATTCTTTGAGTGTGCGAATTTCCTCCAGTCTTGCTCGGCCAGTTGAATCGCACTTGATCAAAGCTTGAACGATGGAAAAATCTGGCTGAACTTGAATGACTGTATCTCGGATGGTCTCGGCTACTACAATCGTGTGCTCGATACTTTCAGTCTTGTGAGGATATAATTTCGGGCAGCAGGAAGCTGCGGCCAATGCATACAAGAGTATAATTTTAGATTTCATTGTGCTGATGTTTAATGATTTGTATTAACTTTGTGGGCAGAAATATATTCAACATATGAAGAACAAGAAACTGCGTATCACAGAAAAGGACTTTCTTCTGGCTAACCGCAGGGCTTCAAGAGCGGAAGAAATCGAGAGGTACGGTAAACAGATCCTGATGAGATCAATCACCCACAAGTCGAAAAAGGTCTATGACCGCAAGCGTCTGAAAAAGGCAGGCATCAGCTACAACGATGACCTGCCTTTATTCATTTCTGTTGCCTGATCTGTTCCCTCAGCTGCCGGACTTCGTCCTTCAGCTGAGAGTTCTCCGTGCATAGCCTATCAACGGAAGCCTTCAACTCCTCGTTCTCCTTTCTGACGGCCACAATCTCGGCATTAGCGTTGGTGATTTCTTCCAATAGGCGTTTGTTCTCCGCAGACAAAAGGTTTATTGAAGCCTGCAAATCTTTTAGAAAGTCGTTCTTCCGCTTACGTGAACCTACAATCCAACCAATCGCCGCAGTTAACAACGGGATGATGTAAGTTCCGATGAATGTCAATGTCTCCATATCTCAGTCCTCCGAAAAATAAAGTCTCATCTCAGCAAGTCTGCGTTTCTGTAGTCCAGGCAACACAACACCTTTCGCATACACCCACCGCGGAACTCGTCCATAATCGAGTTGTCATCCGGATTCGCCTTGATTTTCTTCAATAGAGTGGATTTACGGAAGTTGCCGCCTCCGACATTGAACACGAAGGACACCAGGGCATCAAACTGGCATTGGCGAAGATTCAGACACTCCGCATTGACGACATTCTCGATCGCAACAATGTCTTGCCGCAAGAACGCCTCAGCCTGTTCTTTCGTGACGGCTATACCTGGCTCTACTCCAGATGTATGCCTATATCCGACAGTCCAGACTCCGGCAGGACACCTGCAAGCCTTTAGTTGCAGCCCCTCGAACTGCCGTATCAACGAATATGCTTTCTCGCTTGATTTCATAATGTTGAGTATTATCAGTTTGTTTGATTTCTTAATCATAAGAGAAAAACAAAGCCCCGTCACTGACTTTGCAGATTCGGAAACACTTCCGAATGCCGAGCGATTCCAAGTGACGGGGCGATGATGAACTAAACGATGGCTAAAGCGAAATCTCCCCGAGCATCTCGCCGGACTTCTCGCCAGTCTTGACGTTGATGAAGAAATACTTCAGGAACACCTTCGGTGCGGCTGCCGAAACCTCCCCGTGAACCGCCTTGTAGTCGGCAAGGATGTCGATCTGCTCGTCTACGATGGCTCTCGGAGCGCCGATGCTCACTGCCTTGCTGTAGGCTCTGGTCACGCCCTTGCTCTGCGGAGCCGACGCCATAATGACCAGCCTGAGGTCGTCCTTTTCTGCCGGTGGATCTGGCAGCTGGAAATGGAAGTTCGCCGCGGTGAGCGACAGGTCAGCCTCGCAAGGCGCATCGACACCCGTAAGCACAGGTGGAGTGGATAGCGCTGCACCACCGGCCTTGACGATCCAGAAGTTCAGCCTCGAATAGAGGTTCGCTCCTGAGATCTTGCTCGACGTGCCGAGAACGGACTTGCCCTTCTGCGTGTTCGCCAATGCGTTCCAAGCGAGGATCTGAGCATTGGTGAGACCCTTCCAGCCCTGCGAGAGCTGCTTGAAGATTGCCTTGACGGAAGACTGCGCCGCCGTCTTGAAACCGCCTCCGTAGCCACGGTTGCGGATGTA
>DJQB01000006.1:0-15613 GCA_002439875.1 Bacteroidales bacterium UBA6397
TCGTTCTCGGTACTTGTTGTACTTCCTTCAGTCTTTTCAATGAACTTGTTTGCATTCCTGTTCAGATCGTTTGTGTTTCGTTCCGAACGGGAATGCAAAGGTAGACATTATTTTTGAACCTGCAAACTTTTTCTCAAAAATTTTTAACTTTTTTTGTTCAGCTTAATTCTTGCCTGAAGCTCCCAAGTACGTATCCTATCCTTATACAAGTTGTTAGCATTAACTTTGTCGATGTCGAGCGAAGCATCGGAATTGTCGTCCCAACGGCGGCAATTATACACGACATCGTAAATTCTACCTATCTGGTACTCTCTGGAGACACGAAGACCGACCGCATAATCCTCTCCGTACTTGGTCGTAGGGAAGTTTATTGTACGAAGCATCGGAACATAGAATCCACGAGGGGCGCCAAGACCATTGATGCGCAGAGCATTGTTGCGGCCATTCTCCGGAGTCCACTCACGATGATCTATGATTCCCGGAGGCAAAGTCTCCATCTGGAAGTTTGTCATCCTGTAGGTACCGACAACCATGGCGCAGTTCTGGGCATAGAAGGCATCCACGAATTTCTGAACGGTGTTCTCATCGTAATAGACATCGTCCGAGTCAAGCTGAATGGCGAACTTTCCACACTTAGGATGGTGCAGTGCAGCATTCCAGTTGCCTCCGATCGCGTGATAACTCTTGTCCTGGGCAATGTAGACAAGCTTAGGGTCATCAATGAATTTCTTAATGACATCAACGGTGCCATCGGTTGAGTTGTCATCCACAACGATCACATTATACTTAAAGGATGTTTTCTGGCTCAAAGCCGAAGTCAAGGCATCACCGATTGTGCGGACCCTATTCTTGCAAGGAATGACAACCGAGGCTTCATATTCAAAGGTATCGTCTGAGAACTCGATGTGCTTGAAAGTCGGTTCCAAGAAGCCACCTACATCTTTAAGATGTTGTGTGCAAGCTTTTTCCATCTCAATCTGCACGGCACGATTCTTTGGATCGACATAATCGAAGAGCTTCTCTCCTGATTTGCGGGTGTCAGTCTCGATCTCGTAGTAGAGATATTCATTAATATGCACTAGGCTTCCCTTCTGAGAGACCTTCAAACGAAGGTCGTACAGGCCGGCATATTCATAATCAACATCCATTCTTGCAACCGCTTCCTTGAGGGCGGAGGTTCTGTAAATCATCACTGAACCGAAGTCGAAGTCATCGCGGAGCGCCCCCTGCTGGCAGTCAATGACAGGAGCGAAGGTACGGTTGCCGTCAACTTCGTTGAAATGGTCGGCATAGATCATGGCAGCGGATGAATCCTCCGCAATGGAAAGGAAACGCTCCAAAGCAAATTGGCCGAAACTCAGTTCTGTTGTTTTAGTGTAAATCATTGTGAATGGAGCCGTGGCAAGTTCCGCAATCTTCCTGACGCTTGCCGTGCTCTTGCACGACGAGGCGTCAAGGAACTCGACTTTGGCCACCTCCTCCTGCGAACGTAGGTTGGCCGCAGTCACGGAAACCTGATCTTTGCTGACAAAAGGGACAAAACAATCTATTCTGTTCATAATATTATAGAATATTAATTTTAGCATTTTAGCAATCACAAAAATAGTAAAATATCAGTAAAAATTTGATACATTTGTCAAACAGTAGAGTTGCAAAGGTTCGCCAATCCTTTTTGCAGCAAAAAGACAAAATCAACCCAAGGCAGACTTTTGCCTAAAATTTTTATGAATATGATCTTTAAAAGAACATTGGTCATGACCGCCTCCATCTTGGCAACAGCCACGATAATGACCGCACAAGAAACACCTAAATGGCTAAGGAAAAGCGCGATCTCCCCTGACGGGACAAAAGTGGCATTCTGCTATAAAGGTGACATCTTCACTGTTGATGTCAAAGGAGGAAGAGCACTCCAGATCACAACGAATCAGGCCTATGATTCCGACCCTATCTGGACACCGGACGGAAAGAAGATCGTCTTTTCCTCTTACCGGGCAGGCTCAAAGGACATATTCATCACATCAGCCGAAGGTGGCGCTCCGAAGAGACTTACTGACTATTCTGGCAACGAGACCTCTCTTTGCGTTCTGGATGGAGATAGAGTGCTGTTCCAGGCGTCCATCCAGCAGGATGCTTTGTACGGAGGATTCCCTGGAAGTCCGCAGATCTGGCAGGTGGATGAAAATTCAGGACGTCCGCAACTTGTCACTTCTCTTCCGATCATGGCGATGAGTGCCAACAGCAATGGCGAAGTCATCTACGAAGACTACAAAGGCTACGAGGACCCGCTCCGCAAGCATCATAAATCATCTGTCACAAGGGACATCTGGCTGTACAAGCCTGCCGGAGCGCAGGGTGAAAGATTCCGTGTCACCGGTGACGGGACATTCACGAAGTTGACCTCTTTCGTGGGGGAGGACAGGAATCCGGTCTTTGCCGCTGATGGAAAGACTTATTATTATATATCTGAGTCTGACGGAACGCTGAACGTCCATAAATCGTCCACCGAAAATCCGGGACAGACTGCACAGCTGACTAAATTCAAGGACAATCCGGTAAGATTCCTCTCGGTGGCTGGGAACGGTACTCTCTGCTTCTCATGGAACGGAGATCTCTACACTATGAAGGAAGGCAGTGAACCTCAAAAGCTTGACATCACCGTAGCGAAGGACGAGACCGAGAATGATGTTGAATATCTCACTTTCTCTGCCGGTGCGTCATCAATGGCCGTCTCCCCTGACGGAAAGGAAATCGCTGTCGTGATCAGAGGCGATGTGTTCGTCACCTCAGCGGACTACAAGACGACAAAAAGAATCACCAACACGCCAGAGCAGGAGCGCAATGTCAGTTTCTCGAAGGACGGACGCGAGCTGTACTATTCATCGGAAAGAAACGGTCATTGGGGAATATACAAGACATCTCTTACCGATAAGAAAGAGAAGAGATTTACCTACGCCACCAAGTTTAAGGAGGAGCTTGTTACTTCAGAAGGCGAGACCTGCTTCCAACCGGTTGTCTCTCCAGACGGAAAGTGGGTGGCATTCCTGCGCGACAGGACCGAGCTGGTCATAAAATCGACCAAGGACGGGAAAGAGAAGTCTCTGCTCAAAGGGGTTAACTACTCCTACTCTGACGGGGATCAGGAATTCGAGTGGAGTCCAGACAGCAAGTACCTCCTTAGCAACTATCAAATCAACGGTGGCTGGAATAATTCGGACATAGCCTTGATTGACATCGAGAGCGGTGTGATCACGAACCTTACCCAGAGCGGATACTCTGACGGCAACTTCAAATGGGCTCTCAAGGGCAAGGCGATGGCTTGGGAATCAGACAAGGACGGCTACCGCAGCCATGGAAGCTGGGGGGCGGAGAACGATATATACATCATGTTCTTTGATGGCAAGGAGATGACCAAGTTCTATCAGGACAAGGAGGATGCGGAGATCGCCAAAGCCTTGGAGGACGGGGACAAATCCGAGAAAAAGATAGAAAAAGAAGAGAAAAAGGAGAAGAAGGATTCTGTGAAGCAAGCCGAAAAACCTGAAAAACTGGTTCTTGACCTTGAGAACAGGGACTACCGGACAGCTCGTCTTACCAGAATCTCCGGCAGACTCGGAGACTTCCACCTCACCCAAGACGGGACAAAGTTGTTCTACACCAAGCTATTGGAGAAGAGCTACGATCTCTGCCAGATGGACGTGAAGAAAGGTGACGTAAAGGTCATCAAGAAAGGAGTGAGAGGAGCGCTGATACCTTCAGCGGACGACAAGTTCCTATATGTCTTCACGGGAAGCAGCATCACGAAACTGACGATTGCAAGCGGGGCAACGAGCGCCATTACATTCTCCGGAGACTACGAGTTCAAGCCTAAGGCCGAAAGGGACTACATCTTCGGCCACGTCTGGAAGCAGGTGAACGAGAAGTTCTACGACCCACAGATCCATGGTATCGACTGGGAGGGTTACAAGAAGAACTACGAACAGTTCATGCCTTACATCTCCAACAATTTCGACTTCCAGGATCTTCTCTCCGAGATGCTCGGAGAACTCAACGGCTCGCACACCGGAGCGAGGTACTACAGCCGTTCAAAATACACGATGGGTTGGCTTGGAGCGATCTATGACTATGATTACGAAGGAGACGGACTTAAGATAGCCGAGGTTCTTCCTGGCGGAGCTCTCAATCTGGCCGACTCGGAGATCAAGGCTGGAGACATCATCGGATCCATTGACGGACAGCCGATAAAGGCAGGCGAAAGCTGGTTCGGACTGCTTAGGAACAAGGCTGGGAAAAAGGTAGCCATCGTGGTTAAGAAAGGCAAGAAAGATGTTGAGCTGTTCGTTAAGCCGGGATATTCAGAATACTCTCTTATGTACCGTAGATGGGTGAAGCAGAGAGAGGAGATGACCGACAAACTTTCGGGCGGCACAGTTGGCTACACGCACGTTCAGGGGATGGACTCACCAAGCTTCAGGACTGTATATTCAAAACTCCTTGGCAAGTACAGGGCTGCTGACGCGGCTGTGGTTGACACCAGGCACAACGGTGGCGGGTGGCTGCATGACGACCTCGCGACGTTCCTCAGCGGCAAGGAATATATTCGCTTCACTCCTCGCGGGCAGTACATCGGCAGTGAGCCGTACAACAAATGGAGGAAGCCTTCGTGCGTGCTGATGTGCGAGGACAACTACTCGGATGCCTGCGGCTTTCCTTACACGTACAGGGCTCTTGGAGTCGGCAAGCTGATCGGCATGCCAGTTCCCGGCACAATGACTGCCGTCTGGTGGGAGACCCAGATCAATGGCATGGTGTTTGGAATCCCTCAAGTCGGCTCTTTCGGCATCAAAGAAGGCAAATACCTTGAGAACCAGCAAATTGAACCTGACATCAAGGTTGACAATGACCCGGCATCAGTCCTCCGGGGCGAAGACAAGCAGCTTGAGACAGCAGTCAAAGAAATGATGAAAACAAAATAATTTTTGAATATCTATGGACAGGAAAGTCGTCATAATCCCGACCTACAACGAGAAAGAAAACATTGAAGCGATCATCAGAAAGGTCTTCTCCCTTGACGGAGACTACAACGTGCTCATCATAGATGACGGCTCCCCTGACGGGACCGCCGGCATTGTCAAGAGCCTTCAGGCTGAGTTCAGCGACAGGCTATTCATGATTGAGCGTTCCGGAAAGCTTGGTCTGGGGACAGCCTATCTCACCGGATTCAAATGGGCATTGGAGCAGGGCTACGACTACATCTTTGAGATGGACGCTGACTTCTCCCACAACCCGGAGGATCTGCCAAGGCTCTACAAGGCCTGCGCCGAATGCGGTGGAGTGGCCATCGGCTCACGCTATTGCGATGGAATCAGCGTCGTGAACTGGCCGATAGGCAGAATCCTGATGTCTTATTGCGCGTCAATCTACGTCAAGACGGTCCTCGGAATGAAGATCCACGACTGCACGGCCGGATTCAAGTGCTACAGCCGCAAGGCATTGGAGACCATCGACTTGGACGATGTGAGAATGAAGGGCTACGGATTCCAGATCGAGATGAAATACACGGCTTGGAAGCTGGGATTCAAGCTGGTCGAAGTTCCGATCATATTCGTGAACCGCAAACTTGGATCTTCGAAAATGAGCGGAGGTATCTTCGGAGAAGCTTTCTGGGGTGTCATAAAGCTGAAATTCAGAAAGTTCCACCGCAAAGGATAGAAGATGGTGAGGATTTTACTTACCAACGCGACAATAGTGACTGGGGCTTCCACTAAAAAGGGAGCCCTTGCCATTGATGGAGAGCGGATTGTGGGAATATGGCACCAGAGCGATTCTGATTCCGACGGTTCCGAGGCTTTGCGTGCTTTCCCTGACGCAGAGGTTATTGACTTGGAGGGCAAAGTGCTGATGGCCGGAGGAATAGACGCGCATGTGCATTTCCGCGAACCGGGAATGGAATGGAAGGCTGACATTGAAAGCGAGTCAAAGGCCGCACTGCTCGGAGGAGTCACATCCTTCATAGACATGCCGAACACCCTTCCTCCGACGACCGATGCTGATGCGCTACAAGACAAGCTGAACCGTGCCAATGGGCGTTCATGGGCCAATTACGGCTTCCACATCGGAGCCACCAACGGCAATGCAGCAATGCTCCGTGAATATCTTGCCGAAGGCCTCGGTGAGAAATTCGGTGGCATCAAGGTCTTCATGGGTTCATCCACCGGGAATATGCTCGTGGACGATAATGAGACCCTCTCCGATTTGTTCAGGATTCAAGGCAAGCCGATTCTCATCCACAGCGAGGACGAGGGCATCATCAAAGCTAATATGGAGGCCGCCAAGGCTAAATTCGGAGAGGATATTCCTTTCAGCGAGCATCCTCTGATCCGCAGCCGCAAGGCCTGCATCCGCTCCACCGCCAAGGCGCTTGCCATGGCCATTGAATATGGCACCAGGCTCCACGTCCTCCATGTCTCGACAGCCGAAGAAGTGGAGATGATACACGCGGCGAAGATCCACAATCCAAATATAACAGCCGAGACCTCAGCGAATTACCTTTGGTTCAGCGATGAGGACTACAAGACGTTGAAAGGCAAGGTGAAGTGCAATCCGGCCATCAAGTCGGCCTCTGACCGTGAGGCTTTGAGAAAAGGTCTGGCCGAGGGCATCATCGACACCATCGGTTCGGATCATGCCCCTCATCTGCTGACGGAAAAGGTGGACAACTACCTGAAATGTCCTTCAGGAATGCCTTCCGTGCAGCAATCCCTTTCGGTCTTGCTGACGGTTGCGGCTCTGTACAACAAAGGGAAAAACGCCGATGACGAGGCTTTGATCAGCATGTCAAGAATAGCCTCCGCTTTCTCGGAGAGACCGGCTGAAATCCTCGGAGTGAAAGACAGAGGCAGCCTGAAGGTCGGTAACTACGCAGACTTGGTTATCCTCGATCCCGGGCGGGAATATTCAGTAAAGAACCACACTGATTTGGATGGCACTGCTCTAAAGCAGGCATATCCAGTAAAGGATGTCGCCTACAAATGCGCCTGGTCACCGTACGAAGGCTCGACACTTCAGGGTATCATTGATCGCGTGTTTCTCAACGGCAGACAAGTTGTCTACGATGGCCGCATCACCCAGGACTTTCCTTCCGGGCAGACTATAGCATTCACCAATATCTGAGCCATTAGGGATTTCAAGAAGGTTCGACGGGCTCATCACCAAAACAGCTTCTTCTTGTTCGGAATTATTACGGATTATTGGTCTCTGTCGGGGATATTCATTAAATTTGCAGACACTAAAGCATCAAAAAACATGAAACTTATAAGGATAACACTTCTGGCAGCGGCGATTTTCTGTGCCGCCGTGATGTCTGCCGCTACGAAAACGGCGGAAACAACCGTCAAGGCCTCGGATCCAAGAATCACCTACATCGGCAGGACCGAGGTAAAAGAAGGTAATGTCTCATTTGACTGGACCGGCATTTACGCTAAAGTAAGATTTCAAGGCAACTACTTGAGTCTCAAAGCATCCGACACCAAAAAAAATTTCTACAACGTCTGGATTGACGGTTCTATGGACAGAACGCCTGACAAGGTTGTGGCCGTGCATGGAAGTGACACAACCATCGTGATATTCAGTGTCGAAGAACTAAAGTCCCGCTTCGGAAAGGACAAAAAGGCAGCCAAGACCCAGCATCAGGTGATTCTCCAGAAACGCACAGAGGGCGAGCAGGGCACCACTACCTTCAGCGAGTTCATCACAGACGGAGGGTTCCTTCAGGCCGACGCACCTAAGGACAGGATCATTGAATATATCGGTGACTCCTATACCTGCGGCTACGGCACGGAAAGTTCCAACAAGGATCGGTTCAAACCGGAAACCGAGAACCAGAACCTGACCTACGCATGCGCGGCGGCGAGGTACTTTGACGCCGACCAGATCGTCGTTGCGCACTCGGGAATGGGGATCGCCCGGAATTACAACAGCAAGCTCACAGACTACTGCATGCCGGAGCGCTACATCCAGACATTCGACTGCAAGAAGGACAGCAGATGGGATGCCAAGGCCTGCGGACTCAAGCCAGACATAACTGTCATTTATCTCGGCACCAATGACTTTTCAAGAGGGATTCAGCCGGCGGAAAGACTGTTCGTCAAGAACTACATCAAGCTTATGAAAGAGATCAAGAACAACTATGGAGAGGAACACCCGATCCTCTGCATGGTGCCCAAGCACGACTACCTTATGTTTGAATATATCGTCAATGTTCTGGACAACTGCGGTATGCAGAACGTTCATATGCTGGCGCTCGGGCAGTCCGTCCACAACAATGTGGAGGACATGGGAGCCGACGGGCATCCTAACTACAACGGACATCTCAAGATCGCCCACACCGTGATTCCTTACATCTCCACAATCACCGGCTGGGAACTTACAGGCAACAAGATAAAATAGCGGGACATGACAACTAAAGGAAAGATTATGGCATGGACTGGTGCCATTCTGGCTCTGGTCATGGCCGGATTCATCTACTTCAGGTTCTATTTCGTTTTCGGGGACGGAGTCAAAGCCGGTGAACTTAACCAGTTCATCTATAAAGGCTATGTCTGGAAGACATACGAGGGAAAACTGATCCAGGCCGGATTCAGAGGCTCGAGCAAGAACGCCGGAAGCGCGGCGGTCGAGTCGTACATATTCGATTTTTCCGTCGCCGACGAGGAAGTCGCCGACGAGCTCATGAGGTGCAGCGGCAAGACAGTTGAGCTGCATTACAAGGAATACCTCGGAACCCTTCCGTGGCGAGGAATGCAAAAATACGTTGTGGACAGGATTGTCTCGACATCAACACCGGCCGTCGAATAATGAAAAAAGTACTTACAATCATCGCGTTGGTAACACCTCTTGTCCTCAACGCCCAGACCGGGGTCGTTACGACGCACCCGGCGAACCCAAGCGGCAAACAACTCACAATGGAAGAGGCCGTGCTCGGCAAGAACGTCCGCCCGGCAAGCGTAGCGGCAACATGGAAGGACAGCGACACATTCATCTTCAATATGGACGGCGATTGGATGCAGGAGAATCTCCGCACCGGAGAGATTTCCGAATATTCGGCCGAAAGGCTTCCGGAGGGTATACCCAAGGAAGCCGGAAACATAATGAGAAGCGATGCGGGGACATTCGCCTACACCGTCGGAAAAGACCTCTACATCTTCGGCCAGTCCCCCGTTCTTGTCGCTAAAAGCAAGAATCCGGACATCACTTACGGGCAGTCGGTAAGCCGCAACGAATTCGGAATCGATGGTGGAATATTCTGGTCACCGGACGGTTCCAAGTTGGCTTTCTACAGAAAAGACGAGTCAATGGTCTCCGACTTTCCTCTTCTTGACATCACCACCCGCACAGGCTCACTCAAGAGCATCAAGTATCCTATGAACGGCATGGGCAGCGAGAATGTGAGGCTCGGAATATACGACGTGAAGACTGGAAAGACCGTGTGGTGCGATGTCAATGAATATGGCATTGACCAGTACCTGACCAACATCAGTTGGTCACCTGACAGCCGGAATGTTCTCATCCAAGTTCTCGACCGCACACAGAAGCACCTGAAACTGAATATGTACAGGGCTTATGACGGAACCTTCGCGCGGACAATTCTAACCGAGGATGACACCCGTTATGTTGAACCGCTGGATCCCGTGTGGTTCCTCAAGGGAACATATTCATTCATCTACAGGACGGACAACAGAGACGGCTTCCGAAATCTTTATCTGTGTGACACATTGGGGACAGTTAGACGGCTGACAGCGGTTGACGCGGATGTGGAGTACATAGCCAACGACGGTCGTTTTGTTTATTACACCTCGGCGGAGGTCTCTCCTGTGGAGAATCATCTGTTCAGGATCGAGATCAATACAAAAAAAGGCAAGCTCGGCAAGCCGGTCAGACTGACAGTCGAGGAAGGGTGGCACACAATCAGCCTCAACGATGAATGCACCAGATACATCGACAACTACAGCAGTTTCAATGTGCCGCGCGTCACCAACCTCATGACATCCGACGGAAAATTGATCCGCAATCTCGTCACAGCCAAAGACCCTCTCAGATCATACAAGACCGGTGAGGTCCTTTTCGGCACGGTCAAGAGCGCTGACGGCAAGTATGACAACTGGTACAGGCTCTTCCTGCCAACGGATTTCGATCCCGCGAAAAAATACCCTGTGGTTCTATATGTCTATGGAGGGCCTCATTCCCAGATGGTTCAGAACGCATGGCTCGGCCAGATTCGTATGTGGGAGATGCTGATGGCCCAGAAAGGTTACATTGTCTACGTCCAGGACAACCGGGGAACGCAGAACAGGGGGGCTGAATATGAAAAAGCCATCCACCGCCACTGTGGACAGGCCGAAATGGCCGACCAGATGGTAGGCGTCAACATGCTGAAATCCCTGCCATTTGTGGACTCTGAAAGAATCGGAGTCCATGGCTGGAGCTACGGCGGGTTCATGACCATCTCATTGATGACCAACTATCCGGAGACATTCAAGGCAGGAGTGGCAGGCGGACCGGTCATAGATTGGAAATGGTACGAGGTAATGTACGGAGAACGCTACATGGAGACTGAGGCCAGCAACCCGGATGGATTCGCCCATACCAGCCTCATCGGGAAGGCAGGCGACCTCAAAGGTAAGCTTCTTATCTGCCAGGGTGCGATTGACAGCACTGTGGTTTGGGAACATAGCCTTAGTTTCGTACAGAAATGCATCGAAAAGAATGTCCAACTTGACTATTTCCCTTATCCATGCTCCGAGCACAATGTCTTTGGAAAATGGAGGATTCACCTCATGGACAAGGTCACGAACTATTTCGATGACTATCTAAGATAGCGTTCACATAGTTTTGCGGTAATATATTCAAAAAAACAGGGAGGATCGCCATGGCGTCTCCCTGTTTTTTCATATTCATTGGCCTCCGCTACTCAGAGATAGGATCATACTTAGGGGCCAGGGCCTTCATAGCCGTCCATCCGATGATGTAGGCGACGGCACAAAAGCAGAAAATGATGAAGTAACCGGCAGGTTTGCCCTCAAAGCCAAGGAAACGAAGATTGGCATCACCAGCATAGACAAAAAGATGTCCTGCTACTTTCTGGAACATAAACGAACTCAATCCTGCCGCCATTCCGCAGATTCCAGTGATGGTCGCCGCCGCTTTCTTCGGGAACATATCGGTTCCGACGGTGTAGAGGTTCGCAGACCAGCTCTGATGAGCGGCGCCGCCAAGACCGATACAAATCACAGGGAACAACGGGGAAATCTGTCCGAGAGGCTGTGCAAGAAGGACCACGAGCGGGAGCAGCGCAAAAATCAGCATCGCCCTGGTACGACAAGTGTAAGGATCCTTGCCGGTCTTGTTGATGAATATTGTAGGCAACTTTCCGCCAAAGATGGAAAGCATCGTGATCAGATAAAGGATGAAGATCAAAGATATGCCGGCAGGGTCGGAGGTTTTGATGCCGAATTGTGTGTTTAGATAGGATGGAGTCCAGAACAGGAAAAACCACCAGACACCGTCGGTTAAGAACCTGGCGAGGATGAACGCCCAAGCCTGACGATGTTTGAGGCATTGGAATATTCCCATCCTGCCACCTTCCACCTCTTTCTTCTTCGTATACCCTGCGTCCAGGGCTGCGTCCTGCTCGATGTAGGCAAGTTCCTCAGCGTTCACATGCCTGTTCTCTGAAGGCTTCTTGTAGACGAACACCCAGAAACCCATCCAGACGAAGCCCAACGCGCCTATAATGAGGAACGCCATCTCCCATCCGAACTTGGCTGCCAGAACAGGAATTGTCAGAGGAGCCACCAAAGCGCCGATTGAAGCCCCTGAATTGAATATAGACGTGGCGAAAGCACGGTCTTTCTTCGGAAAGTACTCTGCAGTGGCCTTTATGGCGGACGGGAAATTCCCTCCCTCACCCAAAGCCAGCACGCATCTGGCGAACATGAACATATAGACGCTGAAAGTAGAGATGGCCACAGCCATATCGCCTGTCGCCTTGATCAACTCAAGTTTTGAACCGGCTCCAATGTAGGCTTCGGTAGCCACTCCGCACAATGCATGGGCACATGCGCCAAAAGACCAGACTCCTATGGCCACTGCGTAACCTTTCTTGGTTCCCAGCCTGTCAACTATGCGCCCGGCGAAAAGCTGGGCGATGGCATAGACTATCGCGAACAAACCTGTAATGTTGCCGTAGTCAATCTCATCCCAATGAAATTCCGGTTTGATGAATTCATCCCAAGTGAGGGAAAGGACCTGCCTGTCTAAGTAGTTGACAGTTGTCGCGAAGAAGAGCATCGCGCAGATCACCCATCTGAAATTGGTCATTTTGCCTTTGTTCATATTCTTCAGTTGTCTTAATGTCACCAAAACATGATTGTTGTCCGCATCCGGCAAGGGCATTCCATACCGGACACAGACAACAAAGATACAATGATTTTATTCTAAATCAATGAAATCGGCGCAAACGTTTGCTAATCATCCTCATCGTCCATATGCTCTATGGCAGAGGAGCACTCCTGGCATCCTTTATGGCCTGGAATATGTACGTCTTGTCGCCCAGCTGGCATGAAGCGACGTATGGATTCGACTCATCATAAATGAACATACCCTCCGCTCCCTCGTAGTACAGATCACGAAACGAGAAGTCACTCATCTTTAGATTGAACTTATCGTAGACATTCCTTATTATGAACGGAGACTGGTTAATAATCATCCCGTCCTTGGCGGAAAAATACACATCCGCCCTATTGTTGATTTTCACGCCGGCGAGTGTCCCCGAATTTCTAAGGAAACATGAGTTGAACCCGTTTACCGTCAGGTTGGTGGCCGCCATATATTCCAACATCGAGTCAAACCTTTTGAACCGGTAAGTGTCCGTTTCTGAATCATAATAGGCTTCCCGCAGATAGACATGGCCAAAAGTTGAATAGTCAAAGGCAAAACTGAAGGATGTCTGCCCAAGGATCAGTTCATAGTTTGTCTTGTGAACAGGTATCTTGGATGTACCATCATCAGACATGACCAGTTTGCCATTATAGCTCGTGAACTCCTCGTCCGCATCTCCCCCTTTCAATGCCTTGACATCCAGTTTCCCGACTCTGCAATATTCAGGAATGACGGTTTTGGTACCGGACACACATTGTTGGCCATAGTCAAGTATCGGCAGACTATAATATTTATTACTGATAGGCAGATAGTTCACCGGCACCATACGGGGACTCTTACCGTCTCCGAAAGAGACCTGCCTTGTCATTGTGCTGGGCTCGGTTCCCTCCGGTCTGTCCCATGAATAGTCCACTTGAGGATCCAGAATTCTCATTAGATGGTCTCCAATGGCGAAATCACTGACAGACCACGGAGATGATTTGAGTTCCACCTCCCTTAACCTTGTCATGTCCCCAATACTCCGGTAAAGGTTGTAGCCTGTCCCATCCCTGTCCGATAAAGGAAACTTCCGGCCTCCCCACTCTGTCTCAGCAATGCCCTCAACTGTCCTCACTATCTCATAATGAGCACACACATATGAGCTAATCCATTCTGAACCAACCATTTTTACATCTATATCAACTTTATAAGGCACGCCACATGTCGCCGCGATCTTGCTTTCATCAGTTATGGTCTTTTCGCCATAGGAAAAACTCAACGGCTTTGTCCTTGAGGAAAGGTCACAGATTGAAGGAAGACCCGGCCGCCAGTCCGGCAGTTCCTCTCTGGTAAGGTAAATGTAGCCTGACGCATCAGATGTTTTGGTGTAGGTGTTGCCGATCTGGTCTTTGAACCTTACGGTACAGCCAGGAATCACCACCGGCCCAGGACCGGTCACAATGAACGCACAACCTCCGGAAAACGGGTTGACATATTCATACGTCGTGTCTCTGACAGCATTATTCTTCGTCACTTTCGCCAGAGCCCTGACCGGGGCCAAGTTGTACTTGCTCCAATCGGCCTCTTCCGCATACAAAGTGTCTACAGCCACCAACGACGCTCCTGGTTCACCGTTGCCACCACGCAGATAATTGAAGAAATCGCTCAATGAAACAGCGGTCTTTGGCCATTTCGGA
This sequence comes from Bacteroidales bacterium UBA6397, assembly GCA_002439875.1. Classification (GTDB taxonomy): domain Bacteria; phylum Bacteroidota; class Bacteroidia; order Bacteroidales; family UBA932; genus Cryptobacteroides. The sequence goes on from DJQB01000006.1 coordinate 14,112, forward strand.
TATTTTGCCTTGTCATAGACTCCATTGTCTGGATTCTCAAGACCTGAAGCGCTGAGCACAAGCTCTTTCCAAAGTTCGTAGGCGGACTTGCCGTCAGAGCCATCCTTCCCGTCGGACCCGTTGTTACCGTCAATTCCATCCTTGCCGTCAATTCCATCCTTGCCGTCGGAGCCGTCCTTTCCGTCCGAGCCGTCCTTTCCGTCTGAACCGTCCTTTCCGTCTGAACCCGACTCGCCCTTTTCACCTGTGGCGCCTCGGAGATATTCATAGAAATCAGCCACGGATGTTTTAGCCGTATCCCATTTGCTACCTGGATTCTTTGGGTCATCAAGACCGGAGGATGATGTCACATCCGCAACCCATAATTCATAAGCAGACTTACCATCATTCCCGTCCTTACCGTCAACTCCGTCCTTGCCGTCAGTTCCGTCCTTGCCGTCAGTTCCGTCCTTGCCGTCAACTCCGTCCTTGCCGTCAGCTCCGTCCTTGCCGTCAGCTCCGTTCTTGCCGTCGGAGCCGTCATCTCCCTTTGGCCCTTGGGCCTTTATTCCTGTATCGACGCTTCCTATCCACCAATTTCCGTTAGTTCCAACAAAAGGTATGTCACCATCTTTTCCGTCCAAACCGTCCTTACCATCGGCACCGTCCTTACCATCCCGACCTTTTGCGGTAACGTTGGTAAAGACCGTATCCTTCGTCTCTTTATTGACAAAGATCCATTCTCCAGTCTTTGCATGGATTTCCGGCGTCAATCCATTATTTCCATCCTTACCATCTTTTCCATCGACACCGTCCTTGCCGTCAAGCCCCGAATCACCTTTGTCTCCTTTAGGACCAGCCTGGCCGGTAAGATACTGGAAGAATTTGAGAATCGAAAGATCTGAAAGAGTGATCAGATTGCCGTTTTGGTCTGTAACAACGCCTCCCGAGGATATTGTAGCCGTAATGTAGGTTTTCCATACCTCATAAGCGCTCAGTCCATCAACTCCGTCTTTACCAGACGTTCCGGTGTCGCCCTTATCGCCTTTGTCTCCTTTATCTCCTTTATCTCCTCTGGCCTTGACACCAGTATCAGTATCACCTATCCACCAGTTTCCATCTCTTATGTAAGGAATAAGGCCGTCAGAACCGTCATTTCCTGTCAGGAACCAATAGAAATCAGCCATTGTTATCTTAGACTTATCCCATTGCATCCCTGGATTGTGAGGATCCTCCACTCCAGACGCGACATACATTTTCCATAAGTCGTATGCCGAGTCTCCGTCAGATCCATCCTTACCGTCTTTTCCGTCAGCACCGTCTTTTCCGTCAGCACCTTTGTCTCCGACAGCGCCACGTAGATATTCATAGAAATCAGCCACGGATGTTTTCGTCGGATTCCATTTGCTTCCAGGATTCTTAGGATCGTCAAGCCCGTGAGGAGATGTCACATCGGCCACCCAAAGTTCATAGGCCGACATACCATCCTTGCCGTCAGCACCGTCTCTGCCATCGGCTCCGTC
>DJQB01000006.1:15686-19305 GCA_002439875.1 Bacteroidales bacterium UBA6397
GCTCCGTCCTTGCCGTCAACACCATCCCTGCCATCGGCTCCGTCCTTGCCGTCAACACCATCCCTGCCATCAGAGCCGGCGTCGCCTTTTTCCCCACGAGCCTGTATTCCTGTATCCTTGTCTCCGATCCACCAGTTCCCGTTCTTTATGTACGGTGTAAGGCCATCGGAGCCATCCACTCCGTCTTTTCCGTCGACACCGTCTTTCCCTTTCATATAGAGAAAGAAATGAGCGATGTCAATCGTACCCGAATACTCAATTTTTTTCTCCTCAACAGCCTTTACCCAAAGTTCGTAGGCGGATAGGCCGTCCTTTCCATCAATACCGTCCTGGCCCTTATCACCTTTATCTCCCTTATCTCCTTTATCACCCTTATCTCCTTTATCTCCTTTATCTCCTCTTGCGGCAATGCCTGTGTTCCGGTCTCCAATCCACCAATTGCCATCCTTGATGTAAGGTATAAGACCATCAGCACCATCATTTCCGGAAAGGAACCAGTAGAAATCAGCCATCGAAGTCTTGGATTTGTCCCATTGAGAATCGGGCTGGTGCGGATTACTGACACCGGTCGAGACATATTCCTTCCACAGTTCATAGGCAGATTTACCATTCTCTCCGTCCCTGCCGTCAATTCCGTCCTTACCGTCCACCCCGTCTTTTCCTTTAAGGTAGATGAAGAAATGACTGATGTCTACAGGCCCAGAGTAATCAATCTGTTTCTCCTGAATAGCCTTGACCCACAAGTCATAGGCTGACAGTCCGTCTTTGCCGGGAACGCCTTGTATACCTTGCTCCCCCTGCGGGCCAACAGGCATCGTCACTTCAAGTGAGTTGCAGGCGGCCAGCGCTGACACCCCGATGAGCGCCGCGATTAATAATCTGATTCGATTTTTCATGAATGAATTTTATTTTAATTGGTTAAGATAATTCCATAGTGACTCCGATGTCACCCTTTCGATAACAACCTTTCGGTCACCTCTGCGCTGTTCATCCGTAGCAGACTCCGGCACAAGAGCGACACGCTCGCCGAATCCTCTGTAGCAAAGTCTGGATGATTGAATTCCCCTTTTAAGAAGGGCCTCATAGACTGCCTTTGCCCTGGCTCTGGAAAGTTCATCATTATACTCTTTGGATCCTCTCGCGTCAGTGTAGCCCGCGACCAGAAATCTTGTGTCCGGAAACTGGGCCAAAGTGCCGGCAATCTCATCCAGAATGAACTGAGAGTCTGCGGTGATGGTTGCCTTATCAAAGTCAAAGTTCACGTTGTCCATCATCTCGGCAAGAGTCTTTTCAGAAGGAATCTCCTTGACCACCTCACGAACGACCTCCACAGGGACCTCGCGCACAATCTCTTTCTCGACAACCCTCTGCGGATAAAGAGCCACATAGTCCTCAAGGTGGCTTGGGACATAACTGTCGGCGGAAGCCTTATGCTTGTCAGCACCTCCCAACCTCAGCACTATCCCGGCGGAAATCTGGGCGAAGTTCACTCCGTCAGTTCCAATCGACCGGTTGTACTGTCCTTGAATATGAACGCCGAACCGGTTGCCCATCCAACCGATGACTCCGACTCCGGCCGACACCGGAAAAAAAGTGTCCGAATCAAACGTGTAGCCTTTGTTCCATGCATCCTCCGCCTTCCAAAAAGCCTCTTTCGTTACATCGCCCCTGAACTGCCCGAAATAAGAAGTAGGAAAATTCTTGTGAAAACAGTTTATCCCCACTCTGACATAAGGCTGAATCCATTCACTCTTTCGCAACGGGCGGAACTGGATGCCAGGACTGACCATCAATGAATATCCTTGTCTGAGCTTCTCGGCATCACGGTACTTCGCCAGACCGAGAGTTCCCTGAAGATCAGCGTACAACCATCTGTTCAGTTCCATGGCCGAGTAGACCTCAACACCTCCATAAATCAATTTTTCATCCAGATTGAAGATGTAGTCACCTCCTGTCGCCTGATGAAAGTCCGACACTGTGGTTCTTGTGATGTTCATGGCCGCCCCGCCCAGGCCGAACTCCCATGCCCTGGGCACTGTTTTCTCTTGCGAATGCCCGGCCATCGGACAAAGCAAGGCTAGCACAACGGCCAAAGCCGTTCTGTCCATTTTGTTTTTCATTAGTGATAATAATTATATTGAACGTTACTTCAGAGTGTATTCCGTGATGTTCTCAACTCCTGGAATACCATAATAAGCCGCTATCAGATCGCCCTTCAGATACACCTTTCGGCCGATAAATTCCGGATGGTCAGCCAGATTGATGGCAGCGCGGATGTCTCCTTTCGGCAGTTTAACAGACAGACATGAACTCTTGGTGGTCACAGAAGAACGAGCTGCGATCGCCATACAGGTCATGGACGAGAACGGAGCCGTGAACGAAACGCCGTCCTTGGCCGAGGACAAATCCCCTCCGACAATGTAGCCACACACCCAGACTCCTTTCTCCCCTATATGTTCCTTGGCCTGCCCTACGCTGTAGGCCGTGGATTGGGTCGTGCCTGGATCCGCCCCTTGACCGGAACCGATCTCATAGTCGAAGTCGTTCCAGACACGGGTCGTATCCACCGTAATTGAGAGGCCGGCGGATTCTCCAGGCACAGGAGGCTCCGACGATGGACAAGACAGACCCAACGTCAGTACTTCACAAGCCTCCAGAAAACGAGTCAGCAGCACTTTTGATGAGGTACCATCATTCAACTCCACAGAGACATTTCCTGCCTTGAAATAGCCGATGCGTTTCTCCTCTTGGGTGTATTTAAGGTCACCCTCCATTGATGAGACCTTCACCGAGCCGTTAGGGTAAGTGGACTTGAACTGCGGATCAAGTTTCAGCCGCAACCCGGAATTGAGTTGCGTACAGTTCAAACGAGCCTTGGTGTTTGTTCCGGACTGAACGACGACAACCTGCTCGTCACCGAACTGAGGCGCGGAAAACTCTGGTTTGAGGAACGTCCGTGAGACAGCCTTGACCGTGTAGTTGCCAGGATTGACAAGCATTGATTCAGGGGAGTCGCCATAGGCTCCCTCGTAAAGGACATCACCGGCAGAGTTTTTCACCGTCAAGATGAACGCATCTGTGTCCGGCAGGTCAACCAAGGATCTTGTTAAGAGCCTGGATGAGAAATTCCAACTTAAGGAGCCTTGCGTACTTCCAGAAGGAACCTTGTTGCAAGAAATGGTCGAGGCGGCCAAGGCCATAATTCCAGCCGCTGCGACCTTCGAAAGGATTCTGACAGAATTCTTCATAGTAGATAAAATTAACGGTCCGCACCGTTGCGGTCCGTCTGCAAAAGTATGGCGACTAAACAGAAATAATTAAAAGAAACAGAAATACTTTTCTGTAAGAAACGTAAATTTACGTTTCTTATGTAGGAATCATATAAAAACAGGCGCCTCGAACACAAAATTCACGGGGCAATCGCAGTCACTGCGATCACCCCGCTACTTAACCTAAACTTAAACTATGAAAAACTTCATTCCAAATATACACATTCTTTTAAAGAAAACAACTATCTGAAACGATTTTTTATATTGTTTTTGTTTATTTTAGGCAAAAATCAACCGCAAAAACCTAATTTACCCGGAAAAACCGCTCGGACAAGAAGGAAAATCACTCT
>DJQB01000014.1 GCA_002439875.1 Bacteroidales bacterium UBA6397
CACAAAAATAGTACCCCCCCCCCTAATTTCCAAATAAATACGGCAATATTTCCTCGGGTGGTCCAGATCCACCATCATGCCGATTCAGGGAATTCTACAGCAATCGTGCGATTTTAGGAATCAAAGTGATGTCGGCCGGAAGCCAATCAACGGAATCAAGTTGGTCGGCGTTCAGCCAACGGGCCGCCTCGTGCTCGACAAGATGAAGATCCCCGGAGACGATCCTGCAGGCAAAGCACTTCATCGAAAGATGAAAGTCCGGGTAGTCATATTCAATGGTGTCAATCAGCTCCCCGACCTCTATCTTCGTTTCCAGTTCTTCGCTGATTTCCCTGAGGAGCGCTTCCTCCTGACTCTCTCCAACCTCGATTTTGCCGCCGGGAAATTCCCAGCCATCCTTGAAAGAACCGTAGCCACGTTGCGTGGCGAAGACCTTCCCGTCTTGGAATATCACGGCGGCGACTACTTCGATTTCTTTCATGATCTGATTAAGCCCTTCCGAACTAATCCACGAACATCACCTTGCTTTCGTCACGCGGTTTGGCGTCCGGGGTCTCGTCAGGATAGCCGACACCGACGCAGATGCGGAGTCTGTAGCCTTCCGGGAGGTTCAAGCGGTCAAGGAATGGCTTGGCTTCCGGGGTGTTGTTCAGAAACATTATCGGGCCACCCATGATGATGCTTCCGAGTCCCATGGACTGGGCCGCGACGCAAATGTTCTCGCACAACGCACCGACATTGACGTCAAGCATCCCGGAAGGATCTTCCGGTGCGGCCACGAATATGACAGCGGTAGCGTTACGGAAGCCATTGCGGAATTTCGGATCGTCCTGATTGGCGATGGCCGGCATGCCTGCCTTCATGACCTCTGTGGCTCCTTCCAGATAATCCTTGCTGTCCACGATTCGAACAGCCCACTCCTGCAAGTTCCTGGCATTAGGGGCGTTGATGCCACATTTGGCAAGGATCTCCAGAGTGTCCCGGCTGACTGGAGTGTCCGTGTAGTGGCGGATTGACCGGCGTGCCATAATGGCATCGACAACAGCATTGCTTTCGTTCACTTTGGATTCTGTTTTCGGGCAGCATCCGGCGGCGGAAATCATAGCCGCCAAAACTGCGAAGTTTACGATAAATTTTAGCATAGATGTTTAATTATTAATATATTGAATAATCGCATGAATAAGGGTGCAGCATCGGTTCGTCCGATGATGCGACATAGTAAGATAATTCTCTTCCATTGTCATATTCATTCACTTTTGATGTAAAGATAATGCTTTTGCTCCAAAATATCCAATATTCGTGAATATGACAACGATGGCCACGATGGCAAAAATATTCGGAAGTTGTGCTAATCTGCCGATAAATAATGTATTTTTGTCACTGATTGGAATTAATGAATATGATTACACAACGGAACATTCTTGCCGCTGCCCTGATGATGGCGGTGGTTGCGTGCCAGAATAATGGCGGAAGTTGGTCAAAAGCGGAAAAGGAACTTATCTGTAGCGAAGGCGAGACGATGCGCGTCCTTACAGTTTACAACAAGACAGACTCGTTGGTACTGCGGAAGGCATGCGCTGAAATCAGCACGGAAGATCTCAGGAGCCATGAATATAAGATGCTGGCGGACAAGATGGTGGCGACGGTGACCTCTCCGGAGGAAGACGGAGTTGGCATCGCTGGTCCTCAAGTGGGAATATCACGACGCGTTGTGGCCGTGCAGAGATTCGACAAAGACGGAGAGCCATTCGAGGTGTATCCGAACATCCGGATCAGTGACCGAAGGGGCGGAAAAGAACTCGGTCCGGAAGGATGTCTCAGCATTCCTGGAAAACGCGGAGATGTCTCCCGCTACCGTGACATTGACATAACGTACACATCAGCGAGGACATTGCTGGACACGACAGAGAACATCAAAGGCTTCACCGCCGTGATCTTCCAGCACGAGTGTGACCACCTCGACGGAATCCTTTACACCGACTATCTGGAGGGCAACCAATAGCCTTCCTTGTTCCTTATTTTGCTGACATTGATGTTGCTTCAAAACTTACACGACAAAGGATTTATCTAATTAGGATATTGCAATATTCAAAGAAAATAGCCATCTTTGTCAAGAAAGTCTGAATGCCGTGGATCGTTTGGAGTTCCACAATGCGATATTGGTATAATCGTACCGATATCGTTTTTTGTCTTTCATAGACAATTACTTGATAATCAACATATTTTTAAAAAAAAATATGTAGCCATGCGGAAAACACCGTGTGGCTTTTTTTGTAATCAAAAATCAATTAATGTATGAACACACAAACAAAGAAGGAGCAGCTGTTGAGCGCTCCGCAAAGAGGAGAAATCATCCTCTATCAGACTGCCGATGGCAGAACAAAAATCGATGTCAAACTTGAGAATGAGACGGTTTGGCTGACACAGACGCAATTGTGCTTACTATTTGACAAAAGTAAGAGCACAATAAGTGAACACATCAGTAACATTTTCAAAGAAGGTGAATTGGTGGAAGAATCAGTTGTTCGGAATTTCCGAACAACTGCCACGGATGGGAAACCATACGACACCAAGTTCTACAACCTTGATGTCATCATATCCGTAGGCTATCGTGTTAAATCACAACGTGGCACGCAATTCAGGATTTGGGCAAACTCCGTCTTAAAAGATTACCTGATCAAAGGCTACGCTGTCCGCAATGACCTTGCACAGCAGAAATACGATGATCTGAAGGCTCTTGTGGACGTGATGGGACGCACAATGGGTTATCTTGACTCTGCTGTCGAGGAGCAAGTCAAGAGCATATTCGATGTCGTGAAGGACTACACTTACGCTCTGGACACTCTTGATAGTTATGACTATCAAACCTTGGGAGTAAAATCAACCACAAAGGAATGTTTTCACGCCACTTACGAAAATGCCATGAAAGTAATCAATGACCTAAAAGTCAGGTTCGGAGGTAGCGAGCTTTTCGGGCATGAGAAGGACGAATCCTTCCACAGTTCAATCGGTCAGATTTACCAGACTTGGGATGGAGCCGACCTTTACCCTTCAGTTGAGGAGAAAGCGGCCATGCTGCTGTATCTTGTTGTAAAGAATCATTCTTTCTCTGATGGCAACAAACGCATTGCAGCCACCTTATTCCTTTGGTTCATGGAGAACAACCATATTCTTTATGCTTCAGACGGACATAAGCGTATCGCAGACAATGCTTTGGTCGCTTTGACTTTGATGATTGCCGAAAGCAAGACCGATGAGATGGAAATGATGGTAAAGGTTGTCGTGAACTTGATCAATGGCGACAACAAGTAGAATGTCATGAGATTGAGGAGTATCTTATGAATGTCTCATGCGCCGGAAGTACAAGATTACTATAAAAGTGGAATCAGTCGCTCAAGAATATTCAAAAAAATCTTCCGTCAATATGGCAGTCACCAGAGAGTCAGCGGAGAGCAGCCTGATTTTTGAAATATTCGCGTTCCGTTGCTATATTTACTGAATATTTCAAAACAGCATTGAATATGAAATTTGTGGAATATCCCGAGGAGAAGGGACAGGATAGGAGGGATGAGAACTCCGGCAAGGCACAGAGCGGAAAACTGCCAGGTGGAGGAAATGGTTTCTGGACACTCCTGATCATGTTCTCTCTTCTGGCACTGATCAACACATTCCTCTTCCCTGGCGGAAGAGGTAACAGTGTCATCGAGACCGATTATGGTACTTTCATCAGTGACGTCGACAAGGGCTTGGTCTATGATGTCGTGATCGACGGAGACAAGGTCATGTACTCCAAAAACGCCCCTCTTTCCTATCGGGAAAAGATCAAGGGACAACGAGACACCACTTACATCACCGGGGCGGTCACCGATCCGGATTTCGTCAACAGACTGTCCACGGCGAAAAGTCCCAACAAGGACGGCAAGATCCGTTTCGTGAAAAAACTCAGCCAGGAACGCTCCCCTCTTCTGGACTTCATCCTTTGGTGGGTGCTCCCCGGAATGTTGATGTACTGGCTCTTGAGTTCCGCCATGAAACGCATTGGCGGCAGCATGGCCAAAGGCGGGATGGGGAATTTCATGCAGTTCGGACAAAGTGGCGCGAAAGTCTATGCCGAGAATGACATAAAGACACGTTTCTCCGATGTCGCCGGGCAGGATGAGGCCAAGGAAGGACTTGTCGAGGTTGTAGACTTCCTGCACAATCCCGCAAAGTACAATGCGATCGGCGCGCATCTGCCAAAGGGTGTCCTTCTTGTAGGGCCTCCGGGGACAGGAAAGACCCTGATCGCCAGGGCCGTGGCTGGAGAGGCAGGAGTGCCGTTCTTCTCGATGTCAGGTTCGGAGTTCGTTCAGATGTTCGTCGGAATGGGCGCCGCGAAGGTACGTGACTTGTTCAGTCAGGCACAGGCCAAGGCTCCGTGCATAGTGTTCATCGATGAGATAGACGCCATCGGCAAAAGCCGTGAGAATGATTTCGGCGGCGGGAACGATGAGCGCGAGCAGACTCTCAACCAGCTGCTCACCGAGATGGACGGCTTTGACAGCGACAAGGGTGTGATCATACTCGCTGCCACCAACAGGCCGGACAGTCTGGACAAGGCGCTACTCCGTCCGGGACGTTTCGACAGGCGCGTTCAGATGGAACTTCCTGACCTGCAAGGCAGGAAGGCAATCCTTAAGGTTCATTTGAAGGACATCAAGCACGAAGACATAGACCTTGACTTGATCGGACGCGCCACAGCCGGTTCCTCCGGGGCGGAATTGGCCAACATAGTCAATGAGGCCGCATTGAGAGCCGTAAGGCTTGGCAAGAAAGCCGCCACGACCGAGGATCTTGAGGAGAGTGTCGAGGTCGTGATGGCCGGTGAGCAGAGGAAGAACGCCGTGATCTCTCCGGAGGAGAAGAAGATCATCGCCTATCACGAGATCGGTCACGCCATGGTGGCCGCCGCGCAAAGCAACTCCGCCCCGGTTCAGAAGATCACAATCATTCCGAGGACTTCCGGAGCGCTTGGCTACACCATGCAGGTTGATGAGGGAGAGAAGTTCCTCTACAGCAAGGACTATCTTCTGAACCGTCTCGCCACTCTGACTGGCGGACGGGTGGCCGAGGAAGTCATCTGCCACACCTGCACGACAGGAGCGTCGAATGACATCGAGAAAGCCACCCAGATGGCCAGATCGATGATAACAACCTACGGAATGAGTGACAAGTACGGAATGATGGCCCTTGAGACCAGAGGCAATTCCTATCTTGGCGGAGGCTCGCGGTTGGCCTGCTCGGACGAGACTGCGGCCGACATCGATTCCGAGGTCCGTGAGATGATCGCCGCAGCCAAGAAGAAGGCCACCGAAATCATCACCGCCAACATCGACAAGATGCACAGATGCGCACAGTATCTCCTTGAGAAAGAGACCATCACCGGAGAGGAGTTCATGAAGATCTTCAACGGTGCGTAGGCACGCTAATCAAGAAGCATGAATCCTGCCCAGTAATATGGATCAGGGTAGCGTTTGCGGACAGCCGAGCGGGCTTTACGGAAGGCATCGTGCATGTCATTACCTCCACGGACTAACGCACGGTAGAACTCGGTCATGAAGAGCGAGGAGGCCACATCACTGGCCTCACCGATATTGACAAGAATATGGCGGACGCCGGCTTTCTTAAAGGCTCTTTGAATGCCATAGATGCCTTCCGGGGTCACATGCCCGAGACCGGTCTCGCATGCTGACAGGCAGACAAGGGATGTTCCGCTCAGATCCATAGCGGCGATCTCGGCGGCGGTAAGTCTCTGGCCACCGGACATCACCAGACCGGACATATTCATGGTTTTTCGGTAGACGCTGGATTTGTTTTCCCCGTCTTCCGGCTCGTAATAGAAACCATGAGTCGCCAAGTGGATCACGTCTGCGGATTTCCCGTCAAGGGCGAGGAATGCGTCACGGGTGCCTTGTGAGCCGGAATATTCAGTGACAGAGTGTTTCTTCAGAGTTCTTGCGATGTCCTTCAGTTCTGATTCCGTGGCTGGCAAGGACGAATGGGCATCACCATAGTCCAGATTCCCGAACAGGCTTGCCGTGAGGTGTTCTCCAGCACTTTTGACATTTTGCTTGATGGCCACCAAATCTCTGGCGGAAGACAATCTTACCACATTGTAGACATCACCGAAGCACCTTCCGTCAGGCATCGGGAATGATTCGATCGGAATCAGATGGAAATGGCCTGAAGGGACAAAGTAGAGGTCGTCACCTGGATTGAGGTAAGATGAAAGCCTGTCAATCATGGTCTTGACCTCTGGGGATGAAAGCGCTTCGGAGAAATCAGAGCCTCTCTCAACATTCTCGCATAGACGGACAAGCTCCGCATGGCGGCATCCTTTCCGGACGATGTACGCCGTGTATGGATGGATGCCGTCATCCGACTTGAAATCGGCCATGTCCACAATCACATCATTATCGTCAAGCGAATCCTTAATCATTGATGCTCCAATGTTCAGGAATTCACCGGTTTCCCTGTATGCGGAACTCTGGACGGCAAGTTTCGCGTCCGCCACTAGCAAGTCCCCACACAGGGCCGCGCTGGCCGCATGGTCCACTCCGGCACGACTTTCCATCGCCGCCAGATTTTGCTGCATGCCCATCAATCTGTAGAACAGAGCCTTGTCTTCGGATGTCCCGTCCCGCCGAATTTTTTCCGAAGCGTCTATCTCGGAAGATAGAAGGAGACCTTTGGACAAAAGCAATGCCTCCCAGGCCGAATCCGAGAAGGAATCACCGGTGTGCTTAGCCTTAAGGCCGAACGCAGTCATCGCGAATGTCACTTTCAGCATGTCGTCAAGGTAATGGTCTCGGGTTTCAGAAGGAAGAAAGCGAAGACGCTCGGTGATTTTCCTCGTCAGACGCCTTTCAACTTCCATGTAATCTGAACTACCCTCCTCGATTTTGCCCGAATATGCCCGTATGTTTGCTAGGTTAAGCAAGGCGGTTGTGGTGGCGTCAGACTCCTCGCTGTAGACCTTGCCGCAATATTCATAATACTCTGAATATAACGCCTCGCTTTCCGACAGACGCCCGGCCTGATACAGTGCGGCGGCACGGAGAGGCACAAGGTTCATCCTCTCACGCAGAGCGTTCTGTCCGACTGCCGCCATGGCGGAATCCACAGACGCGTAAATGTCTGCCGCATTGTTCCACCGCCCCAGTCGTCCGTTCAGCATTCCTTTGAGCATCAAGTGTCTGGCGTTCAAGATCGGATCTTTCATCGGAACTCCTCCGTTAGCCATTATCGAATCGGCATAGGACAGACATCTTGCAGTGTCCAGACTCTTCTCATAGACTTCGGCGATGTTGAAATATGCCAGCCCCAGATCCTGATTTCCGCCAGCCTTCAGAATGTCAAGCATCCGCTGGCTACAGTCAAGAGCGTCTCCGAATTCCTTTCTGGACATGGACAGATGGCGCAACTTTCCGAGGACTGCGTACAACTCATTGTCGTGACCGGAATTGTCAAGTGTCCTCAAAGACTCCCTGTACAATGTTTCCGCCTGCGAGGCGTGTCCGGCATTCAACGCATTGTCAGCCAGGATGACGCCGCATTCCACCTTTGTCATCGTGTCGGCGGTGGCACGCATCAAGGAATCCACCTGGACGAACAGCGGGGTGATCCGATCCACCATTCCGTATTTGGCATAAATGGCGTACTTGTTCTTGATGATGTCCAGCGTCTCTGTGTCCATTCCCGGCTGAAGCTTGGCATAGGCTGTGTCGAGGCACTCCAGAGCGCCATCCAGATCCCAGCGATGCTCCTTCAAATACGAAAGCAGCGTCAATGAACTGACCGCCCAAGCCTGTTCCCTGGCTTTACGATACCAAACCAAAGAACTGTCCAACGCGCTCTCGGCCTCCGAGAACCCGCTTACATCCATCTTGTCGGTGGCCTCTTGGTACCAGCTCAGCCCAAGATAGCGGCAAAGGGTAACGCTCAGCGATGAATCGGCGAACGGCAAGGCCGCGTTAAAGAATTCACGGCCTTTCATGTAGTCGGTCTGGAACGCGTTCACACCAGCCTTCAGCATCTCATTGGCATAGTCCAGAGAATCCTTGACCGGTTCCTGCGCCCGGACTGACATGGACATCGCCGCGAACAAAAAAACGCCGCGACGGACAGCATACGTTTATTCATACGTTTATTCATTGGTTTTCAAAATTTTAGTTTCTAATTCATCGAGTCTTGACAAGACGTCCTTGATGATGATCCTTGAATATTCAATCTCCTCATCGGAAGTAGTCGGCGCTGCCGGATGGAAGATTTCCATCGTGTCCGCCGCTATCGCCCGCCGTGTTTCCATGATCCTTTCGCTCGCCCCAGCCATGTCACCGGCCTGAATGAGCGAGTCAATCTTCTCAAGGACAGCATCGTAAGACAGAGCGCCCCTAAGCGCCGGCTCTTTCCGGACAGTCTCTGAAGGATTCCTCCAAAACAAGATCACGCCCAACGCCACGCAAGCCGCGGAAGCCAGCGAAATCATCATAATTCTTGTGCGGCCGCTTTTCCTTGAATATCCAGACGAATATTCATTCTCCCATTCCGACATCTTCTCCCGCTTTTCCGCAATGTCCCGGACCGCATCGGCTATGCCGTCTGTCAAGGCATCTTTGGGTGTGTTTTCCATCTCTTTCATATTCATGCGTTTTATCGGTTGGCATATTCAGGGACCTTGATCCCCGCTTCGGCGAATTTGTCGAGAATCCGCGCCCTGAGGATCGCCATGCACTTGGCTTTCGCGCTCTTGACTCCGTTGTATGTCTTGCTTTCAGGGCGTTCCTCCTGGATCTGCTCAAGAGTCATGTCGTGGTAGTAGAACATGGTCAGAATTTCCCGGCATCGTGGAGGGAGCAGCATTACCGACTGTTTTATGATCATTTTCCTCATCGCATCCTTGTCATCGGCCCACCAAAGGACGCTGTCGTCGTCAAGCTCGCCGGCGATTAGCAGAATCTTCCCTTTTGACCTCAGGACCTCATGGTACAGGTTCTTGGCGATCCGCAGGAAATATCCTCCCAAGTCGGGAACCTCCGTCGCCTGCCCGCCCCGCCTGGTGGCATAGACTTTCCCGTCATTTACGAATATCTGTCCGCTTTCGATCTTCTCCCACAAAAGCACGAACGCATCCTGAAAGAGATCTTTCCTCTCCGCTTCCGAAAGATGCTCGAAATTAGCGGCTTGCCTGTCGAAACGATCGCGGCATTGCAAGTACAGGCGCTTTTGGGCCTCCTCGCTTCCAGAGTGGGCTCCCTCGACGCATCTGCGATCAGAATATTTCCACAAAGGCCAAGTCATTATCTTTTGAATATTTCCGAGAAACGCCGCTTGTCCGTCTCTCCTGTCAGGACGGGCGTTTGCGGGTACCTCCCTTTCACATCGCTCCTTTGGTAGTAAGCGTCAAGCGTCCGCACCAAGGTTTCATTATCCATTCCCTTCATTTCCGGCCAAAGGGAGTACAGCGCCCGGGTGAGCTTGCCATGTCCGTCAGGATGCTCCTGATTGAGTTGATAGTCAAGGCAGGAGCTGAGGGTCAGCCACCGCTCCGGAATCCGCTTCCTTTTGTTCGCCCTATGCTTCCCCGGGATGATGAAGTTGTCATACACTCCGCGCACTGTGCCACCGCTTTTGGCGGGTTTCCTTGTCGAGTCCCCAGCATGGCACGCGTCAACCACCACGGCGATCACTCCGCACTCCCCTACTTTTTTACGAATATTCGTGAGCAATACCCCGATCTCGTCATCGCAAAGATGTCTCTCCCCGTGGTCCTTGTCGCAGTACTTCCTGTAAGCGTCATAAGGAATCCACGACTCGTCCCAACCGTCCTCCTCGTCGCCATCGACATCCGTCATCCGCTGCCCGTGGCCCGAGAAATGAATATACACCGTGTCGCCATCTGCGCATCTTTCCGCCAAGGCCTTGAACTCCACGACAATGGCGGATTTGGTCGCTTCTTTTTGCTCAAGAGTGACAATGTCGCGGAAACTGTTCAGTTTCAGCATCTCCACAACCATCCTGACATCCCGGTCCCCGCTTATCCTGATCCACTCCGGATCCTCGTAAGTCCCGATCCCAATGACCAAAGCCCGTCTTGTCCCGGCAAGGGAAGACAGGCATAATGTCATCAGCAACAGTATTAAGGTGGTTTTTCTGTAATCAGTCACAATTATATTATCTGTCACTTGGCTTTAATGCTTTCGGCCACTAAACTCTACTCACTTTCGGTCTCTGAGTTCTACTCACTTTCGGTCACTGAGCTTGTCGAAGTGCCGCCCCAGCAAATCACATCCTCCGCAAAGATAACGTTTTTTTATCCGATTCTCTTCCTTTTCGCCGAAGACAGATAACATTCCCTGAACTGAATGACCGCCCGATGCCTTATGTTGTAGACATTAGGCACACTGGTATGCCAAAGCTCCGCCACCTCCTTAGCCTCGTACCCACGCAGGACAAGAAGATTCACCGCCTCCGCATACCGAGGATTAGGCATGGCGTCAAGAGTCATACGCACATCCACCCGATCCGTCACGTCCTTAGACGAACAGGATGTCCACTCATCCAGACTCTCCCCCGGCAAAGTGGAGAACCACCTTCTGTGCCCGATAAAGAACCGCCATGCCACTGTCGACAACCAAGTCTTCAGCGAGCACCCGTTCCGAGCGTCGAAAGTACTAAGCCTCCTCCAGTCATCCTGAGCCAGAAAGAGATAAAGTTCACTGACCATCTCATCGAATTCCACACGCCCGTTGAACACCCTGTGCCGGATAGTTTCCAACATCCCCCTGAGTTCACCATAAAAGAACCCCACGATGATCTCCTCATCGTAAAAATCTGACAGTATCATAAGAGTAAAATTACTTTGTTTACTCCCTTCACTACTGTCCGGAGAAAAAT
>DJQB01000005.1 GCA_002439875.1 Bacteroidales bacterium UBA6397
GTACCCCCGTTGGGAATCGAACCCAAATCGTCGGAACCGGAATCCGAAATTCTATCCATTAGACTACAGGGGCATCATTCTTGCGGTTTCACGCAATCAGATTACAAAAATAACAAATAAATGGCAAAACAAGAATTTTTGGCAAATCTTTCGAGAAAAGATATTTTTTGCATCGAAAAATGCAATTTCAAGGCTCATAAAGAGCCTATAATATTCGGATAATCCAATAATAAATCTTATTTTTGCGTATTATGAAAAAGGCATACGTATTTCCCGGTCAGGGTTCCCAGTTCCCAGGTATGGCAAAAGCGCTGTACGATGGAAACGCCAAAGGCAAGGAATTGCTCGAGAAGGCGAATGACATACTCGGATTCAGAATCACTGACATAATGTTTGAGGGCACGCCGGAAGACCTCAAAGCCACACGCGTGACACAACCGGCAATATTCCTGCACTCCGTCGTTCTGGCGAAGTGCTATGATGGATTCAGACCTGATATGGTCGCAGGGCATTCTCTTGGTGAATTTTCCGCACTCGCCGCCGCGGAAGCCATCAGTTTCGAGGATGCCCTTCGTCTTGTCTATATCCGCGCCACACAGATGCAGCTCTGCTGCGAGAAGGTGCCGGGGACGATGGCTGCCATCGTCGGGCTTCCTGACGAGATAGTCGAGGAGGTCTGCGCCTCCTGCGAAGGTCTTGTGATTCCTGCCAACTACAACTGCGACGGGCAGGTCGTGATCTCAGGCGAGAAAGCGGCTGTCGAACAGGCTTGCGAAAAGGCTAAGGCCGAGGGCGCGAAAAGGGCGCTTCCTCTCGCCGTCAGCGGAGCCTTCCACTCCCCTCTCATGGAGCCGGCGCGCGTCGAGCTTGGAAAGGCCATCGAAGAGACCAAGATCGTGACTCCTATATGTCCGATCTACCAGAACGTCACCGCCCAGGCCGTAACTGACCCGGAAACCATCAAGAAGAATTTGCTCACCCAACTCACATCCCCTGTGAGATGGACCCAGACGGTTAAGAATATGCTTGCGGACGGAGCTGACTACTTTATGGAGATCGGGCCGGGCACAGTTCTGCAAGGACTGGTTAAGAGGATTTCCGCCGGAAAGGAGGGAATCACAGTCGAAGGGTTGACTACAATCTAACTAATATATTAACATAACGTTAACGATATGGCTAAAGAAAAGA
Source organism: Bacteroidales bacterium UBA6397 (assembly GCA_002439875.1). GTDB lineage: Bacteria > Bacteroidota > Bacteroidia > Bacteroidales > UBA932 > Cryptobacteroides. Next base: position 1,189 of record DJQB01000005.1, read on the forward strand.
AATTCATCACTTGTGATGGTAACACTGCCGTGGCGAACGTCGCTTACCTTTTCAGCGAGAACGCCTGCATCTACCCTATCACACCATCCTCTCCGATGGCAGAGAACATTGACGAATGGGCTGCCCACGGAAAAAAGAACCTCTGGGGCGAGACAGTAAGCGTCACAGAGTTGGAAAGTGAGGCCGGCGCCTCCGGAGCAGTGCACGGCTCCCTGCAGGCCGGTGTTCTCACCACGACCTACACTGCATCCCAGGGACTTCTCCTGATGATCCCTAATATGTACAAGATCGCAGGAGAGATGCTTCCGGCTGTCTTCCATGTCTCTGCCCGCGCGCTCGCGTCACACGCCCTCTCCATCTTCGGAGACCACCAGGACGTGATGGCCTGCCGCCAGACAGGCTTCGCTCTCCTCGCTTCCGGTTCAGTGCAGGAAGCACAGGACCTGGCAGCTGTGGCTCACCTCTCAGCAATCAAGTCAAGCATTCCTTTCCTCCATTTCTTCGATGGATTCCGCACATCACACGAGATCCAAAAGATCGAGGCTCTTGACGAGGACGAACTCAAAAAGATGGTCAGCGATAAATCCCTCAGGGCTTTCCGGGAAAGGGCTCTCAACCCTGACGCTCCAGTTACACGCGGTACAGCCCAGAACGGAGACGTTTACTTCCAGGCTGTCGAGTCAAGGAACAACTTCTATAGCGCCGTTCCGGACATCGTTGCCCGCTACATGGGTGAGATCAGCGAGCTGACAGGACGCGAGTACCGTCCGTTCACATATTACGGAGCCGCTGACGCTGAGAACATCATCGTTGCCATGGGTTCCGTTACCGAGACCATCAAGGAGACCATCGACTACCTCGCCAAGAAGGGCAGGAAGTACGGTCTGGTCACCGTTCACCTCTACAGACCTTTCGCAGAGAAATATTTCCTCAAAGTCCTTCCTAAGACCGTCAAGAGGATCGCTGTCCTTGACAGGACAAAGGAGCCGGGCGCCCTCGGAGAGCCTCTCTACCTCGATGTTAAGGCTCTGTTCCAGGGGCAGCAGAACTCTCCGCTGATCATCGGTGGACGCTACGGCCTCTCCTCAAAGGACACCACCCCAGCGCAGATCGTCGCTGTTTACGACAACCTTGAGCTCAGCGAGCCAAAGAACGACTTCACAATCGGAATCGTGGACGATGTCACCTTCAAGTCCCTCTCCATCAAGAGCGAGGTCTCCATCGTGAAGCCGGGTACCACAGAGTGCAAGTTCTACGGACTCGGATCTGACGGCACGGTCGGCGCCAACAAGAACACCATCAAGATTATCGGCAACCACACGCAGAAATACTGCCAGGCCTACTTCGACTACGACTCAAAGAAGTCCGGCGGCTACACCTGCTCCCACCTCCGTTTCGGAGACAGCCCTATCAAGGCTCCATATCTTGTCAGCACTCCTGACTTCGTGGCCTGCCATGTTCCTTCATACCTGAGCAAGTACGATGTGCTCAAGGGCATCAAGGAGAACGGGACCCTCCTCCTCAACTCTCTCTGGGACGAGGAAGAGACCGTCAAGAGAATCCCGGACAACGTGAAGGCTGTCATAGGCAAGAAGAAGATCAAGCTCTACATCATCAACGCCACCAAGATCGCCGCGGAGATCGGACTCGGCAACAGGACCAACACGATCCTCCAGTCCGCTTTCTTCAAGATCACCGGCATCATCCCTTACGAGGACGCTGTCAAGTACATGAAGGACGCCATCGTCAAGAGCTACGGCAAGAAGGGAGAGAATGTTGTGAATATGAACTACGCAGCCGTTGACAGAGGTGGCGAATATACCGAAGTCACTGTTCCTGCAGAGTGGGCGAAGATCTCAGCCAAGTTCGAGACCCCTAACAAGGATCGCCTCGCTCCGGCGTTCGTGAAGGACATCGCTGATGTGGTGAACTCCCAGAACGGAGACTCACTTCCTGTAAGCGCCTTCCTGCCTTACGCGGACGGAACTATGCCGGCCGGCACATCAGCCTACGAGAAGCGCGGTGTCGCTGTCACAGTTCCAAGTTGGGATGCGGAGAAGTGTATCCAGTGCAACTCCTGCGCGTTCGTCTGCCCTCACGCCGCCATCCGTCCGTTCCTACTCACAGCCGAAGAGGCCGAGAAGGCTCCTGCCGGACTCAAAAAGGCACAGGGCAAGGCTGTTCTGAAGGAATATTCATTCGCACTTTCAATCTCTGTGGATGACTGTACAGGTTGCGGCAACTGCGTGGATGTCTGCCCTGCGAAGGAGAAGGCCCTCACAATGGTTTCCGCCCTCGACCAGCAGGCCGAGCAGGACAACTTCAACTGGCTCGCCAATAAGGTCGGCTACAAGGACAAGGTTGTCAACAAGACCGCCAACGTGAAGAACTCCCAGTTCGCTCAGCCTCTTTTCGAGTTCAGCGGTGCCTGCGCAGGTTGCGGTGAGACTCCTTACATCAAGAACATCACACAGCTCTTCGGTGACAGGATGATGATCGCCAACGCGACTGGTTGCTCTTCAATCTACGGTGCGTCATTCCCTGCGTCTCCATATTGCACCAACGCCCAGGGTCACGGCCCGGCTTGGCAGAACTCCCTATTCGAGGACAACGCCGAGTTCGGTCTAGGAATGAAGATCGGTTCCGACCGCGCCCGCGAGACTGTCGCCAACCTCATGACCGCCGCTCTTGACTGCGACAAGTGTCCTGAGGAAGTAAAGGCTCTGTTCAGGCAGTGGCTTGAGAACAAGGAGAACGGTGAGATCACACGCGAGGTGGCCGACAAGGTTATTCCTCTGATGGAGAACACGGACTGCCCTCACTGCAAGAAACTCCTTGACTACAAGCACTTCATCCCTGCCCGCAGCCAGTGGATCTTCGGAGGTGACGGCTGGGCCTACGACATCGGTTACGGCGGACTTGACCATGTCCTCGCCTCAGGTAAGAACGTGAACGTGCTCGTTCTCGACACCGAGGTTTACTCCAACACCGGTGGTCAGAGTTCCAAGGCAACCCCGGCAGGCGCGATCGCAAAGTTCGCCGCCTCAGGCAAGAAGATCCGCAAGAAGGATCTCGGAATGATGGCCATCAGCTATGGCTACGTCTATGTAGCACAGGTTGCCATGGGTGCAAGCCCTGCACAGTACCTGAACGCCATCAAGGAGGCCGAGGCCTACGATGGACCGTCACTCATCATCGCCTACGCACCGTGCATCAACCACGGTCTGAAGGCCGGTATGGGCCTGAGCCAGAAGGAGGAGAAGCTCGCCGTCGAGTGTGGCTACTGGCACCTCTACAGGTACAACCCTTCCCTCGAAGCCGAAGGAAAGAATCCGTTCTCTCTCGACTCCAAGGAGCCGGATTGGACCAAGTTCCAGGACTTCCTCAAGGGAGAGGTTCGTTTCGCTTCCCTCTACAAACTGTTCCCGGACAGAGCGCAGGAGCTCCTGAGCCTCACCGAGGAATTCGCCAAGATACGTTACGGCAACTACGTCCGCCTTGCTGGCAAGTAGTGTTCTACAAACAAATAAGGAGGGTGGCTAAAAGTTTTAGTCACCCTTTTTATATTGAACACTCCTTCTTCTACCACCAGTCACTGTTTCTTCCTCTTTCTCAGAATTTGTTATTTTTGAAGGCTAAGAGCACAAGTTCTTTCCCCACTACTCACCTCGGCAATCCGGACAAGTTCGATTGCTATCGGTCCGGTCGCCGGGTTGAGAGAGAAAAACTTCAGGTTCGACCGCTTCCTCCAAGGAGGATAGCGGCGCTGTCTGACTGAAGAGGCGGGAAGAAGATGAAGATTTTTTCACCTCAAAGAACATTTCAAACAAATCAAAACAGATTCTTGATATTCAATAAGCCAAAACTTATTCTTAACTTAGCGCCACTATGCTTTGAAAAATAATGGACGGATTCGAATCATACGAAAACGGATTGGTAGACAGGCTTGTGCAGGTCTGCACCGAAAAAGGGCTTCTTGACGGGATGCTGCTCAGCTGTCCGGACATAACAGCGAGATGGGAGTCTATCGCTTTGGAATATTCAGGAGACGCGGTACGCGAATTTAATGATTATCCAGAGGTTGTGCTGGCATGGACGGCCTATATCGGGATGGCAGTTGCGTGTTGGTGGGACAAGGACTGGACACGGTACAAGGATCAGGGATATTCATCGCTCGTGGGAGTAAGGGGCTTTGATGACCTTGACGAGCACGTGACCAGGGATATTCTTAAGCATCCACTGAATTCGAAGGACGCGACCGACATAGCGCATAACCTCGCCTACTTGGCCGGGGAGGCATATTCATTCATGATGAGACAGGGTATCGAAGCACAGAGCGTCGAGGCGTTCTATGTTTTCCGTCACACCCTTTCCGCAATGTACCGAATCGGCGCGGCTTTGGAACTCAAGGCGTTGCATTACACGATGGAAAAAATTTAACTTGAACAGCTATGGAATATCTTTCTAAAGAACGTTACGATGAGATAGCCGCGGAGCTTGACCATCTTATGAATGTGGAATATCCAAGGATCAAGGAGGATCTGGCCGAGACTCGCGCGGAGGGAGACCTGAGCGAGAACGCGGGGTATCGCGCTGCAAGACGCGCCCAAGGCAAGGCAATCAGCAGGATCAGGTTTCTTCAGAAAGTTTTGCGGTATTCCAGGGTCATCAACACGGATGCGTTGCCGAAAGACAGAATCTCTCTGCTCAGCAAGGTGGAGTTCACCAACCTCACCTCTAACGTCAAGATGACATATACAATCGTAAGCCCTCACGAGATGAATCTTGAGGAAGGTAAGATTTCCTGCAAGTCTCCGATCGGCATGGCGCTGATGGAAAGGAAAACAGGAGATGTTGTGGAAGTGAAAGCCCCGGCAGGAGTTTTCAGACTAAGGATCGAGAATGTGACCGTCGGTTAGCTGGGAGACAGGGATGCGGAAAGCTTCAGGGGATGGCTTGCCTCCCAAAAAACGGGGTAAGAGTTGTCAGCCGGGATCGTTCAACCGGCTTCTTGGCTCCATTCCATGGCCACTATCGGTATCTGTCCGCCGGACATCGAGGCTTCAGATCAAAGCAAGACGTCGCGGAAATGCGCAAATCCCCTGATACCAAGCGAAACCGCGTGAGCAACTTGACGCTGTGCTGAAGTCTTATGCGCAATCGCCCCTGGAAGAACTGCTGCCATTTGCCTATGGAGTCCAGATGGATCTTAAGGCCGTCCGAAACGCCATCGCCACGGATACTTCCAACGGCATCGTCACGGATATGTAAACAAACTGAAAGCGGTAAAGCGGACAATGTATGGGAGAGCCTCCCTCGGGCTCTTGAAGAGGGAATTGGTGTTCAGCGACCTATGCTTCAACCAAATTGAGGAAGAAACACTTTTTTCAGTTCAAGTCACTGTAAAAATTGAGACAAAAAAACGCTATATTTGAGTCATTTTAAGCTATTCTTATGTTAGAGGATTTCAAGTTGAAGGTATTTATGGCTGTGGCCGAAAACGGTGGCTTCACCATCGCGGCGAAGGTGCTTGGCGTCACTCAACCTGCCGTGAGCCAGAACATCGCCGAACTGGAAAGGAATATGGGAGTGGAGCTTTTCACAAGAGGCAGAGGCGCGGTGACCCTGACGGCGGCTGGAATCACCTTCAAGGAATATGCGGAAAAGATCCTCTACTGGTACTCAGCCGCAGGGCAACTGTTCGGTCCGTCGGGCAAACTCACTGCAAACAAGCCAATAAGAATCACCGCCGACAGATTCATCGCCAGCCATATCCTGCCCGACGCACTTGCCAAACTCTTGACATTCAATCCATCCTTGACATTCTCGATTCGCAGTGAATCTTCCGGTGACGATTCTGACATAAGGATTTACGCCAAAAGGCATATGATTGAGCCGTCATTCGAGGACATAGGCACATTATTGTTCAGCGTGACGGCGTCGGTGGCCAGTTCCAATCCGGCATATTCAAAAATCACGGATCTTAAAGATCTTCCACTGAGCTCAAGGCTTGCGGTGACGGAGACATATTCGGAAATTCTGCCGCCGGATCTGAAGGCGCGCGTGGCAGTCGTGTCGGATTCAGCCGAAGCCATCGTGAAACTGGTGACGGACTCCCCTGAGATCATCGGCATCCTCCCCTTTCCTGCCGTACCGCCGGTCATCTTCACGCTGCCCATCTCATTGCCTGGCCTGACTCTTGACGTGCATCTTGAAGCCGCAGATGGCTCCAATCCTGTCGCCACCGCCCTCCGGCGCATCCTTTGCGACCAATATCCGGATTGAAAGCCAACGGATATGTTCCTAATCCATTGATTCTATTGAGATTCTTCTTTGCCTTTGACAATCAAGGTGACAAGGTGATTGACATCCTCGTTTGCCATCTCCAAATCAAACTCCTCAGGATCAAACGATTCTCCTTTCCGCAGTCCGAGCCATTCCTCATAGGAGGTCTTCTCTTCCGGATCATCAATCTTCCCGGACAGGATGTCAAGCATTTGCGAATAGCCTCACACGCCTCCGACATCTTCGGGAGGGCAGGCCCCTTTGCCTGATGTCACACAAATATCCTCACCAGGCAAAGGCTCGTCACTGACCGACGTGACTCTGACATTGTGAATCCAGCCATCACCGAAATCATATTCAAAAGAGATCGTGCTGCCTTTTTGTGGCAGGACATCCGCGACGGTGACGGTCATCTCGTCTATAGATCGGTGGTAACCAAAATCAAAACTTTCTTCAATGTTCTCTTTGGAAGTATAGTCCACACCGCCTTTGGTGAATTGAGAAAGATGATACCCGGCCCAACCGAACGCGGTGATGAGTATCTTCCCCAGATTCCCCAGCCAAAGGTTTGAAGGCACTTTGATCCGCCTGAAAACCTTGACAGGGCAGTCTTCGATGGATGCGTACAAAACGTATGTCTTCGATGGCTTGCTGGAGTCCACCAGCCGGTCGGCCTTTGATTTTCTCCGTCCTTTGGTTCCTCCGGCTTTTCCCGATGTTTGGATGCTCTTGGCGTTTGCAGTGGTCGTCCCACCACTCTTGTCCGCAGCCGAATATGCCGCTGCCTTGGCCTGCATCATGTCGAAGAACGAAACCATAAATGAGATTTCCCCCTCCGAAATACCCGGGTAATCTTTCCTGATCACCTCTTTGAGTTCGTCACGTTCCTTATCAGTCATTGAAATCGCAGTATTTTCCGCAAGGTAGTCATTTTCTCCGGAATCCAAATGGGATGACGCTAAAATTGACAGAGATATATTCACGTGAGTTCATCATCAAATTGTACAACTAATCCGCAGCCCCTATCTTAATTTTCTGAAAAATAGCCAAATAAATTGAGGCCACCTGTTGCGTATCCGAGTTATTATTTGTACGAAAAGGTGTTAAACTCACAACAGAAATATGCCGCCTACGGTTTCCGGATCTATAGGCGGAATAGCCGCATGCTTCTCATCCGCAATTAGGGCGAGTCTGCGTGCCGCTAATTCGCAAAATGCAGGTGTCGCCAACTCGTAAGTGTTCAGCAAAGCCGAATAATTCATCGGTTATACCAATCAAGAATCATTCGCTTTAATCCATAACCTCCTCCACTTTAATACGTTTTACCTTTCGGGTATTATCAGCCAACAAATTAGATAGGCGAATACCCCAACACCGAAACAGAGGACCAAAATCAGCCATATTATCCTGACAAGTACGGGATCAGTGTTGAAATAATTGGCCAGTCCGGAGCAAACCCCGGCAATGACCTTGTCCTGTTTGGACCTGTGTAACCTTTTCCTTGACATCTCAATAAAGTCCTAATTCTTTTAATGGTAAATATGATTTTATCTGCTTAGAGGTACTGCGGGGAAGCTTATAAAACAACGATTTACCTATCATCGTTTCCAGCTTCTCGACAGAAACCGCATAGTCTCGTAACTTGTGTTTGACAGATGGTTCGTTGAACATCATGAATCCCATCGTCAGATACGAGCCTCGGTATGGGATGAGAACAGCCTTATAGAATGCATCGGGTACCACAATATCGCTCGTTCCCACTTTACCGTGATGATTATTCCCGACAATCGGCCCTGTAATGATGTATACCGTCCCATACTCCACAGCCCACTTCCTTATCTTCTCCTCCAACCGTTTCCAATCTCCATTGTTAAATGAAGTTTCCATCGGACATATATTGGTAGTATAGAAACTCTCATCCATCGCTTTCTGACTGTATTTTACATCCCCGGCCGCAATCATATGACCTCTGCACCACCCTGAATTCGTATAGTCGCAATGCTCCGCAAGAACATATCCTGCAAGAATCGGATCAGGGTCGGGAGAAAAAGACCGCTGCCTCTGAGCATCGCCCTCAAGTTCAGATGCCTTAAGTTCGTAAGCCACCCAATTGGGAATCATCCACTCGGGATTGTATGACAAGGTGTGCCCCGTATGAACAATGATAATTTCGTTTCGTGAAATCTTGGGCAGTTCTAGTTCCTGAGCATTGAGCGCAAAGGGGATTGCTGTTGCCAACGCAACAATGCACATCCGTATAATTACCCTTAAGAAAGCATTCATCTTGTCAAATTAAAAATAAGGAGTATCTAAGCAATCAAACGGCCATATTCGGCAAAACTACAAGCGCGACAATCCATCCCCACCAGGAACATGGTGCGCAAATCCCCCACGCATCTCCTTTCTGGGCGAAAGATATGTCGCAAGTTCTCTTTGAGGGACTCCCATAACATCCCAAAGGCGCGGAAAAGAAAGACCCAAGGCAAAGACAACAGTAATGGACAGTCCGTCCCTGCTTTATACTTAATTTCGCTCATAAGACGTAGATTCTTGCAGCAAGCCTGTAGCCTGTTGCCAAGATTGTTAACAAATACCCTTCTTCTCCGATTCGATGTCTGATCAATGATTAACCCAAGCGAAGCTGAGACAATAAAAACTGTTAGAATGATTTGCAATTTTGTCATAATGTTCGCAATAATCGAGGGAACCTCTTCCGAAGCCCCATCGCTCAAAGTTATTACAAATTATGCTCTTTTCTTCCTTATCAGGCGGACCAGCTCACCAATCCATAGGACGAAAGATGTAGCAATGACAATCACCACCCAGTCCAAAGGTTTTACGCCTCCTTCAGCCACATTGAACATCTCCTGCACTCCCGGAACCTCTGTCATAATGACTTGACCGATAAAGATGACAAGAACGATAAGGATGAACCATTTTGTATTCTTCCAGTTAAGCCCCTTAAATGCTGAGTCATTCGCCATAAACGCCTTGGCATTGAAGAGATTCCAGAACTGAAGCATCACGAAAATCGTAAAGAACAGTCCCAGTTCATATGGAGTAAGTCCATTGTATGCTCCCCAGCTGAAGTTGATGTCCGCAAGAGATATCACATCTGCATGCTGGAAGAACAATAGTATAGTCAACAGTATTACAGTAAATGTCAGACCGACTCCAAGAATTCCAGCACCCATTCCCTTGAGAATATGCTCATTGACAGACCTCGGCTTCTCCTTCATCACAGAATGTGCCGGAGGCAGCGATGCCAATGCTAGAGCAGCAAAAGTGTCCATAATAAGGTTAACCCAAAGCATCTGAGTAACAGTAAGAGGAGACTCCGTACCGATGAATGCACCGATAAGCACAATGAGACAAGCTGCCACGTTTACAGTCATCTGGAACAGTATGAACCTCTTGATATTCTTGTAAAGAGAACGTCCCCACATCACGGCATTAGCAATGGTACTGAATGAATTGTCAATGATAGTCATCTCACTGGCCTCTTTGGCTACAGCGGTTCCGTCTCCCATAGAGAGCCCGACATTGGCTGCATTGAGTGCGGGTGCATCGTTTGTACCATCTCCGGTAACCGCCACCACATAGTCAAGTTTCTTTAGAATGCGTACAACCCTCTCCTTGTCGTCAGGACGGGCACGGGAAATAATCTTCACAGCAGGAAGCCTCTTCTCAAGATCCTCATCGGTCATTGCCTCAATCTCCTGACCGATAAGAATGTTATCATCAGTATCAGATTCAGTCCAGAGGCCGACCTGGCGACCGATTTCCTTGGCAGTGCCAGGAGTATCACCGGTTACAATCTTCACATAAATTCCGGCATCCAGGCAATCTTTAATGGCCGATGGAACGTCCTCACGAACCGGGTCAGAGATGGCAACAACGCCCATCATTTTGAGGTCTGAAACCTTCAGTTTTCCATCCAGAATAACATCCTGGTCATCGGCAAGTTCCAGATATGCGAATCCAAGAGTACGCATAGCCTTGCTCTGATATTCGGCAAGTTTAGCCTCGTACTGATTCTTCTCATCAGCTTTGATGTCACAAAGACCCATTATGATTTCCGGTGCACCCTTTACATAGACAATGCGCTTACCATTTACCCTGGAACGGATGACTGTCGCCATATATTTCAACTCCGTCGTGAAAGGCAGACGGTCAAGTATCTCTGCATCCTCGCGGATAGGAAGATAATTCACACCGTTCTTATGAAGCCAAAGAAGAAGAGCTCCTTCAGTCGGATTACCAATAGCCTTAATCTTTGCAGGATCAGCAAAATCCAAGTTTGCTGTCGTGTTTACAGCGATGCTCTCCTTAAGAAGTTTAGAGAACTCATCCACGCCAAGTTTTTGCTCAGTCAAACCAACAAAACAAGTCTCATAGACATTCATCTGATTCTTCGTCAAAGTCCCCGTTTTATCTGTACAGATGACGGATGTAGCGCCCATCGTTTCACAAGCGTGCATTGTGCGGGGAAGTGTGTTCTGCTTCATCAGACGCTTCATGCTGAATGCCAAGCTCAAGGTGATTGCCATCGGAAGTCCTTCCGGAACAGCCACAACGACAAGCGTTACGGCAATCATAACAGTATCAAGAACATACTTAACAAACCCAACAATACCGGTTGCATCACCGAATTCACCATTACCATTGATGAAATAAATGAGAAGTCGTCCGACAATAATTAGTGCCGCTATCGCATTACTTACCTTGGTGATAAGATCCGCCAACTGCTCAAGCTTTTCGCTAAGAGGTGTAGCATCACCCTCCCTGACCTGAGCCGCCTCAAAGACCTTTCCGCTGGCAGTGGAATCACCTACTGCAAAGACCTTTGCAGTACAATATCCCTCAATGATGGTACAGCCCTTCATTATCTGGTTGGAAGGATATGTCGCATCCTTATCAAACAGAGCCTCATTGATAGTCTTTGAACACTGTGGTTCACCAGTGAGGGTGGATTCGTTCACGTTGAGGTTCAATGCTTCGAGCAGTTCGCAGTCAGCCGGAACCTCCTCACCAGTTTCCAAAATGACAATATCCCCGACAACAATATCCTTGCGCGGCACCTGGCAGACATTGTTGTTACGAATAACTTTGACCAAAGTCCCATCATTCACCTCGTTGAGGCTCTTGAATGTCTTCTCGTTCTGGCTTTCAAGAATGTACGCTACACCTGTGGCAAGAAGCACGGCAACAGCAATACCGATAGGTTCGAAATATGGCTTAATACCTGCCTCTCCGCCGAACACGCCCTGATAGAACGAAATTGCTCCGGACAATACCAGTGCGGCAAGGAGAATCGTTATCAGCGAATCCATATTAAATTTCTTCTCTTCCTCTTCCCAGTCTCCACCGAGGAATGCGACCAGATAAATCAAGAAGAACAGGGCAACGAGGATTACCGGCCCGACCCAGATATTTGTCGGCATTGCAATGCCTGCAATGTCAAGCCCTGCAACTGCGATTATCGAGGCTCCGAATAGTCCAATAATGACCTTCACCAGCCAGAAATGCATACAGTCCTTGACCTTGTCCCAAGTTGATTGTTCTTCAGGAGGGGTAAGAATGTTCACTCCATACTTCTTTCGGCTCTCAAGTACCTGCGCGTCCGTCAGGCCTGAATAGTGGTGTTTTTGTTCCATTATGTTATTCGTAATTATCAATTATTGATTCTATGCCCTCCTCTAACGAATCAACAACATCTTCAAAAAACTCCTCATCGAATGTTGAACTAAAGCCATCCACAAGGCCATCCAGGAAAGTTAATCCTGTCGAGGAAGCATCCTTGGCTATAACTACAGCCCCTCTGGCCAAGTAGCCGGTGCAAACGCCATTGATACGACCAAATTCTCTGGTTTCCTCATCCGTCAATTGCACCCCTTCCATGGAAGCAACTATCCCTTCATAAATCTGGAAAGCCTCTTTCCATTCCTCAACCGTATAATTGGCTGAATTCGCCTCTAACTCTGAGGAAAAAGATTCGAGATCCTTAATGGGGCTATACGAATTACAACTTCCCCAGCAGAGTGAGGTCATAACCACCAGCGTCAACGATATAAGGCGTATTTTTTTCATAATCAATCTTCTTTATAGAACTGAGACTTGTTATCGTAGCAGTATTAAAGTTTGTATTTAGCATTTCTATTCCCGCAAGATGACGCAAAGATCACCACGCAACAGGTAAATATTAAATATCGAGTCCCAATACATTTTGAAACAAACGGGAGGGGATTGTTTACAACCCCTCCCAAGAATCATATTACAGAATCGTGATGTCTGCTCTTCTATTTTCTGCACGAGTGGCATATCGTGTTGTCTCTCCATTTCCTTTCGCAGATATTATCACCGCATTAACTCCTCGCTTTACGAAATAATCCTTGACAGCATTTGCGCGTCTCTGACTTAAAGCCTGATTGTATTCGTCAGCGCCAACTTCATCAGTGTACGCATTGATCACTATCTTTTTATCAGAAGCCTTTGCAAGATTTGCCAATCGGTCGAGTGTGTCATTCTCGCCCACAATACTGCTGTCAAATGCAAAAAGGCAGACAGCCTGACTTTCTGATACTGATTTAACCACAGCATGATCCGATGTAATTGAATTCACATCCGATGACTTTTTGGTTGCAGACGGACCAACACCGTCATTGCTTGAGGCTGATTTTTTTTCTCCAGAATCACCAATCATTGCGGAGCTGTTTCCGCCAATAGAGGATCCCTTGGAGTTGTTGCCTCTTGTGTCTGACGATTGGGAGGCAACCCCTGTTGTATTGTCGGTTCCAGATGCAGAAACTTCTCGGTTTGTCGGACATGAGTTGACTTCATTTCCAGTTGTCGAATCGTGTCCACCAGTAGTTGATTCATTCCCTCCAGATGTATTTGAAGATCCATCAGGAGACTGTGCATCATTGCCGTTTGCAACACCGCCATCGGTAATATTGGCAGTACTAACATCTTCTCCAGTCATTCCAGCTCCGCTTTGAGAGATAGCTTCATCTGTTGCATACTCTTCTCCAATATTCTTTTCTCCTGAAGCAGTATTGTCTGCTACCATATTGGATGGAGTCTTGCCACTATTATCAGTAGCAAACTTATAGCCACCAAAGGCCAAGACAGCTATTGCGGCTGCACCAAGGATCCAAGCCAAAGCTTTACCTCTTTTCTTATCTCCACCATTCGGACCTGACGGATTGGTCTTGCCAGCGGCTTTGATTTCTCCGTTAGAGTTGGTTGAACCTGCGCCATTTGCTCCTGTCGCTGCCTTGGCAGGACCTTTGACAGGCTTCACCACTGCTGCAGGTTTCTCACCTGCAACAGGATGCATTTTGCCTGTAGGAGTAGTAGCAGTTGACGCAGCCTGAGCAGCAGTTGTCGCTGCAGTTGCAACCCCGGCAGAATTTCCCGGCTTCTTCTCATTAAGCAACACTACTGGAGTCGCTCCGCCCTTACGTTTGAGCGTAATTGTCGGATTCGCACTTTTTTGCTTGAGTTGAACTTTTTTCTTAAGCTGAACGTCTGCCATAATTAGCCATTGCAAATAAGGCTGAAACCAGGAATTTCTTCAAAAGCCTTTGGCAAATCCATTACCCGGCTTTCGTTCTTGAGAGTATTCTTTCCGCCCTCGTTCTTAATAGAACATACACAATATACAGGACCCTCATCCGTAGAATCCGCAGGGACCTCAAGATAGTCCCCGGAATCGCTCTGAAGCTCTACGCGACCACCTTCTTCAGCGAAAGTCACATCTTCACCTTCAATAGCAGCCCCATAGTTAACAACGAGGACATACGCTTCGTCAATCTCGTTAAGACTTGCGACATTGATCTGCTCTGTTTCTTCATTGCCAGCAGCAGGCTCCTTGCTATCCCCGAGATGGAGCATGTAAGGGAATGTTTCAAGGGTGCCTAGATCTTTCTTCTTGCCTCTGTACTCGTTTGAGAATACACCACCGACTTCACCATCTTTGCGTTTAAAGAAAATGCAAAGGTCAAGATCTGTGTCTGAGCTCCAATAGAGTTTGACTTTAAGTTTACCATCGAAAGTAAACGCAGCGGTCTCACCCTTCTTTTTAAGGGTGACCTTCTTTTTTAGCTGAACTTCTGCCATAATGTTTGTTATTAAAAGTTAAAGAAAAAGTTAGTATATAATTTATTATCTAAAAATCAAAATCATCCTTAGGCATAATGGATTTATTGGACACCTTCTTTGTTTTAGACAATGGAGCATCAAAGAAATCATCTTTCTTTTTATTCCCAGACTGTTTTTTGCCATCTGTGAAGAACGAATCTTCATTGGCTGCCAGTTTCTGTTTATTCTTGACAGTATCAGAAGAAAAGAATGGATCGGGAGAGTTCTCTTCTGACTTAGACTTTGGTGTCACTTCATGGTCTTTAACCGATTTATATGTTTTTCCGTTGTTCTTATTCTTCTTTTCAATTTCCCTCTCCGCTTTTTCCAAACGTCCACTAAAAAACTCGTCTTTAGGACTATACTTCAAGGCCTTCGTTGAATATTGTAGCACATCTTCCCAATTCTCATCAAATACAGCGGCATTTACCTTTTCCCTACACTCGGATAGAACAGCCTCTTTTTCGTCACTTTTAACTTTTTGGGACTTTAAGACACCGAGCTTGCGTTCCCATTTTAAACTATTGATATTATCTACAGAAATCAATCTCTCACAAGTTTCTATTGCCTGAGAATAGTCTTCCTTCCCTTCCGAAGAACTCAACAATGACTTAAGAGAACTTATCTCACCGTCTCTCTTCTCGATCAGTCTTTCGATATCAGCCACTTTAGAGGCAATCCTTCCATCGTTTGGGTTAAGTAACTGTGCCTTCTTTAATTCAGTAAGGGCTTTGTCATATAACCTTTGCCCCTCGAACACCTCCGCCTTGGTTAAAAATTCATCCGCTTTATTCTTATCGGACTTCTTTTTCCCGATATCTTCTACCCTTGTCCTTGCATGACTCGAATTAGGATCGATAGTAAGTGCTTGAGTATAGAAACTGTACGCCAAGTCTAAATCTCCCGCTTCAAAAGCATGATCTGCCTGATTGATGGCAGTACGATACTGGTCACTCTTCAAGTGCTCCTTCATTTCCATATCATTGAGCTGTTGAAGTTTCTTGTTTGCAGCATCATCATGAGGTTTTGCATCCAACGCTATAGTAAGAAATTCTCGCATATTGGCGAAATCATGTTTAGATTCAGCCTCATATGCCTGTTCCATAGCATCTTTATATTTCTTCTCAGTCTGAGATTTCTCAACTTCTGTTTGCCTCTTCCTGTCTGCCGCAGCCGCAGCCAACTTGCGCTCGGTTTCCTCATGCTCAGCCTGCAACTGCCTCTCGCGCTCTATTCCCGCCTGCTCAGCAAAGATATTCTCTGCCGTGCTGAAATATCCCGGATCAATCTGTGAATATACCCCAACGACATCGGGCAATGTGGATTCATTTATACAAAACAGTTTTTCGCCACTAATATGAAGCCAGTTGTCTAGTTCGCTGCGATATTGAGTATTACCAAAGGAATTACCCAAAAGAACTACCGCACCAAGGTCATACTCTTCCAATCTATTCTTGTTCTTGACGAAAGCTTTCACATAGTCGATTATTTCCCGAATGATAGCTTTCGTCCTCTCATCTATGCTTGTTCGCCGGAGATTGGCCGTAAACGTATTATTAGGAGCCAATGAAAAACTAGCATTTGGAATTCTAATAGGTATCCCTCCTCGTCCGTGATCCAATTTCAGAATCCAATCCTCGACAAATTCCTCCATTCGCATTCTCTCATGGATAAAATCTTCGTCTTTGGTCAAGAAATGGAATGTAGCATTCCCTTGATGTATTACATCCTCGATAACAGCGTGTCGTCGCACATCACTGCCATAACCTTTAAGACAATCATTAGCTTCCTCAAGGAAAATAGAACCGTCTGTCTTGAATAAAGACATGTGAAGATTCTCATTGGTAGAACGCAACACGAGAGCATGCTTATCCCTGGGTAATTTGAGATTCTTTTTCTTTCGAACCCATTCCAAAGCCAAAAAATCGACTTTGCCGACAAATTGTTTTATGACAAAATCATTTTTTTCTAATTCTGTCTTGAATATATTTTGGGCATCATATGAGATGTCCTGAGAGAAAGAGACATAAATGGGAATTTTTGCATCATGCGACCAATGCCCAAAAGCAGCCTTCAGGTCATCAAATATTCCGGAATATTTAAATATCTCCGATAGAGGATAATTTCTGCCAAACTTTTTAAATGAGGCTTCTGAGTCAACTATCTCGGAAAATATATCGTCAATATAGTGGTCCTCTTTATTTTGCGCTTTTTTCTTATTCACATGACCATAGTAAACTGCATCATTGGCTGTATCATTGAAGAAATATAACCAGATTCTGTCGTCATGGTTCGGCAATTCTATAGGGTGCGGCACATTGTCGATGCAAACGGCACCGACAATGTACCACTTCTCCACATATATTGATAAAGATGTCATTACTTGCTAAATACCTTTCTGATTAGTGTATTGAGAAAGCCCATTCCTTCCGCGATAATGATAGGTTGATGATAATTGAACCCATCATCTATGTTCTTAACGGCCTTCTTGTACTCGGAGTCCTCCTGAATAGTTGAGGAAATCTTATTCTTAAGATCATCCATATCATCCCGGAGAACACGGTTTGCTTCCTGGAAAAGATTCCCTTTGCGTGAAACAAGGTCAATGAAAATCTCCATAAATCTTTGGAAATTATCAGTGCTTGTAAACTCAAAACCACTCATCCTCCTGTCAAAATAGGAACTCAACAGTTCATCATCTACAGCTATCTCTTTGTTTGAACCGTCTGGCATTATGTAATGAACCCCGGCTTCTCCACAGATATCTGAAGTGACAACCTTGTCCTTTTTAAGATCAGTAAGCGAGCACAGACCGCGGGCAACCTCAGACTTATTTTCTGATTCGATTTCAGAATGATAGTTTACTCTAAGATGAATATCACACACAAGGCTAAGGCCAGCATTAAAGCACTCTTCATAATACTCTTCTGCAACCCTTCTATTTGGAGTGTTCCTTAACCAATGGAACAGTTTTCCCCCATTTCCGAAAGGCATAAGTTCTACGCTCTTCAATTCAAGATGGTTATCTTTAATCGTCTTGCCGGCAAGCATTCCTGAATAGTAAAGCAAAATGCCTGTCACATACGCAGGGATTGTAAATACGAACCTTGCATTGTTGGCGATGGAGTCATAAAAATCCTCAAATTCTTCCGGTGACAACTGGTCGAAAATGCTATTTAAATAATACGGAGCCTTATTCTTTTCAGTTCTGATCTCAGCAATATTCTCAACGTGAACCCTTGTTTTATGACTCTCATGAAAACTGACTAAGGCTTCTCGGAAAGACTGAGAGCCGATAACCGCATCAAAGAAAGCACCAGCTGCAATTCTTACAGAACTTTCA
Organism: Bacteroidales bacterium UBA6397; assembly: GCA_002439875.1. GTDB lineage: Bacteria > Bacteroidota > Bacteroidia > Bacteroidales > UBA932 > Cryptobacteroides. The sequence continues at coordinate 18,959 of DJQB01000005.1, forward strand.
CGGAAGAGTGTTGCTTCCCGACTAATTGGATCCTTGGCAAGAAGAAGTATATCAGTTGTGCTTCCTCCGACATCAATGCCGAGGATTAAATTGTCTGCGCGCAGATCAAAACCTTTGCTAAGAGCATAACAGCATACTGCTTCTGCTTCAGTCACTTCCGGATAATCCCGGGAACCAACGTCAACTTGAACACCCTTGATTGGTGTGATTTTCCCCAAGTTGTCAAATATTTTTGCCAGAGCATTCTTATCGGACTCCATCATAGAGCCAGGATAACTCCAAAAGATTGTTTCCGGCCAAATACCGTCTTTATAAAGACATGCACATGCATGTATCCAAAGAGTCTTGAGGAACGCCTCTTTCTTAAGTAGACCCTTTCCGTCACCTATAGAAGCATCCAGCCACTTCATATTATAATCAAGGATACCGGCTTGCGTTTTTATCGCATAGCGGTCCATCTCCTTAACAAGCACATTCGGTCTATTTACAGGAACACCGCCTGCAATTTCCTCTGACTCATTATTTTTATTGTATCGAGAATCATGCTCATGAAGCCAAGATTTGACCTGACCATTATGCGCTGGAGTATTGGACAAGAATAAAAGCTCGTCATTTTGCGCGACTGCTTTACGGTTGTTGTTCTCGACACCAACCAGCATCGCTCTTAAGTTTTCAAAGCTAACCGGCTTAGCCCCTTTATTACTTTCGTTATAATACACACATGTATTATTGCTGCCGAAATCTATGCCTACTGTCGCTCGTCCTTTCATTGAGACATTAGAAAGATCTTTTATAAAATCCTTTCGTACTACCAGATATCCGGCATGGCTAGGTTTCCCGGCATCACTTACCGTAGCCGATAACCCTGCCACAGGTTTGTCGGATGTGTAGATCTCATATTTAGGCATATCCTCTTCCACAGCGCCCCTTTCATATTTTATTATCTTCTTGCAAGACACATTTTGACATTCATCAGGGGAAAATGTGTCAGGAATAAAGAAACCTTTCCCGTGGTCATCTTTTATGAAATCATTACCGATTTTGAATATCGGTCGGAACTGTTCCGCTGCAGCTGAGGTAAACTCGGTATAAAGGTAATACTTGGTCCATTTTTCAGAAGTAAAATTCGGCCAAAGAATCACTCTTGGATTAGGATCATCCGGCCAATGAATTTCATATTCCCGATCATTCAATGCGACACTTTGCCCATCTATCTCAACAGTAAAGGAGACAAGCAGTTTTCCGGCATCAGTTATTTTAGCGGACAATACTGTATTACCATTATGACCATAACCAAGAAGACTTCCCATCTGATTTTTAAAGATATCAATAGCCTTCTCAGAAAGTGGCAGAGTAAAATAATAATGCTGATTTTCAGTAATATCAAATGCCTTAAGGAAATAAACAGGAGCATTTGCCAGTGACTGTCCAGGACTATCCACTTCCTGCCAGCCGATTACAAATTTATCATCACTTAATAGTTCTTGAATATCCTTTAGCTCGATATAATCCGCTCCTTTAGTATATGTAAAAGTATGATCAGGTTTTAGGTACACAGGAATCTCAGATTTCAAAAGGATAGAGAATGGAGATTTTAGTGCAGCATATTTTGGCGTAGGGCCTATTTCCTTCAAATTATTCGCCCCCCTTGTCTTAATGTCACGCTCCCATATACGCACGACAGTCTTAAGCCCCTTTAGATCAATCTTCAATTTTCGTCCGCGGCAACGGTTGATTTCTTCCTCAAATGAAGACACATTAGCACACAAGTTCTTAACAAAAAGATATACCTTCTGAAGCTGTTCGCCTGAAATCATATTGGTAGGATCCTGAAATTTTCCTTCCCTATACCAATTGATATCAGATGCTTCTCCTTTAAGGTCGTACTTGATTCCGGTAAAAATTCCGGTAAAAGGAGATGTTCCTCCTACTGGGATTCCTTTGTAATAGATAAGTTGAACATATGGTTTGGCATCAGGATTTTGTATTAAATCCGCCTGGCAGGACCAAATGTCTTTATCTTCGAACAACATTCTTCCAAATGCTGCTGCCAGATCATAATCCTGACCCTTAGGATCCATATATATAGGATCAGAAATCTTAATCCTATCCGGATACAGAGCCATCACGGCCAACAATCCTTTCCACTCTCCCTCAAGTATTTTGTAAAAAGTCATCAGGCCCGACTCTTCGATGTTAGGATCAGGTACTGCAATTGTGTCAAATGCAAATTTAAAGAGTTTTGCTCTCGCCCACGGTGATGGGACTCCGGAGATTAAAGCACTGAGTTTGTCCGCATTCAAATCATCCAGAACTTTTCCCGTGTTGATTCCTTGAATATATGAGGTGGCATCATCAAGGTTGTTCCATACACCTTGAGAGCCAGTCTTAGTTGTATAACTTTTAATAAGAAGCGCTTTTGGCATAACTATGTGCTTTAAAATTGATAAAGATGAACCAGAGCATCGTATGTCTGCTTTATGACTTGCTCAAGCCTGTTCGTCAGGTTCGCAGCTCCGTTTTCTTTCCCTTCATATATTTTGATAAAGGCATCTTTAAACTTGTCAAATTTACTGCTTAGCCCCGTTTTGAATATATTATCCTTGCCAATACCCTCCTCTTTAAACAGCTTCTTGTTCCAATCTGACTTGGATAATTCTTTCTTTGTGTCTGCAGTAAAGATTTCAGGCGCAAAAACGAACTTATCACCCTGTCCGGCAGAACGGTATATCTGTCTTAACCATCCTTCAGAAAGCGAATTGTCTTCGTTAACCTTAAAGTTGTATAAAGCAAAATAGTCTTTGAGGTTGCGAATCTGTTCAACATTTACATCCTCATAACCGTCAATGTGCTGGTCTTTGCTCTGCAACCCCGAAATGAAGTCATAGTCAGGATTATTACACAATATTGAAGCTACCGTCAGCATTCCGAATTTCTTGGCAAATTCTGCAGCTCGACCTTGCCCGACAAAGTCCTGAAACTCAAGTTTGCCGGAATCATTAATGGAGCGGTACTGATAATCCGCACTGACATTTTCCTTGTTGTTTTGCAGCACACTCTCATCGGTATTGTAAAAGTCTAGAGCCGCACAAGCCGCAAGGAGTTCGATGTAGTGAGAGTCATTCTTCTGCGCTTCACCTCCTGTTATTGTCTTGTTCACCTTATCGCTAGTTTTCTGCATAGGATCCCAGTCAAGGCCTGGGGTCCCCATCATATAGAACTTCTGATATGTCGATTTAACTGTAGCATCGTCCTGATAGAACATCATTGCAGCCTGAGAGTTCATAGCAAACTTGTCGGAAGTTGCTATAATCTTCTGGTCATTCCTTTCTGCCTCAGACGGAACCTTAAAATTGAAATATGCAGTCAGAAGAGTTGATCCAAAATATGCACTCTTCATAATATCTGCGGAACCATTAGACAAAACAGCAGCCGCCTCTGAGATTGCTTGAGGTATAATAGGAATCGAAGATGCACCGGTGCCTCCAAACACCGAACCAAGAATAAACACCCGCGGACTCCCATTCTGAGATGCGGAAATAAGTTCTTGAAGATATTTTTGGAGCTGGTTTGGACGAGGATCACGAGCAGCTTCAATGATGGAGTGAAACATCATCATTGAACCTAGGTGAGTCTGTGCCCTATAACCATGTCTTAGGTTGAAATCCTCTACATCTTTAGAGAACACCAAATCCGCCAAATCCGTTTTCCTTTTGTCAGTATACTGGGTGTCACCGTATCCAAAGACATCTTTGAAGGTACTCTTTATTTCATAATTCGGGCTGAATTCATAATACTTGAGATTTGCCGAAAAGAATGTATCCTTATTCGGTGTCCTTCCGGAGGCTTCAAGTGATTTCACATTCAGATAAGCATCTTTGACAGCCTTCAGCCTTGCGAAATTACCATTATTTTTATCCGTATCGAGAGCAAGAAGATACAAGTCAGTATCATCAAACATTCCGATAGCACAAAGGTGAATCAAGGATTCGATGCACCGCATACCGGTTCCCCCGATTCCCAGAACGAAAAATTTTCTTGCCATAAAAACTATTTCTTATGCTTGAGATAGACTGTCGAGAATTTTGATTTTCTGAAAATAAACGCCACTATCAAGCCAATAACCACATAGCCAACAATTATGATAATAACACTGATTAAGTTTGTCTGGGAGAATTGGCTTTTGAATCCAGGATTCTTTATGGCAGGGACAGCCACGAGGAAATTATATATCCAATATCCTGCTGCAGCGACTAATCCAATTATGATATGCCAGATACGCCTAATTACAAAAGATGTGTCTTTTCCTCCTTTGTATGGAACAAGCGTGGCTACTAAAAAGGTGATGGCAAATGCCACTAGACAAATAATGACAGCCCACACCAATGTGGTCTGTTTCAGAGCTTCAAGCTGCTGGACTGTTGTAATAGGATTCATTTCGTTATCAATTAATATTTATTTGTTCTTACGTATATGCTATAAATGGTCTTTCCCTTAACCATATTGGAGACAGCCGGTTTTGAAACTACCTGTTTGATACTCTCAACTATAGATATATTGCTATTGCCAGGCATATCAATGGAATCAAACGTAAATATGTCTTCAGCCATTGGGTTGTGAGAGAAGTTGTCAGAATAATCCTTGACGGTTATGTCCAACTTAAAATAACTCCAAGGATCGCCATCATATAGAATCGTAGGATCAAACATTTGAGTGTCAAAATAAATGTTTATCAGACCCTGTTCAGCAAACTCTTTTTTGTCTAATTTCATAAAATTAGGAGCCGGAGAAAGCGATAATGGATGTTCCTGCACAACTTTATTTACTGGAACGGTTTCTCCAGTATCAGAATCTGATAAGTTATTCACGAAATCTTTGTATGCTTGATTCAGACCATAAACTTTCAAATCTATATCCTCAATTCTATAGCAACCGCCTTGGAAATTCTTATCCAAGGCGAGGCCGGTTATGACCATATCACCATCAGGCAAGGCTTCACCGGTTATTTGATCATACGCATTGAAGATGTACTTCTTGATGCTCTTCCAATCCATATTGCTCCAATCTTCAATCTCAAAATTACCATAGGCTTCCGGGCGACACATAAGAAGTTCATTCGGTGTAGCACAGTCCCCGAACTTGGCCGTTTCTCTATTTATCTGCAAAGAAGGATTATTCGCAGTAAGATGATAATAACGGACATCAGGGTAATCCTCAATCTTGACATTCTTCTCAATCTTTGAGAAGATGTTATCATGAAGACGAGAATCAGTGAAGAGGAAATAGAACCGTTTCTTATTGTATTGATGCCCCTTATGTATTTCAACGTAAGGTTCAGAGAAAATATATACATCGTGTCCTCTGGTCAGCCATTTTTCCAATGCGGGAGCCATGTATGGATCGTTCACATGGCTCTTAGCAATACTTTGCTCATAATACTCTCCATCCGTAAGAAGGATCGCTTCCGTGTTACCAGCGGCAATCATATTTACTGCCGTTCTGAGGTCTGCATAATTCACTTCAGATACAGACCTAAGTAAGGAATACACATCCACACCATTTTCTTCTTTGATTTGATTCCCCTTAATCGAGAAGTACTGTTTAGCGGCATTTGTAAGACTTGGAACTATATCCATATAAAATTTAGACATCGTCATGGTTTGCATTGCATCTGCGATACATGTTGAATAATCAACATACAATGCCAAGTTACCTTCTTCGATAACATCCTCTTGGGAGGAAAAATAGGCTCTGTGGAAATCTGCAAGATAATTGATGTCAGGAGTAGGATCCTTAGGCCCACAACATCCAATGACGCTTATAGGCAAAGCACATGTTAGAAGAGCCTTGTTTAGAACTTTGATAATCAGTCTGAGATACATTTCTGTGTCTGTCCATTTCACCTGGCCCGAAAGTGAAGTTCTAATCATCTACAACAAGAAAGTGCGAGCCAACATTGTCTTATTCGTACTATGGGTTCTGGACTACCGTGAAATGAATAAGGCTGAATATGCTCACACTTTCAGCTATAGCGTGAGCAATGCCCATATTATAGCCAGTGCAAGCGTTATCACCTTTTCCCATTTCACCTTGAATTGTCCAGATTCATAGTACAGGAATAAGCTAAACGCTTTCCAATATGTCTGCTGCCCAATCGGGCAACGATACAAATGTAGTAATTATTTGTTTAATCCGGTTTAATAGGAGGAAAAATATTCAGAAATTTTCATCATGACAGGATTCCCGGTTTAAAAATGGCGGAGCGAGATATCGTTCAGACACCAGCTGGTGACAAAGTGATATGCCGCTTGCGCACCAGGGTGCAAGAAGCGGCTTTGTGCACCCGAAGGCAATCGGGGATGCAACTTCGGGTGCGTGAACGCCTTTATTGCACCCGAAACAATAACCACTTAAATTAGAGCTATGTGACAATGCCTCAAGTTCTTGCCTACAGATATGAATCTTGAAGATTGGCTTTTGTCTATGTCGTTGAGAATTTACAAAACGCTTTCATCCTCAAGTTGGTCATAAGCACCTATAAGGCACATTGACGTGAAAATCCCGCACCGTTGGATTCGAGTTTTTCAGCCCAATCCGGCCTCTATGGGCATAGGTACGTTGTGTAGCTGAAAGTGTTTTGTAAAATGCTGACAGGAAGCGAGTACGAATCGTTGAGTGGAAATGCGCAGAAGAATATTGAATGGAAGTACATACAATAATATTGACCGGAAGTACGTACAATAACATTGACTGAAAATGCGTGCATAAACATTGACTGAAAATGCGTGCATAAACATTGACCAGAAATGCGTACAATGATATTGACCCGCAGCACGAAAAAAAAGAGGACGACCAAGACTTTTGGTCGCCCTCTTCTGAAATCTTGCGATGCCTGATTACTCGGCCGGATGGATGGCTCCCATCGGGCAGGCGTCGGCGCAGGTGCCGCAGTCGATGCAGGCGTCAGGATCAATCACATAATGAACATCACCTTCGTGGATAGCGCCCTGAGGGCACTCGCCCGCGCACGTTCCGCAGGACACGCAATCATCTGAAATCTTGTAAGCCATAATCAAATAAAAATAAAATTGTTTTTCCTTTTGCCAGCCTCCGGAAATCCGGAAACATTATGCAAATATAAATCTTAAAATCACAATATCAAACCCCATACCACAAAAACGATGAGGGCGATCCCTACTTTTATGGCCTTTGCCTTGAGGAAGGATGATTTGCTGTCGGCCAGGAGCGGAAGCGATGCGTGGCCCTCCTGCACGATGGAGTTGGCCAGCAGGACGGGGAACGGAATGACTCCGCTTGCGAACAAAGTCACGAACACAAGGTGCGGTCCTGACTCAGGGATCAATCCTATGACAATGGCCAACAGGATCATCAGGGCGGTGTTGTCACTGACCCATGCCGAGATGTCTATGAAGTTAAACAGAATCCCGATAACAAGAAGCACCCCGAAAGTCCATAGGAATATGCTCGGAAGGTGCCTGCGGACAATGTGATCCCAAAGATGCTCCTCGACAAAATGATCGGAGGCGAAAAGCAGGGCGGTCAGCACGACAAGGCTCAACGCGCCGAAAACCCAGAAAGTCCACTCCTCATTAAAGACCTCAAGTCCCTCTGACTCACCACCTTCCTCCAAAAGACCAAAGAGCAGGGCTGCAATGAATATCACGACTCCGATGAACATACATATTCTTGTCCTGCCAAAATGTCTGCCCCCTTTGTGATGCCGTCCGTCCTGATGCTCGCATCCGTCACCGTGAAGCTCAAAGGAATCCTCAAGGCGGGTAGGCAGCGGTTTGCCTTTGGAGTAGAACCTGTCAATCAGAAGACCGGTCACGACGGCAAGAGCGAAAAGGAGCAGGAAAAGGAGAGCGGCCTCGCTGGGAAACATCGCCAGCATCATGAACGACTCGTCACCCGTCGTGGCGATCATCATAGCCACAAGCGCTCCGAAACTAAGCATGCGGTGCGTGTAAAGCGACACGGCGGCGAAACCTCCGACGCATCCGGGTACGGAACCAAGTAAGGCGGAGACTATAACCTGCGCAAAACCCGATTTTTTGAGAGTTCTGAATATCCTGCCGTCAGACTCCATGTTGAACGACTCAATTATCATCATCATGACGACAACCAAGCCGGAGATCAGGACAGCGCCTCGCAAGGCGTCAAGTAAAACGGAGATTAACATTGCCTGCTATTCGGTCACCCAGCCGGTGAGATAAAGGTTGATGATAGGACGGAGTGGCGAGTTCGTGGTCAAAGTCAAAACAATCAGGCACTCCCCCGCCGGGAATCCTTTCGTGTCGAAAGTCACTTCCAGATCTCCTTTTCCCCCGGCGGGAACGTCAGCGAAAGCCTTGGCCTTCACGTGAGAACTCTCGGAATCCACCTTGTATATTCGAAAAGGAGACCTGCCTTTGTTGGTGAAATGGAATGAGCCTTCCACATTCGTTCCGGCCTTTACCTTGCCGAACGAGAACGTGCTCTCGTCCGCCATCGGATTCGGACCGTCATTTCGTTCTTTTTCAGTCAGATTGGAGAAATTCTCTTTGGTGTACGTGAATATTCCCATACGGCTCTTCCCCGCCCCGAGCTCGGGATCAGGATCCGCCACTATGGCCTCGGCTCCGGCGGCCAGCGGCTCTTTCTCAGGCGACGGCGACACCACAGCCTTGTACTGACGGCCGTCAACAAGCGGCGTGGCGTAGTAGTAATTCTTTCCCCAATGCCGCCTGTCAGCGGTGACCGTGTACGAGATCTTCGCCGTGGAATTGGCTGGAACAGGGTTTGGAGATATCTTGACCGACAATCCCTCGCTGACATCGGAAAACTTTACGGTGATCGGCTGCTTCCCAAGATTGGCCACTGTCACGGTTCCGCTCTTCTGCTGCCCCTGGGAAAGGTTGCCTCCCTTTATGTCCACCTTCTTGAAGGCCAGACTGCCGAAACGGATCGGATAAAGTTCTCTCAAGGACAGCTGCCTGTCGTGGCTCACGCCCCTCAACCTCAGAATGACAGGCTGCTTCAAGCCAGAGAAATATGCGGTCAGGGACTTGTCGAAAGGATATCCTTTCTCATCGTTCTTGAAGGTCGCCTTTATGGTTCCCGTCCCGCCCGGATTTATCGGCTTTCTGGTCCATTCCACATTGGTGCAGCCGCAGGAGGACACGACATTGTAGATCAGCAACGGCTTGCCACCCACGTTCTTGACCGTGAACGTGGCGGTCACCGGCCCGTCTGACACCAGGATATCCCCAAAATCGTGCACGGTCTTGTCCAGCTGGACGATTCCGCCGAATGTGTTGTCCTTGCCGGAGCCCTGGGCGGCGACGAGGCCGTTTGCGGACACAAGCAGAAGCAGCGCGGCGGCGATATGCTTGAATATATTCATAAATAAAGTTCTTTCTTTAAGGAAGCGCTTTGTCAGGATGAAATTTTCCTGCAAGAATATTTCAGACCCGGCAAGGAACTTCGAAGTATTAGAAGGAATACAAATTCCTTTCCATCGGCAAATTTACCACTTAAAAGGTACTTTTTCAAATCCAAGTCAGTCAATCCTGGAAAATGGTTCTGAAATCATCGCCAGCCATTGAGGGAGTTCAATGAAGGGGAAAGAGTACGCCGACGGCAAATGGCGAATATGGGCAAGAGGAGACAAGAGGAAAATATTTATTTTTTAATGCTTGTCATATTTTGTAATTTTGTACGATTATGCGATTAAAAACAGAATGGCGAACATAGAACAGAACTACGACTACACTGACGACAACATAAGGACCCTGGAAGGTGTCGAACACATCCGCAGGCGTCCCGGAATGTACATCGGAAGACTTGGCAACGGCTCTAACCCCGGAGACGGCATTTATGTGCTGCTCAAGGAGATCGTGGACAACTGCATCGACGAGTTCTCCGCAGGATTCGGCAAGCAGGTCATCATCAGGATTGAGGACAGGCAGGTGACGGTAAGGGATTTCGGACGCGGAATCCCGCTTGGCTCCGTCATCAAGGCCACAAGCCAGCTTAACACCGGAGGAAAGTTCGATGACAAGGCTTTCAAGAAGGCCGTGGGGCTGAACGGTGTGGGCACCAAGGCGGTGAACGCTCTGTCCGAGAAGTTCTATGTCGAGTCTTTCAGGGACGGAGAGAGTTCCTGGGCACGCTACGAGCGTGGAGAGTTGAAGGACAGCGGCAGGAAGGAGAAAACCGGAGAGAAGAACGGAACCCTCGTGGTCTTCACCCCGGACAGCACGATGTTCGGGAACTTCGAGTTCAACATGGACTACGTCGAGACCATGGTCAAGAACTACTCCTACCTCAAGAAAGGCCTGACGCTAATACTGAACGGTGTCACCTACAAGTCCGAGAACGGACTTCTTGACCTGATCAACGATTCGATCTCAGAGACCCCCCTCTACCCGCCGATCCATCTTGCCGGTGAGGACATCGAGGTCGTGCTGACCCACGGCAACTCCTACGGTGAGAACATCGCCTCGTTCGTCAACGGACAGAACACCCGTGACGGAGGGACGCATCTGGCCGCCTTCAGAGAGGCTATAGCGAAGACCTTCAAGGAGTTCTTCAAGAAAAACTACGCTCCGGAAGATTGCCGTCAGGGCATAATCGGAGCCATCAGCATCCAGATCCAGGAACCGAACTTCGAAGGTCAGACCAAGACGAAACTAGGTTCCACCTACATGTGGGAAAAGGAAAAGACGGACGGGAACGGCAAGAAGATCCTGAATCCGGACGGATCGATCGAGATTGACCGCGGGCCGACGATCAGGTCTTTCGTCAACGACTTCATCGCCAGGAATCTGGACAACTACCTGCGCATACATAAAGAAGTCGTTCCTATCATCGAGAACAAGATCAAGGAGTCGCAGGCCGAGCGCGAGGAGATCTCCGGAATCCAGAAGAAGACCCGTGAAAGGAACAAGAAGGCGAATGTCTATAACCGCAAGCTACGCGACTGCCGTTTCCACTACGGTGACAAGTTGCCTAAGGGCAAGGAAGATTTCGGGGAACTCACGAGCATATTCATCACCGAGGGTGACTCCGCGAGCGGAACCATCACCAAGGTGAGAAAGGCTGAATATCAGGCCGTGTTCAGCCTGCGAGGCAAGCCTATCAACTGCTACAAGGAAAGCCACAAGAAAGTGGCTGAGAACGAGGAGCTGAACCTGCTGATCTCGGCTCTCGGAGTAGAGGACGACCTCGACAACCTGCGCTACAACAACATCATTGTGGCTACAGATGCGGATGATGACGGAATGCACATCAGGATGCTCGTGCTGACCTTCTTCATGAAATATTACCCGGACCTCATCAGGCGCGGACATGTGCACATTCTCCAGACCCCTCTTTTCAGGGTGGCAAACAAGAAGGAGAGGCGCTACTGCTACTCTCCGGAGGAAAAAGAGGCCGCTGTCAAAGAACTGAAGACGGCAGTTCAGATAACAAGGTTCAAGGGTCTGGGAGAGATTTCTTCGGACGAGTTCGTGGATTTCATCGGGGAGAATATGAGGCTTGACCTCGTGAAGCTGTCCGATGAGGAGTCCATTGCTGACATCATGGAGTTTTACATGGGCGACAACACAATCGACCGGCAGAACTTCATCCGCGCGAACCTGCGCTCCGAGGAGGAACTTGAGGACGTAAACATCTAATATTCACAGATTATGTCACGTTGGGCGAAATTTTGCGGCTGGCTGCTCAGAAAGATGGGATGGACCACTGTCGGTGGACCGGCTCCGGAGAAGAAATGTGTCATCCTTGGCGTTCCTCACACTTCCGTGTGGGATTTCGTCATATCCTATCTTTTCTACACGCAGTTCGACCAGACCGCGCACGTCATGATCAAGAAGGAATTCTTCTTCTGGCCGGTCGGGGTGTTCCTCAGGAAGGTCGGGTGCATTCCTGTTGACAGAGGGAGCGCCGCCGCCATGGTCAAAAGCCTCATAGAGGAGATGGAGAAAGTGGATCGGTTCCACCTCGCCATAGCCCCGGAAGGCACCAGAAAAGCTGTAAAGAAATGGAAAACAGGCTATCATCTTATCGCAAGAGAGGTCGGATGTCCAGTTTACATGGGCTATTTCGACTGGAAAACCAAACGTGTCAGCATCGGGGAGAAAGTCGAGCTGACCGATGACGCCCGCGCGGACACGGACAGGATCCAGGCACTCTACGAACAAAAGCACTTCGTGGGCAAGCACCCTGAAGGTTACATCACTCATTAAAAAAGAACAAATCATGCCGATTTTCAGCCAAAGCAGGGAAAACTACGTCACAACCCTTGCCAAGCTATTTGAATATGCCACCGACAATTTCGCCAAACGACCGCTGTCGCGGTTTGTTGAGGGTGGTCAGGAATATACCTACGAAAGTTTCAAGCACAAGTGCCTTGAACTTTCCCACCGTTTCAACAGGTACGGGATCAGTGCGAGGGACAAGATTGCCATCCTTTCCAACAACATGCCGAACTGGACAGTGGCGATGTTCTCGTGCGTCACATTCGGGCGCGTGACCGTCCCGATCTTGCCCGACTCATCGGAGAACGAGGTGACAAACATCATCAACCACTCGGAATGTAAGGCACTCTTCGTGTCAAAGAGGCTGCTTGGCAAGGTCAGCCAACAAGTCATCGACAGGCTAACGCTTGTCATAGACATCGAGACCTTCGAACTCATAAAGAAGGACGACAAGGCTTTCACCTGCGAGGGACACGGGGTTGACCCGCAGGCCGATGACCTGGCCTCCATCATCTACACGTCAGGCACTTCGGGCAAGGCCAAGGGCGTGATGCTCAGCCACCGCAACTTCTGCCAGAACGTCATCGCCGCCTACCACGCCCAGAAAGCCGGGAAGCGGGACCGCTGGCTCTCCATCCTTCCGATGTCCCACACCTACGAGATGGCGTTCAGCGTCCTCTACCCGCTGTACGTCGGAGGTTGCGTCTATTATATTCAGAAGCCACCGACTCCAAGCATCCTGATGCAGGCCATGAAGAAAGTCAAGCCGACCATCATGTGCTCGGTTCCACTCATCATCGAGAAGGTGTACAAGAACAGCGTAGTGCCCACAGTGGAGAAAAGCCGCGTGCTGTCATGGATGAAACAGCACACTCCGAGGCTGCTGTACTGGCTCATAGGCAAGAAACTCTACCAGTCATTCGGCGGCAAGCTCAGGTTCTTCGGAATCGGAGGCTCAAAACTGGATCCGACAGTCGAGGAGTTCCTCCACAAGGCCGGATTCCCTTACGCCATAGGCTACGGTCTGACCGAGACCGCACCGCTGATCACCAACGCGTGTGTGGGAAAGACCGTGGTCGGCTCGATAGGAGTGCCAGCCTACAACGTCGAGGTCAGGCTGCAGAATGTCAATCCGAAGACAGGAGAGGGCGAGATCGTTGCCAAAGGAGACAATGTGATGCTGGGCTACTACCGCGACCCGGAGAGAACCCGCTCGGTGCTCACCGATAACGGATGGTTCCGCACCAACGACCTTGCGTGCCAGGACTCGAAGGGACGCTACTACATCAAGGGAAGGCTCGGGAATATGATCGTGGGACCATCCGGTGAGAACATCTACCCTGAGGAGATCGAGCAGGTGATCAACACCTTCAATGGTGTCAACGAGTCCCTTGTCGTAGAGAGGAACGGCAAGCTTGTCGCCCTTGTCAAATTCGATGACAATGTGCTGGACTGGAACCAGGAGCGTGAGGACAAATTCTTCGACAACCTCCAGTCAATGAAGCAGGCTGTCCTTGAATATGTCAACAAACATGTCAGCAAGCAGTCCAAGATCGGCGAGGTCGAGGCCATGAAAGAGGACTTCGAGAAGACCGCCACCCACAAGATCCGCCGCTTCAAGTACAAGGAAAAGCAAACCGATGAGACTTCGGCCAATGAATCCGAGGACAAAACCGACGGGAACACTTCCGCTCAAAAGTAGAATTCACGGATTTATATTCACAGACCGGATCCCTACCACTCACGCTCACGGTAAGGATTCGGTTTGTCCGTTATAGGAAGACCTGAATCATTCTCAACCTTGACGCAATCGTGTACGCTGATCTCCGCGTCAGACTTCCATTTAGAAAGTCATCCCCTTTGATGGTCACATCGCTGCAGAACTGAACGCCAATCACCGGCTGACCGGGGAACAGAGGTGCGTAAGTCTTTGAATCAATGAATATGTTGTTTCTTATCACGATGTTCTTTGTCAGTGTCAAACATTCGAGAGTTCCACAATTACCTCTGATGCATGGTGGAGGACAACGCTGAATACGTCACCACCGGCACCACATTTTCGGGTGCAAACAACCCTTATTTGCCCCCGATAGCCCTGATCTCTTGCTACTCGGGTGCAGCCAAGCATCTTTTGCCCCCGGCAGCACACATATCTTACGCCGCGGGGCAATACCACCATTCTCGCACCCCCGTGAATCTCAAAAAATCGTAACCACTCAAGTGCCCGGCCATAGGCCAACAACCCTGAGCACCTGCCAATAATGATTGAGATAATGATGCTATGCCTACGAAAGGGTCGCAATGACCCTGAGAAACTCGAAGGGGTCTTGTCCGTTCTTGACCGCTGTCAGTATGACGGTGGCAACGGTGGCGTAGTTTTCCGCCTCGGTCACATTCCCGGACTGCAGACGTGTGCTGCCTTGATGTCCCATCTGGCCACCGGTCTTCCTGCCGGAGGTTCCGTTGGGATTGCGTGCGAGGGATGCCTATCGGGTTCTTGGAGGGTGGAACGCTGCTGTTGGCGCTGGTCTTAACTATTGGTTTGGCACCGCCTTAAAGTTCCGCGATCTTGGCTTTGAGTTTCTATATCTCCTCGCCCTTGCGGACAAGATTCCGGTTCAGGACTTCAACGGTAAGGGCTTGCTCGTGAAGTTTCTCCGCAAGTTCCGTAGAGTCAAGATCCTCAGCAAACCCCATGGCACGAAGGAGCTGCTTGCGCCTGCGGGTTAGCCTCACCCGGTCCGTCTCGACACTCCTTCTCAATCCCGTATTAAAATCCTTTTTCATACCACAAAGATAAGGAAAAGGTTTGATATATGTAAATTTAACAGACTGAGCGTCAATATGTTAAATGCCATTTTTTAGACACAATGGAGAAATTGACACCCCCTTCGCATGGAGGGTCATATGGAAAATCTTTGGGCGCTTCCGCGAGACCCACAGAGGGCGGCAAAAGGCTAATTTTCAGCGGCCAGAAACGCAACCTTGAGCATGGGGATATTTTTGATAAAAGTACAGTTGGATGGCGAAAGCCTCGCATCGTCCTCGTTTTATGGTCGGGGCAGGGGCGCCTGAGTAGTTACTATTCCATCTTCATCAGTCAGTTGGCAGCGGCTTGTCATTTGAACAGAAGCGGGGCGAACTGGCTGAGGTAGATGCGCCAGTTGCGCCAGATGTGGCCGCCGGCGGACTCCACGTAGGTATATTCATAACCAGCGTCGTCGAGTTTCCTGCGGAAGTCGGTGTTGGCTTTGTAGAGAAAGTCATCCTTGCCGATACCGATCCAGAAAAGGGCCGGGTGTGTGGCGAACAGTTTCGCCAATTTTCCATCAAAATCCTCATAGACGGGGGATTTCTTTTCAGGGAATATGGCAGCGGAGAACAAGCCGATGTACGAGAATGTACCGGGATATTCCTTTGAGATGTGGAGCGAATGGAATCCGCCCATCGACAGTCCGGCTATCGCGCGGGCTTCCTTTTTGCGGATTGTACGATAGTGAGAGTCAACATATTCAATGATCTCAGGGAAAGAGGTTTCGTATGCGCCGTCCATAGTTTTCGGGAGGTTGAACTGCGGCTGGACTAGTCCGTGGGAAGTCTCGCCTGGGGCGGCCTCCTGAGAGGCGTTGCCGTTCGGCATCACAACGATCATCTGTTTCGCCTTGCCTTGTGCGATGAGATTGTCGAGGATCTGTGAGGTGCGTCCGAGTTCCATCCACGCCTGCTCGTCTCCACCCATTCCATGCAGCAGGTAGAGCACTGGATAGCGGGTTCTTCCGTTGCTTTCATAACCTGCCGGAGTGTAAATCGTCATCCTGCGCCTCATCCCAAGCGAAGGGCTGTCATACCAAACCTTCGACACCGTCCCGTGCGGAACATCATTGACTTTGTAAAAATCAGCCTGACCGCCACCGACAATGAATATGCTCGTGACCGTGGCCACGTCCCTTATCTGGTAGACGTTCGACGGATCGTTCATCCGCTGACCGTTGACAATGAACGAGTAGCTGTAGAGTTCCGGCTGAAGAGGTTTGCTGGTATATTCCCAGACCCCTTTATGGTTTTGGACAAGTTCGGCGACACCCGGAACCTCAAAATCTCCGTTCGGAGTGCTGATCTTTTGCGGTGGCAGGAAATCTCCCGTCACCTGCACCCTGATCACATTAGGTGCTGAATATCTGAAAGTAACTGTTTTGTCCTCATTGACCTGAGGCGACACCACCTGCGCCCCGCTCCATAGTGCCTGCTGCGCCGAAGCGTCAGTCACCATAGCGAACACATTCAGCATAAAAGCAGCTGTCAGACAAAATAAAAAATGAATATTACGTTCCATATCCGAAAAATTTTCTTTACGACACAAGATAGTGATTAAATTCCGGAATTATTGCTTTGTAAGCATTAATAAATCAATTGGTATTCTTTAAGGATTACTAAATGTTCTATTATATTCCAGGCGCAAAGAGATTTGGAATACCGCCTTTTGCCCTTATTGACTGCTTTTTGCCATGCTTTTGACTCCGCCTGCTTTTTGACTCTGCCGGGCAAAAAGGGCGGCTTTGCACCCGAGGGTAGAATGACATCTAGGGTGGAGTGGCAACCGATAAATCAACCACGAGGGTCCTCGCTGATATATTCATTGACAGGCAACTTGCGTTTGTTGGCGGGAAAAGGTTATCTTTGCAGAAAATAATGGAATGAACACGATCTGGATAGTACTGCCGATTCTAATTGTACTGATGTTCCAACTTGGGATTGAGTTGGATGTGGCTTCGTTCAAGCAGGTTGTCAAACACCCGAAGGCGGTTGCGGTGGGGCTTGTCGGACAATTGGTTATACTGCCGGTCATCGCCTTCATCGTAGCGGTGGCCTTCAACCTCCAGGCTGTCGCGTTCATCGGACTGATGCTGGTGGCATGCTGCCCTGGTGGGAGCTCGTCCAATGTGTTCTCCATGCTCGCCAAAGGGAATGTCGCGCTGTCCGTCACATTGACAGCTCTGAGCAGCATTGTGACACTTGTGACTATCCCGGCCATTATGGAATTTGTTACCAGATTCGTGTCGTTGAAAGAAGAGACTGTGATTTCCCTTCCCGTGGGGCGTCTGCTCGTGCAGAACATCGTTTTGGTGTTCCTGCCGATGATTTTAGGAACGGGATTCAGACGGTGGGTTCCAGTCTTGGCGAAACGAGTCGGAAACGTAATCGGGCGTTTGGCCTTTCCTGCGCTGATGCTTCTGGCCGCTGTGTTTTTCATCCAGTACGCCAGGGAGATCATCGACAACATCGGCGTGCTCGGACTTTCATGCGGGGTTCTTATTCTCGCGGCTATGGGGTGCGGAGCCATTCTCGCCGGAATGTTCAGGCTCGACAAATCATCAAAACGGACAATCGTTATTGAAGTAGGCATGCAAAACGCCGCACAGGCAATCGCCATGGCTGTTTCACCCCAGGTCTTCAACAACGGAGAGATGGCCATTCCTGCCATAGTCTATGCTTTGATGATGAACGTCATCCTGCTCACCTACCTCGCTGTCATCCGACGAAAAAGTCAGTAATTGACTCTGCCCTTGGAGTTATTTGGGAATTTACTTATTTTTGTTCGGGCAAGCGAGGATATTACTTATTTTATCCGTTCGCTGCCGGACGGCGGCAAAAACCATTGTATTACAAACACATTTATATTCATTAATTTTTGAATATGAAAGAATATATTCTTGCCCTTGATCAGGGCACAAGCTCGTCAAGAGCCATCGTCTTCAACAGAAAAGGAGAAGCCAAGGCCGTGTGCCAGAAAGAGTTCACACAGCATTTTCCTAAACCAGGGCTGGTGGAGCACGACCCAATGGACATCTGGTCCTCTGAATATGCGGTCATGACGGAAGCCGTGGCTTCGCTGGGACTCGGAGGATCTGACATCGCTGCGGTTGGAATAACAAACCAGCGCGAGACCACAATTATCTGGGACGCGGAGACTGGAAAGCCGGTCTGCCATGCGATCGTCTGGCAGGACAGAAGGACTTCTGATTTCTGCGATTCCCTCAAGGCTGCCGGGATGACGGAGCTGATCCGCAAAAAGACCGGGTTGATCATTGACGCTTATTTCTCAGGAACGAAAATACGCTGGATTCTGGATAATGTGCCAGGCGCCAAAGAGCGCGCTGAGCAAGGCAAACTGCGCTTCGGAACAGTGGACAGTTGGCTCGTGTGGAATCTGACCGGAGGGCATGAGCATGTCACGGATGTCAGCAACGCGTCCCGCACGATGCTGTTCAACATCAACACCCTCCAGTGGGATGAGGAACTTCTTGACATTCTGAACATTCCGCTCTCGATGATGCCTCAGGTGAAGTCTTCCTCAGAGATCTACGGTCAGACCAGCCTGCTCGGCGGAGAAGTGCCGGTGGCGGGCATCGCCGGCGACCAGCAGGCCGCGTTGTTCGGCCAGATGTGCACCGAGCCCGGGTCTGTTAAAAACACTTACGGAACAGGATGCTTCCTATTGATGAACACCGGTGAGAAGCCGATAATGTCGCACAACAACCTGTTGGCCACCATCGCATGGAAGATCGGAGACAAGGTAAACTACGCTTTGGAGGGATCGATCTTCGTGGCAGGGTCTGTGGTTCAGTGGCTTCGCGACGGTCTCGGGATAATCAAGAGTTCTTCAGAAGTCGAGGCCTTGGCCGCATCTGTACCAGACAACGGTGGTGTTTACATGGTTCCGGCTCTGACAGGATTGGGTGCCCCGTACTGGGATCCGTACGCCAAAGGCGGCATATTCGGAATCACCCGTGGAACAAAAGCCGCGCACATTGCCAGAGCAGCCCTCGAAGGCATAGCGTTTCAGACAATGGACATCGTCGCCGCAATGGAGAAAGATTCCGGCATCCATCTGGGTGAACTAAAAGTGGACGGCGGAGCCTCCCGCAACAATCTTCTGATGCAGTTCCAGTCCGAAGTTCTCGGAGCCAAGGTCATCAGGCCGCAGGTCACCGAGACAACCGCGCTTGGAGCCGCCTACCTCGCAGGCCTTGCCGTTGGCTTCTGGGAGAACATTGATGATGTCAAGAAACAATGGCAGTCTGAGCGTGTCTTCACTCCATCAATGGACGAAGCCACCGTCAAAGCCGCCAAGGCAGGCTGGGCAGACGCAATCAGCAGGACACTAACGAAAAAATAAAACTATTAACGAATATGAATCCTTATCTCGCCGAGTTTCTCGGCACTCTTGTTCTCGTTCTTTTGGGTGACGGAGTCTGCGCATGCACAAGTCTCGAAAAATCAAAAGGTAAAGGATCCGGTTGGACTGTAGTCACTATGGCCTGGGGCTTTGCGGT
Source organism: Bacteroidales bacterium UBA6397 (assembly GCA_002439875.1). Taxonomy (GTDB): domain Bacteria; phylum Bacteroidota; class Bacteroidia; order Bacteroidales; family UBA932; genus Cryptobacteroides. The sequence goes on from DJQB01000005.1 coordinate 38,556, forward strand.
CATGTGCGGTGTGTTCATCGCCAGTCCATATTCAGGAGCTCATCTCAACCCGGCCGTCTCAATCGGCCTCGCCGCAGCCGGTTCTTTCTCCTGGGCATTGGTTCCCGGCTACATCATAGCCCAGATGCTCGGCGGATTTTTCGGAGCCGCCCTCGTGTGGGCATTCTACAAGGATCACTATGACGCGACCGAAGATCCTGACACTAAACTCGGTACATTCTGCACGATGCCGGCGATCCACAATCCCGGCAGGAACTTCTTCTGTGAGTTCATCGGAACATGGCTTCTTGTGCTCTGCATCCTGATGTTTTCCGCTCCCGGCAACTCTGCGGACATCGGTCTCGGCACAGTCGGAGCCTTCCCGGTCACCATGCTGATCATGGCCATCGGAATGTCCCTGGGCGGAGCGACCGGCTATGCGATCAACCCGGCCAGAGACCTCGCCCCGAGAATCGCCCACGCAATCCTCCCGATGAGGAGTCCAAAGCGTGACAGCGGCTGGTCCTACAGTTGGGTTCCGGTCCTCGGTCCAATCTCCGGCGCAGCCTTCGCTGCCCTCACGTTCGCGCTGATTTTCTAGCACGCTTCTACATAACAATATTTCCATCCCCGGACACAGCACCGACCGCTGGTACCGGGGATTTTAACGTCTCGCCATGAGTGCAGGAATGATTTTAGAGTAAGAACCCTCAACGGGAGGTCGAGCAAGGCCAGAGCAAGACCAAGCTCTGAGACATGACAAAAAATCGACTGCGGGATTCCGCAGTCGATGAAAGTATTGTCGAACCTCGAAACGGGCTTACACTTGTGAAGGAAATCAGGCCTCTGACTCAACGGTCACCTTAACGGTGGCCTTGACGGTCTTGTAGCACTTGACAGTGCCCTCGTACTCACCAACAGTCTTGATCTCACCGAGGGTGATGTTCTTCTTGTCAACCTCAATACCGGCGGCCCTCAGAGCCTCCTCAATCTGAGCGGTGGTGACAGAGCCGTAGATCTTGCCGGACTCGCTGACCTTAACGGTCACCTTGACAGGCGTTGCCGCGATCTTGGCTGCGAGAGCCTCGGCATCAGCGATTAGTTTGGCCTCTTTGTGTGCCCTCTGGCGCTTTGTCTCCTCAAGCTGTTTAAGAGCGGATGGAGTGGCGGCGGCGGCGAATCCCTGAGGGATAAGATAATTGCGGCCGTAACCTGACTTTACCTCTACCACATCTCCGGCCTCGCCGAGATTGGCAACTTCTTTCTTCAAAATGATCTTCATAATCTCGCTCTCCTATTATTTAAGAAGGTCAGTTACATAAGGAAGCAGGGCAAGGGAACGGGCCCTCTTGACTGCCTGAGCGACTTTCCTCTGGAACTTCAGGGAAGTACCGGTGATACGGCGAGGGAGAATCTTACCCTGCTCGTTGAGGAACTTCTTGAGGAACTCGGCGTCCTTGTAATCAACATACTTGATTCCTGCCTTCTTGAAACGGCAGTACTTCTTTTTTCTGACCTCGACTGTCGGAGGATTGAGATAGCGGATTCCTGCGTTCTGTGCGTCATTCTGTGCCATAATTCATTCCTCCTTGATTAAGCGTTTTCCTCTGTTTTCTCTTCAGCGGCCGCAGGAGCCTCAGCTGGAGTCTCCACAGCCTTAGGAGCGGCAGGCTTGTTCCTGTTCTCCCTTCTCTTCTCCGCGTAAGCCACAGCGTGCTTGTCAAGAGCCACTGTAAGATACCTGATGATCCTCTCATCACGGAAATACTGGGTCTCAAGGGTGGCGATGAAGCTTGGCTCAGCCTGGAACTGAATGAGATAATAGAATCCTGAGGTCTTGTGCTGGATAGGATAAGCCAGCTGACGGAGTCCCCAGTCCTCCTCGTACACAACCTCACCACCATTGTCAGCGATAAGTTTTGTGTACTTGGCAACCGCTTCCTTCATCTGTTGTTCAGACAAAACGGGAGTTGCGATGAAAACGGTCTCGTACTGTTTTAACATTTGACTTAATTGTTTAATAATAAATAAATTGCAGTCCTTTCAGGGACGTATGCCAACCCAAAAGGACTGCAAATATAGTCAATTATCTCAACTTTCGCAAATTGGCGGTCAAATCTCGTTCAATAAAATCAATGAATATGACCGCGATAGCAAAAGCGGACTATTACTTTTCAGGAATATTCTCAAGCACCGCAGTGAGGAATTTCCACGTCTCGGCCACTGAGGTGATGTTCACTCTCTCATCAGGAGAATGAGGGAAGAGAATGGTCGGTCCTATGGAAACCATCTCCCAGTTAGGGTACTTGGCGCCCATGATGGCACACTCAAGACCTCCGTGGGTTGCGGTGATCTTAAGATCCTTTCCGAAAAGGGATTTATAAGTGTCCTCCAAAACCTTGATCATCGGAGTTCCGAGTTTAGGAGCCCAACCGCTGTAAGCACCAGATGTTGAATATTTAGCACCCGCAAGTTCAAAGACATAACGAATCGAATCAGCGAGGTACATCTTAGCTGCGTCGATGGAGCTGCGGGTCAGAGAGTGAACTGTAAGATGCCCCTTCTGGGTGCGCACTATAGCCATGTTGGTGGAAGTCTCTGTCAGACCAGGAAGAGTGTCGCTCATTCTCTGCACTCCATGAGGACATGCAAGGATGGCCTTTACCGCCTTGCCGATGACCTTAGGGCTGATGTAGCGGGCAGCCGTAGATCTCTGCTTCTCGTAGATCAGAATCATGTCCGGGTCAGAGTACTGGTACTCGAACTTGGACTCCTCGAATTTCTTCTCCACTAGAGCCTTGACCTTGCGCGAGTCTGCCGAAGGAACGAGGATCTCAGCCTCAGCCTCAAACGGGATGGCGTTGCGGAGAGAGCCGCCGGTGATGGAAGCCACCTTAACGTCATATTCAGAGATCACCACTTCGAGAAGACGGCAGATGATCTTGTTGGCGTTGCCCCTGAAGAGAGAGATGTCCATTCCGGAGTGGCCACCCTTGAGCCCTTTTACAGTGATCTTGTAGCTCACGAACCCTTCCGGAGTCTTGTAGGTCCTGTAGGCGAAGTCGGCTGTGCCGTCAATTCCACCGGCGCAACCAGTGCAAAGCTCTCCTTCCTCCTCGGAGTCAAGGTTCAGAAGAATGTCACCCTTCAATATTCCAGCCTTGAGAGAGTTGGCTCCGGTCATTCCAGTCTCCTCGTCATAGGTGATGAGAGCCTCAAGCGGACCATGCTTCAGAGTCTTGTCCTGCAGGACTGAAAGCGCAAGAGCGACACCGATGCCGTTGTCGGCACCAAGGGTAGTTCCCTTTGCTGTCACCCAATCTCCTTTAATCTCAGTCTCGATAGGGTCAGTTAGGAAGTCATGCTTCGTGTCGGCGGTCTTCTGCGGAACCATGTCCATGTGAGCCTGCATGATCACGCCCTTACGGTTCTCGAAACCAGGGGTGGCAGGAGCCGTGAATATGATGTTGCCGGTGTCGTCCTTCTTGACATCCACACCGTGCTCTTTTCCCCAATTCAGAAGGTATTCCTGAACCTTGCCTTCATGTTTTGAAGGGCGAGGGACTCTTGTGAGGCCGTAGAAGTTCTCCCAGACGGCCTTGGGCTGCAAATCTTTAATTGTCATGGCTTTATTCTATTAATTAATATGTGAATAACTTATTTCGAGAGAGGAAAATAGCCTTCGACTCCGAGCTGGTAGACGGCCATCCTGTCCTGAAGGAACGAAGTCACTCCATCAGAAAGGCGGACAGTGCAGATTGCCGGGATCCTGTAGACGGCGACATTGGACTTCGACTTGACTTCCTTGCCGGAAGCCTCGCCTATCGGCTGAGGGACAACCTCAAGAAGATAAGGTTTTCCAGACATGTTGTCGGCGGAGACGATCCCGTCGGTGTCAGAGATTCTGAACGCAACGTAAGTCTGTGACTTCCTGTCCTTTACCGGAACGACATCACATTTGAGTTTCTGTGTCTGGAAGTCGCTGTAACCGATGAACATAGACATGTATTCCTTCTCCAAGGCGGAGATTTCCTTCAAAGCGGCTCCCATCGCCTCACCGCTGTAAGTGGCGTCGGTGTCGCCAGTAACGATCTGAACCCTTTTCTGACGGAGATTGAATATCATATCGGCGGCCTCCCTGGCCCTCTGCTCCAAAGATTTCTGGACAACCATATTCTGCTGCACGGCTATACGGTTGTAGGAAGCGTTATCCTTCACTCCACGGTAAAGCGTGGTGGCCTCAGACGTGAGGTTGGAACTTACGCCCTTTCCGTTGAAATCAGCTCCCGCCTGGGTAGTGAACCTCCACTCGGCGCTCTCGCCGAAACTTCCGTCATTGACAGCGATTAGTCCCTGTGAAGTAAGCGAAAGGAAAGACTTCGCTGCCTTGGCAGGGTTTACATAGTAGCGGAAATTCTGATCGGCCTCGATGTACGGAGTCATACGAACAGTGCTGAGCGTGCAGGTGGTCTGGTCTGCCTGACGGGCATCCACACCAAGATATTTCTGGGCGTATTTGGCGTAAGGTCCCGCATAGAAATATTCACGGACGGCCTCCACCTCGATTGTAATGGTTGTCTGAGGGAGGGCATAGGAAACGGTTCCCACGGGATCATTGGCCATAATTCTTCCGGCCGGCAACACGGCGGCGGCCAGACAGAGAAGCGATGCAGTGAGGTAATTCTTCATATTCATTATTTTTGTCATTTCCATCTTTTGTGTGTCCAGAGGTAGTTCTCCGGATGTTTTTCCAGATCAGTCTGAAGCAGGCTGTAATATTCCTGCATTATCGAGTGCGGGGTCATCATCGAGGCATCCCGGCATATTTCTTTAAAGGTCCATTCATAGTGACCTCGGGAGACCGGGATCAGACTCATGTAAAAAACACTGTAGTGCAGTTTGTGGGCTATCGACGCTCCGCCGAGCATCGTCTGTGTCGGCTGGTGCATAAAGTCCACAACATCGTTCACAGTGGAGATTCTGTACGGGCACTGGTCAGTCGGGATTATATAAATCTTCTTGTCGTTCCTGTGTGACAGGGCAAAGCGAAGAAGGTTTGCGGAACTGACATAGCCGGTGTAACCGTAACGCAACACCGGAGCGCATCTGTTGACCCGCATTATCTCGTCCCACATCTTGCTGCTCAATGGCTTATAGACAGCGACAACATTATCGACGCTCAACATCGATTGCCTCCGGTCCGGGCGGTAGTCGTAATTCAGGCAGCCTCCGGTAAGCTCCCAGTTGCCGAAATGGCTGTTCAGCAGGACTACTCCGGGACTCACGGCAAGCGCCGCCTCCACCACCTCAAGATTGGAGTATTCAACCAGGCGCTTCCTGTGCAGCCTTCTCGGATCGCGGCATCCGCCAAACCATATCGCCTCCGCTATCACCTCGCCGAAATGCCTGTAGAACGCATCGGAGATCCGCTTTAGTTCATTATATTTCTTGTCCGGGAACGCCCGCGAGAGATTTATCATCACAACATCACGGCGATAGTGCGCCACATCGCGCAACAGCCAGGCGAAAAAACCTGCCCAAGCGTAATGGAATCCCAACGGAAGAGCCGAGATCAGCCGCAGAAGCCCCTGCATCAGTTTCGTCAAAATCTTCATCTTACTACAATCTGTCGCACATCAGGCAAATATAGTGAAAGAAGAGGTCAATATGAAATTTAATTATGGATCTGCCATGGATCTGCCTAATATCAGCCTTTCACATAAATTTGGCAGGTTGAGGAGTTTTTCGTATATTAGTGACTTGTTATGCGGCCGTGGCCGACGGAACAGGTATCAAGCCGGGACTAAATAATGTTAATGACACAATATTAAAGTAAAAAGAAAATCTGTATGAAAGGACATCCTAAAGGACTGATTTCAGCGGCGCTGAGCAATATGGGCGAGCGCTTCGGGTACTACATTATGAATGCGGTTCTCACTCTCTTCCTTTGCTCGAAGTTCGGGCTGAGTGACGAGACCGGAGGACTCATCTACTCATTCTTCTATGCGGGAATATACATTCTCAGCCTTGTTGGAGGCATCATCGCCGACCGCACCCAGAACTACAAGGGGACCATCCAGAAAGGTCTCATCATCATGGCGTTGGGTTATGTGGTTCTCTCCGTCCCGATTCTCGCGACACCTGAGAACAAGGCGTGGCTGCTACCGTTGACCTGCTTTGCGCTCTTCCTCATCGCTTTCGGTAACGGCCTGTTCAAAGGCAACCTACAGGCGATCGTCGGCCAAATGTACGACAACTTCGAGGCCGAGGCGGCGAAAGAAGGTCCAGAGGCTCTCAAAGAGGCACAGGGAAAACGTGACTCCGGATTCCAAATCTTCTACGTGTTCATCAACATCGGAGGCCTTGTGGCTCCGTTCGTGGCTCCGCTTCTGAGAAGCTGGTGGCTGAAGGTAAACGGATTCGTCTATAACTCCCAGCTCCCGAGACTCTGCCACGAGTTCATCAATAACGGAACGACCTCGCAGAACTTCCTCGACGAGGCGGCGAAGGCCGGAGCAGATCCTGCAGTCCTGGCACAAGGCGGCGAGGCCATCGGACAGTTCTGCACAAGCTATCTGGACGTATTCAACGCCGGAATCCACTACTCGTTCATCGCATCGGTTGTGGCCATGATGATCTCTCTTGTGATTTTCATGGTCAACAAGAGGAAGTTCCCTACCCCGGCCAAGAAGGCAGCCTCAGCTTCCGCCGGCTACACCGCCGAGGAGAAGGCCACTATGGCCAAGGAGATCAGACAGAGGATGTACGCCCTGTTCGCCGTTCTCGGCGTGGTGATCTTCTTCTGGCTCGCTTTCCACCAGAACGGACAGTCCCTTTCACTTTTCGCCCGTGATTTCGTCAACACCGACAAGATTGCTCCTGAGATCTGGCAGGCTGTGAATCCGTTCTTCGTGATTGTGCTGACTCCGATCATCATGTGGATCTTCGGCGCACTCGGAAAAAGAGGCAAGCAGATCTCCACTCCTCGCAAGATTGCCTACGGAATGGGCATCGCTGCCACCGCATACCTCTTCCTCGCGATTTTCTCCGGCGTTATGGGATATCCTTCAGCCACCGCTTTCAGAGGTATGGATGTAGCGCAGCAGGCTACCATGAAGGCTGGGCCTTGGGTTCTGATCGCTACATATTTCTTCCTCACCGTGGCCGAACTCTTCATCTCCCCTCTCGGGCTTTCGTTCGTGTCAAAGGTAGCCCCGAAGCATCTGCTCGGTCTCTGTCAGGGGCTTTGGCTCGGCGCGACCGCCGTCGGCAACCTCTTCCTGTGGATCGGACCTCTTATGTACAACAAGATGCCTCTGTGGGCTTGCTGGAGTGTTTTCCTCTGTATGTGTCTCGTAGCCATGGGCGTGATGCTGGGAATGGTGAAGTGGCTCGAAAAGGTTACTAAATGACCGAAGAGACAAGACAGAATTTAATCCTGTGGGCTGAGACCTACAACGCTCCTCAGTACTTTCAGGAAGACCCGATAGCTTTCCCGACCTTGTTCGCACAGCGTTTCAAGGCCGGGAAACGCTCTTTGGCCGATGTTGAGATCGCGGCTGTCTTCGCGGCTCACTTCGCCTGGGGCCGCAGGGCTATGATTATCAGAGACTGCGGCAGGCTATTCGAGGAAATGGGCTGGAAGCCTTACGAATATGTTATGCGCGGCAAGTGGCGTGACGACGACACCAGCATCCATCGCACCGTCAAATGGAGCGAGGTTGCGGGAATATGCTCCCGCCTGAAAAAGGCCTATGAGTCAAGCACCTCCCTCGAATCACTGTCACAGGATGAATTCAGGACGAATGTATTCGGCCAGAAATCCGACCCCAAGGCTCCCAACAAAAAAATAAACATGATGAGGCGCTGGATGGTCCGGAATGACTGCAAGGTGGATTTGGGAATATGGAAGGACACAGATCCCGCCGATCTTCTCATCCCGCTGGACGTTCACGTCTATGACGAGGCGACAGCGCTTGGGCTCACCTCAAGAAAGCAGAAGGACATTGCGACCGTGAGGGAGATCACCGGTTGCTTCGCGGACATATTCCCGGGCGACCCTTGCAAGGGGGACTTCTCCCTCTTCGGATATGGTGTCACGCATCCCAATCCGGCCAAAACAAAGTAACAGGTATATTCGTATAATTATAAGGTGCAGCCAAAGTTTGCGGTTGCCCGCTATTGACTGCCCGCCTGTGGGAATGAAATTATGCCGAGACTTTTCATAATAGCCGGTTGCAACGGCTCCGGAAAGACCACCGCGTCATACGCGCTTCTGCCGGGGATGCTGGAATGCAGCGAGTTCGTGAACTCCGACGAGTTCGCGAAAAGTCTTTCGCCTTTCCATCCGGAAAGCGCCTACGTGGCTGCCAGCCGGTATATGCTTATGAAAATGAGGTTTTTACTGCAGAACAAGGCTGATTTCTGCATCGAGACCACGCTTGCGACCCGGTTCCTGCTTAAGGTGATAAAAGAAGCCAAAAAGGCCGGATACTACGTGACCATACTTTACTTCTGGCTCAACTCTCCGGATCTTGCGGTAGCTCGTGTGGCAGCCAGGGTGGCGGCCGGAGGACACAACATCAAGGAGGGTACCATCAGAAGACGCTACAATGTCGGGCTTCACTATCTGTTCAGAGATTTTATGTCTCTATGTGACAGATGGCTTCTCCTGGACAATTCAAATGTTCCTTTCACGATTGTGGCCGAGTCGTCAGAGGATGGGAAGATCATCCGGGAGCCTGAGAAATTCAGCAAGATCCAGACGATCAACGAAGAATACGAAAAACATCTGAAAGAAGAGAAAAAGGAAACAAAGAATGTACAAGGATAAGAATTTCTATCTCAACCTATTCCAAGTCAGTGAGCCACTGCTGGAAAAGCTGGTTGCAGATGGACTGAAAGGAGGTGGCAGCTATTGCGACCTATTCTTCGAGAACACATCCTACAACGACCTCTTGCTGCGAGATGGAGTAGTCTCCTCAGGCGGATTCCACATCGACTACGGTGTCGGGATAAGGGTCCTCAATGGAGATAAGACCGGCTACGCCTATTCAGAAAGCATAGACTCACACTCTATGGCCAAGGCGGCTCTTGCCGCATCCAAGATAGCGGAAGACGGCACTGGAACAGCGGCGGCAATCAAATGCAGGACTGTCTCCACGCCGGATGACAGATATTCCTGCAAATATGATTGGAGATCCGTCGACGCGGCTTGGCTCGTACCGTGGCTGGAAAAATTGGAGGAGAAGATTGCTGCGAAAGATTCCAGAATAGTGAAGATCATAGTGTCGTTCTCAGGACAGGTCAGCGACATCCTGATGTTCAATTCCTTGGGAGAGTTGACCTTCGAGACAAGGCCGATGGGAGTCCTGTCAGCCTCTGTCGTGTTCAGCCAAGAAGGTAAGATTGAGAACAAGAACGCCTCTCAGGCGTACCGTGCGGGTACAGAAATGCTAACGGAATCGCTTCTTGATGAGATAGCGGACAGCATCGAGGCCGGGATCGACGACCGATTCGCCGCCAGACGTCCGAAAGGCGGACAAATGCCTGTCGTGATGGGTGCCGGAGCGTCAGGAATATTGCTGCACGAGGCTATGGGACACGCATTTGAGGCGGACTTCAACAGGAAAGGCCAGTCCATCTTCTCCGAGAAAATGGGACAGAAAATCTGCAACGGCTGCATCTCGATTGTGGATGACGGAACCATTCCGTTCAACAGAGGTGCGGTCAATTTCGACGACGAAGGCATTCCGGGACAAAAGACATATATGGTAAAAGACGGAGTCTTGACCTCTTACCTACACGACAGGATCAGCGCCGGTTTCTACGGGGTTCCCTCTACCGGCAACGGACGGCGAGAGTCATTTCGCTACGCCCCGATCCCGCGAATGAGGGCGACCTACATGGAAAGCGGCAAGGCCGACAAGGAAAGCATCATCGCTTCTGTGAAGAAAGGAATCTATGTGGATCAGTTCAGCAACGGTGAGGTGCAGATCGGAGAGGGCGATTTCACATTCTTCGTAAAGAGCGGGTTCCTCATCGAGAACGGACGGCTGACCCAGCCGGTCAAGGACATCAACATCATCGGTAACGGACCGCAGGCGTTGACCGACATTGTGGCCGTGGGTAATGATCTCAAGATTGACAACGGGGCCTGGACCTGCGGAAAGGGGCAGAGTTGCCCGGTTTCGTGCGGAATCCCTACGGTGCTGATAAACAAACTGACAGTCGGAGGAGAATAAAATGGAAGAGATAAACGGAATGTTGACAGAGCTTGAGATAAAAGTCGCTGACGCCTGTCTGCGAAAGGCACTCGACCTTGGAGCCGACAAAGTCCGTATCACTCTGAACAAGAGCCTTATGGAGCTGTTCGGAACTCTCAACGGAGAATTAGACAAGGTGAACCACTGCCTTGACAGATCGATCAGCGTCTGCCTTTTCGTGGACGGAAGGTTCGGAAGTTTTTCCACCAACAGACTGGTGGAAAGCGAGCTGGATAGCTTTTTAAAAAATGCGGTCGCAACGGTCAAGATGCTTGCGGACGACCCTTGCAGGGAGTTGCCGGATCCGTCCAGGACGGCCAAAAACGCGGTTACAGGCAAAGAGCTCGGGCTTTATGACGAGGCTTATTCCACCCTGTCATCGGACAAGAGGCTCAGGATGGCTATAGACGCGAGCATATTCAAAAAGCATTGCGGCGACGGTCTGATCTCGGAGGAGGGTGAATACTCAGATTCCATCTTCGACTCGCTGGTGATTGACTCCAACGGACTTAGATGCCGCCACACCGAGACTTCCTTCGAATATGGGGTCGAAGTGACGGTGCGGGATGCGGATGGCAACCGGTACAGCAGTTATTGGTGGGACGCCACCCCTATGCTCAAGGGTTTGAATATCCAGGATTGCGGTGAGACTGCATTCAGGCGTGCTATGGCGCAGATCGGACCGGTCAAGATTGAGAGCAGGAAATATTCGATGGTCATTGACAGCGAAGTTGCGTCGAGGCTTTTGATGCCTGTGCTGAACGCTCTTGGAGGATACTCATTGCAGCAGAAGAACTCGTTTATGCTGGATTCGCTGGGGAAGAAAATGTTTCCGGAGTGGCTTAACATCTGGGACAAGCCGGTGAGTGTCGGGGAGACGGGATCAAGGCTGTTTGATTCCGAGGGTGTTGCGACCGCAGAGACACCGATTATTGAGAATGGTGTGGTGAAGGAATATTTCCTCAACACTTATATGTCACGGAAGATGGGTGTCGAGCCGACTATTGAGGACGCTACCAGACCAGTGCTTCTGCCTTGTGTCGCACCATTGGTCGCCGGCAAGTTCAATTCGATGGTTGGTGACCCCTGTCGGACCACAAGATCAGTGACTGGAGGAATGGACAAGGAGGAACTGATGCGCATAGTCGGCGACGGCATTCTTGTGACAGGCCTCAACGGCGGCAACAGCAACTCTGCCACCGGCGACTTCTCCTTCGGGGTGGAGGGATTCCTTTTCAAGGACGGGAAGATTGTGCATCCAGTCCGCGAGATGCTGATAACCGGCAATCTTCTCACTCTTTGGAACAATCTTCTGGCCGCTGGAAACGACGCGAGGTTCTGTAAGTCAAAACTTATTCCTACCTTAGCGTTCGGAAATGTGGACTTCAGTGCGTGACACCAAGTGCGTACAAAGTCATAACAAACAGACAATAAACATTTTAACAATAAATCATCATTATGAAAGTACAGAAAAACAATGTGGTCAAGTTGACCTACGAACTTATGGTGGACGGAAAACTCGCTGACAAGGCGACAGATGAGCGTCCGCTTGACTACATCCACGGAACACATATGCTCCTCCCGAAATTCGAGAGCGAGGTGGAAGGCAAGGAGCCGGGTGACAAGTTCGAGTTCACCCTCACTCCGGAGGAAGGCTATGGCACATTCGACGAGAGCCGCCTGATAGAGCTTCCAAAGGCAGCGTTCGAGATCGACGGAAAGGTACGTGAGGATCTTCTCGTTGTGGGTCAAGTGATTCCGATGCTCAGCAACACCGGCCAGGTCGTGCAGGGGACAGTACGCGAGGTAAAACCTGACACGGTTGTCATGGACTTCAACCACCCGATGGCTGGTAAAACTCTGAATTTCACTGGTAAGGTTGTCAGTGTGCGTGAAGCCACCGAAAAGGAACTCAAGGAAGGCCTTCACGGAGAGTTCCTCCCACAGGAAGAGCACGAGTGCCATTGTCATAAAGACGGCTGCGATTGCAACGGTGAGGGGCACAAGGACGGTGAGTGCTGCCACGGAGAAGGCAATAAGGATGGCGAGTGCTGCCACGGCAACGGCGACTGCCACAAATAGTGATCAAGGAATATGCGTACGGCGGTTGTCATACTGAACTGGAACACAAAGGATTATCTTGAGCGTTTCCTGCCCGGACTGCTGGCTTCGGCCACAGACGGAGCGGAGATCATCGTCGCAGACAGTGCCTCCACGGACGGTTCGATGGAGATGCTGTCCGAGAGATTCCCGACAGTACGGCAGATCCGCCTGGACAGGAACTACGGCTTCACCGGCGGCTACAACAGAGCCTTCAAGGCAGTCTGCGAACTGCCGGATGCCGGAGATCTTGAATATTTTGTCCTAATCAACTCAGACATAGAAGTCCCAAAGGACTGGCTTGTACCACTGACTGAATGGATGGACAGTCATCCGGACTGCGCGGCCTGCGCCCCGAAGCTCCATTCTTGGTACGAAAAAGACACCTTTGAATATGCCGGAGCGGCCGGCGGAATGCTGGACCGTTTCGGATACCCGTTCTGCCGGGGAAGGGTTCTCAAAAGAGTGGAGAAAGACAAAGGTCAGTACGATTCCCCGGCCAAGGTCTTCTGGGCGACAGGAGCCTGCCTGATGATCCGCAAGACGGAATATTCAAAGATGGGCGGGCTGGACGACAGGTTCTTCGCCCATATGGAGGAGATCGACCTCTGCTGGAGGCTTCAGTTGGAGGGGAAAAGCATATTCGTTGTGCCTCAGTCGGTTGTATGGCATCTTGGTGGCGGTACGCTGCCGAACGACTCCCCGTGGAAGCTGAAGCTTAACTACAGGAACAACCTTCTGATGCTCCAGAACAACCTCGCTAAGACATATTCATTGCAGGAAGTCAGGGAGTTGACACCGGAAAAGGCGGCCATCAAGGCTTGCAGACGAGCCCGAGGCACCATATTCCTGAGAAAATGTCTGGACGGGTGCTCCGCTCTGTTGTACCTGACGACCGGTAAGAAGGATTATTTCAAGGCGGTCTGGGAGGCGCACAAGGAATTCCGCAGCCTTGGCGTGAAAACCGATGTCAAGGCGATTCAAGAATATGCCGGCACACACATGCGGATTGATGTTCCGGCGCTTTTTCCGAAGTGGATCGTGCCGCTGGCAATGCTCAAGGGGAACGGAATTTTTGACTATTTGAGGAAATTGATATGAAAATCGTCATTCAGGGAGCGGGAGATGTAGGTTCGCACCTTGCGAAGATGCTGAGCCTTGAGGCCAATGACATCACAGTCATTGATGATGACCCGCAGAGATTGGCCAACATCAGCGCGATAGCAGATGTGATCGCCATTGAGGGTTCGCCGTCATCCTTAAGGATAATGCGCGAGGCAGGTGTGCAGGACGCTGATCTGTTCATCTCCGTCGTGCCTTTCGTGCCACAGGACGTGAACATCGTGAGCGCGCTTCTCGCCAAGAACCTAGGAGCCAAGAAAGTTACCGCCAGAATTGACGACAACGACTTTCTCTCAGCGGAAAACAAGCTGCTGTTCAAACAGATGGGCATAGAACTGATGTTCTATCCCGAAAGACTGGCCGCCGATGAGATCTTCGATCTTCTGAAGCACTCTTCCTCGACAGACTCGATGGATTTCGCCCGAGGAAAGCTTCAAGTCGAGGTGTTCAAACTGGAGGAGGACTCCCCTCTTCTGGACATGAAACTCGCCGAATTCGCGGCCATCGCCACAAGCGACGAGCTTCAGTTCCGCGTGATCGCTATCTCCCGTGGCGGCAAGACAATCATGCCGAAGTTCGACACCAAGTTCATGTTCAATGACCTCGTGTTCATAATAGCCACCCGCGAGGGAATGACATTCCTGATGAAATTTCTCGGCAAGAGCAACATAGAGGTCGACAAGGTAATGATTCTCGGCGGTTCGGCCATCGCCGAACTGGCTGCGGCGAGACTCAGCCAGAAAATCAGTTCGGTAAAGATTCTGGAACGGGACAAGGAGCGAGGGATGATCCTGTCCGAAAGACTGCCCGACAATGTGATCGTGGTCATCGGCGACGGAAGGAACTCGGACCTGCTTCTTGAAGAAGGAATCAAGGACTACGATGCTTTCCTGGCCTTGACCGGTAACGATGAGGCCAATGTGCTGGCCTGCGTGGTGGCCAAGAAGTTCGGCGTTGACCGCACCATCGCCGAGGTAGAGAACATCGAGTACATACACCTAGCTGAGGAGATGGGAGTCGATTCTGTCATCAACAAGAAACTAATCACCGCAGGCCGCCTTTTCAAGTTCACCCTCAGTGGCAAGGCCCGCTTGGTCAAGTACATGAGCGGCACAGATGCCGAGGTTCTTGAATATACCGTCGCTCCCGGCAGTGCCATCACCAAAGGCACCCTCAAGGACATCACGTTCCCAAAAGACGCTGTGATCGGTGGCCTCATCCGAGGCAGCGAGTCCTACATCGCCATCGGCTCCACCCGCATCGAGCCCTACGACCGCGTCGTAGTCTTCGCCCTCCCCCACACCGTCAAGGACATCGACCGGCTGTTCAGGTAGGTTGCCTATTTGACGCTGATGAATGTGAGCAGAATCACCGGAAGGTAGTCTTTCAGACTGGCCTTTAGGGCTTTGCGGACAAAGCGGATGTTGTTGTCAACCTTGTCTTCGGAGATGTTCAGCATTTCCGCAATCTCCTTGTACTTCAGGCCATCCACATTACTCAGCAGGAACGAGCGGCGCTTTTCCTCCGGCAACCCGTCCAGGCATTTCTGGAATATGGCGATGATCTCGTCCGTGAACACATCCGACAGGTCGTTCTCTTCGACCAACCGGTAATAGACCGGATTCTCCTCCCTGCCGAACGATAGGTCATTCAACTCATTCCGGAACGCTGAAGACTTCATCCTGTCCAGGCAGGCATTCCGCACAGACCTGAACATATAGCCCACAGCATTGTCAAAGGCCACTCTGTCACGGGACATCCACAGACGGACAAAGCAGTCCGCCACTATGTCTTTAGCCGTCTCCGAATCCTTCAGGAAATAACAGGCGAACTCCTCGAAGATCTTCTGGTTACTCTTGTAAAGGTCTTCGAACAGGGTCATTGTCTGTCTGTCCACGGTCTGCATACGGACACAAACTTACACAAAAATCAGCGATTATCATCACCCCAACATAAGAATTCAGGCACGACAGGAAGAAGACTGACAAAATAATCAAAAAATATTTACGGAAACGCCCGGCTCAGTCGTAGTATAGTCAGAGAGGGAATGAATATGCCCGGTACAGACCACATAGGAATAACACAAAATTGAGTCAGGAATATGATAACAATCAATGACACATTGCTTTACAGGTTCGTCGCAAGGGAGACGGACGAGCAGGAGAACGCCGCTGTCAACAAGTGGGCGGAAGACAAGGAAAACTATGACCATCTGAGCAAGATCTACAAGGTGTACATGCTCTCGCGCTTTGCCCTGAACAGCAGGACAGCGGAAAGCATCCGCGAGGAAAGAGCCGTCAAGGAGCGCCAGGAAAGGAAAAGGAGAATATTCCTGCGCACCGTTGGCGGAGTGGCCGCCGCGGTGCTGCTTGGCGTGTTCTTCCTGTCCGGAGGCTACTTTATGAAAAGGCACGATGACAGGATGATCGCCAAAGCCGGGAACATCATCTCCGTACCTGCCGGAAACAAGATGGAGATCACACTGTCCGATGGTACTAAAGTGTTGCTTAGTCCCTGCTCCGAACTCCGTTATCCTGTGATATTCAAAGGCAAGGAAAGGAAAGTCAGCCTTTCCGGGAAGGCTTATTTCAGTGTCACGCACGATGAGAGGCAGCCGTTTGTCGTGAGCACGTTCGCCTCTGACGTGGTCGTGCTGGGCACCAAGTTCAACGTCAAGGCAGACGAGGAAAGGGAGGCGTTCAGCGTTGCCCTGGTTGAGGGATCGGTCAAGGTGCGCGGCCACGGGGAGAACTCCAAGGAAACGCTGATGCGTCCCGGCGAGACGGTTGTGCTGAAAGATGGAACGCTCGCCTTCAGCGAGACCAGCGTGGCCTCGGAGACTTGCTGGACACAAGGCATCCTGAACCTCAACGGAATGGACTTCGAGGAACTTATGAGGGAAATCGAGAAAGTCTATGATGTCAGGATCAGGCTGGAGTGCGGGAATATTCCTGTCCTGCGCTACAGCACCGGTGAGCTGAGGGTCAGCGATGGCATTGACACCGCCCTGCGACACCTTCAGAACTTCGCTGACTTCACCTACACCAAGGACTACAAGACAGGAGTCATCACCATCAAGTAATTAATAATCAGATAATCAGAAAAACACAGCAACGGATGGCAAGGCTCTGTCCATGCTATTGTCAGCCGTATGCGTTAAAACATTTTAACCAATCTAAATATTCAATTTTATGCATCAAAACAGCATTCTGCAAAAGGTTTGCGGCATCGCCTGTTCTTTGATTCTCATCATCGCCTCACCGGTCAGCGTGAATGCCAGGCCGCAGGAAGAGGACATCCGGATCAACCTTGAGTTGAAGGACGCCTCTCTTCAGAAGGTGATGGACGAGATCAAGGGACAGTCTCCGTACCTGTTCTTCACAAGCCAGGTCGATCTGACCAGAACGGTCAGCGTCTCCGTGAAGAACGAGACGATAGGCAATGTGTGCAGACAGGTCTTCAGCCCGATCGGAATCGACTACAAGATCAACGGGCACTACATCTACCTCTCCAACAAGCCGACGGCGAAGCCTCGGACGCTCACAGGGACGGTGACAGACCAGAACGGTCAGCCGGTCCCCGGTGTCTCGGTGTTCGTGCAGGGGACGACCACGGGCACAACCACCGACATTGACGGAAACTTCTCGCTGCCGGTCCCGGCGGAGCAGCTGGGCGGCAGGCTGGAGTTCAACAGCCTCGGCTACCAGACGGTCACGCTCGCGATCGGTGACAGGAGCATGTTCAATGTCACACTGAACGAGGAGGCCGTGTCGCTTGAGGGTACCGTCGTCACCGCGCTCGGCATCAGGCGCAACCAGAAAGCCCTGAGCTACAACGTGCAGGAGGTCAAGTCCGACCTGATCAACACGGTCAAGGACGCCAACTTCATCAACTCCCTCAGCGGAAAGGTCGCCGGAGTCAACATCAACTCCTCGTCCTCCGGTGTCGGCGGAGCGTCCAAGGTCGTGCTGCGCGGCAACAAGTCCATCAGCCAGTCGTCCAACGCATTGTATGTCATTGACGGCATCCCGATGTACAATTTCGGGGGCGGTGGCGGCACCGAGTTCGACTCCAAGGGAGAGTCCGAGTCCATCGCTGACATCAACCCGGAGGACATCGAGAGCATCTCCGTCCTGACCGGCGCTGCCGCCGCGGCGCTTTACGGCTCGGAGGCCGCCAACGGCGCCGTGATGATCACCACGAAGAAGGGACAGTCGGGCAACATGAAGGCCAGCTTCTCATCCAACACCGAGTTCCTCTCCCCGTTCCGCCTTCCGGAGTTCCAGAACTCCTACGGCACTGGACTCAACGGGAAGACAGGCAACAGCGGCACCTACAGCTGGGGGCCGTATATTCCTGAATCAGCCCGCTACAATTACTCGCCGGAGGACTATTTCGAGACGGGAAGCACCTACACCAACGCGTTCTCTGTCAGCGGAGGAACGGACAAGAACCAGACGTACTTCTCGGCAGCCGCCGTCAACTCCGACGGCATCATCCCGAACAACAGGTACGACCGCTACAACTTCACATTCCGCAACACAAGCTACTTCCTGAAGGACAGGCTGAAGATCGATGCGGGTGCGAGCTACATCATCCAGAAGGACCAGAATATGACCAACCAGGGAGTGTACTCAAACCCGCTCGTGCCGGTTTACCTCTTTCCGAGGGGCGACAACTTCGATGTGTACCGCAACTTCGAGAGGTACAACGCCGGGACGAAGCTGATGGAACAGTTCTGGAGCACTGACCTTGAAGGCGACCTCAGGATGCAGAACCCTTACTGGATCAACTACCGCAACCTGCGCAACAACGACAAGAAGCGCTACATGATGTCATTCTCCGCAAGCTACGACATCCTCGAATGGCTTAACGTGGCGGGGCGCGTGCGCATAGACAACGCTGACAACCTGTTCACCCAAAAGCTCTACGCTTCATCGAACGCGACTCTTACTGAAGGAGGGGGCAACGGACACTACACCGAGGCGCGCGCCTACGACAAGCAGACCTACGCCGACATCATACTGAACGTCAACAAGACGCTCGGCAAGGACTGGAGCATCGTCGCCAACCTCGGAGCGTCCTACAACAACATCGGCACCGATGAGCTGCGCTACGGCGGGCCGATTCAGGAGAACGGCCTTGCCAACGTGTTCAATGTCTTCGACCTCGATGACACCAAGAAACGGGCTTCAAAGAGCGGTTGGAACGATGAGACGCAGTCCGTCTTCGGCAGCGTTGAGATCGGGTGGAAAAAGATGCTCTACCTCACCGCCACCGGGCGCAACGACTGGGCTTCACAGCTCGCCGGCTCCTCGACGAAGTCCTTCTTCTACCCGTCAGTCGGACTCTCGTGGGTCCCTACGTCTGTCTGGGAGACGGGCGCGCTAAGCTACCTCAAGCTTCGTGGCTCAATAGCATCTGTCGGAATGCCTTTTCCAAGGTTCCTGACAATCCCGACCTATGAATATGACGCCACGAACAGGATCTGGAAGGACAAGACGCACTACCCTATCGGAGATCTGAAGCCCGAAAGGACACTCACCTACGAGGTCGGAATAGAGGCCAGACTCTGGCAGGATCTCAGCGTGAATGTCTCCTGGTACCTCGCTGACACCTACAACCAGACCTTCGACCCGTCACTCCCGCCGTCCTCTTCCTACACGACCATCTACCTCCAGACAGGCAGCGTCAGGAACACAGGAATCGAGGCAAGCATCGGCTACAACCACACCTGGGGCGGCTTCACTTGGGACAGCGGTTTCACTTTCAGCAGGAACAGGAACGAGATCCGCGACCTCGCCGACGGGGCTGTCAACCCTGTCACCGGGGAGAGCCTCGACCTTGACAAGCTGGAGATAAAGGCTCTGGGAAAGGCCAAGTACATCCTCCGCAAGGGAGGCACGCTCGGAGACCTTTACACGACTTCCAGCCTGAAAAGAAACAACTACGGCTACATTGAGCTTGACGACAATGGAGAGGTAAGCATCGCTGACAACGGAGAGGAACTGTTCCTCGGAAGCGTGTTCCCTGAATATAACCTCGCGTGGCGCAATGACTTCACATGGAAGGGGCTGCACCTCGGCCTTCTCGTCAGCGGACGCATTGGAGGTGTCTGCTACTCCGCCACCCAGGCCAACCTCGACCTCTATGGAGTGTCGAAGGCAAGCGCTGACGCAAGGGACGCCGGAGGAGTCCTCGTCAACGGCAGGCAGATGGTCTCTGCACAGAAATGGTACCAGAAGATCGGCTCGCAGAGCGGTCTTCCGCAGTACTACACCTACGACGCCACCAACTTCCGGCTCCAGGAACTCTCACTGGGCTACACCATGCCGCGCAAATGGTTCAAGGACAAGGCAGCACTCACCCTGTCACTCGTGGGGCACAACCTCTGGATGATCTGGTGCAAGGCACCGTTCGACCCTGAGTCCGTCGCCTCCACCGGCAACAACTACCAGGGCATAGACTACTTTATGATGCCGTCGCTCCGAAGCCTCGGACTCAATGTCAAACTTGACTTCTAAAATGACGGAGGAATATTTTATGAAACACAACATTATGAATATCAAGTTTCTCCATTCAACAAAGAGCCTGCTTAGCGGAACGGGACCATTCAGTGCCGTCTGCCTGTGTCTCGCCCTGACTATAGGCTCATGCACGGACCGCTTCGAGAAGCTCAACACCAACCCGAACCAGGTCACCTCCGGACAGATGGAGGCGAAGAACTACCGCACGGGGACGAAGGTCCTCGCGCTCCAGAGTCTCGTCGTCCCTGTCGAGGAGCACCAGTACCAGTTCATCGAGAGCCTCTCCGGAGGGCCGTTCGGTGGCTACATCGGGAGCACCGTGGACACTTGGCAGGCTCGCTTCGAGACCTTCAATCCATCAGTGGACTGGCGCAAGACCACATTCTCGGACATCATCACCGAACTCTACGCCCCGTACAGGGGGATAATAGGCGGAACGGAGGACGAGGTCGCGAGGGCGTTCGCGTCTCTCTACAGGGTCGCCGTGATGCAGAGGCTCACCGACAACTACGGCCCGATCCCGTACAGCGACATCCTCCGCACGGAAAAGATCACCGTGAAATACGACCCTCAGGAGACTGTTTACAACGAGCTCTTCGAGGAACTTGACGGAGCCATCGAGGCATTCGCTGACAACACTTCCCTCCCGGCATCCGGATGGAGCACCTACGACAGGGTGTATTCAGGCAACATCGCCCAGTGGCTGAAATACGCCAACTCCCTTAAGCTCAGGATGGCGATGCGCGTCAGCTACAAGGCCCCGGAACTCGCTAGGAAAAAGGCTGAGGAGGCGATCACCTCAGGGCTTATCCTAACCAATGAGGACAACGCCTGTATGCATCCGAGCGAGAACCGGATGACGCTCATCTACAACAGCTGGAACGACCATCGCGTCGGGGCGGACATCCTCTGCTACATGACAGGCTACAACGACCCGAGGCTTGAGCGGATGTTCCTGAAAAGCACCGGGGCAAACCCGCAGTTCGTCGGGATCCGCATAGGCTCCACCGTCGCCAAGAAGAGCGAGGCCATAGAGGCATATTCAAACCTCATCGTGGAGTCAGACAGCCCGATCCTCTGGATGAACGCCGCTGAGGTCAGCTTCCTTCTGGCCGAGTACAACCTCCGCCTTGCGGGTGACAGAGCCAAGGCCAAGGAATGCTACGAGAACGGAATAAGGCTTTCGTTCGCCGAGAGAGGAGCATCCGGAGCGGAGGCCTACATCACCGACGCCACCAGCACCCCGGCGCAGTACATCGATCCGCTCGGCAAGTACAGTGCCACAGCCAAGACCTCCGAGTGCAGGATCGCATGGGACGACAAAGGGGACGAGGAGACCAATCTGGAGCAGATCATCACCCAGAAATGGATCGCCATCTTCCCGCTCGGCAACGAGGCCTGGGCAGAGTACCGCAGGACAGGCTACCCGAAACTGCTTCCGGCTCCGCAGAACCTTGGGCCGGACAATGTTGACCTTGAGCGTCACGCAAGAAGGCTGACCTACCCGGTGGAGGAATACACCGGCAACGGGGCCAATCTCGGTGAGGCGATCTCCGCCCTTGACTCTGAATCAATCGATGGAAGCGGGGACACTTTCGCGACCCGCGTCTGGTGGGACTGCAAACCGTACAACCTGATAAAATAACAGAAAATGAAGAATATATTGAAAATAACGCTGGCCATCGCCTCTTCCGCGCTGCTTCTCGCGTCCTGCTCCGACTGGACCAAGGTCGAGAGCGTGAGCATCGAAGAGACAATGCCGTGGGAGGCAAGCCCGAAGGAATGGGCTGACTATCAGGCGAGGGTGCGCGCCTACAAGAGCCGCCCGCACAAGCTGGTCTATGTCCGCTTCGCCAATTCCCCACAGGGAGTGCAGAACGAGAGAGGCAGCCTGAGAAGCCTTCCTGACAGCCTCGACATCGTGAGCCTGACCAACGGAGAGAATTTCTCCGAATATGACGCCGAGGACATGGCGAGAATGAAGGCCGTGGACATCAAGGTCATCTGCCAGGTTGACCTTGCCGCGGCACAGAACGCCTCGGCGACCATCGACAAGGCGGTGGCCACCGTGAAGGAGAATGCCCTTGACGGCTACTCATTCACAGCCACATCCAAGGAAACCGCATCCGAGGCGGTGGGAAGACTGTCCTCCGCGAAATCCGAAAGCCAGATTCTTGTCTTTGAAGGCGATCCGGTTTTCATAGCCTCCGAGGACATCGCGAAGATTGACCTCTTCGTCCTCGCCACCGAGACCATTGAAAATCCGTACGACCTTCGGAACGTGATGGACGATGCCCTTGAGCAAGGAGTCCCGAAAGAGAGAATCCTTCTGTCCGCGTCACAAAACGGAGTGTTCTATAATTCAGAGAATGT